>VEQP01000062.1 GCA_018883185.1 Nevskiaceae bacterium | reverse complement strand
CCGCGACTGCTGGCGGGAACGCTCGATGAGCTGCGGCGCGATCGCGAGGCGCTGCAGCGCCGTGCCAGCGGTGATGGCGCATGAGCGGCGAGGACCCGATCGTCATCCGTCGCAGACAACTGCTCGACCGCAGTGCGGCCCTGCGTGATCAGATCAGCGAGGATGCGGCGTCGGTGGTGAACAGCGCGCCGTGGATTGATCGCGGCCTGCGTGTCGCACGCACGGCCTCGAGCAACAAGGCCGTTCTGGCGGTGCTCGCACTGCTCACCGTGGTCGCAGGACCAACCCGTGCAGCACGAGCCGCAAGCCGTGGTTGGCTTGCGCTCAGTGTGCTGCGACGAGTCGTAGGGTGGTTTAGCGCTTCGAAACCTTGAGCCGTCGGCCGCGGTTCGAGCTCGGCAAACGCAGCGACAGGCGCAGCGCGAAAGCCTTGAAGGTGACGGCCGCAACCGAACGGTTGAGGGCCTTTGCGATCTTCGGCGTGGACATCTTGCCCGCCAACTTACGCAGCTTTTGTTCGTCAGCCGGAGTCCAGCCCGCGATGCTGCGCTTGGACTTCGACTTGGTTTTCTTGCCGGCGCGAGCCGGGCGAGCGGTCTTCTTGGCCATGAATTCAATGTCCTCGACGGATCAACAATTACAACGGTCCAAATTATAGGCGCAAAAAGCCCTTTTGCCTACGCAATTTCCGTGCTGCGGCCGAGGTCAATTATTGAACCCGCGTTTGCGCATCAACGCTTCGATGCCGGGGTCGCGACCACGGAACGAGCGGTACGCTTCGGCAGGGTCACGCGTGTTGCCTATGGAGAACACGTTGTCGCGCAAGCGCTGCGCAAGCTCTTTGTCCCACGCGCCCTTGCCCTCGACAAAGGCGTCCCAGGCGTCTGCCGTGAGGGTGTCTGCCCAAAGATAACTGTAGTAGCCCGCGGAGTAGCCATCGCCCGAAAAAACGTGGCCGAACTGCGGCGTCCGGTGACGCATAACGATTTCTTTGGGCATGCCGAGTGCCGTCAGCGTCTCACGTTCGAAGGCGTCGGCATCGATCCGCGAATCCTGCCGTGCTGCCAAGTGCAGTTTCATGTCGATCAGCGCTGCCGAGAGGTATTCGACCGTGGCGAAGCCTTGATTGAACGTCTTGGCACGCTCGACCTTGGCGACTAGTTCGGCCGGAATCGGCATGCCCGTCTGGTAGTGCACGGCGAAGCGATCGAGCACTTCCTTCACGGGCAACCAGTGCTCGAGCAGTTGCGAGGGGAATTCGACGTAATCTCGTGCCACGTTCGTACCTGAGACGCTCGGGTAGGTGACGTTCGACGACAGGCCGTGTAGCGCATGCCCGAATTCGTGGAACAGCGTGACCGCATCGTCCCAGCTGATGAGCACGGGCTCACCGGGCTTACCCTTCACGAAGTTGGAGTTGTTCGACACGATCGTGGTAACCGCGCCGTCGAAGCGCTCCTGATTGCGGTAGGCGTTCATCCAGGCGCCCGACTGTTTGCCGATGCGCGCGTACGGGTCGAAGTACCACAGGCCGATCAACTTGCCCGCGGGGTCGTCGACGCGCCATACCCGTACGTCCGGGTGGTACACAGGCACCGTTCCAGCCGCGAGCTCTGTGAAGCGCATGCCGAACAGTTCACCCGCCACGTAGAACATGCCCTCACGCAGCTTCTCAAGCTGCAGGTAGGGCTTGAGCTCGTTTGTGTCGAGGTCGTACTTGGCCTTGCGGACCTTCTCTGCGTAGTAACGGTAGTCCCAGGGCTCGATGCGGATGCCGGCGTTTTCGCCGTCGGCGAGCTTTTGCATATCGGCGACTTCCTCGCGCACGCGGGCAACCGCCGGCTTCCAAACCGCTTCCATCAGCTCCATCGCACGCTCCGGCGTGCGGGCCATGGAATCCTCGAGCCGCCAATGGGCATGGGTGGCATAACCCAGCAGCCGTGCGCGCTCGGCGCGTAGTTGCAGGATCTCGCCGATGATGGCGTTGTTGTCACGGGCATCGCCGTTGTCGCCGCGGTTCACGAAGGTACGCCACACCTGCTCACGCAGATCGCGACGGGTGGAGTACGTCAGGAAGGGCTCGACCGACGAGCGGGTGTTGGCCACGATCCATTTGCCTTTCTGGTTGCGTCGCTCGGCATCCGCGGCGAAGCCGGTGCGCAAGGATTCTGGCAGTCCTGCGAGGTCGGCCTCCGACTGCAACACGAAAAAGCGCTCGCTTTCGTCAGCGAGCAGATTCTGGCTGAAGCGGGTGAAGAGCCCGGCGAGACTCTGGTTGATGGCGCCAAGTCGTCGCTTCGCTGAGGCATCGAGTTTCGCACCGGCGCGAACGAAGTTGTTGTGCACGAGCCAGGTCAGGCGTTGCTGCTCCGGCGTCAGCCCTGCGGACTCGCGGCTCGCATAGACGGTTGCGATGCGTTTGAAGAGCTTCTCGTTTTGCGTGATGCGGTCGCGAAAGGCGGCGAGCTTGGGCTCGATGTTGCGCTCCACCTGCTGCACGGCATCATCACTCAGCGTTGAGCCGTAGATGTAGTACACCGTAGTCGCTCGATCGAGGGCGCGACCCGAGCGTTCCATCGCGGCGATGGTGTTTTCGAAGTTCGGCGGTGCCGGGTTGTCTGCAATCGCCTGCAACTCCTTCAGGTGCAGCGCCATGCCTTCCTCGAGAGCCGGTGCGAGCAGGGCGGGTGAAGCTTGATCGAAGGGCGGCACGCCGCCGTACGGACCCGTCCAGGGGCGCAGCAGCGGATTGTCGGCAGCAACGGCGGTGGTGATGAGGGCGGTAGTCATGAGCAGGGAGAGCACGTGGCGCATGTCAGGGGTCCATTCATGGGGCAGTGATGGGCGCTGCGGATAACCGCAGCGGTTCCTCGTCGTGATAACCGGTTTGTCGGTCGAGCTCGTAGTGCAACTGGAACATCGTATCTTCCAGACGCTGCCGGAGGCTTTCGAGTTCCCGCTCGTTCATCTTCGCCGGCACTTCGATGGGCTCGGCGGCTTGCACCACCACCGTGGCGCCGGGCTTCGGGATGACGGTGCGATCCCAGGAGCGGCTCCAGCGCCAGCCGTCCCGGGTGGAGGCGGCGACCGGCAGCAATACGCTGCCCGTCTTCTGGGCGAGCGTGATGGTGCCGAGTTGGGCAATGCCTCGCGGTCCGCGGGAGCCGTCGATGGCGAGGCAGGAATTGAGGCCGCGATCTTCGCGTTGGGCCTTGATCATCTCGACCAGTGCGCGCGCGCCGCCTTTGCCCGAGGAGCCTCGCGCGACCCGAAAGCCGAGGCCCTCCTCGATACGAGTCATCGCCTCGCCGTCGCGACTCTGCGAGCACATGAGGATCCAGCGGCCCTGTTCGGGCAGGCTGAAATAGTGCAGCAGCGCGAAGGTGCGCGAGTGCAGAAACGCGCCGACCACGGGTTGCTTGGCTGCGATCAGCCGGTGCAACACCTCAATGTTGCGGCTGTCGTAAGTCCATGAACGACCCAGGCTGCGGTACATCCGCCAGCCGATTGGCGGCAGGACCTTGTGCAGCAGAAAGCGCCGCACGGGCTTGCGTTGACGGCTCATGCTCGCAGCGTCCTCAGGCTTCGCCCGTACCGCGACCTTTGCGGCCGCCGCTCGCATGCGCCGCGGCAAAGGCTCCGCTCGCCATGGCACCGATGATGGCGAGTTCTCCCGCCAGCGCCACCACGGCGCAAATCTCCGCAAACTTGGCGGCCGTACCTGTGCCGGTGCAGCCGAGCATGCCAAGGCTTTCTTTGGCTGTGGGCAGAAATGTGCCGCCGCCCACCGTGCCGACGATGAGATTGGGCATGGTCACGGAGACATACAGATCCGATTGCGCCGTGAGCTCGCAGCGGGTAATCGACGTCGTGGCTTCCGAGACGCAGGCCACGTCCTGCCCGCAGGCGATGAACAGTGCCGCCAAGGCATTGGCGACATTGCCTTGCAGGCCGACAGCACCGGTCTGGGCCGCGCCCACCGTCGCCTGATTCCAAGTGCGTGCCATGCCCGCGGCATCGGAGCGCCAGTAGCGGCCGATCACGCGCGACGGCAATACGATCTCTGCCGAGGCATTGCGCCCGCGGGCGCCGAGGAAAGCCTGTGCCGAGGCGCGCTTGTCGCCCGAGAGCACCGACTCCACGAGCCAGCTGTCAGGGGTATGCGGCATCAGCGGCAGCAACTGCTGGCACACCGCCTGGGTGGCGAGCGTGACCATATTTTGGCCCGCCGCATCGCCGGTCGAGTACTCGAGCATCATGTAGACGGTGTTGCCGACCAGCGATGTCTTGGCACTCTGCAAGCGGCAGAAGCGTGAGGTCGTGGCGGCCGCGGTTTGCATCAGCGACAACTGCGCTGGAAGCCATTCGGCAACGCTCATCGCGGTGGCGATGTCGGCGAATGTGAAGCAGGGTGCGCGGCCGACCAATTGCCGACTGCAGGCGGCCACGGCACCGCCGCAGCGATTGATGACGTTGAACGAATGCTGGAAGGATGCGACCAAGGTGCCTTCGGTGGTCGCGAGCGGCACGATGAAATCACCGTCTGCATGCCGTCCGCGGATCCGTACGGGGCCGGCCACACCCAGCGGGATTCGGGCAAAGCCAATGAACCCTTCGATGCTGCCCGCCAGTGCCTCGGGTGCCATGTCCGGCGCCAGCCCGCTGATGGCCTCGATCGAGTAGCCTTCGTCGCCCAGTCGAGCCCGGCGGGCATCCCGCGCGGCAGGTGAGCAATCGGTGGTGGCAGGCAGGCGGCGCGGCGCCCCGCGGGCTTCGTCGGTCATGATGCGCAATTGTGAGCGGCGGCGTGGGATGCGGCAACCGCCGCGTTCAAAAGGCTTCGCCGAACACAAGGCTCACGGCTTGCAGATCGCGTCCCACCCGGTAACTCAGACCGATCCTCGGGAGGGTGAAACGACCGACTCGCACCGGCTCGAGGGGGCCGAACATGATGCCCACCTCAGCTTGTAGTGGTGCCACGCGCTGGGCCGAGCGCACCGCGAGCAGCGGCGTGCCGGGCGGTTGCGGGTACCAGCGCAAGGCCGTGTAGGGCGCGTAGCCCCAGGGCTTTCGACCGGGTGAGCGACGCAGTTCCCGTTGCACTTCCAAGCCGCCGACGATCTGCACCAGACTGTCACGGCCGACCTCATCGGTACTGCTCAGTGCATAGA
>VEQP01000061.1 GCA_018883185.1 Nevskiaceae bacterium | reverse complement strand
GTATACGTTCGAGGGCGGTGAGCGGGCGATGCGCGCAATCCTCAAGCTGAACCCGCGACCGACCGCTGTGATCGCAGCGACGGTGCTTTCGGCGGCGGGTGCGCTACGGGTGCTGCACGCGGAAAAAGTCCGAGTCCCCGAGGATATGTCCGTCATGAGTATTCACGACGTACAGATTGCCGACATGTTGCATCCGCCGCTGACTACCCTACGCATGCCGCTTCAGGAGATGGGCAAAGTCGCAACCGACGGCCTGATAGATCTTCTCGAGGGCAAGACCAAGACCGTCTCCCGGATATTCGCGCCGGACAAGATCATCGTCCGCGAGTCAACGGCGCCACCGCGGCGCCGTTGAGCGGATTGACGTCGGAGCGTGAAAATGCCAACATTTTCACGTGAGCAATCGTTTGTCTAAGTCTTCATGCCGTCGCTGAGCACACCGCTCGCATCGCGCGCTCTCGAGGAGGTGCTCGCGGCGAGGCAGTCGCCGTCGTGGGTTCCGGCCTTGCGTGCGCTAGTGGGCGATCAGGCCGTTCGCGACGATCCGGCAGCGCTGTGGGTGTACAGTCGTGATCGCTCGCCGTTCGCAGTGTTCAACGTGCGACGGTTGAGAATCCCGGCGAGTTTGCCCTCGGCAGTGGTTTCTCCGACGAGCGTGGAGGAACTGCAGCAAGTCGTTCGGTTCGCACGCGAACATGGTATCGCCGTATTGCCGTTTGGTGCCGGCTCCGGGGTGCTCGGCGCAGCGATGCCCGTATCCGGCGAATTGATTCTGGATCTGAAAGCGCTGAACCACATCGTTGCGTTCGAGCCGATCGATGGGCTCGTCACCGTTCAGGCTGGATTGAATGGTGCGCAACTCGAGGCGTGGCTCGACGAACGTGGTTGGACCACCGGGCACCATCCGCAATCCTTGCATATGTCGACCGTGGGTGGCTGGGTGGCTTGCCGCGGTGCGGGTCAGAGCTCATCGCGCTACGGCAAGATCGAGGACATGGTGCAGGGGTGCACCGTGGTGCTGCCGGACTCCCGCTTGTTGGAGGTCAGGCCCGTCAGTCGACGATCTGTCGGGCCCTCTTTGAAGGATCTATTTGTGGGCTCGGAGGGGACTCTCGGCGTCCTGGCAACGGTCACTTTACGGGTATGGCCGAAACCTCAGGCGAAGCTCCCGCTCGTACTGGCGTTAGATGATCTTGATGCAGGGTTCAGCACGCTCAGACAAATCATGCAGGCCGAACTGCGACCTGCAGTCGTACGGTTATACGATGCGCACGAGACTGCACACCGAGTCGGCGGTAGAGAGCCGTTCGATAGGAAGCCCATCATGGCTATCCTCGAGTACGCGGGTAGCGCGAGTTTGGCGGCGCTTGAGCGCGATTTATCCTGGCAGATCGCTCGTTCCCACGGCGCCGTCACAGCGGCTGATACGCCGTATCTCGAGTGGCTGAAGACACGCTATCTCAGTGGCTCTGTTCAGTATCAGGTCCGCGATTGGTATGCCGACACGATCGAAGTCACGGGTCGCTGGAGCACGCTGCCCAACATGCACCGGGAATTCGTAGCCGCGGCGCGCGCTGCCCACCCGCAGATCGACTTCGGCGCGCATTGGTCACACGCTTATCCGGAGGGTGCCTGCGAATATATGACCATGTGTCTGCCGCCAATGCCGGAGGATGAGGCGATTCCGCTGTTGTTCGGGCTTGCCGACCAGATCCAGGACATCGCGCTGCGCAACGGGGGCGCAATCAGTCATCACCACGGCATTGGCATATTGCGTGGCTACAAATTGCTCGATGAGCTCGGGCTCGGCGTAGAGATCTTGCAGGCGATTAAAGATCACCTCGATCCGCAGGGTTTGTTTGCGCCGGGAAAGCTCGGGATGCCCGACCGAGGTGGTCAGCGATGAAATCGGGGGCGTCGCGGCGATGAACGATACTTTAGTCATCAACACGAGTGCGCTGAAACACTGCGCCTGCTGCCCCGCACCCTGTCGAAGCGCGATTCCGGCTGCAGTGTCGCCCGGCAACGAGGCGGTCATTCCATCGGCCTTGGCGATGGTGAGTCTTGCCGTGGTTGGAGGAGCATTGCCGCCAACTCCTGCAACGCGGTCGCTGCTCGAGAACACGGCGGCAGCCTCTTATTGCGTCGCGGTCTGCCCGTACGGGCATGACATCGTCGGGCTCGTCCGGCAGGTCATTGATCGCTACTTTGGCGTAAATGGCTGAGCGACGCGCGATGCTGCTCGGCGTCGACCTCGGCGCAGGGGCGATGAAAGTGTCGCTGCTCGATGTCATGGGGCGCACGGTGGCTTCTGCCTCCTCTCATTTCGCCACACATTCGCCGCGACCCGGCTGGGCTGAGCAGGATCCGGAGGACTGGTGGCGCGCACTGTGCGAGAGCATGCCGCGAGTCATGGCGGCGGCAAACATTGCAGCCGATCAGATACAGGCGGTCAGTTTCAGCGCGGGCACGCACTCCTGGGTGCTACTTGACGAGTTCGATCGGGTTTTGCGCCCTGCAGTCTTGTGGAGTGATCAGCGCAGCGGAGCGGAAGTCAAAGAATTGCAGGAGCGTGCCGGTGAGGCCATTTTGCAGATCGCGTTGAACTGGCCGACACCGACGTGGACTCTGACTCAATTGCTTTGGCTGCAACGGCATGAGCCGGGTGTCGCACGTCGGGCTCGTCGCTTGATGATGCCGAAGGATTGGCTGCGGTGGCGGTTATGCGGCGAGTGGCATACTGACGTGACCGATGCCGTCGGCACTATGCTTTGGGACTACAAGGCCCATGCATGGTCCGGTGAATTATTGGATCTGATCGGCTGGCCTGCGCAGACGATGCCGCCTGTGGTCACACCTGAGGCGGTGGTCGGCCGGGTCACCGCTGCCGCGGCTGCTCTCAGCGGTCTGCAGGTTGGAACGCCGCTCGTGTGTGGTACCTCCGACACGTCGGCCGAGGCATATGCCGCCGGCGCCGATGTTGGGGGCGCGGGCGTTATCAAGCTTGCAACGGCGGCGACGGTTAGTTTCGTCGATCGACAACCGCACGCGCATCGGACGCTGATCAATTACCCGTTCGCGATCCCCGAGCTGTGGTACACGATTTCGGCCACGAATAGTTGTGCGTCTGCACATCGGTGGTTGCGTGATATGTTTTTCCGCCGTGAGGGGGAAGACGGCGCTGCAGTATTCGCCCACATGGACAGCCTGGCGGCCGCCATCGCACCAGGTAGCGACGGCTTGTTGTTCCATCCGTATCTGCTCGGCGAGCGAGCGCCCTACTAGGACCCTCTATTGCGGGGAGATTTCATCGGGATGACGATGCGCCACCGGCCTGGTCACTTCGTGCGGGCGTTGTACGAGGGAATCGCCATGTCGATTCGCGATGTCCTCGGCGAGTTTGTGGCGCAGGACCTCGCCTTATCGCGCGCATTGATCATCGGTGGTGGATCACAAAGCCCGACCTGGCGGCAAATTGTGGCCGACGTACTTGGCATTCCGATCGGCTTGCCGAGTCGCACTGACGCTTCGGTGGGGGTGGCGTTGCTGGCCGGGGTTGGCGCGGGCGTATTCGCAGACGCGCGTTCCGCCCGCGCTGCTGCGCCCGAGGCACAGCACTGGTATGAGCCCGAAGCAAGTGCCCATTCGCGATATACGGAAGCTTATGGTTTGTATCGTGACAGCGCGCGACGCTTGCGCGAGATCCACCACGCCTTGTCGGATATGGAGTCCCGAGGGCCGGTGTCGTGACGACCGCTTTGCGTATCGCAGGCTTTCCCGGTCGTTATATTCAGGGGCCCGGCGCCTTGCAGGCTCTTGGCGCGCAATTGCGCGAGATGACGGCCAACAAGATCTTACTGGTCACGGATGATGTGGTGGACGCTGTGGTGGGCGTTGCGGTGCGTGACGAGCTCGTCACGCAGGGCTTTGGTGTACAACGCCTTAGGTTTGCGGGGGAGTGCACGCGCGCGGCCATCGCGGGGCTGATTACTGCAGCCCGCGAGCCGCCGCGGCAGCGTTGCATCGTCGTTGGGCTCGGTGGTGGCAAGGCTCTGGATACGGCCAAGGGCGTCGCCAAGGGGCTCGGCTTGCCTGTGGTGATCGTACCAACCATTGCTTCCAACGATGCGCCGACCTCGCGCCTGATCGTGCTGTATGACACGGATCATCGTTTGCTGGGCGTCGAATTACTTGAGCGCAACCCTGCGCTCGTGCTCGTCGATACGGCGCTGATCGCTCAGGCACCGGTGCGTTTTCTGCGCGCAGGACTCGGTGATGCGCTGTCGAAGAAGTTCGAGGCTGCCGCTTGTGCGGCGGCGGGCGGCACGAACTTCCATGGTGGGCGACCCCCTTGGGCTGCGACAGCACTGGCCGAGCGTGGTTACGAGCTAATTGCGACCCGTGGCGAGGACGGGCTTGCTGCGGCAGCTGCGGGGCATCCAAGCGACGCGCTCGAGGCCATCATCGAGGCCGCCGTGCTGTGCAGCGGCATCGGTTTCGAAAGCGGCGGTTTATCGATTGCGCACGCACTGGTCCGCGGATTTTCGGCGGTGCCGTCTCTGGCTGCCGCGTTGCACGGTGAGGCCGTGGCTTTCGGTACTGTCGTACAGATGCTGCTCGAGCCCCGCCCGCCGCAAGAGGTGGAAGGGCACCTGAGGCTACTGCAGCGATTGGGTATGCGCGTGTCGCTCGAGTCACTCGGACACGATCCACGACTTCCGCCGGATCTCGACACGATCACTGCCGCGACCATGCAGGCTCCCTACCTCGCGAACTTCAACCGGCCATTGGCTGCAGCGCCGCTCAAAGAAGCGATCCGCGAAGCTGATCGACGCTTGCGCGCCATCGAGGGGCGCAATCCGTATTGACAATGGCGGCAACCGAAAGGCAGCATTAAGGCGCTTGAGCAAACGATTGCTCAAAATGGGTGAAAGCAGTACAACACTATCCGGGGTCAAGCCCTGTCGAAGGGGAAAACAATGCTCGGCAAGAACACAGTAACGAAAGGAATATTGGCGGCCGTCACCGCAGTGATGGCGTTGGTCACCGGTCAGACGCGCGCCGCCGATGAGCCCGCCCTCGAGGAGGTCGTCGTCACCGGATCAAAAATCCTGCGCGCGGCCGAGGCGGAGGCGTTGCCGCTGCGCGTGGTGACCAGCGCTGACCTGCTGAAACAGGGTGCGCC
>VEQP01000040.1 GCA_018883185.1 Nevskiaceae bacterium | reverse complement strand
CCTCCACGGTGTTACCCGCTAGTACCTGAAACTAGTGCGTCTACCAATTCCGCCACCCGGGCAGGGTGGGCCGCGAAATCTACGCAGGGTCACGAGGACTGTCAATGAAGGAAATACGATGAAGCGACGCAAGACCAGCGGGAGGTCGCGCAGCGGTCCCCGCCGCGAACGAGCGCGCGGGCCGTCCGGCGCCGCGTCGGCCGGGCTCATGGAGGGGGTGGTCAGCGCGCACCGATCCGGGTTCGGCTTCGTCAAGGTAGAGGGGCAGACGGAGAGCGTGTTCCTGCCGCCGCCGCAGATGACGGGTTTGACCTCGGGTGATCGTGTTCGAGTGCGGGCCCGAAAAGATCACACCGGGCGCTATTCGGGCGAAGTGGAGGCGGTGCTCGCGCGGGGCGTGACCGCTTTCCTGGCGACCATCGAGATCGCCGGCCGCACGGCCTTCGCGCACTCGGTCGATCGGCGTTTGAGTCTGCGTTGCCTCGTGCCGCCCGACCAACTGGGGGGTGCCCGCGCCGGCGACTGGGTCATTGCGCGAATCACTCGCTACCCCGACGCGAATCGCACCGCCATGGCTGCCGTGAGCAAGCGGCTCGATCTCGATAGGCCCGTTGAGATGGCCTGCGAGACGGCGATCGCCCGTTACGCCTTGCCGGTGGAATTTGGTGCCGAGGCGCTGCGCGAGGCCGAGGCGCACGGTGCGCGCATCGATCCGCGGGAGATTCGCGGCCGAGTTGATCTGCGCGAGATGCCTCTGGTGACGATCGACGGTGAGGACGCTCGGGATTTTGATGATGCCGTGTACGCCGAGGCGCAAGCCGGCGGGTTTCGGCTCGTCGTTGCGATTGCCGATGTCAGCCATTACGTGCGTCCGGGATCTGGGCTCGACCGCGATGCGCTCGAGCGCGGTACCTCGGTGTATTTCCCGAATCGCGTCATTCCGATGCTGCCGACGGGTTTGTCCAATCACCTCTGTTCGCTCGAGCCCGAGGTCGATCGCTTGTGCTTCGTCGCCGACATGCAGATCGGTCGCACGGGTCAATTGCGCGAATGGAAGTTCTATCCCGCGGTGATGCGCAGTCATCATCGATTGACGTACGACAAGGCCTACGCCGCGCTCTTCGACGAACGCCCGGCGGAACGTAAGGCGCTCGGCACGCTGCTGCCTAAGTTGCAACCGCTCGTCGATCTCTACAAGGTATTGCTGAAGGCGCGGCACCGGCGTGGTGCGCTCGATTTCGAAAGCAGTGAGCCCGTGTACGACTTCGACCCCAACGGTCGCGTACGCGGCATCGATCTCTACGCGCGCAACGATGCGCACAAGCTGATCGAGGAGTGCATGATTCTCGCCAACGTTGCGGCGGCGCGCGAATTGAAGGCGGCGAAAGCCGGCGGACTCTACCGGGTACACGCCGTTCCCGAAGAGAAGAAACTCGATGTGCTGCAAGCTGCCCTTGCGGCACTCGGCATCGATGCGGAGCTGCCCGAGGAAGTACAGCCGCGCGATCTGCGCAAGATCACCGAGCGGCTCGGCAAATCGCCGGATCGACCATTCATCGAGTCATTGGTGGTGCGTTCGATGCCGCAAGCGGTTTATCAGCCGACGAACATCGGACACTTTGGACTTGCCCTCGAGGGCTATGCGCACTTCACTTCGCCGATTCGTCGTTACCCGGATCTAGTGGTGCATCGTGCACTGAAAGCGGTTTGCGATCCGCGCGATCCGACGGGTGTGCGCAGTTCCGCCGATGAGCTTGCCGTGCTCGGACAGGAACTCTCGAAGCTCGAGAAGCGCGCCGACGAGTCCGATCGTTACGTCGACAGTTTCCTCAAGTGCTCCTACCTGCGCGAACGGCTCGGGCAGACCTTCGAGGGCTTGATCACGACGGTGGTCGAGTATGGCTGTTTTGTGCAATTGCGCGGTCTCGGCATCGACGGCCTGTTGCGCACCGAGGCGTTGGCGGATGACGAGTACGTCATGGAGGCGAGCGGCCATGCTTGGCTAGGCCGGCGTACCCGACGGCGCCTCGCGATCGGCACCGCGGTTCGAGTGATCGTCACGAATGCCAATCCGGTCGAGGGCCTCATCGATCTCGAGTTGGCGGAGTAACATCGCCTCATGAGTGCTGTCGAGTACATCCACGGCCTGCATGCCGTTCGTGCGTTGTTGAAGCGTGACCCTTCGAGGCTGCGCGGCATTTGGATCGCACGCGGGCGCGAGGATGCGCGAATTGCCGAAGTGCTGCAGCTCGCGGCCGAGGCGCGTTGCGCCGTGCAGCGTGTGGATGCCGAGCAGTTGTCACGGCGCGTTGGCGCGGCGGCAGTGCACCAAGGCGTGGTGGCCGAGGTGCTGCCGTTGCCCGCTTGGCGTGAAGACGACTTGAATGCCGCGCTGGTGCGTCTGCAAGCGGCGGCGAATGTCGCGGCGCCCTTTGCGCCTTTGCTGCTGGCGCTCGATGGCGTGCAGGATCCTCACAACCTTGGCGCCTGTCTGCGCACCGCGGATGCCTGCGGCGCGCTCGCGGTGATCATCCCCAAAGATCGCGCCGTACAAATGAACGCTACCGTTCGCAAGGTCGCAGCAGGGGCCGCCGAGAGCACGCCCGTGGCGGTCGTCACCAACCTGTCGCGCTGTCTGCGGGAATTGAAGGAGCACGGGCTTTGGGTTGTGGGTGCAGCCGCCGAGGCACAGTCCGCGGCAGCTGCTGTTGATCTTCGCGGCCCTACGGTGCTCGTCATGGGCGCGGAGGGCAGTGGCCTGCGGCAGAACACCCGCCAGCACTGCGATCTGCTGGTTCGGCTGCCCTCACTCGGCACCGTGGAGAGCCTGAACGTCTCCGTAGCCGCCGGTATGCTGCTCTACGAAGCCACGCGCCAGCGGCTCGGGGTTGCCGGAACCCGCCCTGTTTCGCTATAGTCCGCGGCCCCCGGGCATCCGGGGGGAATTCCTTGCCACACCCGCAGCGCCTCGTGGGGTGGCTTCACATTCACAAGGAGACAACATGAGGCACTATGAAATCGTGTTTCTGGTCCATCCGGATCAGAGCGAGCAGGTTCCGGCCATGCTCGAGCGCTACAAGAGCATGATCACCCAGGGTGGTGGTCAAATTCATCGTCTCGAGGACTGGGGTCGCCGTCAGTTGACGTTCCCGATCGCCAAGGTCCACAAGGCCCACTACATCCTGATGAACATCGAGACCGACCAGAAGACTCTGGCCGAACTCACCGGCGCATTCCGTTTCAGCGATGCGGTGCTGCGTCACCTGGTGGTGAAGATGGATGGCCCGGTCACCGAACCTTCGCCGATGGCGCGTGCCGCCGAGGAAGAGGCCAATGGTGGCAACGGTGAAGGCATGGATCGACCGCGACGCATGCGTCGTGACGATCTCGGCGATGACGAGATGATGGCGGAGTAATACACATGAAAGATGGCAAGCAGGGCGCCGGCGGCAGCCGCTTCACGCGCCGCAAGAAATTCTGTCGCTTCACCGCCGAAGACGTGAAGCAGATCGACTACAAGGACTTGGGCATGCTCAAGGCCTACATCACCGAGACGGGCAAGATCGTGCCGAGCCGGATTACCGGGACTCGCTCGTTCTATCAGCGTCAGTTGGCCGTGGCCGTACGTCGTGCGCGATACCTCGCGTTGCTGCCGTACACCGACCAGCATTAATCGAGGCGGAACTCATCATGGATGTCATTTTGCTCACCAAGGTTGCCAACCTCGGCAACATCGGCGACCGCGTGACCGTGAAGTCGGGTTACGGCCGCAACTTCCTGCTGCCTTCGGGCAAGGCGACGCTGGCGACTGCGGCCAACATTGCCAAGTTCGAGGCTCGTCGCGCCGAGCTTGAGAAACTGGCTCGCGAACAGTTCGCCGATGCCGAGAGCCGCGCGGCGGCTCTGAAGGATTTCACGCTGCGTATCACCGCCAAGGCCGGCAGCGAAGGCAAGCTGTTCGGCTCCATCGGTACCACCGACATCGCCGAAGCGTGCTCGGCTCAGGGCCACAAGGTGGCGCGCTCGGAAGTGCGTCTGCCGAACGGTCCGATCCGCATGGTCGGCGACCATCAGGTCGTCCTTCACCTGCACACGGACTTCGATGTGCAGCTGGCGGTGACCGTCGCCGCCGAGGAGTGATCCCGGCATGAGTGCCCGCGGCGGAGAAGTCCGGACGCCGCCGCATTCGATCGAGGCGGAGCAGGCCGTTTTGGGCGGCCTGCTCCTCGACTCCACCGCTTGGGATAACGTCGCCGACGTCTTGCGGGCCGACGATTTCTACCGGCCGGACCACCGCGTCATTTTCGAAGCCATCGGCTTTTTGGCCACGCAAGGTCGGCCGTCCGATGCGGTCACGGTCAGTGAGCATCTCGAACGCAGCAGTAAGCTGGTCGAGGTCGGGGGGCTCGCTTACCTTGGCGCGCTCGCGCGCGACACCCCAACCGCCGCCAACGTTCGCGCCTATGCAGACATCGTCCGCGAACGCTCGCTGTTGCGCCAACTGCTCAAGGCCGGTACCGATATCGCGGCATCAGTCTTCAACAACGAGGGCGAGACGGCGCGCGAGTTGCTCGAAGTTGCCGAGGGTAAGGTGTTCGCCATCGCCGAGCAGGGTGTGCGCGGTCAGCGCGAGGGCGCGGTCGCCGTTCAGACGCTCATGCCGGGGCTCATCGACCAAATCGACGAGTGGCACAACAACCCTGAGGGCATGCGTGGTCTGCCCACGGGCTTCGACGAATTCGATCGCAAGACCGGTGGTTTGCGGGGTGGCGATTTGGTGGTGGTGGCCGGGCGGCCCTCGATGGGAAAAACCACCTTCGCCGTCAACATGGCCGAATACGCTGCGCTCAAGGGCGACGTAAAGGCGTCCGTCGTGATCTTTTCGATGGAAATGCCCTCCGAGCAGTTGATGACACGCATGCTCTCCTCGATCGGCCGGGTCAGTTTGCAGCACATCCGCAGCGGACAGATCAGCGATGAGGATTGGCCGCGTATTACCGGTGCCGCCGGGCAGTTGTCCGAGGCCAAGATATTCATCGACGAGACGCCAGGCCTCACGCCCACCGAACTGCGGGCGCGGGCACGGCGCATCCACCGAGAACACGGCTTGAACTTGGTCGTGGTCGACTACCTGCAGCTGATGCAGGTTCCTGGCAACAAAGAAAATCGCGCTACCGAGATCGCCGAGATCTCCCGCGGCCTGAAGGCGCTTGCCAAAGAATTGCATTGCCCCGTGATCGCGCTTTCGCAGCTCAACCGCGGTGTCGAGCAGCGTGTCGACAAGAAGCCGGTTATGTCTGACCTTCGCGAATCGGGTGCCATCGAGCAGGATGCGGACATGATCCTGCTCATCTACCGCGAAGAGGTCTACGACAAGAACACCACCAAGAGAGGCATGGCGGAGATCGATCTGGCCAAACACCGCAATGGCGAGACCGGCACGTTCGTGCTGACCTTTCAGGGGCAGTATTCGCGCTTCGTCAACTACGCGCCGGATTCTTACGCCGAGGGCGTACTGCGCTGACTTCAGCGCCGCAGCGCATGGGTGCCCCGGCAAACAGTCCGCTGCGTGCGCTCATCGATCTGGCGGCCTTGCGCGCCAACTTCGAGATATTCAGACGGGCAGCGCCGCGATCAAAGATTCTCGCTGTCGTCAAAGCCAATGCCTACGGGCATGGCGTGCTGCCCGTGGCAAGAGCCCTCGGCGCGGCGGATGGTTTTGCGGTGGCGCGGCTTGAGGAAGCCATCGAGCTTCGCGAGGCGGGTCTCGCGCAGCGCATCGTACTGCTCGAGGGCGTATTTTCGATCGCTCAGCTACGGCTGGCGCGGGCTCACCGCCTGGATCTCGTTCTGCACGACAATTCGCAACTCGAGATGCTCGAGGCGGAGCCTGCGGCGGGCGAGGAGTTGTGGATCAAGATTGATACGGGCATGAATCGTCTGGGCTTCAGGCCTGAGCATGTGCCTGGCGTTCAGGCACGACTCCGTTCACTGTTGCAAACGCCCTCGCGTGTTCGCTTGATGAGCCACTTTGCGCGCGCGGATGATGACGCCGCGATGACGGCGCAGCAAACCGAGGCTTTCCTCGCCGCCCATAGCCTGTGGGCTGCCACCGGTGGCGAGGTACCCGAGTTCAGCCTTGCCAACTCGGCCGGTGTCTTGCTGTGGCCTAAGTCCCACGGCGATTGGATCCGCCCCGGCATCGGGTTGTACGGCGCATCGCCTTGTGCCTCCCGCGCCGACGTGGAGTTTGCATTGACGCCGGTCATGACCTTGCAGAGCGCCGTGATCGCGATCCGATGCGTGGCGGCGGGCGAGTCGGTGGGGTACGGGGCCACGTGGCGCGCCAGTCGACCTTCCCGCATTGCGATCGTCGCTGCGGGTTATGCCGACGGCGTGCCGCGGCATCTCCCCTCGGGTGCACCCGTGTTGATCGAGGGGCAGCGCGCGCCCCTTGCGGGGCGGGTGTCGATGGACATGATCGCTGTGGATGTGACTGACCTGCCCCAGGCGAAAGTCGGCTCGCCCGTCGTGCTTTGGGGTCGAGGCTTGCCGGTGAATGAAGTGGCCGCTGCGGCAGGCACGCTCGCGTACGAACTGCTCTGCGGCGTGGGTCGCCGGGCTGTGTTCGAGTACTTGGACTAGTCGCGCAACGCGACTACGAGCTCAGCAGAGGCCGAGTACGACGGTGATGTTGTCCTGACCGCCGCGCTGATTGGCGAGCGCGATGAGCGTCTCGGCTTGCGATTCAAGTGAGTCGCCGGCCAGTCTCCCGGCCGTCAGTTGGGCCGCGATTTCGGCATCGTCGATCATGCCGTGCAGCCCGTCCGAGCACAGCAGTAGTACATCGTCGGTGTGCATGTCGAAGGTCGCCAGATCTATTTCAACGTCGAGTGACGGGCCCAGGGCGCGCGTCAACGCTTTGCTCTCGGCACGTCGCAGCGCCTCGGTGGTGCTGTAGCCGCGGGCCAGTAGATCTTCGGCGAGGGAGTGATCGCGCGTGAGTCGCTCGAGGCGAGCGCCGCGAAGACGATAGAGCCGCGAGTCGCCGACATGCGCCACCGCGAGACGGCCCTGGCAGAGTGCGGCGGCAACGAGAGTCGTCCCCATGCCGAACCAGCGTGGCGTGTTGCTGGCCGCGGCGAAAATGGCTGCGTTGGCCTCCGCCACAGCCAACCGTAGTTGCTCCGGCTCACGGGCGCCGCCCAGGGCGGTGAGCGTCTCGCTGCAGGTGGTGATCGCGATGGTGCTCGCGACATCGCCGGCATTGTGGCCGCCAAGGCCATCGGCCACCAACAGCAGACCGGGAGCAGCTTGCGCGTGGAAGCGATCCTCGTTGCGGCGTCGTTGCCGACCAAGATCGCTGCGGGCTGCAGTTTCGCGAAACTGGATCATCGGTGCAGTGTACTGCCCGAGCGGCTTGGGTCCGGCATGCTCTTTCCGGTGTATTTCGCGTGCTAGCATCGATGCACCCATGGCTCGTCTGCGTTCCATCTTTGTCTGTCGCGCTTGCGGTGGCGAAACGCCACGGTGGCAAGGTCAGTGCCCTCATTGCGAGGAATGGAACACCATGGAGGCGGCGCAGCGTGCGCCCTCCAGCAGCGCCAGCGCCGCAGCGAACCCCGTTGAGTCGCAGGCGCTGCTGGGTCGTCTCGAGGGCGAGCAGGCCAGTCGTCGCCTCGAGAGCGGTCTAGCCGAGTTCGATCGGGTGCTGGGGTCGGGCATCGTGCCGGGGAGTGTCATCCTGCTTGGGGGTGATCCGGGGATCGGTAAGTCGACCTTGCTGTTGCAGGTCGCGGCGAGCGTGGCCGGTGGTGCGCCGGTGCTTTACGCGACAGGCGAGGAGTCGACGCAGCAGGTGCGTGCAAGGGCGCGGCGGTTGGGTCTTGAGGCGCCGGCGTTGCAGATCGTTCCGGAGTCGGATCTGACGCGTATTCTCGCCTCCGCCGAGCAGCAGCGCGTCGCCATGCTCGTCATCGACTCCATCCAAACCGTGTTTTCGCCCGAGGTGCCCTCGAGCGCTGGCGGCGTGGCGCAATTGCGCGAATGCGCAGCCGCCCTCGTGCGCTATGCCAAGCGCACCGGCACTGCCGTGTGCATCATCGGGCACGTCACTCGCGAGGGTTCGATCGCCGGCCCCAAGGTGCTTGAGCATCTGGTCGATACAGTGCTGTACTTCGAGAGTGATGCCGGCTCGCGCTTCCGCATTGTGCGGGCCACGAAGAATCGCTTCGGTGCGGTGAACGAGCTCGCGTTCTTCGCCATGACCGAGGCGGGGCTTCGCGAGGTGGCGAACCCGTCGGCAATCTTTCTTGCCCGTCCGACCGAGGTGGCTGCCGGTAGCGTGGTGACGGTGATGCGCGAGGGCGGGCGGCCGTTATTGGTGGAGATTCAGGGGCTGGTCGATGCGATGCGTTTCGGCAATCCGCGGCGCGTGGCACAAGGTTTCGACACCACGCGACTCGCGATGCTGCTGGCCGTATTGAACCGCCACGGCGGCCTGTCGCTGCAAGATCACGATGTGTTCGCCAACGTCGTAGGCGGCTTGTCTTTGAGTGAGACGGCGGGCGACTTGCCCGTGCTGTTGGCATTGGCCTCGAGCCTGCGCGATCGGGCGTTGCCGGCAACTCTCGTTGCGTTCGCGGAAATCGGCCTGACCGGCGAGTTACGGCCCGTGCCCTATGGCGAGGAGCGCTTGCGAGAAGCCGCCAAGCAGGGCTTCCGTCAAGCCATCGTCGCTGAGGCCAACGCGCCGCGGCGTCCCATTGAGGGGCTCGCGGTCTTCGGGGCACCGACCTTGGCGGCTGCGCTGCAGCGCGCCTTTTCGGGTTAGCGCCACCGCGGGGTCAGCGCTCAGAAGCCTCCCGCACGCGCACCGTGCGGATCGTGTTCTCGCCCATCTGCAGGATTTCGATTTGCAGTGACCCGAGTTGCAGGGCGGTGCCTGCGGTCGGCATGGTCTCGAGTCGCTCGAGCAGCACGCCGTTCAGCGTCTTCGGTCCATCGGTCGGCAGCGACCAATTCATAGTGCGGTTCAATGCGCGAACCGTGGCACTGGCATTGACGATGACCGAGCCCGAGGCCTCGCGATGTACGTCGCGGCGCGAGACGGTGGCTGGATCGTTGGTGAACTCGCCGACAATTTCTTCGAGGATGTCTTCGAGCGTGACGAGCCCGAGCACATCGCCGTACTCATCGACCACGAAGCCGAAGCGGCGGCGTTCGCGTTGGAAGTTCGCGAGCTGCACCGTCAGCGGCGTGTTGTCGGGCACGTAGTAGGGTTCACGCTGGCGGGCGACTTCCTCAAGTCGTTCGCGATCGAAGTCGCCGCGGGCGAGTTCTTGCGCGATGCGTCGCATGTGCACGAGCCCAATCATCTGGCCTATGTCGCCACGATAGACCGGCAGGCGCGTGTGTGGTGTCTGACGCAGTTGCTCTAAGATGCGTTCCCAGTCTTCCTCGAGATCGATCCCGGCAATGTCCTGACGCGGGATCATGATGTCGTTTACGGTCACGCGCTCGAGGTCGAGTATGCCCATCAGCATCTGCTGGTGGCTGCGCGGGATCATGACGCCAGACTCCGCAACGACGGTGCGCAACTCCTCGCGCGACAAGGTGGTTTGCTGAGTGTGCCGGTCGACGTTGAGTCCAACGAGGCGCAGCGCACCGTTGGTGACCCAGCTGATCACGTAGACAAACGGTCGCAGCAGCCACTGCAGGGCGGTGTAGGCATACGAGGAGAGCAGGGCGAGCGGTCGCGGGTTCAGTGCACCGTAGGTCTTGGGTCCCACTTCGCAGAAGATCAGCATCACGAGCGTCAGCACGCCGGCACCCACCGCAACCCATTCTTCGCCTGCAGTGCGCAGCACGATGATGGCGACGAGGGTGGCGGCCAGATTGTTGGCCAGATTGTTGCCAAGCAGGATCAGGCCGATCAGGCGATCGGGGCGGGAGAGCAGTTTCTCGGCGAGCTGCGCGCCGCGATGGCCCTTGTTGGCGAGGGTGCGCAGCTGATACCGGTTGATGCTCATGAGCGCCGTCTCGGTACCCGAGAAGAACGCCGAGAACAGCATACAAACGCCAAGCAGCGCTAACAGCAAAGGGAGCGAAGGATCACTCACGGCTATAATCATCCGATGTTCGAAAACCTGAGTCAAAGACTCGCCAAAACCGTCCAGAACCTGCAGGGCAAGGGACGCATCAGCGAGGACAACATCGTCGAGACCCTACGCGAGGTCCGCATGGCCTTGCTCGAGGCCGACGTGGCCTTGCCGGTCATCAAGACTTTCATCGACGCCGTCAAGCTGAAAGCTCAGGGCGCGGAGGTCGCCACCAGTCTCACACCGGGTCAGGTGTTCGTGTCGATCCTGCACCGGGAGCTGGTAGAGCTCATGGGCGGGGCGCGTGAGGGTTTCGAGCTCCGGGCCCAGCCGCCGTTTGTGGTCTTGCTGGCTGGGCTTCAGGGCGCGGGCAAAACCACTACGGCCGGAAAGCTCGCACGTTGGCTGATCGAGAGCCGTAAGAAGCGCGTGCTGCTCGTCAGCACCGATGTGCGGCGACCGGCTGCGATCCTCCAGCTACAGCGCCTGGCCGAGCAGGTGGGTGCGTCCTTCCATGCGGCCGACGCGGCAGGCGATCCGGTTGCCATTGCCCAAGCGGCACTCGAGGCGGCGCGACTCGGTGTATTCGACGCGCTTATCGTGGACACGGCGGGTCGCCTGCACGTCGATACGGAGCTGATGGACGAAGTTTGTGCCATCGATCGGGCGATCGGGGCGCACGAGCGGCTGTTTGTCGTCGATGCCATGGCGGGCCAGGATGCACTGAATTCGGCCAAAGCCTTCTCGGCCGCACTCGATCTCACCGGTATCGTTCTGACCAAGGCGGATGGCGATGCGCGCGGTGGCGCGGCCTTGTCGGTTCGCCAGATCACCGGTAAGCCCATCGTCTTTGTCGGCGTCGGTGAGAAGCTCGATGCACTGCAGCCCTTCGACCCCGAGCGCATGGCCGGGCGCATCCTCGGCATGGGCGACGTGGTGGCGCTCGTCGAGCAGGTGCAGGGTAAGGTCGATGCGGCTGAGGCTGAGCGGCTCGCCCGCAAGGTGGTGGGGGGCGGGCGTTTCGATTTCTACGATTTGAAGGGCCAGCTCGAGCAACTGCAGGGCATGGGGGGGCTCGATGCGCTGATGGATAAGCTGCCGGCCCAGCTCGCTCGCGGCGCTATGCCGGCTGCAGTGGGCGACGCGCAGGTCCGACGCCAGATTGCCATTATCAATTCGATGACCCACAAGGAGCGGCGTAAACCCGAGCTAATCGACGGTTCGCGACGGCGACGGATCGCGGCCGGCTCCGGTACTCAGGTGCAGGATGTGAACCGACTGCTCAAGCAGTTCGCGGACATGCAGCGGATGATGAAGAGCATGAAAGGCGGCAAACTCAAGCGTCTGCTCGGCAGTCTCAAGGGTGGCGGGCTGCCGCCCGGTTTCCCGCGCCCTTGAGCGCGGTGCGGGCCTTCCATCAAGTCCCTGATTTCTGTAGACTCCGCGCT
The DNA here is from genome assembly GCA_018883185.1 of Nevskiaceae bacterium. Classification (GTDB taxonomy): domain Bacteria; phylum Pseudomonadota; class Gammaproteobacteria; order Steroidobacterales; family Steroidobacteraceae; genus UBA964. The sequence continues at coordinate 10,463 of VEQP01000040.1, read as the reverse complement.
CTTTTTCGGCCCCCCGGCTCGGTGCTAGGGGCGCGATGACCTTAGACCGAGAGCGTGTTGACCTATGGTGACGATTCGACTGACCCGGCGCGGTGCCAAAAATTCGCCTTTCTACCACGTCGTGGTAACTGACAGTCGCAAGCGTCAGGGCGGTTTGAGCCTCGAAAACGTGGGCTTTTTCAACCCTGTGGCGCGCAAGAGCGAGCCGAAGCTGAAGCTCGACCTCGCGCGCATCGACTATTGGCTGAGCAAGGGCGCCAAGCAGTCTGACCGCGTGAAGACGCTGGTCAGCGACTACCGCAAGCAGGCGACCCAGGCGGCTGCCTGAGTCGCTCGTTCACCCGCCGCGCATGACTGCGGAGTGGGTGGAACTCGGACGCCTTGGGCGACCGAAAGGCTTGAAGGGCTGGCAACACCTGCAGTCCTGGACGGATCCTCCTGAGGCCCTGTTCGGTTACGAAGAGTGGTACTTGGTGAGTCCAGCGGGGCGCAGCCCGGTCCAGTTCGCTGAGACCCGGGTCACTGGCCAAGGTCTCGAGGCCCGGTTAGAAGGAGTGACGACTCGCGAGGCTGCGGAGCAGCACGTGGGCTTGAGAATCGAAGTGCCGCGGGCGGCGTTGCCGCCGGCGGCAGAGGGAGAGCACTACCGCATCGACTTGGTCGGCTATGTGGTACGCAACCTCGAAGGGGTGGAGTTGGGGGTGCTCGATCGGTTCGAGGACTTCCCGGCGAACCCGGTGATGGTGGTGCGCGGTGATCGCGAACGCTGGTTACCGGTGACGCCGCAACACCTTCGGCAGATCGATGCTGACGCGCGTCGCGTCACGGTCGACTGGCCGGCGGATTTTTGAGGGCTGGGGCGGTGCGAATCGTGCTGGTCACACTGTTTCCCGAACTCGTTCGGTCGGCGGTGGCGCATGGGGTCTTGGGTCGCGCTTTACAGCGCGGTTTGGCCTCGGTCGAGTGTGTGGATCCACGCGAGTGGGCGACGGATGCGCACCGCACCGTCGACGATCGACCCTACGGGGGCGGCCCGGGTATGGTGGGTACACCGGCCCCCTGGGCGGCGGCGATCGATTCGGTGGCGGCTCTGGGGCTGCCGCGGATCCACCTCTCCGCGCAAGGCGAGAAGTTTGATCAGGCCATGGCGCGACAGTTCGCAGCCGGACCTGGAATGGTGCTGGTGGCGAGTCGCTATGAGGGGCTCGACCAGCGGGTGATCGAGTCGCGCATCGATCGCGAAGTGTCGCTCGGGGATTTTGTCCTCTCGGGCGGCGAGTTCGCGGCGCTGGCGATCATCGACGCGGTGGTGCGGTTGCTCCCCGGGGCGCTTGGCGATGAGCGCTCGAGCGAGGAGGAGTCCTTCACCGCCGGTCGGCTCGATTGGCCGCATTACACGCGGCCGGTGGAGTGGGAAGGTCGGAAAGTGCCGGAAGTGCTGCAGGGTGGAAACCATGCGCTCATCCGGCGGTGGCGGATGAAGCAGTCGATCGGACGTACCTGGGTGCGTCGGCCCGAACTGCTGCAGCCGCTGGGTTCAGGTCGCGCGTTGTCCGCTGAGGATAATGCGCTGTTGCAGGAATATCTCGCCGAGCGAGAGGTGGAAGACAATGGCTAACGTGATTGCCGAAATGGAAAAGCGCCGTGCCACGCGCGTACTGCCGGATTTCAAGCCGGGCGACACCGTGGTCGTCAACGTCAAGGTGGTCGAGGGTGACCGCGAACGCGTGCAGGCGTACGAGGGAGTCGTGATCGCCAAGAGCAACCGTGGCTTCAACTCCTCGTTCACGGTCCGCAAGATTTCGCATGGCGAAGGCGTCGAGCGTACCTTCCAGTCGCACAGCCCCACCATTGCCGACGTCAGCATCAAGCGTCGCGGCAACGTGCGTCGCGCGAAGCTCTACTACCTCCGCGACCTTTCGGGCAAGGCTGCCCGCATCGAAGAAAAGGTCTGATCCTCCCTTCATTCGCTGCAGACGCCATGCGAGGCTCACCGTCTCGCATGGCGTCGCGAGCGGCCCGTTGCTAGACTTTCCGGCATCCCCGTCGCGGGATGCCTCGTCCCTGACAAGGAAGCACATGGGTCGGTTTCTTGCCGCAGTTGCGGCTTCATGGGTTCTCTTCGGCCTGTCGGTCGGATTACCGGCTGCGGCAATCGCCGCAGCCCCGGATCTCTCTGCGTTTCGTTTGGCCTCCGGGGTCAAGATCGAGGTCTGGGTCGACGGTGTGGCCAATGCGCGTTCGATGGCTCGCTCGTCGCGGGGCACCGTGTTTGTCGGTACCCGCACCGGGGGCGGACGCGTGTATGCGGTGCGGACGCGGGCCGACGGCTCGCGCGAGGTGCTGACGATCGCCTCTGGGCTCAACACGCCAAACGGCGTGGCCTATCGCAAGGGCTCGCTCTACGTCGCCGAAATTGATCGCATCCTGCGCTACGACGACATCGACAACCGCCTGCAATCGCCGCCAGCGCCGGTGGTCGTGACGACCTTGCCTGCTGAACGCCATCACGGCTGGCGCTACATGGCATTCGGCCCCGATGACAAGCTTTACGTGGCGATCGGCGCACCGTGCAACGTTTGCGATCGTGACAAGGAAGGCTACGCAACGATCGTGCGCATGAATCCGGATGGCTTAGGGCGCGAGGTCGTCGCCCGCGGTGTGCGTAACTCGGTTGGTTTCACCTGGCATCCGCGCAGCCGTGAACTGTGGTTCACAGACAACGGACGCGACATGTTGGGCGATGACGTGCCGCCTTGCGAACTCAATCGGCTCTCCAAGCCCGGGGAGCATTTCGGCTTTCCGTTCTGCCATGGCGCGGATGTGCGTGATCCTGAGTTCGGCGCGCTGGGCAAGTGCGAAGCCATCAGCCGCCCGGTGCAATCTTTGGGTGCTCACGTGGCACCGCTTGGCGTGCTCTTCGATCGCAGTGGCGATGCCATCATCGCCGAGCATGGGTCGTGGAACCGCAGCGAAAAATCCGGCTACCGACTGACTCGGGTGCGCCTGCAGGGCAATCGCGCCGTCGCGTACGAGGAGTTCGTGGGTGGCTGGCTGACGGCTGAGGGCAAGGTCGTCGGTCGACCGGTCGACCTGCTGTCGTTGCCGGATGGTTCCATGCTGGTGTCGGACGATCTGGCGGGCGTGATCTACCGTATTTCTTTTAATCGTGGCGTTTAGGCGAGGGGTATCTCGATGCGCAAGTTTTTCGGTTTCGTGTTCAAGGGGCTAGACAGTCTGCGTAAGGTCCTGCACCTCGTGCTGCTGCTCGTGATATTCGGATTCGTGGTCGGCGCCATGAGTGGCTCGATTCCGAAGCTGCCGCAGGATGCGGCGCTCGTAATCCAGCCTGAGGGCGAGATCGTCGAGCAACCGACTGGAGACCCCCTCGAGCTCGCCATCGCCGAAGCTCGAGGGCTCGGCCGCGGCGAGACAACGCTGCGCGACATCACGGACGCCATCGAGGCGGCGCGCGATGACGATCGCATCAAAACTCTCGTGTTGGACTTCGACGCCATGACGGGTGCCGGGCAGCCGACCCTCGATGAGTTTGCGCGGGCGGTCAGTGACTTCCGCAAGTCGGGCAAAAAGGTGGTTGCGTATGCCACGGGCTACTCCCGCGATAGCTACTACGTCGCAGCGCACGCGGATGAGATCTACCTCGATCCGATGGGTGCGGTGATCCTCGAGGGCTACGAGCGCTATCGCAACTACTACAAGTCGGCGTTGGAAAAGCTCGGGATCGACGTCAATGTTTTCCGCGTCGGCACCTACAAGAGCGCTGTGGAACCCTACATTCGCGATGACATGTCGCCGGAAGATCGCGAGGCGAGCCAAGCCTTCGTCAATTCGCTTTGGGATACCTACCTGACGGCCGTGGGCAAGGCGCGAGGCATGGAGCCTGCAGCGTTGCGTACCTACGTCGACACGCTGACACCGGTCGTCAAGATGGCCAAGGGCGACACCGCCAAAGTCGCGCTCGACGCCAAGTTGATCACCGCTTTGAAGACCCCGCTCGAAGTCGAAAAGCGCATCGAGGCGCTCTCGTCCAAGGACGAAGACAAGGACAGCTTCGTGTCGGTATCGCTCAAAGATTACCTTCGTGTTGTTCGTGCCGAGGACAAGATCTCGCGGCATCCGGATGCTCGCGTCGCCGTTTTGATCGGCTCAGGGGAGATCGTCGATGGCAGTGGTGGTGGTGGTGTGATCGCAGGCGACGACATGGCGGAGCTCATCCGCGAAGCGCGCCTCGATAAGGACATCAAGGCGCTCGTGCTGCGTATCGACAGTCCGGGAGGCAGTGTGACGGCCTCCGAAAAGATCCATCGCGAACTGCTTGCCTTTAAGAAGACCAAGCGGCCGATCGTGGTTTCGATGGGTGATCTGGCAGCATCGGGTGGCTACTACATCGCCGCACCGGCCGATGAGATCTGGGCGAGCCCGGCCACTATTACCGGGTCCATCGGTATTTTCGGGCTGTTCCCGACGGCGCCCCGCACCTTCGATAAATTGGGCATTGGCGTCGATGGTGTGGGTACGACACCGCTGTCGGGCGAGTTGCGCATTGATCGGCCGATCGGGTCGGCGGCTGGCACGTTGTTGCAGTCGATCATCGAGCGTGGCTATGAGGACTTCCTCGCGCGCGTGGCGGTCGGTCGTGGCAAGACGCGCGATCAGGTCGATGCCATCGCACAGGGACGAGTGTGGGCGGGGCGTGACGCCAAGCGATTGGGTCTCGTCGATAATCTTGGCTCACTCGATGAGGCCATTGCCGCTGCAGCCAAGCGCGCCAAGCTTACGGAAGGCAAGTACGAGCTCGACTATCGCGAGCCAAAGAAAAGCTTCGCGCAGGAGTTGCTGGCCAATTTCAAGGTGTGGGGTGCCGGCGTGATGATCCGCGCTGCGGGTGTGGATCCCGCGACGCTGGCGTTGGCGCAGGGCGTGCGGCGGGACTTTGGTCCCGTCGAGCGTGAGGTTGCTCGGTTCAACCGTATGGCCGTGGCCGATCGCTTGTACGCTCACTGTTTCTGCACGCCGTACTGAACGGAGACGGCAGAATGAGCACCACGGCGTCCCGGGCTAATCGGCTGTTCATCGCGTTGGCGGGGTTTTTCCTCACCAACGCATTGATGGCCGAATTCGTCGGCGTGAAAATCTTCTCGCTGGAGGATACGCTCGGCATCGCGCCGTTCGAGTGGTCGCTGCTCGGGGTCTCCGGCACCTTGAACTTCACGGCTGGGGTGCTGCTCTGGCCTTTTGTTTTCGTGATGACGGATATCATCAACGAGTACTACGGCCTACGCGGCGTACGGTTTATCTCGTGGACCGCCGTGTTGTTCATCTGCTATGCCTTTGCCGGAGCGTATCTGGCGATCGGATTGGCGCCCGCAGGGTTCTGGATCGAAGCCAACCGCTCACTGGGCGTGCCGGATATCCAGCACGCTTACGCCCAGGTCTTCGGTCAGGGCTTGTGGATCATCGGTGGCTCGCTGATCGCATTCCTGATCGGTCAGTTGGTAGACGTCGCCGTTTTCCAACGTATTCGTCGACTCACGGGTGAAGGTCACATTTGGTTGCGGGCGACCGGTTCTACGGCGGTGTCGCAGTTGATTGACAGCTTCGTAGTGCTCTACGTGGCATTTGTGTTGGGTCCCCAGAAGTGGCCGGTGGCGCAGTTTTTGGCGGTAGGCACGGTCAACTACGTCTACAAGATGTTGGCGGCGATCGCGATGATCCCCTTGCTCTATCTGGTGCGCCGACTGATCAAGGCCTATCTCGGCGCAGACGAAGCGGCGCGACTGCGCCGCGAGGCGCACGACTGAGCCACGCTCGCAAGGCAGTTCGTTACTGTCTCGGTAGCGGCACCCGTTAGTGCAGCAGCGCTGCCAATCGGCGACGCGCCGCGGCGACCAGCGTCTCGTCCGCGGCCGCGAGAACGAATGCCTCGAGCAGGTCTTCCTTGCCGGCGCCGACGGCATAGCGGCGGTTGCGGCCGGCAGCCGCGAGCAGGGCGTCGATGCCCTCGTTGTGCCGAGCGCGCAGTAATTCGCGCGCGGCTGTGACGCGCGCCGTCTGAATCGCATCTGTTTCGTCGGGTGACAGAGCCACTTGGACGAAATGCAGCGTTGCATAGGCGTGTTTGACCGCAGGGGAGGCTTGTGCCTGAGGTGAGCGGCCTTGCAACAGGGTGCGGCCGGCTGCGGGGTCGCCGGTGAGTCCGAGGCATTCCGCAAGCTCCGCTGCTACCTCATCATCCGTGGGCTCGGCTGCGTGCAGCGTTCGCAATTGTTCCAGTGCTGCAGTGAGCTGGCCCGAGGCGCGCAGCGAACGTGCCGCTTCTAAGCCCGTGGCCGAGCCCTTGGATAGGTGGCGCCGAACGAACTCACGCACGGCCCCGAGTGGCTGTGCGCCGACAAATTCATCGACCACTCGACCGTCTCGAAACAACTTGACGGCCGGGATACTGCGGATCGCGTATTGCGCTGCGATGCTGCCTTCCTCGTCGGTATTGAGTTTGACCACCTTGAGCCCCTGTGTTTCGGCCGCTAACTGGTCTAGCACGGGGCCAAGGGTTCGACAGGGTCCACACCACGGGGCCCAGAAGTCCACCAGAACTGGCTCCAGACGCGAATGCTCGAGTACGGCGCTCTGGAAGTTGGCGCTTGTAACGCCGCTGACCTGACCCATGTCGCAAACTCCGAAACAAGGCACAATGCCCGGCTTCAACAATTGGGTCGACGCACGATTTTTCAACTGGGAGAGATGATGATGAGGTTACACGGCATGGCCGCGGTTGCGATCGCGCTGTTTGCGCCGCTGGCTGCGGCGGAATGGAAGGGTAAGGGCGAGCTCGGCGTGGTGATGGCCCGAGGCAACTCGGAAGCGGATACGGTCAATGCCAAGCTCGACATGGCCGAAGAGTCCGAGCAATGGAAGAATGGTTTCGGAGTGGCGGCCCTGCGGGCCACGAACGACGGAGAGAAAAATGCCGAGCGCTACAACGCGTTCTGGCAGACCGATTACAAGTTCAGCGACCGGTCGTATTGGTACGCGGGGGTGCGCTATGAAGACGATCGGTTCAGTGGCTTCGATTACCAAGCGAGCCTCACGACGGGTATCGGTCACAAGTTCATCGACACCGAAACGACTAAGCTCAGCGGGCAGGCAGGTGCCGGTTACCGACGACTGAAAAATGCACTGAACGGCAAGGAGTTCGACAATGCGATTTTTGGCGGCGAACTCAAGTACGAGCACACGCTGACCGAGACCACAAAGCTTGTCGACAAGTTCGTCATCGAGGCGGGCTCGGAGAACACGTTCATGTCAAACGAGTTGGCGTTGCAGGTCAAGATGACCGACAGCCTCTCGCTCGCAGCGGGATTCGGCGTTCGCTACAACACCGATCCGCCGGTGGGGCGTAAGAAGACCGATACGCTCACTACGCTGAACATCGTCTACGGCTTCTAGCTGCCGCGATGCCGTGTAGGTTACTTCCGAATTGAAACCAATTCGTGTGTGAAGTGTGGTGTAACTCACGATACTCATCTCTTCAATGTTGAGGCCTGGCCTCAGCGGGGTGGGAGCAGGTGCTGACGCTTTGAATTCGACGCGGCGGTCTTCGCAATTCTGCGTTTTATTAGCGGTTTTCGCGTCTCTAGTCGTCTCCACCGCTTTTTGCCAATCGGTGCCCTCAAGCGGCTCACCCCAAGATCCGCAGAAACAGTTGGCGACGGTTCCCGAGACCTCTGACACCATCGAGTTACAAGTTGCGCGTCCGGCTGTGGAGTTGTCGGCGAGCAATTTCCGACTGAGACCTGCTGCGTTTCGTATTCGCGGCGCGAACCTTCTCGATGATCAGTTGCTGCTGACTTCGATTGAGCGGTACGTCGGGCAGGACATGGATTTCAAGGGCTTGAATGAAGTAGCTGAAGTAATACGCGAGAAGTATCGCCGAGCTGGCTACCTTCTCACCACGGTCTATTTCCCCGAGCAATCATTCCAGTCTCAGGGCGGCACAGTGGAGATTGCGGTTCTCGAGGCACGGATTGGCGCTGTGACCGTCACCGCCGAACCAGGCATGGAGAAGTTGCTACCGTTCGCGCAGGCCTTACTTGAAAAGCAAATGCCGTCGGGTGGCTTTATTGCGAAATCCACCCTCGAGACGCCGCTACTCTTGTTGCGAGATCTTGAAGGTGTCACTGCCTCGGCCGTGGTCTCGCCGGGGACTGAGGTCGGGGAGTCTGATGTCGCCGTTACCCTGTCCCGCGAAGGTCGATCGCCGGCTCTTTGGCTGGGTGTCGATAACTTCGGGCCGGCGGCGATTGGTGAATATCGCGCGAGTCTGAATGGAAGCGTGAGTAACCTGCTGGGTCGGGGTGATGTGCTGAGTGCCACCCTGCAAGGCGCTGACCGCTCCGGGACTTTGCTATATCGAGCTGAATATCGCGGGGCGCTAAGCCCGCTTGGTACTCAAGGATCGCTCACGGCGACTAGAAGCGAGTACGTCCTCGGGGGCGCGTTTGCCGAGTTGGGTGCGTCGGGACGGGCGGACGTCTTTTCGCTGGCGGCTCTGCATCCGATCAGGCGAAGCCGCGGGTCCAATCTTTTCTTACAAGTCGGGCTCGACTACAAGTCGTTGAAAGACGAAGTTGACGTGCTGGAGTTCGCGCCGCGAAAAGATGTTTTGTCAGGTCGTGTAGGCTTGGTCGGTAATTTCGCTGATGGCCAACTCGGCACCGACGCCGTAACGCGGTTCGCGATTCAAGCCACGGCTGGAACGCTGGATATTCGTGATGCTTTGAGTTTGGCGGTGGATCAATCCAATTTTGGTCCGCGCACCGATGGTGACTTCCAGAAGCTGAATTTCGAGTTGCAGCGGGTTCAGGCGGTCTCGGTGGACGGCAGTGTGGTTTGGACGATGTCTGCCCAGCTCGCCTCGCGGAATCTCACTTCAGCCGAAAAATTGGGGTTGACAGGCCCGGGTGGTGTCCGCGGGTACTTTGCCGAGGCTGGTTCGGTCGTCGATCAAGGAGTGTTTTCTTCACTCGAGTACCGACACGTCTTGCCATTTCGACCTTTGGGTGGCGCGGCGCAGGCGAGTGTGTTTTACGATATCGGTAACGGCAAGTTCGACCGTGTTCGTAACGCGTCGACTAACAGCCAGCTGACCGGCGAGCGAAACACCGTCACGTTCGATTCAATCGGTGCGGGTTTTTCGGTCGGGTTTGGCAGGGGATTCCAGATTTCATCCTGGGCCGCAACCCCGCTCGATTCGTCTCCGGCTAACAGTTCTCGCTCCCGGACGCGGGTATGGATTTCGGCGCAATGGGCACCATGACGAGTCACCACGGCTCCACGCGGCTTTGGGCGTTCGTTTTTGGGTTGGCCGTTGGGCCTCAGCTATTCGGTTTGCCTGCCGGTGTAGATGTCGTGTCGGGCAATGCGGTGGTGCGCCCGATCAGCAACGGCAAGCTGGTGATCGAACAGTCTTCGAACAAAGCGATCCTGAATTGGCAGAGCTTCAGTATTGCCGCCGGTGAGCAGGTCCAGTTCATTCAACCCACGGCCCAGGCGATTGCACTGAATCGAGTTGTCGGTAACGACGCGTCGCGGATCTATGGCAGCCTCACCGCAAACGGGCGGGTGTTTTTGATCAATGCGCACGGAGTATTTTTCGCGCCCAGTGCCAGCGTCGACACCGGTGCCTTTGTCGCCAGTGCGCATTCGATCCGTGATGAGGATTTTTTAGCCGGCCGATATGTGTTCACCGGCCCCGGCCTCGGTGAGGTGTCTAACGAAGGAACCATCACCGCTGGCCCAAATGGCTATGTCCTTTTGTCGGGTTCACGCGTCAGCAACGAGGGCTTTATTCGAGCCGACCGAGGCTCAGTGGGGCTCGCGAGCGGTGCGCGCGTCGAGATCGATACCGACGGCGATGGGCTCGTTCGGTTTTCGGTCGACGGGGCGGCGTTGGGGGCGGCAATCCGGAACTCTGGCGCGATCGTCGCGGACGGTGGCCGTGTGAGTTTGTTGGCCGTTGCGGCGCAGGATGCGCTTGGCACGGTGGTCAACCAAAGTGGGTTAGTCCAAGCCAACAGCATCTCGGAACGTGATGGCGTCATCACGTTAAGCGGCGGACCCGCGGGCGTGGTCAGTGTCAGCGGAGCCATTTCCGCGGCGGGAACAGACCCTGGAGAGACTGGGGGCACCATCAGGGTTCTCGGTGATCGGGTGGCGGTACTCGAGGGAGCCCGATTGGACGCGACCGGCGATCGCGGCGGCGGCAATATCCTCATCGGCGGCAACCTTCGCGGCGAGGGGCCCGAGCAAAATGCGAGTCGCACTTTCGTTGCTGCGAACGCAGTGCTTGATGCCAGCGCGTTGGACAACGGCGATGCCGGGTCGATCGTCGTCTGGTCGAATCACGGCACGCGGTTTTTCGGAACCGCGAATGCGCGTGGTGG
>VEQP01000060.1 GCA_018883185.1 Nevskiaceae bacterium | reverse complement strand
GTCTGTGGTGCGACGGCCTTATAGCCTCGGGCGAGCGGTCGAACGATGCTGCGATCGAGCCCATCATTGAAGGCAAATGCACCCCGGTTGAAGCGTTCGAAAGGGTCGCGCGGGTCGGCGGACGCGTTCTGAGGCAGTGAGGCGCAAGCCGTCATTAGCAGCAGAGACAGGGCTGCAGCGCAGCGCAGTGCAATAGGGAAACGACGATTCATGAAGCGGATTTTAGCAGTTCCGCGAACGGGCACGAGTCATGCGCAACCACGGGCGCTTAGCTGGGGCTCCGCTCGCGACTGCGACGACGTTTGCCGCTGTCAGCCAGCGCGTCGCGCACTTCTTTCATGCGAGCCTCGAAACGCGCACGCTGCACCGAAGTAATAGACGGGTCAGCCAGCGCCAGTTCAAGTTGTTTGACGGCGTCGGGCAGGTTGCCACCTACGATGTGGTACTCGCCCATGTAATACGCCGCATCGGCGTTGTCGCCGGCGCTGCTCGCCGCAAGAGCGGTGAGACGGATTTGCTCTGGGGTCGGCGGCACGTTGTTGAAAAGATCGAGCAACAGCGTGTGCGCTTCTTTGGCTCCGCCCGATGTGCGCAGCAGTGCCTCCGCATAGCGGATGGTGAGCGGGACGTTGCGCGGGGCCACCTCGAGCGCGCGGCGCAACACCGACAGCGCCGTGTCCATGCGATCCGCCGCCATCAGCGCTTGACCGAGGGCGGCCTGTAGCATCGGGCTTTGTGGCTCCCCCGCCACGAGTTCGACCAGCGCACTTGCGGCGCGCTCCCGGTCACCGGCGCCGAGACGAGCGAGCGCTTCGCCGTAGCGCTGGGCCGGGGTCAGCGGCCCACGATCGGCGAGCGCTGCGTAGTAGGGCCGAAGGTCATTATCGGGCGGCGCGCCCAACACGCGTACCCGCTCGCGAACGAAGGCATAGGCGGCGCTCTGCTGACGCACGACGGCGCGAATTTGCCCCGCGCGCTCACGGGTTTCGGCGACACGGTTGGCGGTGACGGGGTGGGTGCGAAGGAATTCGGGGACTTGGGCGCCGGCGAGGCCCGAGCGACGGCTCAATGTTTCGAAGAAATCGGGCATGCCCTGCGGGTCAAAACCTGCAGCGGCGAGATAACCGATGCCAATACGATCGGCCTCATATTCGTTGGAGCGTGTGAAATTGATTTGCGCTTGAGCAGCCGTGCCTTGTGCGATGGCGATGCCCGCCTGCACGGCATCACTTGCACCAGTCGTCATGCCGATGAGGATGGCGGCGAGCAGCGCCGCGGCGGATGCGAGGCCCTGTCGACCTTGCGCTTGAATAGAGCGGGCGATGTGACGCTGCGTAACGTGCGCGATTTCGTGGGCGATGACGCTTGCCAGCTGTGATTCGTTGGCGGTCGCGGTGATCAAACCATAATTGACGCCGATGAACCCCCCAGGCAGCGCGAATGCGTTGATGTTGCCCTCGCGGACCACGAAAAACGTGAAGCGCTGCTCGGAGTCCTGGATTTGCGCAGCGATCTTGCTGCCGAGATTCTGGATGTAGTCGGTGACTTCAGGATCTTCGAGAATCAAGCCTTGATCGCGCAGGCCGCGGACCACCATCAGTCCAAGTTGGTACTCGTCGTTGATCGTCAGCGTGGAGTTGGCGCCCGAGCCGATGTCCGGCAGATCGTTCGCACCCTGTGCGAGCGCCGTGGCCGAGCGCAGTGCCAGCAGGGTCACCAGAGCGGCAGTGCAGAGTGCGAGGGTGGGGCGCATCGCTGAGTCTGACCGTCTGCCGTCCGCCGAGTTCACAACGTCTCAGAGGCAAAGTCGGCGAGCCTCGAGCGCTCGCCCCGCACCAAGGTCACGTGACCGGCGTGGCCCCAGCCCTGAAACCGGCTGACCACGAAGGTGAGACCGGAGGTCGTCTCGGTGAGATACGGCGTGTCGATTTGCGCGATATTGCCGAGGCAGACGATCTTGGTGCCCGGCCCTGCGCGGGTGACCAAAGCTTTCATTTGTTTTGGTGTCAGGTTCTGCGCCTCGTCGAGGATGACGAGCCGATTGAGGAAAGTGCGGCCGCGCATGAAGTTGAGCGAGCGAATTTTGATGCGGTTGCGCAGCAGATCGTTGGTCGCAGCCCGCCCCCAACTGCCGCCCTCGGTGCTGTGCGTGAGCACTTCGAGGTTGTCCATCAGAGCGCCCATCCAGGGTTCCATTTTTTCTTCTTCTGTGCCGGGCAGAAAACCGATGTCCTCACCAAGCGGGATGGTGACTCGAGTCATGATGATTTCGGCGTAACGATTGTGCTCCAGCGTCTGCAGCAATCCGGCAGCCAAGGTCAGCAGCGTCTTGCCGGTGCCCGCGGGCCCCAAGATGGTGACGAAGTCGATGTCGGGATCGAGCAGCAGGTTGAACGCGAAGTTTTGCTCGCGATTGCGCGCGCTGATGCCCCAAACACCATGACGGTCGGCACGGAAGTCACGCACCAACTCGAGCAGTGCGGTTTGTCCAGAGATCCGTCGAACCAGAGCTTCGATGCCGCCCTCGCGATCCTCGTACACGAACTGGTTGGTTTGCCACTGCGCAACGGATGGTCCATTCACCTCGTAGAAGGTTTTGTTGCCTTCCTTCCAGGAGCGCATGTTCTTGCCGTGGCGTTCCCAGAAGTCCGCGGGCAAGGCTGTGTGGCCGGTGGATAGAACATCGGCATCCTCGATCGCCCGGTCACTGAAGTAGTCTTCGGCATGCACGCCTACGACGGCAGCTTTGATGCGCAGGTTGATGTCTTTGGATACGAGCACCACGCGTGTCTCGCTGTGCAGAGCCTGCAGCGCAAGTGTGGTGGCGAGGATGGCGTTGTCGTTGCCGTGCCCCGGGAGATTCTCGGGCAGGCTGATGTTCAACTGCTGAGTCTGGAAAAAAAGTCGGCCGGAACTTGGCGCCTTGCCGTGATTGCCGGAGAGATGGTTGGGCAGTGCGAGCCCCGACTCGATCTGTTCGCGGGTCGCGTTGCGCATCAACTCATCGAGGAACCGACTGACCTGACGCACGTTGCGTGAAGCCTCGGATACGCCTTTCTTGTGCGCATCGAGTTCCTCAAGCACCACCATCGGCAGGTAGATGTCATGCTCTTCGAAGCGGAAGATGCACGCCGGGTCGTGCATCAGCACGTTCGTGTCGAGCACGAACAGACGCCGTTGTGGCGCGCTTCGGCGGCGCTTCAAAGGGTTTTCGCTGCGGCGAGTACGATCGCGGCGTGCCCCTCAGCCTTGACCTTGCGCCACTCGGCGGCCAGCACGCCTTTGGCGTCGATCAGGAAGGTGCTGCGTTCGATGCCAAACACCTTCTTGCCGTACATGTTCTTTTCCTTGATGACGTCAAAGAGCTGGCAGAGCGCTTCGTCGGCATCGGCAAGCAGTTCGTAGTTCAACTGCTCCTTGGTGCGAAACTTCTGGTGCGAGCTGCAAGAATCGCGCGACACACCGATGACCAGCGTGCCGGCCTTGCGAAACGCAGCCTGCAGGTCGCGGAATTCACGCGCCTCGATGGTGCAACCGGGGGTCATGTCCTTGGGATAGAAGAACAATACGATCTTCGAACCCAGCGCCTCTTTGAGCCGCCACTCGCCACCGTCGGTGGTCACAGCAGTGAAATCAGGGACTTTCTTACCGAGGCTGACGGTGCCGGAAGCGGCTTTGCTCATGTGAACGTCCTTCGGGGCGAGAGTGATATCAGGATTTTACCGGTTCGAGTATGGCGTCCAGGTTGCGTGCGTCACAGAACTCCATGAACTCCTCGCGCAGATGCGCGAGGTGCAGTTTGCTCGGCACGTTGATAATCATCTGCACGGCGAACATCAATGCGCCGGTGTGCGCCGCCGGGTAGATCCGGGTCGCAACCTCGGCGATGTCGATGCCGCGCGCCGAACAAAACCCAGCCAGCGCGGAGACGATGCCGGTCTGGTCTAGACAGACCGCGTCGATGGAGTAGGGCAGCAGCTCAGTGCGAGCCGAGCGCGGCTCGGTGCGATGCATGTGCAGGGTGAGCCCGGCTTCCGCAGCAAATCGCCCGAGCTCCGACTCGAGTTTCGCGAGCGAGTGCCAATTGCCGGCCACCAATAAGACCATCGCGAACTCGTTGCCGAGACTCGCCATACGGCTCTCGCTGATATTTCCGCCGCAGTCGCTGATGACTCGGGTCAGTTCGTGAACCAGGCCCGTACGGTCGGGCCCGATGGCCGATATGGCGATGTGCTGTTTCATCCGTGCGGCCAGTTTAGCCTTTAGGGCTGGGGATCGCGAACAGGTTGCGCGAGTTCGCCATGGCCCCGTACCATCCCGTGGATTTCCCTGTTTTGGCGGTGGACATGTTCTCTGGCAGTTTGGTCGCGATCGTCACCCCTATGCTCGCGAACGGCGCTATCGACCGCGCGGCATGGTTGCGGCTCCTCGATTTCCATCTCGACAATGGCACGGCGGGCATCGTCGTCGGTGGTACGACTGGCGAGTCCGCGACTCTGCTCGAGGGGGAATTGCGGGAACTGACTACCTCGGCGCTGGAGCACGTTGCGGGTCGCATGAAGGTCATTGCTGGGGCTGGCACGAGCAGTACGGCGGAGACCGTGGCTCGTGTGCGCTGGCTCAGTGCGCTGGGCGTCGATGGGCTGCTGATCGTCACGCCGGCCTATGTCAAACCCACACAGGATGGCCTGATTCGGCACTACACGGCTGCGGCCGAGGCCTCGAGCGTCCCGATCCTGCTCTACAACGTGCCGGGCCGCACGGCGGTGGACCTGCTGCCGCCGACCGTGGCGCGCCTCGCCACGGTCCCTAACATCGTGGGCCTGAAGGAAGCCGTGGGTGAAATCGAGCGGGTGCGCGACCTGCAGCGTCTGGCGCCAGGTCTCGCCGTGCTGTCCGGGGACGATGCCACCTGTCGCGAGGCGGTGCTCGCCGGCGCCAAGGGGGTGATTTCCGTCACAGCCAATGTCGCGCCGCGCGAGATGGCGGCCATGATCGAGGCGGCGCTGGCGGGCGACGCCACGCGGGCGGCGCGTATCGATACGCGGCTCGAAGCCTTGCACGAGAACCTGTTCCTCGAGGCGAATCCGATCCCGGTCAAATGGGTGCTCGAGCAAATGGGCCTGATCGGTCCCGGCATTCGCTTGCCACTGACGCCCTTGTCGAGTCGCTTCCACACGCGGGTTCGCTCGGCGATGGAACGGGCAGGTCTCACCGGGTAGAATTGCGTATGCGTTATTTCCGTGCGGTGTTTTATCTGTCGCTGTGTTTGACTGTTGCCGGCTGTGGCTCGCTGTTCAAGGTCAGCTGCGCGAAGCCTGGCGACTTCGCTAATGCTGTGGACAACCCGCCGCTGAAGATTCCCGCGGGTCTCGACCCCGCTGACACCAGGGCGGCACTGACGATTCCGCCGTTGCAGACGCCGGAGGCGCCTCGGCCAGCCGATGCCCCGTGTATCGATACGCCCCCCAAATTCAACCCAGCTCCGCCCAAGCGCCCGCAGGCTTGATATCATCCGCTGCCGCTTGAATCGGAGAGGTGGCCGAGCGGTCGAAGGCGCTTGATTGGAAGTCAAGTAACATCGCAAGGTGTTCGTGGGTTCGAATCCC
>VEQP01000013.1 GCA_018883185.1 Nevskiaceae bacterium | reverse complement strand
TTTGAACACCACATCGAGCGAGGGCAGGGTGAAGCACACCATGACGAGCCCGCGCTCGCCCGCCGCGTGCACGAATTGATCGTCGGACTGCTCAAGGTGCCGGGTGACTTCACGGAAGCGTTCGGTTTTGCCTTGTTTCGCTCGGCCGAGCACGGTGAACAGCTCAGACAGCGGCTTGCGCGGCAAGAGCTGGCGCAAAAACACTACCGCCTCGATGACTCGTTCCAGATCGGCGTGGAAGTAGGAGCGGGTGAAGCCGAAGACCACGCTGACGTCGTCCTCGTCGAGCATCACGGCATCGATGAAGAGCCCGCGCTCGGTGTGCTGCAGCGCAATCGCGAGGGGCAGGGTGTCGATGTCCGTCGCCAGGTGGCCGACGATGTAGGCGCGCGTGCTCTGGAAGAAAATGGGCTTGAACACCTTCACGGACAGCAGGCGAGACTGCCCCATGCGATTGCCGAGGGCGGCTTCGATGTCCTGCACGGCATGCGCGACGCTGCGATCAAAGTTGATCCAGGGACAGCGCAACTCCAGATTGCCGAGCAGATCCTCTAGCAGCAAGTGCAGGTCACCCCTAAAACCGTACTCGATGATTTCGGGGTTGGCGCCTGCGCCCTCGAGGGGGTCTAGGTCATCGCCGGTGAACTCGAGTTCGGGCGCCACGCCAACGGTACCTAGCAGGCGTCGCGAGACTGAACTGAAAAACGTCCGTGCAAACGCTGCATCGGGCAGGCCGGCGGTGCGGGAGTGGAAGCGATTGCGGATGCCATGCCACAGTGTGCGATCTTGCGCCCGCTCGCCTAAGTGACCGCGCAGCGCTTCGACGAGGCGGTTGACCGATTTGTCGTATAAATCGATGCGCTCGACGGCATCTTGCTGGCTGCCCTGCCAGTCGCGCGCTTCGAAGCGAGTCTTGGCGCGTCGGGTGATGGTCCGAAATTCGCCGTTGTAGGCGGCGAAGGCCGCAGCAATCCGCTGCGCACTGCTTTCCAACAGAGCATCAGCGGACACTGCGGCCGATTCCGTCAAAGATTACGGATCAATGCGTCCGCAAACTCGCTGCACTTGACCTCGGTCGCGCCTTCCATCAGTCGAGCGAAGTCGTAGGTGACGGTCTTCTGCGCGATCGTGCGATCCATCGCGGTGATGATGGCATCGGCCGCCTCGGTCCAGCCCATGTAGCGCAACATCATCTCGCCGGAGAGCAGCACCGAACCCGGGTTGACCTTGTCGAGATTGGCGTACTTCGGCGCTGTGCCGTGGGTGGCCTCAAATACGGCATGCCCGGTGAGGTAGTTGATGTTGGCGCCCGGCGCGATGCCGATGCCGCCGACTTGCGCCGCCAGCGCGTCTGAGAGGTAATCGCCGTTGAGGTTGCAGGTGGCAAGCACGTCGAATTCGTCGGGACGGGTCAGCACCTGTTGCAGGGTGATATCGGCAATCGCGTCCTTGATGATGATCTTGCCGGCCTTCTTGGCGGCATCCATCTCGGCATTTGCTGCTTTCTCGCCCTCGGCCGCCTTGGTGCGCTCCCACTGTTCCCAGCCATAGGTCTGACCCGGGAAGTCGCGCTCGGCGAGCGCGTACGACCAGTTGCGGAAAGCACCCTCGGTGAATTTCTGGATGTTGCCCTTGTGGACGATGGTCACGCTCTTGCGCTGGTTGGCGATCGCGTATTCGACCGCGGCGCGGAACAGCCGCTCGGTGCCTTCCTGCGACACGGGCTTGATGCCGATGCCGGAGGTATCCGGGAAGCGGATTTTGGCATAGGCCTTCGGGAAGTGTTCTTTGAACAATTCCTTGAAGCGGCGGTTCTCCTCGCTGCCGAGTTCGAATTCGATGCCGGCGTAGATGTCCTCGGTGTTCTCACGAAAGATCACCATGTCGACTTTCTCGGGTGCCTTGACGGGCGAGGGCACGCCCTTGAACCAACGCACCGGGCGCAGGCAGACGTAGAGGTCGAGCAACTGGCGCAACGCGACGTTCAGCGAGCGGATGCCACCGCCTACCGGCGTGGTCAGCGGCCCCTTAATCGACACCAGATACTCGCGGCAGGCCGCAACCGTTTCGTCGGGCAGCCAGGTATTGAAGAGCTTGTTGGACTTCTCGCCCGCGTAGACTTCTAGCCAGTGGATCTTGCGCTGGCCGCCGTAGCACTTGGCAACCGCGGCATCGAGCACGCGTACGCTCGCGCGCCAGATGTCGGGACCCGTGCCGTCGCCTTCGATGAACGGCACGATGGGATTGTTCGGGACGCTGAGTTTGCCGTCTTTGATGCTGATCTTGGCACCGCCCGCTGGCGGCGTGAGAGTGACTTTGGCAGCCGTCGTCATGATGTGTAGTTCTCCTTCGCTGTAACACGCGGCCTATGTGACCCCACTGCCGTCGTGTGGCGCGGATTTTATCACGCCGCCGACATCGAATGGCCGCGCCCCATTAGAATGCACGAATGAGTACGCTGCTCGACTCGACACCCGCCGCTGACGGGTTTCGCATGCCGGCTGAGTTTGCGCCGCATCGCGGTTGCTGGATGCTGTGGCCACGACGCCCCGACAACTGGCGCGACCACGCGGGCCCGGCACAGCTGGCCTTTGCTGCGGTCGTTAAGGCCATCGCACAGTTCGAGCCGGTCACTCTCGGCGTGCACCCGGCGGCGTTCGAGCAGGCCCGCCGCGCCGTCGAGCCGCGAGTGCGAGTGGTACGACTCGATAGCGACGATGCGTGGATGCGCGATGTGGGTCCGACCTGCGTGACGCGTGGGTCCGAGGTGCGGGGTGTCGATTGGCACTTCAATGCCTGGGGCGGGCTGTCGGGCGGGCTGTATTTCCCCTGGGATCGTGACGAGCTCGTGGCGCGCCGTGTGCTCGAGGTGGAGGGGCTCGCGCGCTACCGTGCGCCGCTGGTGTGCGAGGGTGGGGCGATCCACACCGATGGCGAGGGAACCTTGCTCGTCACGGAGCAGTGCCTGCTCAATCCCAACCGGAACCCGGAGCTCGGGCGCCGACAGATCGAGTTGCTGCTCAAGGCCTACACGGGCACGGACACGGTCATCTGGCTGGGTCAAGGCGTATTCAACGACGAGACCGATGGCCATATCGACAATCTCGCCTGCTTCGTGGCGCCCGGTGAAGTCGCGCTCGGTTGGACAGACGATCGGCGAGATCCGCAGTGGGCCATCTCGCGTGACGCCTTCGATCGTCTGCAGGACGCCCGCGATGCGCGCGGCCGGCGGTTGCGCGTCCACAAGATCCCTATGCCGGGGCCGCTATACATGACGGCGAGCGAAGCGGCCGGCGTTGTATCGGCGCCGGGCGCCAAGCCTCGGCGCGCCGGTGAGCGTCTAGCCGCCAGCTACGTGAACTTCTACCTTGCCAATGGTGGAGTGGTGGTGCCGCTGCTCGACCCTGCGCACGATCGCCGCGTGCTCGAAATCGTACAGCGGCTTTTCCCCCATCGCCGCGTCGTCGGCGTACCGGCTCGGGAGATCCTGCTCGGCGGTGGCAACATCCATTGCATTACCCAGCAAATTCCGCGCGGAGTGGCCAATGGTCGCGCTCGAGCGTAGCGAGCTCGTTGATGCGCTGCGCCTCGCTCCGGGGTGCTCGACCGCCTTGCACGATGCCGCTGCCGGGGCGTGCTTCAGTTGGGAGCGGGCGGCCGCGGAGCATGCGACGCAGGAAAATCTGCAACGATTGCATGAGCTGCAAAACAAGTTGTACGCCGATCGCCGTTATGCGGTGCTGATCGTATTGCAGGCGTTCGATGGTGGCGGCAAGGACAGTACGATCCGCAGAGTCTTTGGTGCGTTCAATCCCCAAGGTTGCAACGTGGTGGCGTTCAAGCCGCCCTCACTGGAGGAGCAGGCTCACGATTTTCTTTGGCGAGTACATCGGCATGCACCACCCAAAGGCTCGGTCGCCGTGTTCAACCGCTCGCATTACGAGGATGTGCTCGTGCCGGTGGTCGAACGGTCAATCGAGCCGCAGGTCGTGCGGCAGCGCCATGCCGCAATCAATGATTTCGAGCGTATGCTCATCGACAACGGCACACGGGTGGTAAAAATCTTCCTCCACATTAGTCGTGCCGAGCAAAAGCGCCGCTTTGAGGAGCGCCGTACGCACCCGGAGAAGCGCTGGAAGCTCGATGTCGCCGACCTTGCCAAACGACGGCAGTGGGGTGCGTATCACAAGGCTTATTCGGCCGCGTTCGCCGCCTGCGGTACGGCAACGGCGCCGTGGTACGTCGTACCCGCTGATCGTCGCTGGTTCCGCGATCTGGCCGTGTCGCAAATTGTGCGGGTGGAATTTGAGGGCCTACGCCTTCGCTGGCCTGCACTCGATCGGCGTCTGGCGGGCGCGGCGCTGCGTTGAATCAGCGGCTGCGCCAGTCGATGCCGATGAAACCGCTACGGCCGCGCGCGGGAAAATAGCGCCATTCGCCTTGCGCGAAATCCGCCCGATCGGCGTAGCGCGTGTCGGCGAGGTTGTCGATCTCGGCAGTCAGTCGCCAGTGTGGTGAGGCCTGCCAGGCGCCGCGCAGTCGCAGAACCTCGTGGCCAGGCTGGATGCGCGTGTTGGCGGCATCTGCGGCGTAGCGCCCGGTGTGACGCCAATCAAATATCAAAGTGGTCCGGGGATCGAGCTGCCAGAGGGCTTCGAGTTGATGCAGGTGTCGCGGTGCCGTGTCGATGTCGCGCCCGGCAATGATGGTTTCTCCACCCTCGATCTGGCGCGAGAAGTCGTAACGATGTCGCGCGTAGGTACCGCTTGCGGTCAAGGTCAGCGCGCCGATCGGCACGCGCCACGCGTACTCCAGACCCTCGTGGCGCGTCCGGCCACCGATGACGTTGAAACCATTGGCATCACGCAAGATGACGTTGCGCTTGCGCTGCGCAAACAAGGCAAGCGAGCCGTGCCGTGCGTGACGCCAGCCGATTTCCGCTGCCTGCATTTGCTCGCGATCAAGCTCCGCCACGCTTTGGTTGCGCTGCAGGCGGTAGAGCTCGGTGATCTCCGGCGGTCGAAATCCTTCGCTGAGCAGAAGATAGAGGCTCGAATCGATTGAGTGTCGCCATAGAACTTCGAACTGCGGCGCGACATTGTCGAACTGGTCGCTGCGATCGGCCGGCCTACTGTAAAGGCAGCCTCCCGGGCAGGGCGTGCCGTCCTCAGCCGTATTGCCATCGCGCATCCGGTTGTCATACCGATAGCGGATACGGTCAAAGCGCACGCCCGCGCGCCACTGCCACGCAGCGTGCTCGAATTGCACGCGGCCGTGCAGCCCGGCTCCGAGCACGGCCGTGTTGTAGTCGTACTGGCGTCCGGCTGGACGAATCGCCCGTGCGCTGGCGGAGCCTTCGGCGGTGGGCAGCGACTGTGATTGCCGCAAGGACGTGTCGGCCCACTCGGCATCAGCGCCGATGCGCCATGTGAAACTGGCTGAGCTCTCCGCACGACGCTCGCGTGCCCAGTTCAGCGCGAGGCTCGTCTGCGAGTTTTGCTCCAGCGGTTTGCCGAGTAGAAAGTGCTGCAGGAAGTCCATCGACGAATGTCGCAGCACGCCGCCCGCTTCATCGAGGCAGTCGTCGCAGACCTTGCGTGTCCATCGTGCACTCACGCGC
This sequence comes from Nevskiaceae bacterium, assembly GCA_018883185.1. Lineage (GTDB taxonomy): Bacteria > Pseudomonadota > Gammaproteobacteria > Steroidobacterales > Steroidobacteraceae > UBA964. Next base: position 71,060 of record VEQP01000013.1, on the reverse strand, counting down.
GCGCTGTTTGCATCGCGAAAGGCCTCGGGATTGGCATTGGAGCGGCGCAGCACGGGGTCGCGGTAAGCGTTTTCGCCGCGAACGAAGCCCGCGGTGTCCTGATCGAGTCGCGTGGCGGCTGCACGCCAGCGCAGTTCGCCCTCGGCAAAGCGAGTGTCGTGGACCGCGTTCAGTTTGAGTTCGGTCACAGCCGAGTCGAGGCGGAACCCATTGTCGTGACGCCCGGTGCCGTAGAGGCCACTGTGTCCATCACCGAGTTCTGCTGCGACATTGATGAATCCGTCGACTCCCGCGACCAGACTCGCGCGTACGCCGTGCAAGGCGGCGGCCGTGGGGCTGATGACCTGTAGCGTGCCGTGCACGGCGTTGGCACCGTAGGCGCTAGAGCTCGGACCGCGTACCACCTCAATGGCCGCGGCTTGCGAGGTGTTGCTCTCGAAGAGTTCGTTGACATTACAAAATCCCGTAGGCCGCAACGGGAAGCCATCCTCCAGCATTACGAAGGCACCACAGGCACCGGCACCGGTGAGCACGGGCGAGCGGATGGCGAGCAGACTTTCCTGCCCGCTGCCGCGCTGCACCCAGACTCCGGGAATACGGTTGAGCGCCTCGGCGTGGTGGCCGAGATCGAGGCGCCCCATGGCGCCGGGTTCGAGTCGGCTGATGCTCGCGGCGACGCTTTGCAGGGGCGCGGCGCGGCGCTGGGCGGTGACCACGATCTCCTGCACCGTCTGTGAGGCGGCCGCGGCGGTAAGGCCGCATAGCCAGAGACCCGCGATCAACGCGCGCAGGAGCCGAATCGGCCGGGTGGGCGCGGTGGGGGTCGGGTCGGGGCACATGTGAGGATTATCGGTTAGGGAGGCCGGCCCCGGTATATCTCGCTGCGGTATCTCTCGCTGCTATCCTTACCGGCGTGCGAATTGCTCTTTGTTTCAGCGTCATCCTCGGTCTGCTCGCTGCCGATGTGGTCGGTGCGATGGATGTCGCGCGGCCTCGCGTGGGCCTCGTGTTGTCGGGAGGGGGCGCCCGAGGTGGTGCGCACGTCGGCGTGCTCAAAGTTCTCGAGGCCGAGCGCATACCGATCGATGCGATCGCCGGCACCAGCATGGGTGCGGTGGTGGGTGGCTTGTATGCCAGCGGTTTGTCGGCGAGTGAAATCCAGACCCTCATCGAATCGCGCGAGTGGCGCGAGGCGTTTCGTGAGCCGGCGCCGCGTGATCGCTTGAGCTTCCGCCGCAAGGCTGAGGATCAAAACTTTCTCGTCAAGTTTCCTGTCGGACTGAACGCGGGCAGTTTTCGGCTACCCAAGAGCCTGATTTCGGGCCAGCGCATCAATCAAGTATTGCGCAAGGTGACCCTGCCTGTGGCGACGGTGAGTGATTTCGCGGCGTTGCCAACGCCGTTTCGAGCGGTGGCCACCGATCTCGAGAGCGGCGAAGCGGTGGAGCTGAGGCAAGGGGATCTCGTCACGGCGCTGCGGGCGAGTTTAGCGGCGCCTGGCGTGTTCGAGCCTGTCGAGCTTCAGGGTCGGTTGTTGGTTGATGGCGGACTCGCCAACAACTTGCCGGTGGATGTGGCCCGCGCCATGGGCGTTGACCTGCTGATCGTGGTGGATGTGGGCTTTCCGCTGCGCAAGCGCGACTCCCTCGACTCGGTGGCGACCATCTCCAACCAGATGTTGTCGATTCTCATTCGACGTGGCAGCGATGCGCAGCGCCGCACGCTTTCTGACCGTGACATTCTGCTCGCGCCGGAGCTCGGCGAGGCGTCGAGTTTCGACTTCGATGTGTTTGCGCGCGCGGCGGTTGCGGGCGAAACAGCGGCGAGTGCTGCGCTTGAGCGGCTGCGTCCGCTCGCGCTCAACACTGGCGACTATGCTGCCTATGTCGCGAGCCGAAAGGCGCGTCCGTCGACACTTGGCGCGATCGAAGACGTGAAGATCGCGGCTGATTCGCAGCGATATTCGCGCCTGATCAAGGCCGCATTCGAATTGGACCCCGGTGCCCTTGGTGCTTCCTCGGTGCGCGATCAGGCTGCGGCATTCGATGCCGCACTGACCACCCTGTACGGCCGCGGTAACTTCGAAGGGGTCGACTATCGTATTCAGTCGGCCGCGGGCTCGGCCATCGAAGTGTCGGCTAAGCGTAATTCCTGGGGGCCGAATTACGTGCGCTTTGGACTCAGCCTCGAAGACGACTTCAGCGGTAACTCCAGCTACAACGCCGCCGCACGCGTTGTACTCGCGGATATCGGTTCGCTTGCGGCGGAGTGGGTCTGGGATTTTCAGATCGGCTCGGCGCCGAAGGTCGCCACCCAAATGTATCTGCCCTTCGGTGATGCGGCGCGTTGGTTCGTGATGCCCGAAGCGCGATTCGAGGCCCGCAATGTGCCGGTGCTCGCCGATGATCGGCGCATTGCCGAGTACCGCTTGCGCACGACCGAGTACGGTATCGACGTCGGTCGCGAACTTGGCAACGTGGCCGAGGTTCGAGCCGGCGTTCGCCGCGTCACCGGTCGCACCCGCTTGCGGCTCGGCACTCCGGTGCCTGGGACCGAGACCGATTTCGACGTGCGGGAGTGGTTCGGTCGATTCTCGTACGATGCCCTCGACAACCGCAACTTCCCGAGACGTGGCCAGTACCTGCTCGCCGAGTGGCGCGGTGAGCGCACGGATCTCGGCTCGGACGGGACGGCTGATCTGCTGAGCGTCGATGGCTTGATCGCCCGCTCGCGTGGACGAGACACGGGCGTGGCATGGGTGTCGTTCGGCACCAGTGCCGATTCGCAACCCGGGAGTGTTCGCGCCCTGTTTCCACTCGGCGGCTTCCTGAATCTCTCGGGGCTTGCGCCCGATTCGATCTCGGGTCGTCATTTCGCGATCGCGCGGCTGATGTACTACCGGCAGATCGGTCGCGGCGGAGAAGGATTTCTCAACGTTCCAGCCTACGCGGGTGTGTCGCTCGAGGCCGGCAACGTCTGGGATCGGCGTAGCGAGATCAGCTTCGGCGCGGCGCGCAAGCAGGGCAGCGTGTTCTTCGGTTTCGATACCCTGTTCGGTCCGGTATATCTCGGTACCGGCTTCGGTGAAGATCGGACCGCGTTCTACCTTTTTCTCGGTCGAACGTTCTGAACTTTTTCGTAGACCAGGGCGGGGCGGTCACCGGGCCTCGAAAACTCATGTTTGCGGCTCATTTCGAGCAGCGTTGCATCACGTTCCGCGGCGCTGGCGAACCAATGGGTACGACTCCAATCGGCGCCGAGTAGCGTTCGAAACGGGTCTTCCGGTCGCAGCGATACGCGTACACCAAAGGCGCGCTCGGTTTCCTCGGGCGCACCGCGCAGATTATGGGCATGACACACACTCATGTGTGTAGGGTAACCCATACTGCGTCTCAACTTGAACTTGCCGGTCGTGGACTACAGACTTGCAGCATGGCTCTATTCAAACGAAAAAGTGAACTCGTTACTGCGGCGGACGCTTTGCCCGGCCGCAGCCAACCCATGCCGATTCCGGCGACGCATTTCGTCACCGGTGCGCCGCTGCGGCCGCCGTTTGCATCCGGAATCGCCGAAGCCGTTTTTGGCATGGGCTGCTTCTGGGGTGCCGAGCGCTTGTTCTGGCAGATCCCGGGCGTGCTCTCCACGTCAGTCGGCTACGCGGGCGGCTACACGCCGAACCCGACGTACGAAGAAGTGTGTTCGGGGCAAACGGGCCACGCAGAAGTCGTGCGGGTGTTCTTTGACCCTGCGGTTGTCAGTTACGCCGCGCTGCTACGGGCATTCTGGGAGCGGCATGACCCCACCCAGGGCATGCGTCAGGGTAACGATCTCGGCACGCAGTACCGATCGGTGATCTACTGCACCTCGGCGGAGCAGCTCGAAGAAGCTCAGCGCAGCAGTGCGCGCTACCAGACGCAACTGCAGGCCAGAGGATTCGGTGGCATTACCACCGAGGTGCGCGCTGCGCCGGAGTTCTACTATGCGGAAGACTATCACCAGCAATATCTGGCAAAGAATCCGGCCGGTTACTGTGGGCTCGGTGGCACGGGAGTGTCCTGCCCCCTGTAAGTTGAATCGCGGATGATCGACGATCCGCTCGCCGCAGTGCTTTTGTTGCTGGCGGCGGCCGTGCTTGTGGTCGCCTTCGCGCGGCGTGTCGGGCTGCCTGCGATCCTCGGCTATCTCGCCGTCGGCGCGCTGCTTGGGCCGCATGCGCTCGGCCTGACTAGTGGCTCGGACACGACTCGGCTGCTCGCCGAACTGGGTGTGGTTTTTCTGCTCTTCACACTCGGGCTCGAGTTTTCTTGGCCGCGCATGGTGGCCCTGCGGCGTGAGGTATTCGGCGTGGGTACGGCGCAGATGGCGCTGACTGCCAGTGTCGGTGCTGCGGCCTTTACCCTCTTCGAAGTGCCGCTGCTGGCGTCCATTGCGTTGGGTGGTGCGGTTGCGGTGAGTTCGACGGCCATCGTCGTGCAGCAACTCACAGAACAAGCCGAGATCAACCGTACCCATGGGCGCATGGCTTTCAGCGTGCTGTTGTTTCAGGATCTTGCCTTCGTGCCGTTTCTCGTTCTCGCGGGTGCGCTCGCCGCCGGGAGCACGGCCTTCACGGTCTCCGGTATCGTTGCCGCGGTGGGTGCGGGCGTGTTGGCCCTGGCCGTGGTGCTGCTGGCGGGGCGGTATGCATTGCGCCCTTTGCTGTACGAAATCGCGCACAGCCGCCTGCGCGAACTATTCACGCTCGCAGTGTTACTCGTCGCACTGGGGTCTGCGTGGGTCTCGCACCTGGCTGGCATCTCGATGGCCACCGGCGCATTTCTGGCAGGCGTGATGCTTGCCGAGACGGAGTATCGGCATCAGGTCGAGGCGGTGATCAGGCCGTTTCGCGACATCCTGCTCGGTCTGTTTTTCATCTCGGTCGGCATGCTGCTTGATCTACGGGTGCTGTACGACGAATGGGTGCTGGTGCTTGCGATCCTCTTTGCGATGACACTGATCAAAGCTCTACTCATGGCGGGTGTGGGGTTGGCGTTCGGGCTGCCGCGATTCAAGGCGGTGCGAACGGGGCTCGTGCTGTCAGTCGCCGGCGAGTTCGGTGTGGCGATTTTGACAATCCTCATCCAGGGGAACGTGGTGGATCAGACGCTCACTCAGCCGCTTCTGGTGGCGATCGTGCTCAGCATGGTCAGTGCGCCACTACTGCTGCGTCATAACCGCGCCATTGCCCGGGTGCTGCTGCGCGAGCGACGCAAGGAGCCAGTCCCGGCTGTTGCCAGCGCCTCTGAAGATCCGTTGTTGCAGGGTATTGCCACCCGCGAGCACGTGCTGCTGTGCGGCTTCGGTCGCGTGGGGCAAAACTTGGCGCGCGTGCTCGAGTCGCAAGGCATCGAGTTTCTCGCCATGGATTTGGATCCTGCACGAGTTCGCGCCGCACGCCAGGCTGGACTTCCGGCGCTGTACGGCGATGCGGCGGACGAAGAGTTGCTGCAGCGCGTGGGCGTCGATGCAGCGAGCGCCGTGGTGGTCACATTCTCGGATCCGGACGTGGCGCTTGGCATCGTGCGCGCCATCCGCCGCTTCAGCGCCGACTTGCCGATCTTGGTGCGTACGCAGGATGACACGCGTCTAGAGGAGTTGCGTGCGGCTGGGGCAACTGAAGTCGTACCGGAAACCTTCGAAGCCAGCCTGATGCTGGCCTCGCATGCGCTGCTCGCGCTCAAGACGCCGGTGTCGCGCGTCGTGCGCACGATTGGCAGTATGCGCAGCGATCGCTACCAGAGCCTGCGTGGGCTGGTCCGGGGAGAGCTCGAGCTGCCTCAACTCGATGACCCTGAGCTCAGCGAAGAGCTGGCGAGCGTGGTGTTACCGCCCGGTGCCGCCGGGATCGGCAAGCAGATCGAGACCTTGGTGCCGACGCTCGGAGCCGTGCGCATCGATCGCGTGGTGCGCCGTGATCGGGTGTTGCGCGCCCCCTGCGACGATGTTCGGCTCGAGCAGGGTGATCAGGTCGTGCTTTGCGGCAGGCCCGAGGCGCTCGCGCATGCCGAGCAGGTGTTGCTCGCCGGTTGAGGCCCCGGCAGGGGCGCGGCTGCTGCAGCCTGCGCTCTCGTTCAGTTCAACGCCGCGGCAGCACGCAAGGATTCGCGCAAGGCCTCCACGGCGTCGTTGATCTCGCGGTCACTCGAGATGAACGGCGGCGCAAGGGCCAAGGTTTCGCCCGTGAAGCGCAACATCAGGCCGCGATTGAGAGCCTGCTCGAACACCTGGAATGCGCGCAGAGCCGGCTTACCCGGAACTGCCGCGACGTCGATGGCAGCGGCGAGTCCGAGGTTGCGGATGTCTGTGACCAGCGGTTCGCCGCGCAGGCTATGGATGGCCTCCTCAAGCACCGGCGCCAACTCTGCGGCCCGTCCGATGAGTCCGCTACCTGCGTTGGCACCCGTCGGGGCCAACTCATCAAGTGTCGCATGTGCCGCAGCGATACCGAGGGGGTGCCCCGAGTAGGTGTAGCCGTGGAAGAACTCAATCAGATGTTCTGGACCGTTCATGAATGCATCGTGGATGGCTTCATCGACGATGACGCCACCGAGCGGGACCGCGGCATTGTTGACTGCCTTGGCGAAGGTGATCATGTCTGGCTTGACACCAAAGAAATCTGCCGCGAAGGGCGTACCTAAGCGACCAAAGCCCGTAATGACTTCGTCGAAGATCAGCAGGATGCCGTGCTTGGTGCAGATTTCACGCAAGCGGGCGAGGTAGCCTTTGGGCGGAACGATTACGCCTGTGGAGCCCTGCATCGGCTCCACGATGACGGCAGCGATGTTGCTCGCATCGTGCAAGGCGACGATCCGCTCGAGTTCGTCAGCCAAATGCAGACCCCAGTCCGGTTGGCCGCGGGAGTAGCCCATTTTGCTGGTGTCGAAGGTGTGCGGGAGATGATCGACTCCCGGGATCATCAGCGGCGCGAACATCTTGCGGTTGGCTGGGATGCCGCCCACCGAAATACCGCCCATGCCGACGCCGTGGTAGGCGCGTTCGCGGCCGATGATGCGCGTACGCGAGGCGTCGCCGCGCGCGCGGTGATATGCGACGGCCACTTTGAGGGCGGTGTCGACCGCCTCTGAGCCGGAGTTCACGAAGAACACTCGGTCACGAGGCCGACCTGCCAACTTGACAAGGCGACTGGCCAAAGAAAACGCGGCTGGGTGACCCATCTGAAAGCTGGGTGCGAAGTCGAGTGTTGCCACTTGCTGTTGCACCGCCTTCACCACCCCTGCGGGCGAATGACCGAGCGGGCAGCACCACAATCCGGAAAGCCCATCGAACACGCGTCGACCATCGACCAGCGAGTAGTAAGCTCCAGCCGCCGAGGCAATGAGCCTTGGATGGGTCTTGAAGTACCGGTTGTGCGTGAAGGGCATCCACCAGGCGCGCAGCGCCTCTTCGCCACTATCGGCGATCATCGAGGGTGACGCGTTCATCGATGCAACTCCGTGGCAATGGATTTGGCGAGGTAATCGACAGTGCTCGGGCTGACCCCCGCGACGTTGATCCGGGCATCCGGCGCCATGTAGATGTGGTACTGATCGCGCATCCGCACAACTTGCTCCGGCGAGAGCGGCAAGCGAGAGAACATGCCCCGCTGTTGCTTGATCCAGCCGAAGTCCGTGTTCGCGGCGGCACTGAGCTTGTCGGCCAGCAGCGCGCGAAGACCGTTGATGCGCTGAGTCATGTGCGTCAGTTCCGTCATCCAGTCCTGACGCAGTTCGGGTTGCGACAACACACGATCGACGATGGCGGCACCTAGGTCGGGTGGCATGGACCAGAGAGTGCGTGCCGCACGCCCGAGGTGGCCCGTGACGATGCCCGCTTGGGCTGCACCGTGGCACAGCACTGCCAACAGGCCCGTGCGCTCGCGGTAGATGCCGAAGTTCTTCGAGCACGACACCGCAATCAGCAGCTCGGGCACGGCTTTGGCGATGAGCCGTATGGAGGCGGCATCACGGTCGAGGTCTTCGCCAAGCCCGTGATAGGCCATGTCGAGGAAGGGGACCAGGCGGCGTCTTGCCAGCACCTCGGCGACGGCGGCCCACTGCGCCGGGTCGAGATCCTGCCCCGTCGGGTTGTGACAGCAGGCGTGCAGCAGTACGACATCACCTTCAGGGAGCGAGCCGAGCTTCTGCATCATGCCGTCGAAGTCGAGGGCATTTCGCTCGGCTGAGTAGTAGGGGTACGTTGCGAGCTTCAATCCCGCGCCGCCGAGCAAGGGAATATGGTTGGCCCAGGTCGGATCGCTGACATGAACGGTGGCCCCCGGGCGGGCCAGTTGCAGCAGGCCTGCGCCTAGCCTCAGCGCACCGCTGCCGCCGGGGGCTTGAGCTAGCGCGAGCTCGCCCCGACGACCCGCAAGGTCAGAACCCAGAGTGAGTTCCGCCACTTGGGCGTTGAATCCCGGATGCCCCACCGGACTCAGGTAGGCTTTGGTGGTCTGGGCCGACAGCATCTCCTGTTCGGCGCGCTTCACGGCGCGCGGAATGGGGGTTTTGCCCGCCTCGTCCTTATACACGCCGACGCCGAGATCGATCTTCAGCGGCGAGGTGTCTTTCTGGAAAGCGGCGCTGACGCCGAGGATCGGATCTGCGGGGACGGGGCTGAGTGTTTCGAGCATGCGGGACCTGCGATCAATAGGGGCGGGTAAACGCCCGGCATTATCGCAGCCCACGCTCCGGTGTGCGACTCGCAGGAAAAAAGAACTTGCGCACGGTCAGCCTGAGGTTGCGGCCGAGTGGATCGAGCAGATCCGGCTGAAAATTGACCGGTGTGCTGCCATCGGCACCCTGAACTTGTTGCTTGTCATCAAACACGTTGTTCACCACGAGCGCCACCCGCACACCACGCATCCAAGCGTGCTCACGCGCCAAGGGTTGCAGGCCAAGATCGGCAAACAGGCGAAGGTTGACGGTGGTGAAATCGGCGAATTGAAGCTCGCTGCCGGCCGTGCGCGCGCGAGCTGCGTCGCGCCACTGCACGATCAGACGGCCGCCGAAGCCGTTACGAGCGCCACCAAACTGCAGCTCCCACTCTTGTCTTGGCAGGGCGCCGGATTCGTTCAGCACGTCGCCCGCCAATAGATCGAGGGGGCGTTGGCCAGGCGCCAGGCTTGCGGTGTCGCTCAGGCGCAGCGTGTGGGACACGGTCATTTGCAGATTACCGCGCCGCGCGAAACCCATCATGCGCGCGCCCATCGCTTCCATCCGCGTTCGGCGTGCCGCTTCATCAATCGGCCCTGTCTGCATCGGAGGCGAGGCTCCTGTGGGGCGCTGGCCACGATTACCAAACGGTGCCTCGGGCTGCGGGCCCCAGGGCAGGCTGAAACTCAACGTGGTGCGCAGGTCTTCACGGTGACGCTCTGGCAGGTTGACGGGGCGCGAATCAATGGCGAGTAGGCGCCCGCTGGCATCGCGTACGAAGCGATCGGGGAATGCGGCTGCAACCTCGGCTGTAGCCGGCGGCAGATTGCTGATGCCATCCTGCAGCGTCGAGCGCAGGTAGGTGGAGGTCAGCGTCACATCGCGCTCTTCGAACGGCCGCAGTGTGACGGCGAGTTTGCTCACCGCACGACGATCCGCGCGCAGCGCCGGGTTCCCGCCGTCGATGACGGCGACCTGCACGGTTTCCCCGCGGAGGTAATCGAACACGCGCACGCCCGGAGTGGTGATCACGGGCGCTGCGAGCTCGCGAGTCTCCGGGGCACCATCCTCGAGGGTATGCGAGGCGAGAAATCGAAGCTGATCAAGGGGTGCCCAGCTGAGTCCCGCGCCCAGCGTCTCCTGCGCGGCAAAATCCGACAGCCACTCGCGTGCCGCATTGAAGTTGAGCGAGAGGTTGCCAAGTCGGGGCGTATCGGCGCGACGCGTCAGGGGCACATCGAGACTCGCGCGCAGATCCTGCCGATCGCGGCGGAGTTCAGAAACGCGATCGATCCCTACGCGGCTCGAGCGTGCGGTGAGACTCTGCGTATTGAGACCCACGCGAGCATTGAGCAGCGCATCGCCCGCCGGAAGTGTGAACGCCGTTCCAGTCACCAGCAGCTCGCCCGCCAGTTCATCGCTGCGTTGCCTCGAGATGTTGCCGCTTTCGATACGGGTGAGGGTGGTCACATCGCGGCGGTCAGCATTAATGATGGCCGACCAGCGCCAGCCTTGCGCGGCGCCATTGAGCAGACCGCCAAAGTGCAGATCCTGTGTCTCCGCCGTGCGCCGAATGACCTGCGCCGATGGCTCCGGCGCCAGTCCGAGCAAGGAGTCGCGCTCTGCTGCATCGAGCGTGGCATTGAGCGTCACCGTAAGCCCCTCGCGGAGTGGCTTCGCCCACACCGCATTCGCGCTCCATTGATCGACCGCGGGCAGCAGCGTACGCGCGCTCGCGGCTCCCGCAGCGACAATACCCGTTGTCGCTGGCTGCACGTTGCGCTCGCTCTCGAGTAATTCGTCGTTCTGCTGCAGTTTGAGGTCGAGTTGCAGTCGGTCGTCGCGTTGTACGCGCAGCAGACCGCCCGCCAGATCGGCGCCGTCACGACCACCGGCGCTCGAGCGCTGTGCGCCAGCCTCGGCCGTGATCGAGCGAAAGCGGGGTCGCAATACGATGTTCACCACCCGTTGTGTGGCGCGGTAGCCGTATTTCAGCGCCACTTCCTCAGGCAGGATGTCAGTGCGCAGGATGGCCTCGGAGGGTAGGTCGCGGATTTCATTGAAGCCGCTGATGCGGGCGCCATTGAGCAGTACCACCGGGCGCTCCCCACCACGCCCCTGCGAGCTGCCGAGCACGGGGCCGAGCGCCTGTAACAGTTCGCTGACGTTACTGACGCCTAGCGCGCGGATTTCTTGGGCCGAAAACTGTACGTCAGGCGCGATGTCGCCGATCACCGCGCCGGGCTGTCGTTGCCCGCTGATCACGACTTCCTCAAGCTCGGTCTCCTGCGCTGCGAGCGGCGCAAGCCCGACGCCTGCGATCAGGCAGCAGCCGAAGGCCAGAGCGCGCAGCATGCTAGAGCCCGAGGAGATGCGCGTATCGGTCGCGATGGTGGCTGCTAGAACCATAAAGAGTCTCGAGAACGCGTGCGCGTTTGAGAAACAGTCCGCTGTCGTGCACGTCGGTCATGCCGATCCCACCGTGCAGCTGCACCGTATCGTTCGAGATGTCGTGCAAGGTCTCGCCACAGAGCGCTTTGCAGAGCGAGGCGAGTCTTTGCAATCGGCCGTCTGCGTTGGCTTCGCCGTGGGCATCAAGCGCATCGAGCGCTGCGGTCACGGCGGCGCGTGAGAGTTGTAGGTCGACGTAGAGACGGGCGACGCGATGCTGCAGCGCCTGGAAACTGCCGATCAACTGCCCGAATTGGCTGCGAGTCTTCAAATGATCGAGCGTAAGGGCGAGAGCCGCCTCGGCCGCCCCCTGCATGGTGCTCGCCACGCCGATGCAGGCGATATCGAGGACGTCCTGCCAAGCACCGCCCAAGGCGGTGTGCTGACCAAGTTCCACGGCGGCAAACTCGATGTCAGCGAAACCCTCGCCATCAACCATGTGCCGTCTTTGGCGCGTCACCCCGGCGGTGGCGGCAGGGACCAGAAACCATTGCAGGCGATCCGACTCGCTGCCTTTGGCTTCGACGCGTGCCAGGGTTAGCAGCAGTGCGGCGCTGTCCCCATCGGCAACGAGTCGCTTGCGACCATCAAGTATCCATTGATCTCCCACGCGGCGGGCTCGGGTGCGGGTGTCCTCGGGACGATGGTGTGCGTGCTCATCCACCGCCAAGGCCAGCGTGAGTTCGCCCGAGGCGATGCGCGGCAGGATGCTCGCCTGTTGCTCGGGGCTGCCGTGGCGGAGGATCGCCGCAGCCCCAATGAAGGCGCTCTGCAGCAGCGGCGATGCGGCGAGCGAGCGACCCGCGGCGTCGAGCACGACCCCAAGACCGCGATAACCGATACCGGAGCCACCATAGGTTTCGGGGATCAGCGCGCCAGCAAAGCCGAGCTCTGCGATCTCATGCCAAATGTCGGGGTCGAATGATCGTCCCGCTGCGCGATTGCTGCGCACGGCTGCGGTTGGCGAGCGCTCGGCGAAAAACTGCCGGGCGCTGTCCTCGAGCATTTGCTGGTCAGAATTCATTGACATGTTTGGCTGCGCGGCTCAGCTTGGATCGGGCAGGCCCAAGGCCCGCTTGGCGATGACGTTGAGGTTGATTTCGGTGGTGCCACCCTCGATGGAGTTGCCCTTGGATCGCAGCCAATGCCGCGTTGCTCGCAAGCCATCGGTCAAAAAGCCGTCGCCCTCCCAGCCGAGCCCCTCGTGACCGAGACACTCCATCAGCAATTCGCAGCGTTGCTGGTTAAGCGAGGCGGCCGCCACTTTGAATATCGAGGCTAGCGCCGTCGCTGCGGCGGCGCCGCTGCGGGCGCCGTCAGCTCGCGCCTGTTGCACCGCCAGACGAAAGGCTTCATCACGCATACGATGGCGTGCGATGCGCGCACGAAGGTCGGTATCGATCAGTACTCCATCGCGCAGACCGACGAATTGTCGCGCGGCTTCGACAAGGTCGAGACCCGCTGCGTTACCAAAGGCTTCGGCGGAGATGTTGGTGCGCTCGTGCATCAGCAAGCGCTTGGCAATCTCCCAACCGCCGTTGAGCGGTCCGATCAGTTGGTCCTTGGGGACGCGAACGTCCGTGAGGAAAGTTTCGCAGAACGGCGACTCGCCGGAGATGAGCTGAATCGGCCGTGTCTCGACTCCCGACGTGCGCATGTCGAAGACGACGAAAGAGATGCCCCCGTGCTTCGTCCGGGTGTCGGTGCGCACGAGGCAGAACATCCAGTCGGCGAGGTTGGCGTAACTTGTCCAGATCTTTTGTCCATTGATCAGGAAGTGATCGCCCTGGTCTTCACAGCGCGTGGCGAGAGAGGCCAGATCCGATCCCGCGCCCGGCTCGGAATAGCCCTGGCACCAGCGGATTTCTCCGCGCACGATGGGCGGCAGAAAGCGCTGTTTTTGTTCCTCGTTGCCGAACTCCAGCAGCACCGGACCGAACATCCACAAACCGAACGAGTAGAGTGGAGGTCGCGCCTTGATGCGGCGCAACTCTTCCTGCAACACGGCGTGCTGCGCGGCGTCGAGTCCACCGCCGCCGTACTGCCGGGGCCAACTCGGCGCCGTCCAGCCGCGTTCAGCCATAACTCGCAGCCATTGTTCGGCATCGGCTGAATGAAAACTCGCCTTTCGACCGCCCCAGACCACTTCGCGTTCCGACATGGGTGTGCGCATCGAGGCAGGGCAGTGGGTCTCGAGCCACTGGCGAGTCGCGTGACGGAATTCTTCGATCTCATTCATGGCGGAAGTATGCGAGGCCCGGTGGACATGAACAAGATCAAGCCCGCCTCATTCGTTGTCGCCAGCGACGGAACCCGAACCAGCCGCCGAGCAGCAGCAGGGCAACGAGCAGCGGGGGTAGGGCGGCTGGGAGAATCACGTTACGCAGGGCGTTGCGCATCACCTGCTGCCTTGGGTCGTAATCGGCTGGCATGGGCAACACGCCGTTATCGCGCTCGAATCGTGCGTAGTCTTGCATCATCGCTGCGAACTCCGTGGGTCGCGAGCTGCGCAGATCCACGGTTTCGCCCGGATCACGTGCGATGTCATGCAGGTGCCAGCGGCCATCACCCAAAGGCGGCATATTACGTACGAGTTTTAGATCACCTTTGAACAGCGCGGCGTTGCCGGCCAGTTCGTAGCCCAGCGCCTCGTTGGGCGGTCGATGGCGCTCCGTCCGACCCTGTAGCACGGGCAGCAGGCTGTGACCGGTCAGCGGCTCGGCGGCGGCGACACCCGCCAGATCAAGCAGCGTCGGTGTGATGTCGGTGACGTGCACGAAGTTGCGATTTACGGCGCCTGCGCTCTCACCGCGAACGTTGCTGATGATCAGCGGCACCCGCAGCCCGCCCTCGCCGGCATAGAACTTGTGGGTGGCGAGCGGCGCGGCCGCGGCGCTCGCCCAATTCGGGCCGATGCTGGTGTAGGCCCCCTTGGCGCCGAGTCGCTCGCGATCGTTCGTGTACTCGGTCATCAACCACAAACGGCCGAGGGCGAATTCATAGGGGTCCGAGGCTTCAGCGCCGTTGTCCGAGAGGAACACGAACACGGTGTCGGAATACTCGCCAGTCTGTTTCAGGTGAGCGATGAGGCGACCGAGATGGTGGTCCATGGCCGTCGCCATGCCCGCGTAAACTTCCATGCGCCTGGCATCGTAGGCGCGTCGATCTTCATCGAGCGTCGCCCAGTCCTCGAGGTTGGGCCATGCGGCGAGTGCGGCCTCGGCAGGAATCAGGCCGAGTTCGATGGCGCGTCGATGGCGCGCTTCGCGCAGTGCCGTCCAGCCGGCATCGTAACGACCTCGATAGCGCTCAATGAATTCGCGCGGTGCTTGAAGCGGTATGTGGTTCGCCTGAAATGCGAGGTAGAGGAAAAACGGCTGTTCTTTCCGCCGGTCCTGTCGCAGGTAATCGATCGCCTTGTCGACATAAAACTGCGAAGAATAGAACTCGGCTGGCATACGCGCTTCGCGACCGTCCTCGAACCAATAGACTTTGTCGGTCAGGGCCAGATAGCGTTGGGATGTTTCCCAGTTGTCCGAGCCGCTGTCCGCCTGCACCAGCGAGCGGTCGAAACCGCGAGCCGGCGGTAAGTTGTGCGGCGCTTTGCCGACATGCCACTTGCCCACGGCATAGGTTCGATAGCCCGCGCGCTGCAGCCGTGAACTCACAGTGACGACCTCGGGCTTCAGCACGGTCAGATAGCCGGGTTTGCCGAGATGACTGGAGGGTACGGTTTCGCGCATCGCGCCGACGCCCGTCAAATGGCTGTTGAGCCCCGTGAGCAGCATCGCCCGGGTGGGTGAGCACTCGGCGGAGACATGGAAATTGGCGAATCGAGTGCCGGTGGCTGCGAGCGCATCGAGTGTGGGCGTGACGATTTCCCCACCGAATGCACCGACGTCGGTATAGCCCCAGTCATCGGCGACGATCAGCACGATGTTCGGCGCTCGCGTAGCCGACGGCATGGCGAGATCGCTATCGGCGCGGCTCAGGTCGGCCGTCAGTGCCGTGCTGCCGAACGTGAAGGCCAGTAGCGCGGCGGCGCCCAGCCTGCTCGTGCCGATCCTGATCATGTCGCGCATGGACTGGCTCAAAGGAGCGTCAGCTCGCCCGCGGAGGGAGGTGTCGCGACAGTTCGTGCTTGGCAATTGCATCGCGGTGCACCTCGTCCGGACCGTCGGCGAGACGCAGCGTTCGCTGCGCCGCATACGCATACGCGAGCGGGAAGTCGTCGCTCACGCCGCCGCCACCATGTGCCTGGATGGCCCAATCCAGAATTCGAGTGGACACCTGCGGTGCCACGACCTTGATCATCGCGATCTCGTTGCGTGCGACCTTGTTGCCTGCGGTGTCCATCATCCACGCGGTCTTCAGCGTCAGTAGCCGTGCCTGTTCGATCAGCAGGCGTGACTCGGCGATTCGTTCGCGCCACACGCCTTGGGTGGCGAGCGGCTTGCCAAACGCTACACGAGAGGCAAGTCGCGCACACATCATTTCGAGTGCGCGCTCGGCGATGCCGATCGAGCGCATGCAGTGGTGGATGCGGCCGGGTCCGAGACGGCCTTGGGCAATTTCAAAGCCGCGACCTTCACCGAGCAGCAAGTGGTCAGCCGGCACGCGCACTTCGCTCAGGCTGACTTCCATGTGGCCATGCGGTGCATCGTCATAGCCAAAAACGGGCAGCGGCCGCTCCACGCGTATTCCGGGGGTGGCCGCAGGCACGACGATCATCGATTGCTGCGCATGCCGGGGGTTGTCCGGGTTGCTGCGGCCCATCACGATATACACCGCGCAGCGCGGGTCACCGGCGCCTGAGCTCCACCACTTTCGGCCGTTAATGACGTACTGGTCACCGTCGCGCTCGATGCGGCAGGCAATGTTGGTGGCATCGGAGGAGGCCACATCTGGCTCGGTCATGAGGAACGCCGAGCGGATTTCCCCGCGCAGCAGCGGTTCCAACCAGCGTTCCTGCAGTGCGGGACTGGCGTAGCGTTCGAGCACTTCCATGTTGCCGGTGTCGGGTGCGGAACAGTTGAACACCTCTGGTGCGAACACCGAGCGACCCATCACTTCGCAGAGCGGCGCGTAATCGAGATTCGACAGGCCCTGTGGCGCGCGTGCGCTACGCGGCAAGAACAGATTCCACAAACCGAGCGCACGCGCCTCGCGTTTCAACTCTTCAATCAGGTTCAGTGGCACCCACGGGTTACCACGAGCGCGATTCGTCGCGATCTCCTGCAGGAACGCGCGCTCATTCGGATAGATGTGCTGATCCATGAACCGCAGCAAGCGATCGAGCAAGGCGCGGGTGGTATCGCTGTATTGAAACTCCATGCTGTGCTCCTCGAGGTGCAGCGTGCCGCCGAACGGGTGCAGCGCACGCTTGGCGGGCTAGTTACCCCTGATGCTCGGGCTGCCGATATAGTCTGCATTATGCTCGCCGAGAGCGGGCAGAGTCAGCGTTGCGCGCCCCGGCTCTCGGGCGAACTGGATCGGAACGCCGATGTGCTCCTGACCCTGCGCATCGAGCAGGCGCATGCCACGCGCCGCAGCATGCGGATCATCGAAGGCCTCACGCAGGTCGTGCACCGGGGCAAAGCCGATATCCTTGCCGGCAAACCACTCGATCCATTCAGCCCGGGTGCGCAAAGCAAAGGTCTCGCGCAGAAACGCAATCAAGGGGGCCTGATGTGGTCCGGGGCCCCGTTCGCAGAGTTCGACGAATTCCAGTCGGTCGAGCGCCTGCAGCAGGTTGCGAACGAACTTGATTTCCTGGGCGCCCAGCACTACGTGCTTGCCATCGGCCGTGCGGTAGATGTTGTAAAACGCGGAGCCGCCGAGACTTCGTTCTTGTTTGACGACGGGCGGGCGTTTGTGAGCGAACACCTGCCCAGTGATGTTCGGTGTCCAGGCGAGGATGGAGTCGAACATGGCGATGTCGAGGTAGTCGCCGAGCCCGGTTTTCTCGCGTCGATACAGGGCCATCAGTACGCCGCTTAGCGCAAGCATCGAGGCTGCCATATCGGCGGCGGGCACGTGCGGCATCACTGGTTCGCCGTCGTTACCGAGATTCAAACTGACCACGCCCGCGAGCGACTCGATGGCAAGATCGTGCGCTGGCAGATCCCGGTACGGGCCGGTCTGTCCAAAGGCGGAGATCGAGCAATAGACAAGCCGCGGATTGCGCGCGGCGAGGGTGTCGTAGTCGACCCCCAGTCGCTTCACCACCCCTGGGCGAAATGCTTCGACGAACACGTCGGCCGTGTCGCAAAGACGCAGCAGCGCCTCGCGCTGCTCTCTATCTTTGAGGTTGAGGCAAACACTCTTTTTGCCGCGTTGAGTATTGCGGAAGAACACCGTGTGCTCACCATCGCGCACGCCGATGTGACGTCCGGGTTCGCCCTCGCCGGGAGGCTCGATCTTGATCACCTCCGCACCATGGTCCGCCATCATCAGGGTGAGTTGTGGCCCCGGGAGGAACTGTGACAGGTCGATGACGCGCAAGCCCTCGAGTTTCATATGATCCCTCGTGCTCGCAGCTTTGCAATCTCGCTGTCGCCATAGCCCAATTCCGTAAGCACGGCGTCGGTATCGGCGCCGAGCGCGGGGCCGCTGCGCGACGGCAATCGTTGCCCATCGAGCTTGATCGGGTTGGCGAGGCCGCGAAAGTCGGGACGCAACGGGTGCGGCGTATTCCTGATCATCCCGGTGGCCAGCGGGAAGGGGTTATCGAGTGCCTGCGCCAGATCGTTCACCGGCGCTGCGGGCAATACACCCTGCAGGCGCTGCAACCAGTGCGCGGTGGTGTTAGTGCTGAAAATATCATCGAGCAGTGGCGTCAACGCCTCGCGGTGTTCACGACGCAGTGGCATCGTTGTGAAACGCGGGTCACTGGCGAGCGGCGGTTGTCCGAGAACACGCATGAGCTCCTGCCAGAACTTTTCAGTCATGCACATCACGAATATCCAGCCATCGGCGGTGCGGAACAGCTGAACTGGCGTGGCGGTCGGGTGTGCGCTGCGGGGCGAGCGGCCCGTCACAAGTTTGTCGTTCAGGTACCAACTGCCCGGATACGACAACTGGTGCAGGGCGACGTCGAACAGGCTCACATCGACATCTCGGCCGATGCCTGATCGTGCAGCGCCAAGAAGCGAAGACACCAGTGCCAGCGCGGTGGTGATGCCGGTCATGAAGTCGATAATCGACAGCCCCATGCGTGCGGGTGGCGAACCGGGCTCGCCCGTCACATGCAAATAGCCCGCTTCGGCCTGCATCAAATAATCGTAGCCTGGCCAGGCGCGACGCTCGTTGTCACGCCCATAGGCGGACAGGTGCGCACAGACGATGCGCGGGTTGCTTTCGCGGAGCGCCTGATAGGTCAAGCCCAGCTTGTCGGGCTGGTCGCCCCGCAAATTGTTGAGTACCGCGTCCGAGCGGGCCACGAGGCGTTTGAAGGCCTGCTGGCCTTCTGCGGTTTTCAGATCGAGGCAGACGCTGCGCTTGTTGAAATTGAAGGTCTGAAAGAAATGCGAGTCGTGCTCGCCCAGGAAGTACGGCCCCATGCCGCGCGTGGCGTCGCCGCCCTGGGCGCGATTTTCGATTTTGATGACCTCGGCGCCGAGGTCAGCCAAATACATTGAACCGAAAGGCCCCGCGCCGAAAGCTTCGAAGGTGAGGACGCGAATGCCCTTCAGCGGTAGATCGACTGCGCCACCGACGGGAGCGCTCACAGCGGATTTCTCTCGATGAGTTGGCGGGCGATGATGATGCGCTGCATCTCGTTGGTACCTTCGCCGATGCACATGAGCGGCGCGTCGCGGTAGTAACGCTCCACGTCGAAGTCCGTCGAGTAACTGTAGCCACCGAAGATGCGCATGGCCTCGAGGCTGTTCTCGACGCCTGCCTCGGATGCGAAGAGTTTGGCCATGCTCGATTCGAGATCGCAGCGCTCGCCGGTGTCGTATTTGCGCGCCGCCTGCTCGATGAGAAGGCGTGAGGCTTCGACGCGAGTGGCCATATCGGCGAGTTTCAACTGGATGGCCTGGTGCTGCGCGATAGGCTTGCCGAAAGTCTGCCGTTCCTGTGCGTAGCGCAGCGCGTCGCGCAGGGCGCCCGCGGCGATGCCCGCGCCGCGCGCAGCGACGTTGATACGGCCGAGTTCAAGTCCGCCAACGGCTTGCTGGAAGCCGCGACCCTCGATGCCGCCGATCAGCTGGTCGGCTGGCACCCGATGATCCTCGAAGACGAGCTCGGCACTATCGATCGACTTGTAGCCGAGTTTGCGGATTTTCTTCGAGGCCTTGAAGCCGGCGCCTTTCTCACACAAGAACATGCTCATGCCTTTGTGGCGCGGCTGAGCATCCGGATCGGTCTTGACGAGTACGCCAAAGCAGCTGCCATAAACGCCGTTGGTGATCCACGTCTTGGTGCCATTGATGAGGTAGCTGTCGCCATCGCGCCGAGCCGTGGTCCGAATGCTTTGCAGGTCGGTGCCTGCATTGGGTTCGGTCAGGCCGATGCCGCCACGAATATCGCCGCTTGCGAACTTGGGCAGCCACCGGCGCTTCTGCTCACTTGTGCCGTGCCGCTGCACGCAAGCCGCCATGATCAGGTGTGAGTTGAAGATGCCGACCGGAGCCATCCACACGGAGGCGATCGTCATGACGAGGCGCGCGTAGGTGGCGGCGCTAAGGCCAAGCCCGCCGTACTCGGGGTCGATGGTCGCGCCGAACAGGCCGAGCTCCTTCATCTGCTCGACTATGGTCTCCGGATACTCATCCGCATGATCGAATTTCTTCGCAACGGGGCGCAGTTCGCGTTCACACCAGCGCTCGATACTGTCGATGATTTCGTTGTCTGACGACATGCTCATGCTCCTGCTCGATCTTCAACGGCATGGCCGCGTTTGGCGACGAGAATGGTGCGCTCAAAGTCGCAGACTACCGTGCCGTGCTGGTTGCGCCCGAGTGTTCGCACGGTGACGAGTCCCGCTGTGGGGCGAGAGGCCGATTCGCGCTTGCCGAGCACTTCGGTTTCGGCGTAGAGCGTATCGCCCGCAAACACCGGTGCCGTCATGCGGATTTCCTTCCAGCCGAGGTTGGCGATGGCTTTCTGACTGACATCGGTGACGCTCATGCCGACGATGATGGCGAGCGTGAGTGGCGAGGCGACGATGCAGCGGCCGAATTCGGAGTGCTTGGCGTATTCCGCATCGAAGTGCAGAGGATGCGTATTCATGGTGAGCAGGGTGAACCAGGTGTTGTCGGTCTCAGTGAGCGTACGACCCGGGCGGTGCTCGTAGACGTCGCCAACGATGAAGTCTTCGAAGTAACGACCGAAGGACTCGCGGTAGCGCTGCGGTGCAATTTGCACTGGGGCGTGGCTCATGGGGACTCCCGGAATGAATGTACGGACATTTATGTTTCGCATGCTAGGATGTCCGGACATGTCGGTCAATCGGTCAAAGTCACAGCCACGCTACCGGCGCCTTGCCGATGCCTTGCAGCGCGCCATCAGCGAGGCGCGCTACGCCGTGGGCGCAACCCTGCCCGGCGAGCTTGAATTGATGAGCAGGTATCGCGTGAGTCGACATACGGTGCGGGAGGCCTTGCGCTGCCTTGCCGAGCTCGGGCTGATCAGTCGCAATCGCGGTGTCGGAACGGTGGTTACCGCGCGCGACCCCTCCAACGCCCACGTGCAGCAGTTGGCCTCCCCGGCAGGCTGGATGCGCTACAGCGAGGACAGCCGTCTCGAGGTTATTGGTAACGAGGCGCTTCGCGTCGATGCGGTGCTCGCCCGCCGGCTCGATTGTCGTCGCGGTGCGCCATGGCGGCGGGTCACGGCGCTGCGCCGTGTCACGGCGGACCGCGCGCTCATTGGCTGGAGCGACATCTACCTGCCTGAAGCCTACGCTGGAGTGGTGGGCGCCATGGGGCGTCGCGCAGGCCGTGTCTACGAGCTCATCGAAGCACGCTTCGGTGCGCGTGTGGCTCGGGTGGAAGTGCAGGTTACAGCGGGCTTGTTCGATGCGGAGCGGGCGAAGGCGCTCGCTGTCCCGGTCAACAGCGCATCGCTCTGCGTTACACGGCGCTACCGCGACGCATCGGGTCAAGTGCTGCTGCTATCGCAGACACATCATCCGGCGGAGCGATTTACCTATGCGTTCGAGCTGCTGCGCGGAGGCGATGGCGCCGCATGGCTTGCGGCCTGATCGCGCGCGAGATCCAACACCAGAATTCCGAGCACGATGAGGGCAATGCCCGCCCACTGCCACCCGGACAAGCGTTCGCCCAACAGAAACCAGGCGAGGACTACGGTGGTGGGCGGTCCGACGGTGGACAGCACGGCGCCGCGCTGCGCCCCGATCTGTCGGACGCCTTCGGCCTGTAACTGCGCCGGCAGGAACATGCAGACCACGGCGATCAGCAGCAGCAGTCCCCAGGCCGGTGTGCTGATCGTCGGCAACTGCGCCGCTCCGCCGATGAGCATGAAATGCACGAGTAGGCAGGTGGCCGAGGTGCTCATGGCCACGACCGTGAAGCGCGCGCTGCCCATCAGCCGCGTGTATTTTTCGCTGATGATGAAATAGACGGCATAGGTCAACGCGGAGCCGATCACGAGTAGGGCGCCGACGAGGTTGGCGCGCAGCTCGACCAAATCGAAGCCGCCCATAGTGAAGAAGATGCCTAGGTAAGCGAGTCCGACCGCGCCGAGGACCCGCGCCGACGGTCGTCTTCGATCACGAATTGAGGTGAATAGCACCACCATTGCGGGGTAGCTGAAAATCAAAACGCGCTCGATGCTGGCATCGATCATCGTCAGCGCGTGGAAATCGAGCAAGGCACCGACGTAGTAGCAGAGGGCGCCCGCGATCGCGGCGGCGAGCACGGCCGACGGCGGCGTGCGTCCGATGGCCGCCAAGGGCTCGCGGCGCAGCGCCAGCCACCAGAACAGTGGCACCGCGAGCGTCGCACGGATTGTGACCAATGCTTCGACGCTGACGCCCATTGAGTACAGCTGTTTGGCGAAGATGCCTTTGGTCGCAAACAACATGGCGGCGAGAGCCGCTGCGATCGCTGCGAGTCGATCGCGGCGCGCGGTCTTGTCGGGACTCACGAGTTCAAGGCCGCAGCTTTTGGCGCGCTCGAAGCACTGAAGCGGTGCAGCGCCCAGAGACATCCACCGGCAATGAGGATCTCGCCGAAGTTGTCGAGCTTGTACTCCCGCAGCCCCGGCATCGCACTCGCGAGCATCAAGGCGCCACCGGCGAACATCCAGGGGAAGCCTCGACGCAGCCACAGCACAAGCCCTGCGCCGATGACGACGAAGCAGGTGAGGATCGAAGCGATCGGCGGCGAGGATTTGACGACGGTCTGTCCCGCGTAGCACAGCGTGTCGGCCGACACGGCGGTCGAATAGCGGATCAAGTCGAACTCGCACACCGGGTGCAGGCTGTCGCGCCAGAAGTGCGGCAGATCGAACATCATCAGCGCGAGGGTCAGCGAGCAGAACAGCAGCATGCTGCGCGCTGGGCGCATCCACGCGAGGCCCGCGAGGCGCAGGGCTGAGCCCGCTGCAACAATCAGCCAGGTTCCCGACACCCAGTGCAGCCAGAAGCGGGGCCAGGACAGCGCTTCGAGCAGCGGGCCGAAGCCAATGAATCGACCGAGCCCGACGACAAGGTTGTCCCACACTAGACCGAACTGAGGCACCAGCAACAACGCGGCCACCAGCAGCCCACGAGTGCGCCACAGCCTCCAGCACCAGAGCCACAAGACCGCCTGAAGGAGGGCTTGTGCGAGGAACAGTTCAGAGTACATGCCTCAAGCGTATCATCCCGGGCGTTTCGTTCCAGTCGATCGTGTCTGCAGGAGAGTGCGATGCCGGGTCCGCTGCATGGAATCAAAGTCGTCGAGATGACGAGCGTGGTGCTCGGGCCATGGGCCTGTCAGATGCTCGGCGATATGGGTGCCGAGATCATCAAGGTGGAGCAGCCGCGGGGTGACAGCAATCGCTCGCTCGGGGCTGCCAACCACCCCGGCATGGCTGCGCTGTATCTCACCTGTAATCGCAACAAGCGCAGCATCGTGCTCGATCTGCGTCTGCCGGGTGCGCGTGATGCACTACTTGCTCTGGCCCGCGACGCCGATGTGTTCGTCCACAACAACCGACCGCAGGTGATGACCAAGCTCGGCCTCGAGTACGCCGACTTCAAACAGGTTAACCCGCGCATCATTTACTGCGGTGCGTACGGGTACGCCAAGCGCGGGCCATACGGAAAACTCGGCGCGCTCGATGATTCCATCCAGGCGGCCAGTGGTATCGCCATGCTCAATGAAATGGTGCTGGGCGAGCCGCGCTATTTGCCGACCATCGTTGCGGACAAGACCACCGCCATCACTGTGGTCTATGCGGTGCTCGCGGCGCTCTTCCATCGCGAGCGCAGTGGCGAGGGGCAGGAGATCGAAGTGCCCATGTTCGAGACCATGGTGAACTTCGTGATGGCGGAGCATCTATGGGGCATGACCTTTGATCCGCCGAAGGGCAAGCCTGGCTATACCCGGCTAATGAGCAAGGATCGAAAGCCGTACAAGACACTGGACGGCTACATCGGCGTGCTGCCGTACCTGAACGCGCACTGGGTCAAGTTCTGTGACTTGACCGGCCACCCGGAGCTCGCCACCGATCCGCGCTTCCTCACCTTGGCCGATCGGGTGCGCAATATCGATGCCACCAATCAGACGACGGCACGGATCATCGCCACGCGCACCACTGGAGAATGGCTAAAAATCTTTGAAGGCTCGGGTATCCCCCACATCGTGGTCAACACGCTCGAGGGTTTGGCGGAGGATCCGCACCTGCTCGCCACCGGCTTTTGGAAGTTCATGGATCACCCAAGCGAGGGGCGGCTGAGGATGGCTTCCTTCCCGGTGAACTTCGCCGCAACTCCTGCCGACATTCGTCGGCCCGCGCCGCGGCTCGGTGAGCACACTGAGCAATTGCTGCGCGAGGCCGGGCTCGATGCCGAGACCATCGCGGTGCTGATGTCCTCCGGCGCCGCCATGGACGAGGAGCGGGCCGCTCAGTCGGTGACGGTGGGCGGTGATTGAATTAGCCGCTTAGGCCATAAACGCGCAGCGCATTGTCGCGCAGGAACTTGCGCAGTGGCTCCGGGCGCAGGTTCAAGGCAAGCACCTCGTCCATGGTTCGGCGGAAGCCGAGCACCGGGAAGTCGGTGCCGAACAGCACTTTGTCCTGTCCATAGGAGTTGATGTACTTCACGAACGCCTCGGGCCAGTACTTCGGACTATGCGCGTCCGAGCCAATGAACACGTTCTCGTGCTTCCAAGCCATGGCGATCATCTCGTCTGTCCAAGGGATGCCGACGTGGATGCCGATCAATTTCAGTTCCGGAAAGTCGCAGGCGATGCCATCGAGCAGGATCGGCCGCCCGACGCTGCGCATCGGTGCCTCTTTCGCGTACACCATTGATTGGCCGACCTGCATCTGGATCGGCACGCCGAGCTCCACGCATTTGGCGTAGAACGGGTAGTACTTGGCGTGATCCGGCGGCAGATCAAACCAGTGCGGGTACACATGAGCGCCGATAAAGCCCATGTTCTTCACTGCATCCTCAAGCGCGCGCACGCCGTTCATGCCTTCGTAGGGATCGATTCCAGCCATGGCATAGAACCGTCCCGGGTACTTCTCGACCGCCCGGGCGATCACTTCATAAGGTAGGTGGAACGAGCCCGGCAGGCCACGGCGCCCGACCTTCGGGGCAAACAACAACGCGCGTTCAATGCCGGCGTCCGTCATTTGCGCGAGTTGCTCCTCGAGGCTGACGCCCTGCATGTTGGTTTTGGATTTCATCTTGCCGGCGAAAAACTGCTCCTGCCAACCCGGACGGTGGGAGAGGGCTTCTTCGGTCCAGATGCCGCTGACGATGTCGATGGCAGGGACGGGGGGTAGGGCGGCGGTCACGGGTGCAAGTCTCCGGCTTCGTAGCAGGGCGCCATCATGCCGAAAAACGGCCGTTGCGAGGCCTACCGCATGCCAGGTCGGCCGTTTCGTGGAGGTTTGTGATCCGCGAGGTTGTTGCTTGGGCGCAACGCGCACTGGCACCTTGCAACAATTTGCATTGCACCCGCAGGCACCATCACCTTAGACTGCCGACGTTTTTTCCCAACTCCTGACCTACGGACAGACCTGGAGGGTTCATGTTTTATCGCAGCCGGAAGCTTTCACTGATCAGCGCGGGCGTCATTGCGGCCCTCTCTGCTGCTCAGGCTGGTGCGCAGGAAGCGCAACTCGAAGAAATCGTCGTCACGGCCCGTCAGCGCGCAGAGCGTATCGAAGATGTGCCGGTGACCATCACCGCCTTCACCGCCAATGAAATCAAGGCGGCGGGCATTGAGCGCCCGCAGGACTTCATCGCCCTGACAGCTGGTGTCTCGCAAGTGCAGACCGCCGAAGCTGGCGATATGCAAGTCAACATCCGCGGCATTAACACCGGTCGCGACGCCGAGACGAACTTCGCGCTCGTCATCGACGGCGTGTTGCAGACCAACCCGACTGCGCTCAACCAGGAGTTGTCGGGCGTGTCGCAGATCGAAATCCTCAAGGGTCCGCAGGGTGCGCTCTACGGCCGTAACGCCGTGGCCGGAGCCATGATCATCACCACTCGCAAGCCGGGCGACGCCGCGGCGTTCGACGTGAGCGGTGGTTACGGCTCGGACAACAGCTATAAGGCCAGCGTCTACGCTGGTGGCCCAATCGGCGAGGGCATGAAGGGCTCGATTTCCGCCTACACCCGCAAGACCGACGGTCAATGGAAGAACCTCGATCGCGGTTGCGACGACTGCGTCGATTTCTACGAAGAGACCGGCGTGCAGGGTCGCATGCTGTTCGACGTCGGCGGCGGCGAGATCGACATCAAGGCCAAGTATTCGAAGATCGATGCGGGCGCGATCAACTTCAACGCCTCGATCGCTCTGTCGGACGCGGCTGCGGGCTTGAATGCTCCGGCGTTCTACGAAGACCCGAACAAGCACAATTTCCGCTACATCAACAACATCCTGCCGCAGAACGAGCAGGAAAACGTCAACCTCTCGATCAAGGGCGAGTGGGATGTGGGCGTCGGCACGCTGACGAGCTATGTCGCGTACAACGACCAGACCAACTACTTCCTCACCGACGGCACGAGCGCTGCGTTCCTGCTTTATGCACTCAACCCGACTTGCCGCAGCAGCAACGATGCCAAGCTGAGCAAGCCGGGCTACGAGGCGCCGTTCTTCGGCATCCCCTCGAGCATTTGGCTGACGCCTGCCGGCAACAACGGTGCGGGTTTCACTCCGCCGTATGGCCCCACGACTTGCGATGGCTACCAGTACCAGCAGCGTGACCAGAAGGACGCCAGCATTGAGCTGCGTCTGACCTCGCCGGGTGACGAGGACGTGCGTTGGGTGGCCGGCCTCTACGCCGCCGACATCAAGCGCCGCGTGGTCGTGTCGCAGGGTTCTGACCTCAACAAGGGTCTGACCGCTACGGCCTTCGTGCCGGCCAGTGGCTTGAACCCGACCGACCTGCTTTACGATGACAGCTTCAAGAGCAATGTCTACGCGGCATTCGGTCAATTGGCCTTCGATGTCACCGAGCAACTCGAGCTTGCGCTCGCCTTGCGCTATGACAGCGAAGATCGTGCGGTCGACAACAACGTGCCCCGTTGCACGACGACCGACACGGCAAGCTGCCGTGCGCAGACGCCGGACTTCAGCTTCTTCTCGAAGCCGTTCATCAATCCGGCCTACGCTGTGAACCCGGCCTTCGCCACGACGGGCATCCCCAGTCGTTCGACGACCTTCAGCCAGTTGCAGCCGAAGTTCTCGGCCAACTGGAAGGCCAACGACGACTTCGCGGTGTATGCCTCCTACGGCTACGGCTTCCGCAGCGGCGGTTTTAACTCCTCCGGTAGCGCCGCCACGGTCAACACCTACTACGGTCGTGCGGGCAGTACGGTGCTGTGCTTGGGCGCTTCGTTCCTGCCGCCAACTTGCGGTGCGAACGCGGTGCTCAATATCACCGACGTGAATGACAAATACCGCAAGGAAGTGTCGAAGGCGGCGGAGCTCGGCTTCAAGTCGTTCTTCCTTGATCGTCGTCTGAGCGTGAATGCCGCCGTGTACCACACGAAGGTTGAAGATATGCAGTTCTTCAACTTCTTCGCGGGTCCCTTCGGTCTGCTGCGCGTCGTGACCAACATTGACGAAGTAACGATCAAGGGCTTCGAGCTCGACGGTCGCTGGCGCGTCAACAACAACGTGTCGGTGTTCGCGGCCTACTCGACGACCGATGGCAATATCGACAAGTACGTTGGCCGTCCCTACACGGCGGGCAGCGAAGTGCCGTACGCGCCGAAGTACACCGGTAACGCCGGCGTAGATTTTGAGCTGCCGTTCGGTGGTTCTGACTGGGTGGTCAATGCGCGCGTCGATGCGTCGTTCGTGGGCGAGACCTGGTTCCATCCGGTGCAGAAGCAGCGTTTGCCGAACCTGTTCACCTACTTCCAGTTCGGTCAGGGCACGTTCGACAAGATGAGCCGCGACGCCTACTACAGCGTCAACGCTCGCGTGGGCGTGAGCAACGGCAAGTTTGGCGTGACCGCTTGGGGTCGTAACATCACGGACGAGAACTACCTGCAGGAAATCATTCCGGCTCCGGAGTTCGGCGGTTCGTTCATCCACGACTCGCCGGGCGCTGCCTACGGCATCGATTTCACCTACTCGTTCCGCTAAGCGGGTGATCGACCAATCAGAGGCCGGGCGACGCGAGTCGCCCGGCCTTTGCTTTTCTCGGGTGTAAACTCTCGGCCGTGAATCGCACCGAAATCGATTTTCCGCCCAAGCACGCGGCGCTACGCGACGATGTGCACATGCTCGGCGGCCTGGTCGGCGAGGTGTTGCGCGATCAGGGTGGCGACGAGTTGTTCGATCTGGTGGAAGGGCTGAGACGGCTCTCCATCTCTGCCCGTCGAGGCGACGCTGCAGCCGCCGCTGAGCTGGAGGGCCGAATTCGTGGCCGCGAGCCGAATTTGGCGCGCGATCTCGAACGGGCGTTCTCGATGTGGTTTCAGGCCGTCAATCTCGCCGAGCAGGTGCATCGTATTCGCCGCCGGCGGGCTTACTTTCAAGACGATGCAGAGCGCCCGCAACCCGGCGGTGTGGGCGACGCGATTTCGCAGTTGAAGGCCGCGGGTCTGTCGCTAGAGCAGTTGCTCGAGTTGATCGGATCCTTGCGCATTGCGCCGGTTTTCATGTCGCACCCGACCGAGTCAACGCGGCGCACCATCCTGCGCAAGCAACTGCGTCTCGCGCAGTTGCTCTATGATCGATTGAATCCGACACTCTCACCGTCCGAGCAGCAGTCCTCCGTGGGCCGCATTCGCACCGAACTCACCACGGGCTGGCAGACGGAGGATCATCCGAGGCAACGCCTGACCCTGGCTGATGAGCGCGAGCACGTGCTCTTCTATTTGGCGGAGGTGCTGTATCGGGTCGTGCCGAATTTTTATGAAGAGATCGCCGATTCCATCGCCCGCCACTATGGGGTCGAGGCCGACTCGATTTCGCTGCCGACCTTGATTCGCTTTGGCACTTGGGTGGGCGGCGACATGGACGGCAATCCGGATGTCCATGCGAAATCGATGCGTGAAACGCTGGCGCGCCAACAGCGCGCCATCGTCAACGCTTATTTCACCGAGGTGCAGGATCTTGCGCAGGCGCTCTCGCAGAGCGGCAGTAGGGTCGGGATCCTGCCGGCTTTGGAACAGCGCATCGACGAGTACAACACCTTGCTGCCGTCGAGCAGCTCGAGTGCACCGGCCCGTCACGATCGGATGCCTTATCGGGTGTTTCTCGGGCAGATTGCTGAGCGTCTGCGTGCGACTTACGACGGTCGGCCAGCGGCTTATGAGGGTCCGGCGCAATTCCAGCGTGATATTGATCTCGTCGCTGAGAGTTTGCTGCGTCATCGCGGTCGGCATGCGGGCCTGTTCGCGATCCGCAGGTTGCAGCGACGCATTGCCACCTTTGGCTTCCATCTGGCCACGCTCGATGTCCGCCAACATGCCGCGGTACATCATGGGGTGATCGCACGCGCGCTGGACGAACCGAACTGGATGCAACTCGATCGAACGACTCGGCACGCGCGGCTCAGCGAGCTGATCGCGCGAGATGCAGGGCCTGCCGTGGAGCTCGATGCGCTAGGCAAGCGCAGCCTCTCGGTCTTCGAGGCCATGCTCCAATGTCGACGGCGCTACGGGGCCGAGGCCATCGGCGCCTACGTCGTCAACGGCACGGAGGGCGCGGACGATATTCTCGCCACGTTGCTGTTGGCACAGTGGGCCGAGGCCTACGACAAGAAGACGGCGACCATCGCGGTGGACATTGCCCCGATGTTCGTCTCGATCGAGGCGCTCGATCAGGCGGGTGCAATTTTGCAGCGCTTGCTGGCCGATGGCGTGTATCGGCGCCACATCGAGGCTCGCGGCCGCCGCCAATTGGTGTTGGTTGGGTATTCGGATGGTGCCAAGCAACAGGGGCTTATTGCGTCACGCTTTGCGGTCTATCGCGCTCAGGCGCAGATCCATCGTGCCGTGACCGAGGCGGATGAGCAGCCGCTGATCATGCACGCACGCGGAGGCAGCATTCCGCGCGGGGGTGGTCGGATCGATGCGCTCGTGCGCAACACGCCGGCCGTAGCCGTTGGCGGTGACCTGCGATTGACCGAGCAGGGCGAGGGTATCCATCAGCACTATGGACTTGGACCGATCGCCTTGCGCACGCTCGAGCGCGGCTTCGGTGCGCTGTCGCTGGCAACTCAGGCGCGTCGCAGCGGGCGACTGCGCGATGTGGATCGCGAGGTCTTGGCGCTGGCGGCGCATTTGGCGGAGCACAGCGCAGTCGCCTACTGCAACGTCGTCGCTGACAGTGCGGCTTTCATGGCGTACTTTCGCGCCGTCACACCCATCGATGTTATCGAGCGGGTACAGATCGGCGGTCGGCCGATCGCTCGACCAGGAACACTGGGATTGCAGGGTCTACGTGTGGTGCCTTGGGTTTTCGCGTGGACGCAGAACCGCACCATGCTGCCCGGTTGGTTCGGTGCGGGCGCAGGCTTGCACGCGACGTTGCAGAAGTTCGGTCTGCCAGCGCTGCAGGCGGCCTGCGCGAGTTGGCCGTTTCTACGCAACTTGATTGATGATATCGAAGTCATGCTCGCGCGCAGCGACTGGTCGATCGCGACTCGGTACCACGAGTTGGCAGGGGGCGCGGGGGACGAAATCTTTGCAGCACTCGGTGCCGATCACGTATTGGCGCGCAGTGCCGTGCTCGATATCAAGCAACAAGCGGAACTGCTCGATGGCGATCGTACGCAGCAGCGGGCGCTGCAGCTGCGTAACCCGTATGTCGATCCGATGAACCTGATGCAGGTCGATCTACTGCGGCGCTGGCGAGCGGGTGGTCGCGAGGATCGGGATCTTTTCGAGGCGTTGCTGGCCAGTCTCAATGGCATCGCGCAAGGTTTACAAAATACGGGGTGACATGATGCGAGTTCGTGCCGGACAGCAGTGGCGGGGCTCTTGGGCAATCGCTCTGCTCGTCGTGATAGGTTTTGCAAACGAAGCACAGGCCGAGCTCACCCAGCTCGATCTCGAAACCCTAGGTTCATGGCAGGGACGAAACGTGGCGCAGGTGCCGAATGCCGCGCCGGCTACGCGTTTCGCCATCGACGATATTACCGGCAGCGGGCCCTTCCTGCAGCCCCGGCTGCAACTGGCCGGAAAATTTGGCGAGCGCTCGGAGTGGCGGGTGTTGCTGGCGCCGCTCGGGATCAGCGAACACGGTCGACTCGAGCGACCCGTGGTGTTCCAAGGGAGCAGTTTCGCGGTCGGTGCCGTGCAGGCGCGCTACGAGTTCAACTCCTGGCGGGCGACGTGGCGACGTCGCTGGATCGATCGCGACGACCTGCAGGTCAAGGTGGGCTTCACGGCAAAGATTCGTGACGCGTCTATCCAACTGCGACAGGGCAGCGTGACTGCGCGCAAGGACAACACGGGATTCGTCCCTTTGCTGCACGCTGCGGTCGAGCGGCCCTTGGGCACTGACTGGCGGTTCGAGGGTGACATCGATGCGCTCGCCGGCGGCCCCGGATACGCGATCGATGCCGGCTTGCGGCTGTCGCGTCGCGTGAGTGGCGACTGGCACCTCTACGGCACCGTGCGCTACCTCGATGGTGGCGCCGACAACGAGGAAGTGTACGCCTTCGCCCGCTTTACGAGTGTGGGTGTGGGTCTATCTTGGCGTCCGCAGTAGGCAGTTGATCTTCCTCGAGCGCGAGTCGCGAGGGTTGCTCTAGATCCTCGAATTGACCGCGGTCGACCGCCCAAAAAAATGCCCATACGGCTGCGCCGAGCATCAGCAGCGATAGCGGAATCAGCAGCATCATGCTGGCCATCATGGGTCGTCTCCTGCAGCGGGTTCGGAGCCGGCGCGGCGCGCATTCATCACCACGAGCAGCGATGAGGCGGACATGCCGATGGCGGCGACCCAAGGCGGCATCAGGCCGAGTGCGGCGATGGGTACGGCGGCCAGGTTGTAGATCAGTGCCCAGCGCAAATTCTGCTGCACGATTTGCAGCGTACGCCGGGCGACGCGGATCGCTTCGGGGAGTGACTGCAGTGATTCGCGCAAAAGCAGCAAGTCCCCGGCTGCGTGGGCGATTGATGAGCCGCGGCCCATGGCCATGGAGACATTCGCTGCGGCCAAGACCGGTCCGTCATTGATGCCATCGCCCAGCATGAGCACGCGTCGGCCGGCGGATTGCGCTTCGCGCAGGCGTTGCAGCTTGTCCGCCGGTCGCAGGCCCGCATGGACCACCGCGATATGGAGTGTGTTGGCGACGCGTTGCACGGCTTCGCGTCGATCACCGCTCAGTAACACGAGCTGTAAGCCCAGTGTCGACAGCGCAGCGGTGGCGAGGGTGGCATCGTCCCTCAGTGGATCATCCACTTCGAACGAGGCACGTCGACCGCGATCGTCGCTGAGCGTGATGCCGGGCTGGCCGATACGCCAGCGCTGTCCGTTGACAGTGCCTTCGATGCCCTGGCCTGCGATCTCGCGTGCATCCTCGCACTGCCAGGCGGCATGCTGGTGTTCCCGAAAGGCGAGGGCCAGCGGGTGTTGCGAACCCGCTTCGAGGGCGGCAGCGATGCGCAGCGCTTCTGTTTTGTCCCAACCGTCCGCGGTCTCAATGCGCGTGATGCGCGGGGACCCGAGGGTCAGGGTGCCGGTCTTGTCGAGCATGACGGTGTCGACGGTGGCGAGCCCTTCGACCGCATCGGCGCGCATGACCAGCACGCCGAGCTTGGCGAGACGCGAACTGGCTGCGGCAATGGCGGCTGGGGTCGCGAGCGACAGCGCGCAAGGGCAGGTTGCCACCAGCACCGCGAGCATTGCAGGGAACGCGCGCGCCGGGTCGATCAGCTGCCAAATTACCCCCACCAGTACGGTGAGTAGCAGGATGCGCACTACGAACCAGGAGGCCATACGCTCGGCGGCCAGGCCAAGGCGTGGCCTTTCACTTTGCGCGCGCTCAAGCAAGCGGACGAGTTCGTGCAGGGTGGACTCGCCCGGCAGCCGACTGACCCGCACAGTCAGCGCGCTGCCCGCGTTGACCGCCCCTCCCGGGATCGCATCGTGCCTGACATGCCGTTGCGGCAGTGGCTCGCCACTCAGCAGAGACTCGTCGATCAATGCGCCCTCGCATGCGAGGGTGCCATCTACCGGGATGACCTGGCCGGTGTTGACCCGTAGCAGGTCCCCAATGCGCAGCGCCGCCAGCGGTACACGCTCGGCCACGCCGTCTTCACTGCGGATTCTTTGGGCCGTTGCTGGCAGTGCCTTCGCCAGCGCGTCTGTCACCTGCGCCGCTTGATGACGACCGCGCATTTCGACGAAGCGCCCGATCAGCAGCAACAGGACAAACATCGCCACCGAGTCAAAGTAGACCTCGCCGGAGTTTCGCAGCGTGTTCCAACTGCTCGCGAAGAAAGCCAGCAACAAGGCGAGCGAAACTGTCACGTCCATGCCGAGCACGCGCCGTCGGAGATCGGCGAGTGCGCCGCGCAGGATCGGCGCACCGGAGTAGAACAGCACCGGAGTCGTGATGACGAGGCAGGTCCAGCGCAGATACTCGGCGATTCGTTCGTCGATGCCCTGTAGCGCACCGGCGTACAAGGCGACCGTGTACATCATCAGCTGCATCGAGCCGAGCGCGGCGAGGCCGATGCGCTTCAGCGCAAGGCGGCGCTCGGTCTGCTGCGCTTGGGCGGCAGCCTCTCCAACCAACGGTACAGGCTTGAAACCGAGGGCCGAGACCTGGCCGAGGATGCGCCCGAGCGCAAGCTTCGAGGTATCCCAGTCCACCGATACGCGATTGTTGACGACGTTGACCTCGACTCGACGTACGCCCTCGAGTTCACCCAGAGTTTTGCGAATCGATCGGGCGCAGTTGCCGCAATGGATGCCTTCGGCATTGAAGACGACGTGACCCTCGCCCAGCGATTCACTGGCCCAATGCCCGTCCAGCGGCATCACGCTCACTCGCCGAGCCTCACGCGCGTCGTCGGCAACACTGCACGGCCGCGGATCCGCCACTCGCCGCCGTCGAGCTCAAGCAGCCAATCGCCGGCGGGTACCGCTGACTCTTGCGCGCTGAATATACCGTCTGCCCCGCGGGTCAGTCGCAACTCACGGTCGAGCTCCGGGCGGGTGATGTGCGTCATGCGGAGCGTGAGGGAAGCAATAGGTGTCGATGCGCTGGGTATTCCCGTGAGCTGAGCATCGATTCGTCCGGATGGTAAGACGCGCAACACAACCCCGATGCCCAACTGCTGCGCACGCGCTGCGCGTTGTTGGTCCAGCACGAGCGGTGCTCCTTCGCGGGCAAAGCGGGCGGGCAGTTCGGGTTCAGCGCCGATGAACGCTAGCGAAACCGTGATGATGCTGGCCAGTACGGTTGCGGTGGGTATCCCGACCACGAGCCAGAGCGTGGGATTGCGTAAAGTCGAAGTGGTGGCATTCATGTCATCTTCCGGGAAGTTCAGTGGCTTCGTTGGTCGGTCAGTCTCTAGGCGCAAAGAACCGTGATTCGGCTCGTGCCGTCAGTCCCGGGTCATCGGCGGCGGTGATCACGAAGTGGATTTCGTCCGCTGCTCCCAGCCCCGTTTCAGCGTCGGCGCCGGAATCCTCGTGATCTGTGTCAGCGGCATCGTTCCATGCACGGCGCCTAACGCGTACCGCGGCATTGAACACTTCGCCCGCGGGTACGAGGAACTTGGGTTCCTCTGGGTCGAGGCGGTGACGATTGCTGCCTTCGCCGTCGGTCGCTGCTTCCTCGGGTTCCAGACTCACGCGAAATTCGTGCGGACGCGAGTCCTTGTTCATGATCTTGAGCAGATAGACATTCTCGATCTCGCCACTCGGTAAATTCCGGTACAGCGTGTTGCGATCGTGAAGCACGTCGAGTCCGACGGGTTTGCGCAGCGCGAGGGCGACGACGAAACCGCCGATCAGCACGGCAAGCAGCATTCCGTAGACCAGCACCCGAGGACGAAGTATGCGTGTTGAGCGATGTTCGAGACGGTGTTGCGTGTCGTAACGAATCAGCCCGCGCGGGTAACCCATGTGATCCATGACCGAGTCGCAGGCATCGATGCAGGCGGCGCAAGCGATGCATTCGTATTGCAAGCCTTGGCGGATGTCGATGCCGGTCGGGCAAACCTGCACACACAGCGTACAGTCGGTGCATGAGCCGAGTCCGTTTGAGGCGGGATCGACCCCTTTGCGCCTTCCGCCACGCGGCTCGCCGCGCGCCGCATCGTAAGTGATGATCAGCGTGTCCCGATCGAACATTGCGCTTTGGAAGCGCGCATACGGACACATGTACTTGCAGACCTGCTCACGAAGAAATCCGGCGTTACCGTAAGTTGCAAAGCCGTAGAACAGTACCCAAAACGTTTCCCAGCTTGAGGCGGAGAAGGCAAACAACCGAGAAGCAAGGTCGGTGATCGGTGTGAAGAAACCAACAAACGTGAAGCCCGTCCAGAGGGCAAAGCCGATCCATAGGATTTGCTTCAGGGCTTTGCGACCCAGTTTGGCGATTGACCACGGCGCAGCGTCGAGTTTCATCCGCCGTGAGCGATCACCTTCTGTGACTCGCTCCATCCAGAGGAAGACTTCGGTCCATACGGTTTGCGGGCACGCGTAACCGCACCATAGCCTTCCGGCGACGGCGGTGAAAAAGAATAGGCTGAGCGCGGCGATCACCAGCAGCCAGGCGAGAAACACGAAATCTTGCGGCCACAGGGTTAGACCGAATAGATGGAACTGACGGGCGGGCAGGTCGAAGAGGATGGCCTGTCGACCCTCCCACCGCAGCCACGGCAGACCATAGAAAAGTCCAAGCAATACCCACGCAGCCGTGATGCGAAGCCGTGTGAAAACGCCGCGAACCTCGCGTGGGTAGACCTTTTGATGCGCAGCGTAGTACGACTCCTCGGGTGGGGCACCAACGGTCATGGTGTCAGCAACCACGCTGTCAAGCCCGAGGCGAGAGCGCAAACCGAAAAAAAGAACAGGAAACCAAGGCTGTACATCATCGTCGGATCGGGTATCGCCGTGGTGGGTCTCAGCAGAGCTACCACGGGCGACGGATCGACGAAGGCAAAGAACAGCATCGTGGCAACGCTCGCAGCAAGAAACGCACACCAGAGCACGGTCAGCGTGCGTCGACCCGTGAGACCGATCTCTGTTGTGTTGCGATCGTCCATGGCGGTGGAGGTGACTCAGCGATCGCCGAGACTTTGCACGTATGCGGCAAGCAATTTGACGCGCACCTCGCCAAGCCGGTCGGTTTGTGCGGGCATGTTGTTCTGTCGCCCAGCGGCGATCGTGGCGCGAATGGCGCTGGCTGAACCGCCATGGAGCCAGACATTGTCGGTTAGGTTGGGAGCACCCACGGCAGGGTTTCCTTTGCCATCAACGCCGTGACAGGCGATGCAGTAACTATTGAAGTGCACCGCTCCGGCTGCTGCGTTGCCTTTCGGTGCTTGGCGTCCCGAGAGGCTCATTACGTACGCGGTGGCATCGTCGACGCCTTGCTCGCCGAGCACCTCCAGCCACGGCGCCATCACCCCCATGCGCCCGCCGGCGATCGATGCTTCGATCAGTTCGGGCGAGCCGCCCCAGAGCCAGTCTTGATCCGTCAGGTTCGGGAAGCCGCTGCCGCCGCGACCATCCGAGCCATGACAGGCCGCGCAGTTGTTGGCGAACAGATTGCGTCCGATGGAGAGGGCGGCGGGGTCTCGCGCGAGTTCATGGCTGCCGCGGTCCGCGTAAACCGAGAGGATCCGTTGCGCCGTCGTTTCCTGCTCGGCTTGCAGTTGCTCCCATTGCTCGATCTGCGACCAACCCAGCGATCCGCGCGCGTTGCCGAGCGCTGGATACAGCACGGCGTAGATTATGGCGAACACGACGGATAGCACGAACAACCACAGCCACCAGCGCGGCAAGGGATTGTTGTACTCGCGCAAGTCCCCGTCCCAGGTGTGACCCGTGGTATCGCTAGTCTGTGCAGTCTCGCCGCGACGCTTGCGCATCCAGACGAGTAACCCTACGGCTGCAACCGTATTGAGGATTGCGGCTGCAGCGACGAACAGGCTCATGCCGGAACTCATCATGGCCGATCCTCCTCTAGCGGCAGTTGAGCTGCTGCATCGAAGCGGCTTCTGCGCTTGCGACTGTAGGCCCAAACACAGACACCAACAAAAGCAAGCATCGCGAGCAACGTGGCGAGCCCACGCAGTACGCCTAAAGTGTCCTCAGTCATCAGATTACTTCCAGGTTTGCGAGGCAGTGCCGAGGCCCTGCAGGTAGGCAATCAGCGCGTCCATCTCGGTTTTGCCTTCGACATCCGCGCTTGCCGTGGCAATCTCGGCGTCGCTATAGGGCACGCCGACCGTGCGAAGCGCCTGCATCTTGCGTGGTGTCAGGCTTGAATCCACCGTGTGCTTAACAAGCCACGGAAAGCCCGGCATGTTTGATTCCGGGACGAGATCGCGTGGGTTGATCAGGTGTAGACGCTGCCACTCGTCGCTGTACTTTCCGCCGACTCGGGCGAGGTCGGGCCCAGTACGTTTGGAGCCGAACTGGAACGGATGGTCGTAGACCGACTCGCCGGGCAACGAATAGTGACCGTAGCGTTCTGTCTCACCCCGCAGCGGTCGGATCATCTGCGAATGGCATGTGTAGCAGCCCTCACGCAGGTAGATGTCTCGGCCCTCGAGCTGCAAAGCCGTGTAGGGCTTGACGCCAGGTGCGGGCTGCGTGGTTTCGCTACTGACCGTGAGCGGAATGATCTCTACGAGCCCGCCGACGCTGATGACGATAGCCACAAGCACCCCTAGCAAGCCTACGTTCTTTTCTATGATTTCGTGTTTCATCTTGTAAGAGTCTCCGCTCAGGCGTGCGCCGGTTGCAGGGCGGGAGGCATGACCGGCGTGGGTTTACCCTGATTGATGGTCTTCACGACGTTGTAGACCATCAGCAACATGCCGCCGAATACCATCGCTCCGCCGACCAAGCGAATCGCGTAGTACGGGTAGGTCGCCTTGAGCGCCTCGACAAAGGTGTAGGTCAGCGTGCCGTCCGCATTGGTGGCTCGCCACATCAGCCCCTGCATTACCCCAGCGATCCACATGGACACTGTGTAGAGCACGATGCCGATGGTCGTGGTCCAGAAGTGCACGTCTATGAGGCGCGTGCTCCACATCTGCGTCTGGCCGTAGAGGCGCGGGATGAGCATGTAGAGCGAGCCGACCGACACCATGGCGACCCAGCCGAGTGCGCCTGAGTGCACGTGTCCGATGGTCCAATCGGTGTAGTGCGAGAGCGCATTGACGGTCTTGATCGACATCATCGGTCCTTCGAAGGTGGACATGCCGTAGAACGACAATGAGACGATCAAGAACTTGAGGATCGGATCGGTGCGCAGTTTGTGCCACACGCCCGAGAGCGTCATGATGCCGTTGATCATGCCGCCCCACGACGGCGCCAACAGCATCAGCGAGAACAGCATGCCGAGTGATTGCGCCCAATCGGGAAGAGTCGTGTAGTGCAGATGGTGCGGTCCTGCCCACATATAGATCGAGATCAGCGACCAGAAGTGCACGATCGAAAGGCGGTACGAATAGATTGGCCGGCCGGCCTGCTTCGGTACGAAGTAGTACATCATGCCGAGGAACGCCGCCGTCAAGAAAAACCCAACGGCGTTATGGCCGTACCACCATTGCACCATGGCATCGACCACGCCGGCATAGGCTGAGTAACTCTTCGTGAGTGTGACCGGAATCTGCGCGCTGTTGACGATATGCAGAACGGCGACGGTGATGATGAACGCCGCGAAGAACCAGTTGGCGACGTAGATGTGCTCGACTTTTCGTTTGGCGAGCGTGCCGATGAAGACGATGCCGTAGGAAACCCAAACAACCGCGATGAGCAGGTCGATCGGCCATTCAAGCTCGGCGTACTCCTTGCCCGTCGTCCAGCCTAGCGGCAGTGAGATCGCCGCCAGCAGTATCACCACCTGCCAGCCCCAGAAGGTGAAGGCGGCAAGTCCGTCTGCGAATAGTCGCACGTGACAGGTGCGTTGAACGATGTAGTAGGAGGTGGCGAATATCGCCGAGCCGCCGAAGGCAAAGATCACCGCGTTGGTGTGCAGCGGACGTAGTCGGCTGAAGGTCAACCAGGGAACATCGAAGTTGAGCGCCGGGAAAAGCAGTTGCGCGGCGATGATCACGCCGACCAACATGCCCACCACACCCCATACCACCGTCATCAAGGCGAATTGCCGGACGACTTTGTCATTGTAGGCAACCTTGTCGTTTTGAACGACCAAGCCTTCCTTCGAACTCATTGTTTGGATACCCCGCCGAAAAAATCCTGTGAATAGTGCAAGCTCGAAGGCGCGGGTTGAATAAGTACATTACGCAGCCGGGTGGCGTTCACTGCCTGACGCTGTACGACGTACCATGTGCCCTATGGAAAAAACTTCGTATCGCAGCGTGTGGTGGGTGTTCCTCGTGATCGCTTGCCAAAGCATGGTGACGAATGCGGCGCAGACGCCCGTCGTTGAGGTCAAGGCGCTGTTTGCCAACTGCGCAGCGTGTCACGGCGCAGACGGCGGTGGCGTGGCGGATGGCACGGTGCCCGCAATCGGTGGCCAGCCGGTGAGCGTGATCATGCGCCAGTTACAGCGATTTCGTAGTGGCGAGCGCAAGGATCTACGCATGCAGCACTTTGCGGATGCAGAGCATCTGACCGATACCCAGCAGATCGAGCTTGTAGCAAAGCATGTGGCGAGTCTGCGGCGCAGCACGCCAGTAAAGCAGGGTGATGGATCGCAGCTGGATCTTGGCGCCCGACGCTGGTCCACAGGTTGCGCGGGGTGTCACGGCGCCGCGGCGGACGCGGTCGCCGCGCGGGGAATCCCGGCGCTGGCTGGGCAACATGCCCCGTACATCGAGCGCAAGCTGCGCGAAGAAAGCAACGGCGTACCCGGCGCGCCGACTCTGTCACAGAGTCATGCGGCGGTCTTCAAACGATTGACGCCAACAGATCGTGCTGCCTTGGCCGATTACTTGTCGCGCTTGCCGCCGCCGAAGCCTATGCTCTGACAGTTCAGAGTCCGAGATCGAGTGTCATGCGCACCAGTTGCGCAACCGAGCGAGCGCCCATCTTCTCCATGACTCGCGCGCGGTGGATCTCGATGGTGCGTTGACTGACGCCGAGATCGCCCGCCATGACCTTGTTGGCCCGACCCTCGGTCACGAGCACCAGCACCTCCTGCTCGCGGGGCGTCAGCGAAACGTATCGGCGATGTAATTCATCACGTTGCTCGAGCAGGCGCCGGTTGTCTGCATCGGCGGCGAGTGCGCGCTGGATGCGATCGATCAGATCCTGATCGCCGAACGGCTTTTGCAGGAAATCGAACGCGCCATGCTGGATGGCTTCGACGGCCATGGGCACATCGGCATGGCCGCTGATGAAGATGACGGGGATGATGGCGCCGCGGCGATTGAGTTCCTCCTGCAGTTCGATACCGCTCATGCCGGGCATGCGCACATCGAGCACGAGACAGCCGGGCTGATCTGCCTTCCAGTCGGTGAGGAAGTCTTGCGCCGAAGCAAAGGCGGTCGTGGGTAGACCTGCGGACTTCAGCAGCAGACGTAATGAATTTCGGACTGCATCGTCGTCATCAACCACGAACACCATCGCTTGTCGGTTCACGCAGATCTCCCCAGTGGACACGGCACTTCGAGCAAGAAACAGGCGCCACCCTCCGCCCGTGCCCGGTACAAAAGTTTGCCACGGTGCGCTTCGGCGATCGATCGGCTGATGGCGAGGCCCAAGCCCGTACCGGTAGCTTTGGTGGTACAGAACGGATCGAAGATACGATTGATGAGTTCTGCGGGTACTCCGGGGCCGCTATCGCTGACTTCGATGCGCAGCGTTTCGTGACCATCGTGTGAAGTGGCGACGCGGATTTCCCGCTCGGCGACCGGACGCTCGGCCAAAGCTTCGATCGAATTGCGCAGCAAATTGAGCACGACCTGCTGGATCTGGATTTTATCGAGCAGGGCAATAGGCAGTGACGGATCGAAGTCACGGACGATGCGTACCTCGTGCAGGCGAGCATCGCTTTGCGTGAACCCGATCACCTCGTTGACGAGGTCATTGACATTGGTGGACTCATGGCGTGTTTCGCGATTTTGCACGAGCGCACGAAGTCTGCGGATGATCTCGCCGGCCCGCTGCGCCTGTTGGCTGATCTGCTCGAGAGCGAGCGTCACATCGCCCTCGGGGTCGATTTTCTCGATGCCCTGAGTCACCGCGAGCCGCATCGCGGCGTTCGCATAGTTCGCGATCGCCGCAAGCGGTTGGTTCAGCTCATGGGCGATGCCCGCGGCCATTTCGCCCATGGTTGCCAGCCGCGAAACCTGCGTAATGCGCTGCTGGGCGATCAGTGCGTCCTCCGCCGCGCGCCGTGAGTCGGTGATGTCTTCGCCCGAGGCAAAGTAGCCGATCAAGTTGCCATCGGCATTGCGCATGGTGATGCATCGCCAGCCGATCAGGCGGCGCCCGCCGCCTGCGGCGAGGACCTCATGCTCGAAGTACCGCTCGGCAGGAGGTATGCCGCCTATCGAAACGGGGGCGAGTTCGCGGAGTTGGGCGAGCACTGAGGGGCGCTGCTCTTCGGGGACGGCGACTTCCAACCAGTCGCGACCGAGCAGATCCATTTCGCGCTGCTCGAGGGTGTCGCAGCCCTTGCGGTTGATCAACTGGATACGACGGTCGGTGGACAAGGCGAGCAGGATGACCTGCGCGATTTCGAGGTACATGTTGGCGCGGTCGCGTTCTCGCCGCAGGGCTGCCATCGCTTCGCGGCGCAGCGTAATGTCATGCAGTAGACCCACGAACCGCGGTGGGTCAACACCGTGCACCTGACCGACGGAGAGAAACACGGGGAACCGACTGCCGTCCTTGCGTCGGGCATCGACCTCGCGGCCGATGCCGATGATGTGCGGGACGCCGGTCGAGAGGTAACGCGACATGTACTCGTCGTGGGAGTCGCGGTCGGTCTCGGTCATCAGCACACTCACGTTGCGCCCGAGCAGCTCCCCGGCGGTGTAGCCGAACAGCCGTTCTCCAGACCGATTGAAGCTCTCGATATGACCCTTGGCATCGATGACGATCACCGCATCGACCGTGGCATCGAGCAGGGCCTGCAGTTCGGGCTGACTGAGCCTCGCGGGCGTCTCTTGTTGATTCATGGTGTGGAAGGCAAGCGCGCAACCAGCATCCTAGCACGCATGCGGATAGGTACTTTTCGCGATGGCAGGGGTCTGCGGGCCGGGCACACTTTCGCTCACCGTAGATGCCCCTGTTGGAGTGCCCATGTCCGATACCAGCCTGATTCGCGCTCGCTTGCTTGCCCGTCGCGCCGAACTACTCGGAAGAAGCGCGGCCGTTACGGCTGATCTTCATCATGAGCATGAGCCGCTCGTGGCCGATTTTGCCGATCAGGCGACACAACGCGAGAACGAGGAGGTTCTGCGGGGTATCGAGCAGTCCACAAGGGGCTTGTTGAGGCAGGTCAACGTGGCCTTAGAGCGCGTGGATCGTGGCGAGTACTTCCGCTGCAGTCGTTGCGGCTGCGATATCGAGGCGGAGCGGTTGCAGGCGATACCGGAGGCCGACCAATGCGCCCGCTGCGCTGCCCATCGGCAACTCGCCTGATCGGGGCGCCCTGGTCATTGTCTGGTCGCATCGACATAGGTCCCAATGGTTTCCCGACGCAGCATCTTGGTTCTTGCCGATCGCTCCAGCGAAACCCAGTCCTCGTTGCATAAAGCGTCGGTGCTCGCAAGGCATCTCGATGCGTC
Organism: Nevskiaceae bacterium; assembly: GCA_018883185.1. GTDB lineage: Bacteria > Pseudomonadota > Gammaproteobacteria > Steroidobacterales > Steroidobacteraceae > UBA964. Next base: position 28,358 of record VEQP01000013.1, on the reverse strand, counting down.
CATCGATATCTTTCTTTGCGATACCGATCATGCCTGGGCCGTTCGTGAGCAAGCACACAGTGCCGAGGCGCGTGCCATCGTTGCGGCTTGCCATGCTGAAAACGAACGTTTTCTGCAGGCCTTGCGCGGTTCGGTGCCCGCCACCGATCTACGTATCACACTGAGTTTCGCCTGTGCCTTTGCCGTGCACGAAGGTCTCGCCGAACGGGTCGAACAACTACAACCGATGCTGGTCATCAAAAGTCTGGCCAACTCGCGCGAGGGTAGGGCGCGACCACCCCAGCCCGCAGAAATGCAGATCATCCGCAGTTGCCGGGTGCCGCTGCTGTTGTCCCAAGGTCATCAATGGCAACCCGTACCGAGGTTTTGCGCCACGCTCGATGTCAACGCGCGCGACGAGGTCGCCTCCCGATCGATCCTGCTGACGACCGCACAACTGGCGCGCGAATGCCACGGCGTCTGGGCGGTGGGTCTGTTGCGCGACCCGCAGGATCGGCGTTCGGAGCCGATGTCGGACGATGTGCAGGCGCGGTGGCGGGATCTCGCACCGCAATCGGTTCATGCCGTATCCGGGTCACCGCTCGAGGGTATTGCGGATCTCGTCCACCAGCAGCGGATCGACCTGTTGGTGCTGGGCGAGGGGATTCGTTTGTCGCCGCGCGCTACGGAGGCAGGTTTGGCCGAGCAGGTGGTAGGTCGAGTGACCTGCGATCTGCTCGTTGTGCCGCGAGACCCTGACAGATCAGTGGCCGCGCTGCCGATCCCGACGAATACGGCGTACCGTGAGCCAGGCAAAACTTCCCACCACGGTCACTAGCACTAGCATCAGCGCGCCGAGCCACCAGCCGATGCGCCAGGCCTCGAGCAGGCCCCAGCCGACGCCGATGGGGGTGCTGACCAGCAGGAGTGGTTTGGCGGTGCGCATGACGGGCAGTGATGTTACCCGGTTTGCGCCCGTCGTTTCGGGCGGCTAGGCTCTCGCGCCATGACACACTCTGCGCGTTTTGCTTCCGTGCTACCCATCGTCCTCTCCCTGTTGGTGGCGTCTGCCGCAGCCGGTCCGTCCACGTATTCCGCAGCCGACGAGGCGGTGTACCTCGAACGCTTCGGACGCTTGATGGATGCGGCGCGGCTTGGGCTTGGCCTCGAAACCTACGAGCCACTCGAACCGGTGCCCGGAGTCCGCAAGCCAATGCCGCTCGCCGAGGCGGCCGCTGGAAGCGGTCGCATCGCGCCGGCTGCCCTGCAGGCGGCGTCGGATTACGCTGCCCGCAACAACTCATCAGCGTTCATGGTCTGGCACGAAGGAAAGGTAGAAAAAGCTAGTTTTTTCAAAGGAATGAAGCCAGAAGATACATTCCCCTCGAGATCACTGGCGAAGCCGATGACGGCGGTCGCCATCGGCCGCGCGCTGGCGCTTGGCAAGATCCGCTCGCTCGATCAGCCGGTGGCGGATTTCGTCACCGAATGGCGCGGCGATCCGCGCCGGTCTCGCATCCTCGTGCGCCATCTGCTCGACATGCGTTCGGGTTTCTTGCCGCAGGCGGCGGCCACCACCGCTGAGGACATGCTGAATCGTGCCTACCTGCATCCGCGGCACGAGGACATCATCATCCGCGACTATCCGGTGGTCGACGAACCGGGCAGCCGATACGAATACAACAATGCCACCTCCGAGATGGTCGCCGTGCTGATCGAGCGGGCTACCGGGGTGCGCTACGGCGAGTGGCTGTCGCGCGAGGTCCTGCAACGAATCGGCTCCCCGGGCGGCACGATCTGGGTCAACCGGCCGGGCGGTACGGCTCATTCGGGGTGCTGCTTGATGCTGCCTGCCGAGGCCTGGCTGCGATTGGGGGTGCTGTTGATGCAGGATGGCGTGTGGGAGGGCAAGCGATTGCTACCCGCAGGCTACGTGCAGGCCATGCGCACGCCGACTGCCGAAAATCCGTACTACGGCCTGGGTGTCTATGTGGCCGGGCGCTACATCGCTCGGCGCGGCTTCGCCAATCCGGCTCGGGATACTGAGGCTCGGCGGGTGCTTCACTCGGAGCCTTACCTCGCGGACGACCTGTTCTTATTTGACGGCAACTCGAACCAAGTGGTGTTCATTATCCCGTCGCGGCGCCTCGTGGTACTGCGGGTGGGTGATACCCCGCCCCGCGGGGCGGGTGCCGAGTGGGACAACAGCGCGCTGCCGAACCTTTTGCTCCGCGGCTTGCCTGAGGGGGGCTCTCCCCAACCGCGTTGACCCGTTTTGGTGTTGTAGTCTAATATAACACCTAGATTTCCCCGCCCACCTGTCCTGCGCCGTCGTCCGCGGCGGCCGGCATGGGCATTGTCTTTCGTCAAAGGATGTCCTGCCCATGAGCCGTCTGTCTTTGTCCTCCGTGCCGCGCCCGATTCTTTGGACTTTGGGCGGGATCGCTGCGTTGACTGCGATTGGGCTGCTGCGTCTTTATTGGCCCTTCGGGCCGGCCAAAGCCGAGGGCAGTCCGGCGCCGCTTGTGACCACCTTGCGAGTTTCGCCCATCGAGGTCGCAGACCGAGTGTCGTTCACTGGGGCGATCGGTGCACGCGATGAGGCGGCCTTGAGCGCGGAGGAGGGTGGTCGCGTCTCCGAACTGCATGCCGAGGTCGGCGATCGAGTTCGACGCGGCCAACTGCTCGCTCGTCTCGATAATTCTTTGGTCGCCCCCCAGATCGCGAGCCTGCAGGCCTCGCTCGAGGAGTCGCGTGCGAATGCTGCCGTGGCCGAGGCCGACTATCGCCGCGCGCAGGCGGTGGCAGCGATCGGAGCCTTGTCTGCCCAGGAAATCGAGCGTCGTGGTGCGGCGGCGATTGCGGCGCAAGCCAAGGTCAAAGTCGTGACCGCCCAGCTAAACGAGGCACAAGCGCGCTACCGACGAACGGAAATTCGTGCCCCCTTCGATGGCATCGTGCTGACGCGCGGCGCCGAGGTGGGTCAGCTCGCGAGCCCAGGTGGCGCTGCGTTGTTCCGTATTGGTCGGGCGGGCGGCATTGAAATGCGCGGCAATGTTGCAGAGCGTGATCTGCCGCAACTTGCCGTGGGGCAGCGCGCGGATGTTCGGGTGACCGGTGTTGCACAAGCGTTCCCCGGCAAGGTCCGCCTGATCGGAGCGGTGATCGATCCGCAGACCCGGTTGGGCAGCGTGCGCATCGACCTTGTCCCGCACAAGGACCTGCGACCCGGCGCGTTCGCGCGGGGCGAGATCAGCGTTGGCGCTGCGTTGCGGCCCATCATTCCGCAAACCGCAGTGATGAGTGATGCCAACGGTAATTACGTCTTCATCATCGACGATGCCGTCACGGTCGTCCGTCGCAGCATCAGCGTGGCGGGCTCAAGGCCAGAGGGTCTCGTCGTGGCGAGCGGTCTGCAGGCAGGCGATCGCATCGTGGTGACGGCAGGACCTTATCTGCGCGTCGGCGAGAAGGTGCGGGTCGCTCCATGAATAACATTTCCGCATGGGCGATCCGTCATCCGACGTTCCCCATCGTCCTGTTCGTCGTTTTGTCCTTCATCGGCGTAGTGAGCTTCATTCGCCTGCCGATCAATTTGAACCCTGATGTGACCTTCCCGATCGTCATGGTGCAGGTATCGCAGCCGGGCGCTGCGCCATCGGAGATCGAAACGCAAATCACCCAGAAGGTCGAGGGTGCAGTGCGCAGCGTGTCCGATGTGCGCAACATCAGCTCGCGCGCTAGCGAGGGCGCATCGTTCACCAGCGTCGAGTTCCAGATCGGCACGCCGATCGATAGAGCCTTGAACGACGTGCGCGATGCGGTGAGCAAAATACGGGCGGATCTTCCCGAAGGCGTTGATGAGCCGCAAATCAATCGCATGGACATCGAGGGCGGCGTTATCGCGTACTACGCGGTGTCCACGACCAACCGCTCGCCCGAGCAATTGAGTTGGTACGTCGACAATACGGTGAGCAAACGCCTGCTCGCCTTGAGCGGGGTCGCGCAGGCCTCGCGCGGCGGCGGCGTGTCGCGCGAGATCCGCGTCGAACTCGATCCGGCGCGCATGCAGGCACTCGGGTTGACGGCATCCGAGGTGAACCAGCAACTTCGTCAATTGAATCTCAATGCTCCGGGCGGGCGGGCTCAGGTCGGGGGCGGCGAGCAATCGATCCGCGTACTGGGCTCGGCCGATACGGCTCTCACTCTAGCTGCGACGCAAATTCGGCTGCTCAACGGCACGAATGTGCGTCTTGGCGACATCGCTCTCGTGCGCGATTCGGTGGGCGAGCAGCGCTCGATTTCACGTCTCAATGGACGCGCTGCGACCACCTTTGGTGTGTTCAAGGCTCGAGGCGCTTCGGACGTCGCGACGCTCGATCGGGTCGAGGCGGAAATCGCCAAACTGCTTATCGAAGCGCCTGATATCTCGATCAAGCGCGTGTTCACCACCGTCGAGAATACCCGTGAGTCCTACAAGTCCGCGTTGACCGCCATGATCGAGGGCTCGTTGCTCGCGGTGCTCGTGGTGTTCGTGTTCTTGCGCGATTGGCGAGCCACGGCTATCTCGGCACTCGCGATTCCGCTCTCGGCGATCCCCACTTTTGCCTTCATGTACTGGCAGGACTTCACGCTCAATACGATCAGCCTGCTTGCGCTGTCGCTGGTGGCAGGCGTGCTGGTCGACGATGCCATCGTCGAAATCGAAAACATCGTGCGCCACATGCGCATGGGCAAGTCCGGGTATCAGGCGGCGCTAGATGCCGCTGACGAAATCGGTTTGGCGGTCGTTGCCACCTCGGCGACGATCATCGCCGTATTCCTGCCGGTGAGTTTCATGGGCGGATTCACCGGCCAGTACTTCAAGCAATTCGGCCTGACGGTTGCCGCGGCGGTGTTTTTCTCGCTGCTCGTTGCACGACTGATCACGCCGCTGGTGGCGGCCTATACTTTGAAGCCCCACGATGAGATCCGCGCTGCAGATGGGCCGCTCATGAGTGCGTATCTCGACTCGCTGCGCTGGGGGCTGCAGCATCGGCGTGCCACGCTCGTGGGCGGCACCCTGTTTTTCATTTTGTCGGTGGTGCTGCTCGCTTTGGTGCCGAAGTCGCTCATTCCACCCAACGATTTCTCTGCTGCCCAGATCAATATCGAATTGCCACCAGGAGTTCAGCTCGAGCAGACGGCCAGGGTGTCGGCCCAAGTGGCTGCGTTAGTAAAGGCGCAGCCTGAGGTCACCGATGTGATCGAGTCCATAGGCGGCGGCGATGTCAGCGGTGCCGAAATCTATGTTTCGCTGGTGCCGCGTCAGCAGCGGGACGTTTCCCAGAAGCAGTGGGAGGATCGCCTAAGCCCGCAATTCGCTGCGATTCCCGACGCCCGTGTCTCCTTCGTGGGCGGTGAGGGTGGGGGCGGTCGGGCCCTTACCCTTTATTTGACCGGTGAAGACCCCGTGAAGCTTGATGCGGCAGCGCGACGCGCCGTAGCGGCGATGCGCGGTCTTCGCGAATTACGCGACCCGCGTGTAGCAGGCGATCTTCCTCGTCCTGAGGTTCTGGTCACGCCGCGTCTGGATCTCGCAGCCGAACTTGGCGTGTCGGTTGCCGCTATCAGTCAGACCATTCGCATCGCGACGCTCGGTGATCTGCCGCAGAACGCCGCGAAGTTCTCGCTCGCTGAGAGACAGGTGCCGATACGGGTGAGCTTGCTCGAGGATGCACGGCGTGATCTCGCTACGCTCGAGAACCTGCCGGTGCGCACCTCAAGCGGCGCGACAGTACCGTTGAAGGCCGTTGCCGAAATCAGTTTCGGACAAGGGCCATCCATGATTCGACGCTACAACCAGAGTCGGCGCGTCGTGCTCGAGTCGGATCTTGCTGCCGGTTACGAGTTGGGCCCGGCGTTGGAGCGCGTCAAGAACCTCCCCGAGATCAAAAACCTGCCTGAAGGCATCCGACTCGTGCAGGTCGGTCAGGCGGAGTTCATACAGGAGCTGTTCAGCAACTTCCTGCTCGCGATCGTCGCAGGCGTGCTGCTGGTGTTCGCAGTGCTGGTACTGCTGTTTGCGCGTGTGTTCCAGCCGATCACCATCTTGGCCGCGCTGCCGCTGTCGGTCGGTGGTGCTGTGCTCGCCTTGATGCTCACTGGCAAGCCATTCTCGATGCCTGTGGTCATTGGCTTTTTGATGTTGATGGGTATCGTTGGCAAGAACTCCATCCTGTTGGTCGATTTCGCGATCGAGGAGATGCGCGCGGGCAAAGAAAGAACCGAGGCGTTGATCGAGGCGGGCCACAAGCGAGCGCGGCCGATCATCATGACGACGGTCGCCATGGTGGCCGGCATGATGCCGGTTGCACTCAGTACGGCTGGCGGCGGCTTTCGTGCATCGATGGGCATCGCGGTGATCGGTGGCTTGATCACCTCCACCGTGCTGACGCTCGTAATCGTGCCAGCGGTGTTCTCACTGATCGATGATCTCGAAAAATGGTCCTCGCCGCGGGTGGCGAAGTGGTTGACAAGTTCCGGCGAGGGGGACGTGCCAGCGGCGCGTTGACGTGGCGCCGTGCTGAAGCATAGCTACGCGCGTCCCCAGAGCCAGGCAAGCAGTAACGTACTTAGCGCGATGTAGCTCGTAGCCAATGCGCCAAGTAGCAGCGGTTGCCAGCCTTGCGCCACTAGGCGACGAAAGTCTGTCTCAAGCCCGACGGCTGCGAGTGCAAAGGTCAACAATACCTGCGTGGCGATACCGGCGAAGCTGCGCCATTGGGGGTCGATCCACCCGGTATCCCCGAGCAGTACGAGGACCAGAAACCCAAACACGAACCACGGAATCGGCGCGCGACCCGCGCTCGGGGCACCGCCGGCGGCTGATTGACGGGCGGCCCAGAGGCCCATGCCGATGACGAGCGGTGCAAGCATGAGCACGCGAGCGAGCTTTGCGACGGTCGCGAACTCGCCCTCGGCCTGTCCGCGGGCAAAGCCCGCCGCCACGACCTGGGCTACTTCGTGAACGGAGGCGCCGCTCCAGAGGCCGTAGACCTGCGGTGATAGATCAAGCGCAGCGCCTAGCAACGGGTAGCTGAACATCGCCACGGTGCCGAACAAGGTCACCGTGGCGAGCGCGTAGGCGACGCTCTCGTCGCCGTCACGGACCACCGTGTTGGCCGCAACGATGGCCGAAGCGCCGCACACCCCCGTGCCCGCCGCAATGAGCGTGGCAAGGCCTGGCGCGACCCCGAGCCGACTGCCGAGCGCTAGGGTGAGCAGATAGGTGCTGAATAGGGCGAAGGCCAGAATCAATAGACCCGCCCACCCAATGCCTAGGATCTCGGCCAGCGTCACCTGCAGGCCGAGTAGAATGATTCCAAGCCGCAGTGGACCGCGCAGGCTGAAGGCTAGCCCCGCGCGGGCTGCCTCGGGTCGCCCGAGGGTATTTCGGATCAGCATCCCGAGCATGATCGCGAGCATCAGTGGGCTGATCCGCGTGAGACCGGGCAGCTGCAAGGCACGTAGCAGGAAGGCCCCGGCGGTGACGGCCCCGCCGAGCGCGAGGCCGGGTAGCAGCGTCCGCCAGCGGCTACCGGAGGGGGGCGAAACGGAGCTGTCTGAGACCACGGGCGACACCTCAAAAGCGAGCTGCCACTATACCGAAGCAAAAAAGCCTTGCGGGCGAAGGACTTGTGTTAGACTCCCGGGCGATCGTTGGCTTTCTGTCTGCATCTCTGGGCGTCAAACACGCCGGTCTGCATTGCCGAATCGACATCGATCAGGTGGTCGTCGGCATTAACCGCGGCCGTTATGTGTGTGTTACTAGAGAGTGTTTCCAGAGATGGCGAAAATTTATGTAGGCAATCTGCCGTTTTCGGCAGACGAGGCGGCGGTTCGTGCGCTGTTCTCGCAGCATGGTACCGTCGAGTCGGTGTCGCTGCCGGTTGACCGTGATACCGGTCGTCCGCGTGGCTTCGGCTTCGTCGAGATGCCGCAGGACGATGCGGCCCGTGCGATTCAGTCGCTGAACGGCTACTCCATGGGCGGGCGTCCGCTGCGCGTCAATGAAGCGCAGGATCGTCCCCGCACCGGTGGCGGTGGCGGTCGTCCGGGCGGCGGCGGCGGTGGCTATCGCGGCGGTGGCGGCGGCGGCGGCGGCGGTGGCTATCGCGGCGGCGGCGGCGGTGGTGGTGGTGGCGGTCGCTGGTAAGCGATCGACCCACGACAGCCGAACAGCTGATCGAACGAAAAAGCCCGCAGCAATGCGGGCTTTTTCTTTTCGCAGGCTTCTGCGCGGACTAGTGCGTCGCTTGTAAGCGAACCAGCTGTTTGCCGAGGTTGCGGCCCTCGTAAAGTCGGATCAAGGCAGTCGGCATCTGCTCGATCCCATCGAGGATGTCTTCCTGATAGTGCAGTCGTCCGGCCGCGATCCATTCGGCGAGTTGTGCCTCGGCGCGCTCGAAATGCGCATCGAGCTCGTAAATGAAGAAGGCCTCCATTCGCGCCATCTTCTTGAAGATGGCGAACGCGTTACGTAGCGCGTACGGTCGCTCGACGCCATTGATGTACTGCGAAATCGCACCGCATAACACGACGCGCGCGTGTCGGCGCAGGTGGGCGAGTCCCGAATCGAGGATCTCGCCGCCGACATTGTCGAAGAACACATCGAGTCCATCAGGCATCAATTCACCGATGGTCCGCTGTACGTCCTGTTCGCGGTAATTGATCGCCGCTCGATAGCCGAGTTGCGAAGTCAGGAGCGCACACTTTTCTGCGGAGCCCGCGATGCCGACGGCACTTGCACCGAGGTTGCGGGCAATTTGCCCGACATTCGAGCCTACGCCGCCCGCAGCTCCAGAGACCAGCACCTGATCGCCGGGTTTAACCGCTCCGATGTCGACGAGACCCAGATACGAGGTGAAGCCCGTGAGGCCGAGCACGCCGAGTGCAGTGGAGATCGGGGCGACGCGCTGACGTACCTTGAACATCAGGAAGTACGGTGAGCCGTCGGCGATCGCGTAGCGCTGCCAACCGAGTTTGCCCTGCACGATCTCGCCCACGGGCCAGGCCTGATTCCGTGATTCGACGATGCGGCCAACTCCCCGGCCGTGCATCACGTCGCCGATCGCGAGCGGGCGCTCGAAGCGCTCGAGGTTCAGCATGTAGTTGCGCATTACCGCGGCCACGCCGAGGTACAAGGTCTCGATACGAAATTCGCCCTCGGCCAGCGGACGCAGCGGTGTCTCGACGAGTCGAAAATCGCTGGTCTTCACGGGTCCCTGCGGTCGCGCCGCGAGGACCCACTGCGCGTTGAGCTGACTCACAGTTGCCGATCGCGGGTCTCGGGCATCAGCCACAGCGCCAGCACGAAAGCGGTCGCCATTACGATGACCGGGTACCAGAGGCCGGCCAGGACATCACCCGAGCGGGCTACCAGCCAAGCGGCCGTCAGCGGCATGAAGCCCCCAAACCACGCGCTCGTGAGGTGATAGGGCACGGAGAGCGCGGTATATCGAATGCGCGTCGGGAAGATTTCCGACAGCCACGCAGCCCCTGGCCCGCAAGCAAGACCGGCACCGACGATGAGCAGCAAGATGAGCCCGATGAGGCTCATATGACGGGCGTCGAGATCGTCGAGCGAGTTGATCGAGGCGACTGCGGAGTTGCGTGGATAGCCCGCAACGGAGAGGGCCTCATCCAGGGCGGTGCGGTCGTAGCCGACGAGTTCGCGACCTGCGATGCGAATGACCAGCGCCTCGCCCGCATGTGCGCCCTCGGCAATCGGATCGCCGTTCGAATAAGAGATCCCGCGCTTTGCCAGATGATCACGCGCACGCGTGGCCGCATCGAGTGTTGCCGGGTTCGCAAAGGGGTCGAAGCGCGTCGGCGCTGCGTGCACCGTAATGGGCGATTGCTGCTGCGCCGCTGCGAGGGCGGGATTGCCCACGGCGAGCAGCGCCTCGTAGGCCGGCATGATCGAGACCGCGGAAATCAGCATGCCGGCGAGGATCACGGGTTTTCGGCCAATGCGGTCGGACAAAGCCCCGGCGCCCACGTAGATCAGCATGCCGACGAGCAAGGCCATCACGATCAGCGCGGATGCGGTTGCAGTGTCAACCAACAACGCCGTCTGCAAGAACACGAGTGAGTAGAACTGCGCGGTGTACCAGCTGAGAGCCATCGCCGCGGCCACCACGAGAGCGGCCGCCATTGAGCGGGTATGTTTGCCCGAGAGCAGTGTTTCGCCGATCGGCGACTCGGCGAGTTCGCCACGTTCTTTCAGTTCGGCAAACAGCGGCGATTCGGCGATGCGTGTGCGGATATACACCGAGAACGCCAGCAGCAGCACTGAGGCCAGGAAGGGGATTCGCCAGCCCCAAGCGCGGAAGTCCTCGTCACCGAGCACACTGCGACAGAGGACGATGACGAGCAGCGAGAGGACGAGTCCCATGGTCGCCGTGGTCTGGATCCAACTCGTGTAAAAACCCCGCTGGGCGGTGTCGCAGTGTTCGGCGATGTAGATCGCCGCGCCACCGAATTCGCCGCCTAGCGCGAGCCCTTGCAGCAGGCGCAGCAGCACCAGCAATGCAGGCGCCCACCAGCCGATGGTTTCGTAGGTCGGCAGTACGCCGACCAGAGCCGTGGTCAGACCCATCAGCACGATGGTGACGAGGAAGGTGCGCTTGCGACCGACGCGATCACCCAATCGACCGAAAATCAGGGCGCCAAGCGGCCGAATCGCGAACCCGGCGCCGAAGGCGGCGAGGCTGGCGAGCAGGGCCGCCGTCTCGTTGCCCGGCGGAAAGAACAGCGCTCCGAAAAATGTGACCAGACTGCCGTAGAGCAGAAAATCGTAGTACTCGAAGACCGTGCCGGTCGATGCGGCCAGCACGACCTTCGGCATGGGTGTACGCGTAGCGGTTTGTTGGCTCATGTTCATACTGAGGAAGCGAGCATCGATTGTATGCGCAAACCGGCGAACGACCGATAGACTCGGTGCATGGATGCCATCAACCGGGAACTACCTGTGATCCGCCGCGGTTACTGCGAGGGTCGCACGGGGCAGGTGCACTATCGGCGCTGTCGGTCGCACTCGCCGGAGCAGCGCGCGAGACCGCTGCTGCTGCTTCATCAGTCGCCCTTGTCATCAACCCAATTCGAGCGTGTGATGCCGGCGCTCGCATCGCAGGGGTTCGACGTGCTGGCACCCGATATGCCCGGGTTCGGCATGTCCGACGCGGCGCCTGAAGGCGCAGGCCTTGAGCAGTTCGCTTCGGTGATTCCCGCGGCGCTTGCTGTGCTCGGCTGTGAGCGGGCCGATATGGTGGGTCATCACACCGGTGCGGTGCTCGCTGCGGTGTTTGCCGCCGAGCAGCCACACGCCGTGCGTCGGCTAGTCGTGAACGGATTTCCACTGCTCGGTCAGGCGGAGCGGGAGCACTTCTCGAGCTTCTATTTCGGTCCGAAGGATCCGAAGCCCGATGGCAGTCACCTGCTCGTCGCATGGCAGAACCGCTTGCGATCGACGCCCGGTTGGACGGACATCAACCTCATGCATCGCTACACCGTCGAAGCGCTGCACCGGGGCGACACCAACTGGAAAGCCTTTCCGCTCGTGATTGGCGCCGATTTGCAGGCGGTGCTGCAAAGGCTGCAGGTGCCGACGCTGATGTTCACCAACACGGGTGAGGATCTGTACGACTCGACGCGTCGGGCGCAGGCCTTGCGGCCCGACTTCTTTGCTTATGCCGAGTTGAGCGGTGGCTCTCACGACATCGTCGATGAGCAGCCCGAGGCCTGGGTTCGCGTGGTGACGGAGTTCCTCGCCGACTAGACGCCGCGCGTGAGCGGCGGGGCGGCGTCGCTCACGATCTCGCGCAGTACGAAGCTCGACTCGACGCGCGCGACGCCCGGCAGCTTGGTGAGAACCTTGCCGTGCAGTCGCTCGATGTCCTCTGCTGATCTCGCGAGCACGCGCAGCACATAATCCGCTTCACCGGTGGTCAGGAAACACTCGCAGATCTCTGGCACCGAACGCACCGCAGCCTCAAAGCTGCGCAGATCGCGATCCGTCTGACTCTTCAAGGTGATGCGCACCAGCAAGCTCATGTTCCAGCCGAGTTTGCGCAGGTTCAGATGCGCAGCATAGCGCTCGATGTAGCCCTCGGCCTCGAGTCTGCGGACTCGCCTCAGGCAAGCAGACTCGGACAGGCCCACTCGTGCGGCGAGTTCTGCGTTGGCGACGCGGCCGTCTTGCTGCAGTTCGTGCAGGATTCGTTGGTCGATACGATCAGCTTCCATTCGTGGATTATTGCGTAAGTGTAGCTATACGCGCAATTTAAAATCTAAAAATGCATCTTTAACACGCTATTCCGCAAGTCCCTGCGATTGTCTCGGACGCACAATGGCGATATGAAAATTGGCGTGCCCAAGGAAATCAAAGTTCACGAGTACCGAGTCGGACTCGTGCCCGCATCGGTTCGCGAGCTGGTCGCAGCGGGACACTCAGTTTTGGTAGAACGTGGCGCGGGTGTCGGCGTCGGCTTCGACGATGCGGCCTATGAGGCGGTCGGTGCGCAGATGGCGGCCGATGCGCGCGCCGTATTCGCGGCGGCCGAGCTCGTTGTCAAGGTGAAAGAGCCGCAGCTCGTCGAGTGCGCCATGTTGCGTCCCGGTCAGGTGTTATTCACCTACTTGCACCTCGCGGCGGATCGGCCGCAGGCCGAGGCGCTGATGCGATCGGGCGCGCACGCCATCGCTTACGAGACGGTGACGGCGCGCGATGGCTCGCTGCCCCTTCTGACGCCCATGAGCGAAGTGGCGGGGCGCATGTCGGTGCAGGTGGGCGCGACACTGCTGCACAAGTCCGCCGGAGGGCGCGGCATGCTGCTTGGCGGGGTGCCCGGCGTGGCTCCAGCCAAAGTCGTTATCTTGGGCGGAGGTGTCTCCGGTACCGCAGCGGCTGAGATCGCCTGCGGCATGCGTGCCGAGGTCACCGTCATCGACAAGTCTTTGCCGCGGTTGCGCGAGCTCGATGCGCTGTTTGGTGGGCGATTGAAAACCGCATTCTCGACGGCGGCATCCATCGAGGCAGCCGTTTCGAGCGCCGATCTGCTGATCGGTGCCGTGCTGGTGCCGGGCGCCGCGGCACCGCGTTTGGTCAACCGCGCGATGATCCGTGCGATGCGACCCGGTGCGGTGGTGGTGGACATCGCCATAGACCAAGGTGGCTGCATCGAGACCAGTCGTCCCACGACTCACGCTGACCCGACCTACGTCGAAGAGGGCGTGGTGCACTATTGCGTCACCAACATGCCAGGCGCCGTGGCGCAGACGTCGGCCCTCGCGCTCAATAATGCGACGCTGCCGTACGTGCGGGCCCTGGCAGCGGATGGGTTAGAGGTCGCGTGCCGCAAGGATTCGGGACTCGCCGCCGGCTTGAATGTCTCAGCGGGGCGTGTGGTGCACGCAGCGGTTGCCGAGGCGCTGGGTCTGGCGAGCCGCTGAGCGTCTCAGACTTTCTGCAGGCCGCGTCGATCCGCCTCGATACGCAGATTCGCCAAAGTGCGAGCCGTCGCCGTCGGCTCTTTCACGCTGTCGAAGCCGATCATGCGCGCTTCGAGCTGCTGAGGACTCAGCTGCAACCAAAGATAGCCACGGTGACTGCCATCCGCGTAGTGCACGTTGAGCGTATCGCGATTGTAGGCATCAATGACTCTTTGCGGCGGCGGGCCCGAGGAGATCGAGGTCGTCACGAGTTCACTCGTGATGATGGGCGATCCGCTATCGGCGGCATCGATGCGCTGCTCAGCGGCGATGAAGGCGTGGATGTCGCCACCCAGAATGACCGGGTTGGCAGCGCCGCTATCGCGCACCGCCTCGAGCAGGCGCAGCCGCGCGGCCGGATAGCCCGCCCAGCTGTCATTCCAGTGCAGCTGCCGCGGGCCCGGGTCCTCATCCACCAAAGAAAATACCACGCTCTGCGCGAGCAGGTTCCAGCGGGTTCGGGACTCGCGCAGTTGTTGCTGTAGCCAACCCTCTTGCGTCTGGCCGAGCATCGACCGCGCGGCATCGTTCCATGAGGGACAGGTGTCGACGAAGACGCGGCTGCCGCCCTGTCTAGGAGGGGCCGGGCAGGGTTGAGGGCTGCGGTATTGGCGCGTGTCGAGCACGTGCAACCCGAGCAGATCGCCGACCGTCAGAGTGCGATAAAGCTGCAGGCCGCCGCCCGTCAGCAGACTCTCTCTCGGCAGGGGCATGTGCTCGAAGTACGCTTGATAGGCTGCGGCACGCCGCGCCACAAATGTGGGTTGCTCGCCCGGGTTCTCGGATTGCTCGCCCGCGTAGTCGTTGTCGACCTCGTGGTCGTCATGGGTCATCACCCAGGGGCAGGCCGCATGCGCATCGCGTAGGGCAGGGTCACTGCGGTACCACGCGTACCGTAAGCGGTAATCTGCGAGATTCTGGCACTCGCCGCGATCGTGACGGCGCACAGGCTCCGCGGTGTTGCCTTCGTAAATGTAGTCGCCGAGGTGTGCGATCAGGTCAACACCCGTCTCCAGCATGTGACGGTAGGCGTGGTAGTAGCCTTGCTCGTAGTGCTGACAACTGGCCACGCCGATGCGCAGCGGCAACTGTGGTTGTCCGACGCTGGGGCTGGTCCAAGTTCGACCGACGGGACTGCGGTGTTCGCCCGCCCGAAATCGATAGTAGTAACTGCGACCCGGTTCAAGCCCCCGAACTTCCAGGTGCACGCTGTGCGCGAATACCGCTTCGGCACGGGTCAGCCCCGTCTGCACCGTGTGCCGAAACGCGGGGTCCATGGCGATTTCAAAACCGACTTCGATGTCGTCGGGGCCAACGCCGCCATCTGGAGACAACAAATCGACGATCAGCCGAGTCCATAGGATCATGCCGTGCGGCTGCGGATAACCCGAGGCCACACCGAGCAAGAACGGATCGCGTCGAAATGCGGCCGGGCGCAGTCGTGGCGTCGCCAGCGCTGCGGGCACAAGACCGAGTCCGCCTAGAGATAGGGCCGAGGCGAGAACGACGCGTCGATCGATCATGGGCGGTGAGTTTAACGCCGTGATGGCGTTGCGTCCCAGGCTTCGCGGTCGAACTCCAGCAGCCTTGAGCTACTTACCAATCGCGCCGAACACGTTCTTGAGGATCTTGCTCGATTGACCGAGCGGGTCCTTACGAATCGCACGCTCTTCCTCGGCAATCATCACGAACAAGCCATCAAGCGCCTTGCGCGTGACGTACTCCTCGACCTTGGCGTCTTTGGCATCGACTAGGCCGTACTTGGCGGCCTGTCCTGCGAACTCGTTGTACTGTTGTGCGACGTTGGTCTTGGCGGTGGTCTGGCGAACGATGGGCAGAAACATCGCGGCGAGCTTGTCGTAAGAGGAGCGTTTGAAAAACTGAGTCGCAGCGTCGTCTCCGCCGGTGAGGATCTGACGGGCGTCGTCAACGCTCATCTGGCGCACCGAATCCACCAGCAGCGTTTTGGCCTGCGGGACGGCCGCCTCGGCGGCGCGATTCATCGCCGTGACGAGCTCGTCCGCTTCGTCGTTGAGGCCCAGCAACTTGAAGGCTTTTTCGCCCTTCTTCAAGGCAGGTGGAAGTGGGATCTTGACCTTCGGGTTGGCAAGAAAACCGTCCTTGGCGCCGAGGCTCGCCACGGCGCGCGTGGCACCCTGATCGAGAGCGGTCTTGAGTCCCGCAACACTGTCTTTGCTCGAGAGGGCATCGAGTCCGGCGCCACGCGCCAGCGGCGCGAGCAGCAGACCGACGAGTACCAGGGCGATCGGCAGGGTTCTATCCATGCACGCAATTCTAGCGCGGTAGCGAGGGCGACAGCATGCCCCGACGCTGATCAGGAGGGCATAATCGCCACATCGATCCTAGGTGCCCCATGGGGGCGCGGAGTGTTCATGATGCGTCGCGTCGGTAAGGTGCTGCTGTGGGTTTCCGGTGTGTTGGCCGTTGGCGTGCTCGGCGCGGCCTTCTGGTTTTGGATCACACCGGTGGGTATCAACAACTATGTCAATAAAGTCACCATTCAACTCGCGCTCGGTTCGCCGCAGACGCTGACCCAGATCGGCGTGATCGACAATACGCCACTCGATTTCCACAGTGACCAGCTGGACGATCAGACCAAGGCGTTCGAGGACCAGATGATCGCCAAGCTGCGCGCGGCGCGCGCGGGACTCGATCGCTATGGACCCGACAATCTCCAGGGGCAGGAATTGCTGACCTACAAGATCACCGCCTGGTTCCTGGACGACGCGCTTCGTCAAGCTGAGTTCGATGCCGATGGCTATCGCGTCAACCAGATTTCCGGCGTGACGGTCGACACGCCGCAATTTCTGACCGACGCGCACGTCATCCAAGACGCGCGCAGCGTCGAGCGGTACCTCGCCCGAGTGCGTGAATTTGGTCGGGTCTTGCGCGAGGCGCAGGTCCGGGTGGAGGCGGATCGGGCCAAGGGCGTCGTCCCTCCCGATTTCATCATCGATCAAGCTCTTATCGGTATGCGCGCCTTCGTTGCGCCGGGTGCGGCGGGCAACGCCTTGGTGACGACGCTGCCCGCCAAGCTCGACAAGCTGGAGGGAGTCGATGCGGCGCAACGCGCGGCATGGATCAAGCAGGCTGAATCACTGGTGGCAAGCGAGGTGCTGCCGGGCTATCGGGCGATGATTGCGCTGTTCGAGGACATGCGGCGTACCGCCACGCACGACGCCGGAATTTGGCGCATCCCCGATGGCGAGAAGATCTACGCGGCGGCGCTGAAGTCGAATACGACCACCGATCTGACCGCCGAGCAGATCCATACCCTCGGGCTTGAGGAGGTGGCGCGAATTGAGGCGGAGATGATCGCCATCTTGACGGCGCAAGGCTATGACAAGGGTTCGATCGCTGAGCGGCTGCGAGCCCTCAATGAGGATCCCACGCAGCGATTTGCCAATACCGACGAGGGTCGCGCGCAGATGCTCGCGTATCTCAAGGCGATCGATGCGAGGGTGATGGCGGTGGCGCCGCGATTCTTCACGACGATCCCGCCGCAGCCGCTCGAGATCGTGCGGGTTCCGGTGTACTCGCAGGACTCTTCGCCGGGTGGTTACTACAACCCACCGGCGCTCGATGGTTCGCGGCCCGGTCGTTTCTATATCAACCAGAAAGACACGGCGGACAATCCGAAGTATTCGCTCGCCACGCTTATGATCCACGAAGGATCACCGGGGCATCACTTCCAGCTGTCGGCAGCGCAACTCATCGAAGGAGTGCCCTTGCTGCGTAAGGTGATGCCGTTCAATGCCTATGCCGAAGGCTGGGCGCTGTACGCTGAACGCATCGCGAAAACCGACATGGGGATCTATGCGGCGGATCCGCTCGGTGATCTCGGCCGATTACAGGCGGAGATGTTTCGGGCCGTGCGGCTGGTCGTCGACACTGGGTTGCATGCCAAACGATGGTCGCGTGAGCAAGCCATCGCCTACATGGTCGAAAAGACGGGCATGAGTGAGGCCGAGGTCACGCGCGAGATCGAGCGCTATGTCGTGTGGCCGGGGCAGGCGACGGGCTATAAGGTGGGGCAACTCGCGTTGCTCAAGATGCGGGCGGATGCCGAGCGCGAGCTCGGTGCGCGCTTCGACCTCAAGGCATTCCACGAGGTGTTGCTGATGAATGGCGCCATGCCACTCGGAATTCTTGAGGATCTGGTTCGCGACTGGATTGCTACTCGCAAGTCGGCGGCTTGATCGCCTCGGTGCAGCGACTGCAATCGATGGTGTTGCATTGTCTTGACGGCGTGCTTTTGCCGCAGTCCGCCGCCGTGCTAGCTGCGGACAGTGGGCTCGTGCGCAGCGGTGAGGGCTGGTTCGAGACGCTACGTATCGAGCGCGGACGCGCCATGTTTCTCGCGGGCCATCGCGCACGATTGCGCGAGGCGCTGCGCGGAGCGAAGTATGCGCCCGAGGAGCCGTTGCGCTTGTTCGACGCCACGGCTGCCGCACTTGTCGCAGCCCATCGTGAGCACGCGGCCCGCGCTGAGGCCACCCCAGCCGCGATCGGTCGCTTACGTATCCTCGTGACGCCGCGCGACTCTGGGGGCTGGTCGGCTTTGGGGCGATGCGAGCCTTATGTTCCGCCGGCTGCATGGGCTCAGGTGGGTGTGCGCACGACCGTGAGCTCGCTGCCGCACCCGCAGTGGGGGCGTCTTGGCAAGTCGACTAGTTATCACGGGTCGCGCTACGCACAGCGCGAGGCCGAGTCGCGGGGCGCCGAAGAGGCGCTGTTAGCACGCGACGGGGTGCTGATTGAGGCCGCGACAGCGGCGTTGCTGTGGCGGCGGAGTGGGCAGTGGTACACGAGTGCAGGGCAGGGCGAATTGTCGAGCGTGACGTTGGCCGAGTTACGGAGCGCGGGTGTGAGCATCGAGGCTGGTGTGCTGCTTGAGTCGACCTTGGCACAACTTGAGGGGCTATGCCTCGTCAGCGCCTTGCGTCTCGTGGTGGCAGTCAGTGCGGTCGACGCGCAGTCCGTCCCAGTCGCTCTCGATGAGGCGCTCTCATTCCGCGAGGTGTTGTTCTCGAGGCATGGAGCATGACGAAGGCGCTGGCTATCGAGGCGCAGGCGGCCTGCGCGGCCGAGGAGCCGTTTGCCGCACTGGTGTCGGCCGTCGGGCATACGGAGCGTGGACGCCGCAGTTTGCTCGCTCGCGAGTTGCGGCATGAATGCTCGCTCGATAGGGCCGCAACGCCAGCCGAGGCCTGCTCAGTTTTACGTGAGGCAGCATCAGGCGCCTTCGCACGCGGGGCATCGGGGCTGCTGGTGCTGGTGGCGCATGAGGCCGCCTCGCTCTTTGATCGCATTCCGACGCAGTCACCCTGGCTCGGACTGCCGCGCGTCCAGTTGTTCTCCACCACGCGCCTCGTCGAGGCGACGGCGGGCGGCGGCTGGCCGGCGCCGCAGGCGGAGCCGCGCGGCGTCTTGCGTTCGCGAGTACCCGCCGCGTGGCATGCGGAGGCCGTCGAGACCATTCGCAAGGCCATTTCTGCTGGCGAGATCTACCAGGCCTGCCTGACCTTTCCTCTCGAGGCCGTAGCGCCACCGCATCTCGGGGATCTGTTTGCCGCATTGGTCGCGAGTCACCCGGTGGATCATGCCGCGTGGTGTCGTGTGCCCGGCTTGGAAATCGCTTCGCTGAGTCCTGAGCGCTTTTTCAGTTTGCGCGGGCAGACATTGACCGCCCGGCCTATGAAGGGTACGCGCGGCCTTGTGGGTGCTTCCGCTCAAGAGCGCATGGCTGCGGTGAAAGAGTTGGCCGCATCGCCGAAGGATCGCGCCGAAAACGTCATGATCGTCGATCTGCTGCGTAATGATCTCGGGCGAATCTGCGCGCCGGGTAGCGTGCGAGTGGAGGGGCTGTGGGAGGTGGAGGAGTACCGCAGTGTCGCCCAGATGACCTCCACTGTGCGCGGTGAACTCTCCGAGGGTCGTGATCTTTGGGATGCGCTCGCCGCATTGTTTCCACCTGGCTCGATGACCGGTGCGCCAAAGATTGCCGCCTGTGGTGTGCTCGAGACGCTCGAGGTCATGCCGCGAGGTCTTTATGGCGGTGCAATCGGCTGGGTTGATCCGAGTGGCGATGCCGAGTTCAGTGTGGTCATCCGCACGTTGCAATCACGAGCGGGCCAGTTACGTTGGGACATCGGTGGGGGCATCGTCACGGATTCAACGAGCGCCGGAGAGTGGGCGGAGGCGTGGGCGAAAGCCGCCTTGCTCGAGCCGTTCGTGGAACTTCGGCATGCCTGATCCTCGCGGCGACGGCTACGTCGACGAGATTCCGTACACCCATGGCTATCATGCTGCGATGAACCCGCGGCGGATGCAGTGGGCAGTGCTGCAGGCCGGTTACAGACCGCCCGAGGTTCGAAACGCCTGCGAACTCGGCTTTGGCCGAGGCGTCAGTCTCGCCATTCACGGCAGCGTGGGCACGGCGGCATGGCAGGGTACTGATTTCAATGCGGAGCATGCGCAAAGCGCCCGATCGTTGTGTGAGGCCTGCGAACCTCAGCCACGGATCTACGCTGAGTCGTTCGCCGAGTATTTCGCAAGGCCCGATCTGCCCGACTTCGATTTCATTGCACTGCACGCGGTGTGGAGCTGGATATCGCCAGAGAATCGCGCGCGGCTTGTGAACTTCATCCGTCAACGGCTACGTCCGGGCGGTGCGCTGTATCTCTCATACAACTGTTTGCCGGGTTGGCAGCCGATGTTGGAAGTGCGCGAGCGGCTTATCGAGCGCGCTGGCGTCGCGCAGCGAGACGGCCTACCGCTAGGCGCGGCCATTCGTCAGGCCATCGTCGAGCTCGATCGGCTTGAGCCCCAGTACGATGTGATCCTGCACTCGCTCAAGAAGCGCAGCGTCGGTTATCTCGCCCACGAGTTCTTCAATCGGGACTGGCATCCGATGGAGCCTGCGGCCGTGGCGACTGAGCTGGCCGTAGCGGGTGTCACCCGTGTCTGTTCGGTGGAAAAGCAGCCATCGATCACGTTTCGCAGCGAGTACTGGTTGCGCGATGCCTCTGCGCTCGATTCGACGACTCAGCAGGCTGACCTCTCGCGCGTCGAGACGCTCGACGGGAGCGGCGTGTCGGCGGAGCGACTCGTTCTGCAACCTGGCTGGGGCAGCCCTGCGCTCCACGCGCAGCAGGTCAACGCACAGCGCATCAATGGGCAGTTGCTGGCCCTCGCCGAGCGCTGCGTTGAACCCTCGGTTCTCGCCTGTCCCGCCACGGGCGGCGGGCTCGAGCTTGGGTGGGTGACGCTGCTATTGTGCAGCGCTCGACGACAAGGGCTCGAGGGGCCCGAGGCTTGGGCGGATCATGCGCAGCAGCGGCTAGCGGCGCTTGGTCAGCGACCTATCGATCGAGGTGTGGTGATCGACAGTGGCGCCATGGTGCGCCGATTCCTGCGCGAGGCAGCGCACCGATTCGCCGCGCAGACGCTGCCTCGGCTGCAGGCGCTTGGGGTGCTCGACTAGTCGAGGGATCTGTCGGCTTCGGGCTCTGCAGCGGCTTTGCGAAACAACTCCGCAGCGCACAGCCACACTGCCGCAAAAACGCACATCAGTACGAAGGTATAGGCGCCGCTCAGCACGAACACCATCACCGATGCCACAACCTGAGCCACCGCCATGGCGAGCAACGCGCGGCTCATGCCAGCGGGTTCAAATTTGGCCCACAGTGCAGCAACGAGACCCATTATGGGCACCATCACGAACCACCGATTGATGGGGTTTCCCTCGTTACCCACGATGCCGACCGCCGCATTACCGGCTATAAGCACGACGCTGCCGAGCACGGTCAGCATGCTGGCGAGACGGTAGGCGAGGCTGCTCGAAGCGCGCACGGCCAACTCGAACACTACCGCCACCGCGCCGAGTAGCAGCGCTGCCAGTAGGAAATCTTCGGGCCCCCAGTTGACCTCATCGGAGACGAGCATGCCGATGGCGGGCGCGAGGAGGAGGGCGCCGCAGGCCAACCAGACCGAGCGCCTGACAAGATGAAGTTGCATAACCATGGCCCATAATACGCTTATGCAATCGGATGTCCCGGTGTTAGTGGTGGGCGGTGGGCCAGTGGGGCTCACCCTTGCGATCGATCTCGCGCATCGTGGGCAGCGGGTGCTGCTCGTCGAGCAGCGCGACGGTCCCAGCGCGCATCCGAAGGCCACGCTGCTCGGCTCGCGCTCGATGGAGCTGTTCCGTCGTTGGGGTCTTGATGAAGAAATCTTTGCTGCGGCCATCCCCAACGAGCATCCGTATTACATCGTCTTTACGACGCAGTTGGCGGGTCAGGAGCTGCATCGCTTTCGCTCGCCATCGATCAACGAAGGACGGCGGCGGGAGCCGGCCGCGCTGCAGCGCTTTCGCGAGTTGCAGTGGTCGCCCTACTCAAAGACGCAGATCGGCCAGCAGGCTCTCGAGCCCGTGTTGCGTCATCATGCTGAGCAGTTGCCCGGACTCGAGATGCGCCATGGATGGCGTTGCGACGGATTCACTCAGCAAGACGATCATGTCGTAGCGCAATTGGTGGAGCTCGCCACGGGCACTGTGCAGTCAATTCGGGCGCAGTATCTTGCGGTGTGCGAGGGCGGCAGTGGCGAGCTGCGCCGCAGTCTCGGTATCCGCCGCAACGGCCGCGGTCGTATGCGCTCGAACGTCAGCTTCTTTTTCCGTAGCAAGGACTTTCTGCCTGCGCACGGCTTGGGCATTGCCAACCTTTATTTCGTGTTCAACCCGGGCAGCTTCGGGGTGTTCACGGCGATCGATGGCGTTGAGCTGTGGAACTATCAGTACTACTTTCTCGACCCGACTCGCAGCACTGAGGAGCTCGATGCGAGCGCGATCCTGCATCGGGCGATGGGTAAGCCCTTCGAGTTCGAGCTGCTGCAGACCATGCATTGGCACCATCACCAATCGGTGGCACGGCAATGGCGAGTGGGTCGGGTCTTCCTCGCGGGCGATGCGGCGCATTTGTTTGCGCCGACGGGGGGTGTCGGCATGAACACCGGTATCGGCGATGCCTGCGATCTGGCGTGGAAGCTCGATGCGGTGTTGCGGGGCTGGGGCGGCGAGGGGCTGCTCGAAAGCTACGAGATCGAGCGCAAGCCGATTGCGATCCGCAACAGCCTGATCTCAGCCACCAACTCCGACAAGATCGACATGGTGATGGACGAAACGCCGGAGCATATCGGCGGGAGCACGCCCGTGGCCGAGGCGGCGCGGCGCGAACTCGCGCGCAAAATCCGTTGGCTCGCCCGCCAATTCAACAGCGCCGGCACCCACCTCGGCTATCGTTATGTCGATTCGCCCATCGTGATTCCGGACGGGACGGTGGAGCCCCCGGATGATCCGAGTCAGCTCACACCTTCGAGTTGGCCTGGCATGCGGGCGCCGCACGCGTGGCTAGCGGATGGCCGCTCGATGCTCGATCTTTTGGGGCGCGACCCGGTGCTGCTGTGTTTCGATGCGGTGGATCACGACGACGAGCATCTGCAGAGCGAGGCGCAGCGGGTCGGCATGCCGCTGCAGTTGCAGCGTGTCAATGATCTCGCGATTGCGCGTCTCTACGAGAGACGTCGCGTGCTGGTTCGACCCGATGGGCATGTGGCCTGGCGAGGCGAGCGGCTGCCGGAGGATGCTCAGGGCTTGCTTGATCAACTTCGTGGAATCGTCGCAGTCCGAGGTGGCGGATGAACACACGCGCGGCACAGATCCTGAAGTCTCCAATTCTGTGGGTCGGTGTGGCGCTATTAATCGGTGGGATCGCGGCTTTGGCTTTTTTGGGACCTCGACCCATGGCCACCTCGGACGGCTCACCCACGGCGCCGCCTTCGCAGCTTGCTTCACCGCCTACGCCGTCCGCTGCGGCGAGTTTCGTTGGCAGTCAACGCTGCGTGGAGTGCCATCAGGCCGAGCATGCAGCGTGGCAGTCATCTCAGCACGCCAAGGCCATGCAGCACGCGACTCCATTAACCGTGCTCGGTGATTTTTCAGGCGTCACCTACACCCAAGACGGCGTCACTTCGACCTTTATGCACCGTGGCAAGGCCTTCATCGTGCGCACCGACGGGCCTAACGGGCAACTCGCCGAATTCGAAGTGAAGTACACCTTCGGCGTCGATCCGATGCAGCAGTACCTGGTGGAACTGCCCGGCGGGCGGCTGCAAGCGCTGGCACTGACCTGGGATGCGCGGCCGCGGGAGTTGGGTGGTCAACGCTGGTTTCGCCAGTACCCTAACGAGCGCATCGATCATCGCGACGAGTTGCATTGGACCAAGCGCTCGCAAAACTGGAATTTCATGTGCGCCGATTGCCATTCCACCGACGTGCGCAAGGGCTATGACGCCACCGCCGACACCTTCGATACACGGTTCGCCGAGGTCTCGGTCGGCTGCGAAGCCTGCCACGGACCGGCCTCGATTCATCTTGAGTGGGCGCGAGGGCCGCGTCCGTCCACGAGTGCACCGTCGGCCAAGGGATTCGCAGTGGTTTTCGACGAGCGTCGGGGCGTCAGTTGGCCGATCGATGCGACGAGCGGCAATGCGCGCCGCAGTCGATTGCGCGATACCGCCAAGGAACTCAACGCCTGTGCGCCGTGTCATGCGCGGCGCAGTCAGTTCGCTGAGGGTTGGCGCCCGGGCGATTCGTTGATGCAGCACTTTCTGCCCGTCACCCTGCGCGAGGGCTTGTATCACGCCGATGGGCAGCAGCAGGGCGAGGTCTTTATTTGGGGCTCGTTCCTGCAGAGTCGTATGCATCAGGCCGGCGTGACCTGCAGCGATTGTCACGATCCCCACTCGCAAAAACTTCGCCACGAGGGTAACGCGACCTGCGCTCAATGCCATGCACCGGCGCGTTACGAACGCACCGAGCACCACCGGCACGAGGCGGGTAGTGCTGCTGCGCAGTGCGTGGCCTGCCATATGCCCGCGACGACCTATATGGTGATCGACCCACGGCGCGATCATGGCTTCAAGATTCCACGACCGGAGTTGACGCTGAGCACCGGCGCACCGAATGCCTGTAGCAGCTGCCACGCCGATCAGTCGCCGCAATGGGCGCTTGAGGCAGTGCAGCGCTGGCATGGAACATCGCAGCGCGCGAGTACGCACTACGCAGATTTTCTGCACGCAGGACGCACCTCCAAGCCGGGTGCTGCGCGAGGCTTGCTGGGGCTTGTGGGGGATTTGTCGCAGCCTGCCATCGTGCGCGCCACGGCGCTCGAGTTGTTGGAACGTTACCCGAGCGAGCCCGCGCAGGCACTGCTGCAACGCGGACTCGTCGATGCAGATGCCTTGCTTAGGCATGTCGCCGTCAGTCGACACGAAAGTGTGCCCGCCGCGGCGCGTATCTCTGCTCTCGTACCACGCCTGAGAGATGACACACGGGCCGTGCGCATTGAGGCGGCGCGCTTGCTGGTGCCGGTCGCTGCGCAGCTGGCGGGCGAAGCGCGAGCGCTCCATTCGAAGGTGATTGCCGAGTACGAGTCGACGCTGCGCGCCGATCTCAGCCAGCCAGAAGCGCGTGTCAATCTGGGCAATCTGCTCTGGCAGCAGGGTGAGGGTTCTCCCGCTGAAGCGCAGTTCAGAGCAGCGATTCAGCAGGATCCGCGTTTTGCTCCCGCTCGCGTAAACCTTGCTGAACTGCTGCGATCGCAAGGGCGTGAGACCGAAGGGGAGGCGTTGTTACGCGACGGTCTCGAGGTCGACCCGGGCTCGCCGATCCTGCGTGAGTCGCTGGCCTTGTCGCTGGTGCGTCAAGGTAAAAAGCCGGAGGCGTTTCGCGAGTTCGAGCGCGCGGCGCGTGACCCCGCCGCGACGGCGCGCCAAATCTATCTTTATGCTTTGGCACTCGATGATGCGAACCGGCGCGCTGAGGCGCTGCGTGTACTGATCGAGGGCACGAAACGCCACGGCGATCGCGATTTGTCATTGACTTTGGCGCTCTGGCAGAGCGAGGGCGGCAACGAGGGAGCAGCGCGAGACGCTCTCGCCGCTTGGCAACGAATCAATCCGGACGACCCGGCGCTGCCACGCTCGCCCGCGCTGCAGTGAGTGCGGAAATCGTGCGTTTTGCGGGAGTTTGCGACTAGGGCTGTCTGAAGATCGAGTGCTAGCGTCGCCTCGCGTTTTTCACCTTCCGCGAGGTCACACCATGAGCACCCACGACACTTCCTACAAGCCACATTCTGCAGCCGCCGCTCCAGCTGTCCCGGCAGCAGCCGCTGCAGCATCGACAGCGGAGGTCTCACCCAACGATGTGCAGATGCTCATCGTTTTGGTGCATCTATCAGGAGTGATCGGCGCGTTCCTGGTGCCGTTGATCGTGTACTTCGCACGTCCCGTGCGCGACGACGTGTTGGCGCTTGCCGCCAAGGAAGCTCTCAATTTCCAGATCACCTTGGCATTGGCATGGCTGCTGACGTTCGCGACGATACTGGTGCTCGTCGGCTTACTGTTCGTGCCGGTGTTGATCGTGATTAGTCTTGGTATGCCGATTTGGGCGGCTGTGCTCAGCGCCCGCGGCGAAACAGTACGTTACCCGCTTATTTTGCGATTGGTTCGCTGAGCTCGTGCCGTCAGTTGCTGAGCAGCGCCACAGCAAGCAAGGTGCCGAGTGTCGGCACGATCACGGTCAGTGCGCCCACGGCGGGGTAGGCTGCGGCATAGGTCTCCTTGCAGATGCCCCGTAGCGTGGTGACGACATACCCGTTGTGGGGTAACGAATCGAGCGCACCCGAGGAGATAGCGACGACGCGGTGCAGGCTCTCGGGCTCCACCCCGACGTCGAGGTAATGCGGCGCAATGAGCGGCAGCGCGATACTCTGACCGCCGGAGGCCGAGCCTGTGAGTCCGGCGATTACCGATACGGCGACCGCTGCTCCGATGAGCGGTTCGCCGGGTAGCGAGGTCATGCCCGCCACGGCGAGTTGGAAACCTGCGGTGAGCTTGGCGACCGAGCCAAACCCCACTACGGCCGCGGTGTTGGCGATAGCAATGAGCGCGCCGAGAGCGCCCCCGGCAGCCACGGTCGGATAGCGCCCTTCGAGGTGGCGAAGGTTCAACAATAGGGCGGTGACGACGCCGAGGCCTAGCGACAGGATCAAGGCTGATTCCTTGAGCGAGTCATGCCAGACGAACGACACTACAAGCACCACGAGCAGCGGTAGCACGCCACGCCACAGCGAAGGCAGTTTACGATCCTCTACGGCGGGATCGTCGCTGCGCGCTTCGAAGCGTTCGCCCGCAGTCACGGCCCGATGGATCATGTGACGCAACCAAAGATACCCGCCTAGTGCCATGGCTGCCGCCACAATGAGACTGACCATGGCCGCGGCGTAGGGTGTTGTGCCGAGGTACTTGATGGGGATCCAGTTCTGTATTTCGGGTGATCCGGCCGAGGTCATGGTGAAGGTCACCGAGCCAAATGCGAGAGCGCCCGGAATAAATCGCCGCGGCAGATCCGCTGCCTTAAAGAGCGCGAGTGCCATCGGAAACACGGAAAAGGCGACAACGAAGAGCGAGACGCCGCCGTATGTCAGCACGGCGCAGGCGAGTACTACTGCGAGCGCGGCATGGCGCGGGCCGGTCAGACCGACGATCCATGCTGCGACGGCGTCGGCCGCACCGCTCGCTTCCATGATTTTGCCGAACAGCGAACCGAGCAGGAACATGAAAAACCAGGCTTGCACGAAGCCCACGAACCCACCCATGTAGGCGCTCGTGAACGCGGGCGCGCCCTCGGTGACCAATTGCGGAAAAAAGGCGATGCCGCTCGTGGCGGCGACGAAGAGCGCGCACAACGGCGCGGCGATCAGCAGCTCGACGCCACGAACCGTGAGGTAGATGAGCAGGGCAAGCCCCAGGAATAGGCCGACGAAACTGAGCATGTCGGCACGCTAACTCATCTTGGGTTGAGGTGGGAGGGTACGGTCACTGCGGTCGAATTGCCACGGCAGCGTTTCAGTCGGTGGGCGTGGCCCGAGGATCGACTCATTCGGGTCATCCGCGCCATGGGGCTCTCGGTGGCCGTTAGCCTCGTCATGATGGGATGGCTGTTATTGGTTCGCGAGGCGCCCGTGCTGTGGCACGAGGGGGTACTGTTTTTTCTCACCGACGCGGCATTAACCATCCAAATATTTTTCTTTCCCACGAGTTCGACAGCGTCTCTCGGTGTGATCTTTTTGCCCATCTACCTGATGATTCCGGTGCTTACCATTTGGGGTGTCGTCAGGGCAGTTGATCGTTACTCGAGGAGTCGATCATCACCGTAGCCCTACACTGGTATTGACAACAGTGTCGTGTCTTCTCGCGTCAGGCTCATCACCAGCACTATGGCTACTGCGACAACCACAAAGACAACCCACGCCGCGAAGATCGCGATTTGTGCTCGCCGCGAAAAACCGTCCTTCAACTCGCAATAACGCAGGAACTCCTCGATCGTAGGTCCGCCAGTGCGACAACGGAGGGTCAGGTATGACAGGGGTAGTAAGACTGATAATACGAGGCTGGTGATTGCAGGCCAGGGTTCTTGGTCGTCAACACCGAGCACGTAATAGAAGGGCAGACTGGCGAAGAGACTGCCGACGAACAACGCGGTGGTGGTGCAGTATGCCGACGCATTGCGTTCCAGCACTTCGTCGTCGCTCACAGACATAGCCATCTCCACGCTCAGGACAAAGTCATAGCAAAGCAGAATCGTCCCGACTGTTCTACTCGGAAAAGAGTTTTAGCGCGGTAAGTCATTGTTTCTATACGACGGGAGAGGGTCGGGATGAGAGGATTTGAACCTCCGTTCACGTCGCCAAAGAAATTGG
>VEQP01000059.1 GCA_018883185.1 Nevskiaceae bacterium | reverse complement strand
GTGTGTGGACGGCGTCGCGTTGCCAGACCTCGAGTTGCACCGGGTCGAATCGCGCCGGTGAGCGCACGAGGTGCGAGGTGTCGAAGGCCGCAGCCAAGGCCTCGAGCGATTGCAGGCCGTGCAGCTCGCTCGAGTGACCGAGTCTGAAAAGATGGTTGTTAAGCGCAATCGGCAGGTAGCCACTCTCGCGCAGTTGCCGCAGCGACTTGGCACCGAAGCGCTTGGAGAGCGGCGAGCCATCGGCACTCGTGATCAGCGACAGATGCCCGTACGTCGGCGCCTTGAGCTCGAGCGCCATGGCGAGCAGCAACTGTCGCGGGGTGTTCGAGAGGTGATCTTCGCCGCGCAGCACCGTGGTGACGCCAGTCAGCGCATCGTCGATGACATTGGAGAAGAAGAACGCGGCCGACCCATCGGCGCGCTGCACAATGAAATCGCCGATATCCGCGCAAGCAAACGCCTGCTCGCCATGCACGAGATCGACAAACTCGACTCGTCCACCCTCAGGCACACGAAAACGCAGCGTGGGCTTGCGACCTTCGGCGAGCCGCGCGGCGCGCTGGTGGGCATCGAGATTGCGACAGGTGCCGGCATAGCGCGGCGGACGACCCGCGGCGAGTTGCGTCTTGCGACTCACCTCGATTTCGAGGGGCGTGCAGTAACAGGGATAGACACGGCCGGCCTGTTCGAGCCTCGCGAAGGCCTCGGCGTAAACGTCCCCTCGCCGGCTCTGCTCGACGATCTCGCCATCCCACGGCAAGCCCAGCCACTGCAAATCGGCCTTCAGTTGGGCGGCGTACTCCGGCTTGCTGCGCTCGGCATCGGTGTCCTCGATGCGCAGCAAAAACCGCCCGCCGCTGCGCTTGGCCAGCAGGTAGTTGAACAGCGCCGTGCGCGCGTTGCCGAGGTGCAACTCACCGCTCGGACTCGGCGCAAAACGCGTGACGGTGGTGGCGGAAGAAGGGTTCATGCGGCGCGAATCCTACCATGCAGCTCTGCTGCGGCCGGGTTCGCTGGCCTACAATGCTGCGGTGCGCTACCTGTTCATCTCCGACCTGCACCTTGATGCCAGCGCCCCCGCGGCGGTGGCGGCGTTCATCGACTTTACGCGCGGTGCGGCGCGCACGGCGGATGCCCTGTACATCCTCGGTGATTTGTTCGAGGTCTGGATCGGTGATGACGACGCCGACCCGACGCGTGATCGGGTCTGTGCTGCCTTGCGCGAGCTGACGGCCGCGGGCATTGCCGTGTTCGTGATGCAGGGGAATCGGGATTTTCTTTACGGTGATCGCTTCGAGGCGCGCACCGGCTGCAACCTACTGCCCGACCCGGTGGTGGCCCACTTGGGTAGCGAACGCGTGCTGCTGACCCATGGCGATCTGCTTTGCACCGGGGACACCGCGTATCAGGAACTGCGCACCACGGTGCGTGATCCGCGTTTCCGGGAGCGGGTGCTCGCCCTGCCGCTCGAGGCGCGGCAGTGGATCGCGGAAACGGCGCGCAGCGGCAGCAAGGCACACACGCGTACGACGACCGCCAACATCATGGACGTGACGCCCGCAGCGGTTGAGGCCGCCTTCAGGGCGAGCGGCTGCCTTCGGATGATCCACGGTCACACGCACCGCCCCGCCACTCACCTCCACACGGTCGATAGCGCGAAGGCCGAGCGCTGGGTGCTGGCCGCGTGGGATGCCGAAGGCAGCGCCCTCGAGGTGAGCGAGCACGGCTGGCGCACAGTGCCCGCTAATCGCGCGGTGGCCCCGAGTGAAACCTGAACTCAGGATCCGCTGAGGTCGCAAGTTCTGCTTCGACGGTGGCGAGTTCCGCGAGGCGCGCGGCCGTGGCGCCGCTCGCATCGCCCTGCACATCGGCCAGTTTCAAATACAGCTCGAAGTGCCGCGCCTCGGAAGCCTCGAGGCCTGAGTAGAGTTGCTGCACCGCCTCGGGCAGACCGCCATGAGCGGAGAGCAAGCGGAAGCGCTCGCAGGAACGCGCCTCGATGAGCGCGCCGCAGAGCAGCAGATCCAGTTTTCGGTAGGGCTCGTGCGTGCGCAGCACCGCGCGCAACTGCGCCGCATACCGACCGGGCTTCACACGCAGATACGGCACGGCGTGCTGCTGCATGAGCTTGTCCACCTGCTCAAAGTGCCGCAACTCTTCGCGTGCCAGACGCGACAAACGTGTGGCCAGCGCGCGATCCTCAGGGTAAGCGAACATCAGCGCGAGCGCGGTGGATGCGGCCTTTTTTTCGCAGTTCGCGTAATCGGCAAGCAACTGCGGCCATTGCGCGACGGCCGCCTCGACCCATGCGGCCGGAGTCGGCGCGAGCAGCGGAGCGAGGCTCACACGCCGCGGACGATCTTCAGCGTGCTCGCCCCAACGCGTTTGCGGGCCTTGGCGGCATCGGAGCGCTCCTGGCGCAGCCGCTCGAGATACTCGGGCGTGACATCGCCCGTGATGTAGCGCCCTGAGAAACAGGAGGTATCGAATTCTTCGACGCGCGAGTCGTCGTGCTGGCAGGCGCTCTCGAGATCCTCGAGATCTTGATAGATCAGCCAGTCAGCGCCGATGAGCGCACGCACCTCATCCTCGGTGCGCGAAGCGGCCACGAGCTCGCTCGCCGCCGGCATGTCGATGCCGTACACGTTCGGATGACGCACGGGCGGTGCGGCCGAGGCGAAATACACCTTGTGTGCTCCCGCCTCGCGCGCGAGCTCAATGATCTGCGCCGAGGTTGTGCCACGCACGATGGAGTCATCGACGAGCAGCACGTTCTTATTGCGAAACTCGAGATCGATGGCGTTGAGCTTGGAGCGCACCGACTTCTGCCGCTCTTCCTGACCCGGCATGATGAAGGTGCGACCGATGTAGCGATTCTTGATGAAGCCCTCGCGGAACTTCACCCCAAGACCCTGCGCCACCTGCAAGGCCGCCGTACGGCTCGTATCAGGAATCGGGATCACGACGTCGATGTCGTGCTCGGGCCGCTCGCGCCGAATCTTGTCGGCGAGTCGATCTCCCATGCGCATGCGCGCGCGCTGCACCGAGACGTTGTCGATGATGCTGTCGGGACGGGCGAAATACACGTACTCGAAGATGCAGGGCGCATGCCGCGTGGTCGACACGCATTGCTGGCTGTTGAGCCGCCCCGCCTCATCGATGAACACGGCCTCGCCCGGCGCGATGTCGCGCACGTGCGTGAAACCCAGCATATCGAGCGCCACCGATTCGGAGGCCAGCATGTACTCGCGCCCCTTCGGCGTATCGCGCTCGCCGAGCACGAGCGGGCGAATACCGTTCGGGTCACGAAAGCCGAGGATGCCGTGGCCGATGACCATGGCCACCACCGCATAGGCCCCGCGGCAGCGCCGGTAGAGCGCGCTGACGGCGGCAAAGACATCGGCCGCGGTGACGCGCGGTGTGCCGACGCGCTGCAACTCGGAGGCGAGCACGTTGAGCAGGACCTCGGAGTCCGAACTCGTGTTGAGGTGCCGCCGCTCCTCGCGGATCAGCACATCGGCCAGTTCAGCGGCGTTGGTGAGATTGCCGTTGTGCCCGAGCACCAGCCCATAGGGCGCATTGACGTAAAAGGGTTGCGCCTCCGAAGCGCTGTCGCACCCGGCAGTGGGGTAGCGCACATGGCCGATGCCAATGTTGCCGCGCAGCTCCAGCATGTCTTGCTGGCTGAACACGTCGCGCACGAGCCCCGAGCCCTTGCGCATGGAAACGAGTCCCTCGACGGCCGTGACGATGCCGGCGGCATCCTGCCCGCGGTGCTGCAGGATGGTGAGCGCGTCATACAATCTTTGATTGACGGGGCTGGTACCTACGATGCCTGCAATGCCGCACATGTCTTATCCCTCGCCGCGTCAGAGCGGCAGTTTGGGCAGATCGAGCAGCTCCTGCTTGCGCATGAGCGGCACGAAGTCGATGACTGAGTCGATGATGTCCGCGGTGGTCAGCGCCACGGGGCGAAGTCTCGCGGACTTCCACCACGCGGCATCCTGCAGCCCGAACTGCAAACCAAGCAGCACGGCCACGCCGACCACGATACAACCGCGCGCCGCGCCAAAGAGCAGTCCGAGCATGCGATTGATGGGGGCGAAGATCGAACTCTTGATGCTCTTGCTGAGCAGCGCCCCGACCACCGAGACGATGATGTAGGCGCCGATGCCGACGAGCAGACAGGCGGCGATGGTGCGGTGCTTCGGGGACTCGAGCCACTCGACAAGCGGTGCGGCGAGCTCGCCGTAGCGGGCGCCGAAGAACAGCGCGGCGAGCCAAGCGAGCAGACTGAAAATCTCGGCGACCAGACCGCGCACCAGACCCCAGATCGCGAAGGCGAGAAAGATCGCGATGATGAGGTAATCGAGCACCGTCATGGTGCGCGATTCTACTTGACCACCGAGCCCTTGTGGCCGGCTTCGTTCAAACGCTTGAGCAGTGCGTTTGCCGCAGCGCGGTCGACTTCAGGACCGACCCGCACGCGGTACATGCGCTTGCCCGAGGCCGTGACCTCCTTGACGAGCGGCTTAAAGCCTTGCCGACGCAAGGTGCGTTCCAGTCGATCGGCGCTCGCGCGATTGACGAACACACCGAGTTGCACAAAGTACGTGCCCGCCGGTGCAGCCTTGGCGGGCTGTGCTGCGGGCGGCTTGGCAGGCGGCGCAGCGACGGGTGCGGTCGCGGCCACAGGTGCGGCTGTGCCGGGCGACGATGCGGCAGGCGAAGGTGTCGCGGCCGATGGCACCGCAGCAGGTGATGACGCAGCAGGCGGCGTTTCCATCACCGCCGGCGGAGTCGGCAAGGCGATCGGCGCAGGTTCGGGTTCAGGTTGGGGTGCCGGGCTTGGCGTCGCGCCCGCCGGTGCGCGGGCGGCTTCAGTTAGATCGATGTCGATGCTGCGCTCCGGGGCACCGCCGCCTTCACTCGGCAACAGCGCGCTCGGTCGCGCAGCACGACCCGAGCCGGTGAGCAGCTCCGGCAGCAAGGCGACCGCGAGCAGCACGAGTATCACGGCGCCGGTGAGGCGATGTTTCAGCGCGGTATCCAAGCGGCGGATTATATCCGAAGCCAGTCGAGCGCCGGCCCGACCACATGAAACGAGCCGAACACGACGACGCGGCTGCCAGGCTCGGCGAGCGCGCAGGCGGTGGCGCAGCCCTCGGCGACATCGGCGACGAGCGCAACGCTATGCACCTGCGCAGGCAGACGCGAGCGTAGGGTTTCGGCATCGCAACCGCGCGCGCCCTCAAGACCGCAGAGCACCCACTCGTCGATGACCGGCGCGAGCGACTCGCCGATGGCGGTGGCGTCCTTGTCACCCAGGATGCCGACCACGCCCAAAGTGCGAGCCGGCGGCAAGCGGCGCAGCGCTTCGGCCAGCACGCTGGCGGAATCCGCATTGTGCGCAACATCCAAAATCCACTCGCAACCCTCGTGCTGCAGACGCTGGAAACGCCCGCGCGGCGCCGCCTGTTGCAGCACCTCGAGACAAGCCGCGCGATCAAGCCGCTGACGAGGTAGCAGATCCGCTCGGCGCTCGAGCAGCGTCTCAAATGCTGCAAGTGCAGCAGCACCGTTGGCGGGACGAGCAGGACCCACGAGGCTCGAGAGCGGCTCGAAGTCCACCCCGAGTTCGCGTACCGGGCAGCCGAGGGTGGCGATGACTTCGCGCACGCTCGCTGGCCAAGGAGACATACCGAGGATCACAGGC
>VEQP01000039.1 GCA_018883185.1 Nevskiaceae bacterium | reverse complement strand
GACGGTGGTTCCGTTGGCAGCGGCCGTGGCCAGCACGCGCATGCGTTGCAGGGTGTCGGCAATCGAGCCGAGGCCGCCTTCAGCCGTTTCGAGAATCGAGATGGCGTCGCCGGCATTGCGGATCGCCATGCCGTAGCTCTTGATCTGGCTTTCCATGCGATCGGCAATACTCACCCCGGCCGCATCATCTGCAGCACTATTGATGCGCACGCCCGTGTTCAGGCGCTGCATCGAGGTTGCCAACTCCCTGGTGTTGTTCAGCAACGAGCGCTGAACAGCCAGGGCCGCAACATTACTGTTGACGGACATAGACAAGCGACCACTCCGTTGGGGGTGAGGGTCATTGGGGTGACTCAAAGGCAGTAACGGCCCCGGACAAACAGACTTTAGTTGCATCTGAGCCCAGACCGGGTCGCGCTCGGGCTGTGCGTGGGGGCTGAAAAAGAAAAAGCCCGCATTGATGCGGGCTTTCTCGAGGGCCAGGGTTGACTGGAACTTAGCGCGTGCAAGTCCAGGCGTCTGCGACTTCCACCCATTTGCTGAGGCGGGGTGCGATGAAGGTGCGACCTTCGGGGAATGGGGTTGAGCCCACGTTCCCCAAGATGTCCTCGAACTCGATGGCGTAGAAGAATCGATCGCCGTTGCTCGCCGTACCTCGCGCCACCGGGAACCAACTTCGTTCGCGAACAGTGCCGGCCCCGTTACGCTTGCTGACAAGAATGCCCGCGTCTAATCCAGTGCCAGTGCTGATGCTCCAGTTGCTGAGCGGGCTGACCACACCGCGGATCTCGCTTGCTGTGCCGTCATTGTTGCAGTCGGCTGTTTCGCCCGCAATGAGGCTGCCTGAACCGCCCGTGGCGAACTTCCAGCCAAAAATATCAAAAGCTCTGATTGCTCCCGATGCATCACGTCTGCTGGGATTCCAGTTGTTGATTTCAGCGCGCCAAAACTTCCCGCTGGCATTGACCGGGTAGGTGCTGTCGAACGTAAACCGAGAGCCACTCGATTCGATAGCCAGCGGGACGAGCCCGAAATAGATGGCGCCGCTTGTCCCATTGTTGAGGGTCAGTTCCCCGAACACGCCGCTGAACAAGCCGCCCGTCGCTACGTTATCGGCAATGGCGAAGTCCGCGAGGCGCAGGACCGCGGAGCCCTCCTGTCCGCGAATCGTAGCGCTGCCATCGGCATTGACTGTCCAGGTGAAAGTACTGTTGTCTGAGCCGAAAACGCCCGTACCGTCGGCGTTAAAGCGCATCACATCTGCGACAAACGAATCGGGCCCAAGTTGTCCGGTAGTGGCGTCGGTACCTGTGTCAGTGTAGTTGATGCCGGCGAAGGTGACGCCGCCCAAACAAAAAGTGTTCGATCCCGAGATGCTCGGACAGGCGGCGACGAATTTGGTCGACGTCAGCTCGCTTGGCGCGCGCAAAATGACTTTGCCGTCGGGGGTGCTGTTGCTCAAGGGGTAATTGCGCAGGGTCAGAAGGCTGCCATCGCGTAGCCGAATCGGCTCCACGGTCAGGCGTGAGTTGGAGGTCGATGTCGACGGCGCTACCCCGGCGTAGTTGCTGAGACTCCCCCTCGCCTTGGCGTAAGTGACGCCGGTGCTCGTAGCAGTCACCGGCACTTGAGAGTAGCCCGAGTCCAAAAGCTTGGTCCGCTCGTCTGGGTCGAGGCGAATATCCTCAAGGTTAGGAAAGCCTGTAGATGATCTCGGCGAGGTGTAGCTAATCGTTAACTTTCCATTCTCGACCGCCCAGGAAAACGTCTGCTTTCCCGCAATCCCGTAGCGACCGTTGAACGTAGCGCTGTCCACATTGAGAAGGACTCCAGTGCTGGTGCCCGTGAAGTCGAGGATCGCTCCACCTCCGGCGGCGTATCCCGGGGGGTAACCCGGCAGGGCTTCAGATGTGACGTACAGTCGGCTGCCCGCGACTTTGCTGGCAATGAAACCCAGGTACTTCACGGAAACGCTATTGGTTCTGGATCCGCCCGGCCCGGTGCAGGTGAGCGCATAAGTCAGCGTTTCGGCGGTCGAATTCAGCGGCGCCAAAGGCTCTTCGGTCCCGCTGGTGGCCTTGGTGCCGCTCCAATTGCCGGACGCCGAGCACGAGGTGGCGTTGGAGGTCGACCATGTCAGCTTTACGGCCTCGCCGGGTAGTGCATCGGAGGGGAATGAGATAGAGATATTGGGAGGCGGGACAATTTCAAGAGTCGCACTGGCTGAGGTGTTACCGCCGCGGCCGGTACAGCTAAGGGTGAACGTGTTGACCGTGGGGGAGGCACCGCCGAACTTCACAGTGATCGTTTGCGAGCCGCTCGCATCCTTCGACCCCGACCAGTCGCCCGAGGCGGTGCAGGATTGAGCATATTGTGACGACCACGTGACAGTTACAGGTGTGTCGATGGCTGCCTTGGTCGGCGAGACCGACACACTGACCGTGGGCGGATCGTACTGCCGCTCGTTCAAACATCCGGTGACCAGGGTCAGAAAGCCGATCGCCATGACGGCATTACGAAGGCTCGAGACACTCAACTGCATGACATTCTCCGCGGCATTAACCCTGGACCGAGAGTCGGACGGGGGCAGTAGTGCATTCAAGAGGTCGCGCGAGGCCAATGCAAGCCGAGATGCTTCCGATTCTGAAGCATTCTCTATTTCCGGCCCGGGATGTTCAGTGCTAGCGTTGCCCATCGTCGGGCCGCTATGGCCCGGCTTGGCGTTTTTGGCTGTTGCAGGACATCACTATGTCGCGTTCGTACTTTTGGGCTCCGGTTGCCGTGTCGGGTCTGGCCTTGTTTGCGGAGCCTGCGGCAGCGCAGTCGGCATCCACCTCGGATTGCGATTTGCCTGCCGGCAACTACGTGATGGTGTTCACGGTGAAGCAGTCCTGCGAGAAGTTCGTCAGCACGACGCAGGAGGACTTCACCGAGAAGCTCAACGCCATCATCGATCTGAAGACGCCGCTGGCGATCAACTACACGAACGTGACGCCCGCCGGCATCAACGTGCGCTTCAACGGTGTCGAGGGCACGCTGCGCTTCGTTGATGCCACGCGCACGTTGACGGTGAACATCCCGGACATCGGGTACACGAAGACGTTCACGGGTTTCGACCGCTTCGAGAGCATCCAGCTCTTTTGGGACGAACTCGCGACGACCGATCTGCTCGAGCGCATCAATCGCCAGCAGGCGGCCTCCTCGCCGACGAGCCCGATCACGGGCGTGGGCGGTTTGATCCCGACCATCGTCTCGCAGGAGTTCAACCAGAACTTCACCGACAGCGCGACGAGCATCGCGGCACCGAAGGCCACGGCGGCCTCTGGCGCGAACATCAACCTGATCGGCGCATCGCTGCTGTACGGCTCGTTCACCACGAAGGACGAGAACGGGCTCGAGAGTGACGTGAAGGTGAAGACGCTGCCGCTCTCGTACACGTTCCGCAACGACATCGACCCGCGTCGCCAGCTGGCACTGAACGCGTACATCACGCAGGTGGATATCAGCGGCGCATCGCTTACGTCGGGCGGTGTCGGCGTGTCCTACCGCTTCCCGATGACGGACAACTGGACGGTCGTGCCCTCGGCGCGACTCTCCAGCCTCAAGTCCGACGATCTGGCCACCGATGCGGGTGCCTACGCGGCGAGCGTGACGAGCGTGTATGTATGGCAGGCCGGTAAGTTCAATGTGGCGATGGGCAACATGCTCTCTTACAACTCGAGCGTGAAGCTCGGCTCGGGTCAGTACGCGAGCGACCCCGGCATCACCAACACCTCGTTGCGCAATGGCCTGCTGTTCTCGCAGCCGGTGCGCCTCGCAGGCAAGCGCCTGTCGATGGAGTACTCGGTGGTCGACACGCGCTACGTGTCGGGCACCAAGCCCTACGTCGATAACTATCAGGAAGTGGGCGTGACGGTCGGCACCAACAAGGATGCCTTCTCCTCGCGCAGCTTCGTGCGCGGCGGCGTGACGTTCGTCAATGGCCGCGGCAACCGCGGCTTCACGCTCAATATCGGCTACTGGTTCTAAGCCGAGCCAAAGACTGCTGAGTCAAAGACTGCTGAGTCACCACCACTCGCGCCATCACGCGCGAGTGGTGGTGTCCGATATCAGCGCTTGTTGGCCTCTTCCACCACCTTCTCGGCCACGTTGCGCGGCACGAGATCGTAGTGCGAGAACTCCATCGTGTATGAGGCGCGACCACTCGACATGGCGCGCAGCTGGCCGATGTAGCCAAACATTTCAGACAGCGGCACGGTCGCCACGACTGCGATGTTCGTGCCACGCTCGAGCTGATCCTGGATAGAGCCACGACGACGGTTGATGTCGCCGATGACGTCACCGAGGTAATCGCCCGGCGTGACCACTTCGACCTTCATCACGGGCTCCAGCAGCACGGGTGAGGCTTTGCGGATGCCCTCACGGAAGCAGGCCTTGGCGGCGATTTCGAACGTCAGGGCGTTCGAGTCGACGTCGTGGTAGCTGCCATCGAAGAGAGTGGCGCGGAAGTCGACGGTCGGGAACTTGGCGAGCACGCCTTCTTCCATCTGCAGGCGCAGACCCTTTTCGACCGAAGGCACATATTCGCGCGGCACCGAGCTGCCCACCGTTGCATCGACGAATTCGAAGCCGGCGCCGCGCTCAAGCGGCTCGAACTTGATCCACACTTCGGCGAACTGACCCGAACCGCCGGTCTGCTTCTTGTGGACGTACTGTTCTTCGATTGCGCGCGTGAAGGCCTCGCGGTAGGCGACCTGCGGCTCGCCCATCGTGCCTTCGACGTTGAATTCCGTGCGCATACGATCGAGCGTGACGTCGAGGTGCAGCTCGCCCATACCGCGCAGGATGGTCTGGCCTGTTTCGCGATCGGTCTCGAGACGCAGCGAAGGATCGGCACGAACCATCTTGCCGAGCGCGGCGCTGAACTTCTCGAGTTCGCCCTTGACCTTCGGCTGCACCGAAACGCTGATCACGGGCTCTGGGAAGCGCATACGCTCGAGCACGACTTGCTTGTCGGAATCGCAGAGCGTGTCGCCGGTGTCTGTTTCGGCGAGCGAGACGAGCGCGATGATGTCGCCGGCGCGAGCCTCTTCGATGGGGTTCGCTTCCTTCGCGAACATCTCGACCATGCGGCCGATCTTTTCGCGCTTGCCGCGGGTGGAGTTGGTCACCGAGGCGCCCTTGGTGAGCACGCCCGAATACACGCGCACGAAAGTCAGCGCGCCGTAGGCGTCGTTGATGACCTTGAATGCCAGTGCCGAGAACGGCTCGTCATCCGAGCACACGCGCTCACCGATCGGCTTGCCGTCGGCATCGACGGTCTTGATGGATGCGACGTCGGTCGGCGCCGGCAGATAGTCGACGACGGCATCGAGCACCTGCTGCACGCCCTTGTTCTTGTAGGACGAACCGCAGAGCACTGGGTTGAAGGCGCCGGTAATCGTGCCCTTGCGCAAGCAGGCACGCAGCGTCTCGGTGGAGGGTACCTTCTCTTCGAGCAGGTAGGCTTCCATCGCCGCATCGTCCATCTCGAGGCAGGTGTCGATGAGTTCCTTACGGTACTGCTCGGCCTTGGCGAGGATCTCGCGATCGGTGGGTACGGCGATACCGAGTCGATCGGCGATGTCCGGGGTCACCTCGAGAATTTGCCACTCGGCGTCCTTGTCGTCCGAGTCCCACACCAGGGCTTTCATTTCGACGAGATCGATCATGCCCTTGAAGTTGTCTTCCGAACCGATCGGAATCTGGATCGGCAGGGGGCGCGCGCCGAGGCGCTTCTTGATCATGTCGACGCAGCGCGTGAACGAGGCGCCGCTGCGGTCCATCTTGTTGACGTAGCAGATACGCGGTACGCCGTAGTTGTCGGCGAGGCGCCAGTTCGTTTCGGACTGCGGCTCGACGCCGGCCACGCCGTCGAACACGACCACCGCACCGTCGAGCACGCGCAGCGAGCGGTTCACTTCAATCGTGAAGTCGACGTGCCCCGGGGTGTCGATGACGTTGATCTTCTTCTTGCGCCAGAACGCCGACACCGCGGCGCTTTGGATGGTGATGCCGCGCTTCTGCTCCTGCTCGAGGTAGTCGGTGGTCGTCGACGTCTTCAGATCCTTGGTGTCGTGGATGTCGATGATGGTGTGCTTGCGCCCGGTGTAATAAAGAATACGCTCGGTCGTCGTGGTCTTTCCGGCATCGACGTGGGCGATGATCCCGATGTTGCGGATGTCGGCAAGGGCAGTTGTACGGGGCATGGCAGCTTCCAGTAATAAGGGGTCGGTGAATGTGGTTGCAGGACCGCAAGGGGTCGGGTAAACCACCCATTATATACGCCGATCATTGCGTAAAGAAGTGCAGGTAAGGGAGGTTCGCGACATGAGGGTAAAAGGTCTGCTTGGGGGGCTCTTGGCGTGGGCTCTCTGCGGGGTGGCCGGTGCCTCAACGGTGCTGGTGACGGGCACCAACCGCGGGATCGGTCTTGAATTCGTGCGCCAGTACGCTGGCGCTGGCTGGACGGTGATTGCGACCGTACGCAATCCCGCCACGGCCACAGAACTGGTGGCCCTCGCGGCGGGCAATCCCAAAATCAGGGTTGAAAAACTCGACGTCACCGACGTCGCGGCCATCGAGGCTCTGGCGGCCAAGTACCGCGGTCAGCCGATCGACATCCTGATCAATAACGCCGGCACGCTCGGCGATGTGCCCAAACAAAAGATCGGCGCACTCGATCAGGCGGAGTTCCTCGCCGTCATCAACGCCAATACGTTCGGAGCGTTGAAGGTCTCTGAGGCGTTCAAGCCCAATCTGCTCGCCGGGAAGACCCGCAAGGTCTTCGGTATGTCGAGCGGCCTCGGCTCCTCGGCGCAGACGGCGCGGCGTGGTGATTTCTATGGGTATCGCGCCAGCAAAGCGGCGCTGAATGTGAGTTTTCGCGCGCTCGCAGCGGACTGGCGTGCTGAGGGAATCATGGTCGGCATCATCGCACCCGGCATGGTCGAGACCGACTTGCTGCGCGCTTCCGGATTTCCGGGGCGTGGCATCACGGTCGAGCAAAGCGTGCGCGGCATGATGCAAATTATTGATGGCATGACCCTTGAGTCGAACGACAAAGTCATCAATTACGACGGCAGCGTGATCCCCTGGTAACGGATGTGTGTGCAGCGTCAGTGCGCGCGAACAAGCCGCCCCGGTCGCTCCGTGGCAATCGCGCGGTCACGAATGACGGGCACACCGTGAACCCAAGTGCCGAGGTAGCCTGAAGCAATCTGCAGCAGACGCTTGCCGCCCGAGGGCAGATCGTTGACGAGTTGCGGCACGCCCGGCGCAAGGCGCGTGGGGTCTATCAGGTTGAGATCGGCGCGGAGCCCGCAGGCGATGCGTCCGCGATCCTTAAGGCCAAGATGCCGGGCGTTGCGCTGCGTCAGCATTTCGATGAGCCGCGCAGCCTCGAGCGCGCCGTGCTGTCGATCGCGACTCCAGTGGCTAAGCAGGAAGGTGGTGCTGCTGGCATCGCAGATCGTGCCAACGTGGGCCCCAGCATCCGACAGTCCATACAGCGCGCGCGGGTGTTGCAGCATCTCGCGGACGACTTCGAGCGAGCCGTCGATGTAATTGAAGATCGGGAAGTGGATGAGCTGCTCGCCCGCACCGGCTGCGAGGTAATCGTAAATCGCCTCAAGCGCGCTGCAGCCGCGGCGCCTGGCCATGGCGAGCAGACTCTGAGCGACCGAGGGCTCGTAGTCGACCCCGACGCTGCCATCGGCGCGAGCGCTGGTGAGCGGGAACATGCGTCCCGAGATCAGCTCGATACGCGCCAGCATCAGATCGACGATGGGCGGGATCGCGCTGCCATCGCCAGCGAGGCGCCCGGAGCGTTCGCTGAGAATGCGCGCCTTGCGCGCTGGATCACGCAGTTCTGCCGCACGCGCGGCGAGCGGCAAGTGCGCGACTTCGATGTAACCCGGGAACCCCATCAACGGATGAAAGCTGGTGTCGAGACCCAGGATCACACCGATGCCCCGCGAACTCGTCTGCAACCACAGCGGCAGTCCTTGTGCGACGGCTGCTTCAGTGCGACTACGAATCGCCCGCCATTGCTCGGCGCCCGGCTCACGTTGCATCCAAGTCATCGACAGCGGTCGCTGGCTATGACGGGCGAGGGTTTCGACGAGGTCGAACTCGGCGTCGAAACCGTCCGGCCCGTCGAGCAAGTTGAAATCGCTGACGAGTTGCACGACGCCATGGCCGAGACCCTCGAAGGCCGATGCGAGCCCGATGA
The DNA here is from genome assembly GCA_018883185.1 of Nevskiaceae bacterium. Taxonomy (GTDB): domain Bacteria; phylum Pseudomonadota; class Gammaproteobacteria; order Steroidobacterales; family Steroidobacteraceae; genus UBA964. The sequence continues at coordinate 16,200 of VEQP01000039.1, read as the reverse complement.
GTTCGGCGGCATCGGCCTCGGCGGCGGGGGTCGGAAGCCCGCGCGTGGTGCGATGGTTATCGGTGCGGCCGGTCGAGAAACCCGCAGCTCCCGCTTCGAGCGCCTCGCGCAGCAACTGGCGCATCGCCGCAACGTCTTCAGGCGTCGCCGGTTGTCGCTCCAGTGCGCGCTCGCCCATCACTGCCATGCGCAGCGGGTCATGCGGAACTTGCACCAGAAAATCGAGACTGTGGGGTCGGCGCTCCAGCGCATCGAGATACTCGGGAAAACTTTGCCAGTCGAAGCTCACGCCCTCGGCCAGCACTGCGCCCGGGATATCTTCGACGCCCTCCATCAGCGAGATGAGGTTGTCGACCGCGCGCTCGCGCGAACCGCTGCCGAGCGGTGCGAAACCAACGCCGCAATTGCCGAAGAGCACGGTGGTAACGCCGTGATGGATGCTGGGGCTGAAGGTTTGATCCCAGCTCGCTTGACCGTCGTAGTGGGTGTGCAAATCGATGAAGCCCGGCGTCAGCCAGGCGCCGCGCGCATCGACCCGGTGGCCGCCGCTCGCGCGCACCGTGCCGATCTCATGGATGAGTCCATCGCGCACGCCCACATCGGCGGTGTAGGGCGCAGCCCCGGTGCCATCGAACACGGTGGCGCCTTCGAAGACGGTATCCAGCGTCATGGTTGAGTTCCTGAGGCGGGCGTGCCCGGTCGCGGTGGTGCGAGATCCACGCCGACGGGGCAATGGTCAGTCAGTTTGCGTTGCAAGGCGTCGCGCGTCTCGTAGGTGAGGCGAACGAACGACCCCGTCAGCCGCCATTCGGCGAGCGATTCGCTGAGCACGACATGGTCGATGTAGCTTCGGTAGTTCTGGCTCGCCGAGCAGTTGACGAAGGGCTGGCCTGCCGCCACGTTGACGAGGCGCGCGCCAGCGGGTTCGCCATCATCGATCTCGGCCCAGAAGTTACGCAGTTGACCCTGGTCATTGCGGGCTGGGCCGCGACCCATAAGCAGGTCGTGGTTGAAGTCACCGAGGATCGCGTAGCGCCGACCCGCAGCGGCTTGGGCGTCGATCCAGCGCTCGAGTTCGGGCACTTGCCGCGAAAGCGTCTCACAGGCATCGCGCGGGTCATCGAGGGGACGATGCTGACACCCGGATTTCAGGTGCACCGAGAGCAGACGCATCTCTTGGGCGGTGCCCGGGAAGAGGATCAACTCGGCGCCGCTGCGCACCCGGCCGCCGAGGGAGAGTGCTGACCAGTCTTCGCCGCAGCGATGTGCCAGGCCGCGACGAATGGCGAAGCCGTTGTTCTGCACGCCCTCTCGTTGAGTAAAGCAGAACTCGTGATCCGGAAAGACCAGGCGGGCGGCCCGTTCGCCGTCGACTTCCTGCAGCGCCACGACGTCGGCATCGAGCAGCCGTGCATAGCGTTCGAGCACACGAAAGTCAGCCGTGCTGCGTTCCAGTCGCGCGGCGGTGTCGCAGGGCAGGGTCCGTCGTCGAGGGCCAGGGGACGCATCGCGCGGCACACAGTCGCGGGCGAGGGCGCGGAATTCCTCTGGAGCGATGAGCCATTCGAGGTTCCAGGTCGCGATCCGCAGCCGCTCCGGCGGGCTACCCTGCGAGGGATTCGAGCGCCAGTTGGAGGCTGCGGCAAGCCCGGCGAGCAGGGTGACGGCGAGCAGCACGGTAGAGCGAGTCATGCGGGCATTGTGGCCGGGGCTGACCGCAGCGCGCAAACGCACTTTGGGTGTTTTTCCGCCGTTCTCGCCGCGTGCTAGCCTGCACTCGATTAATCACGGGAGCCAACACGATGGGTCATGACGCGCAGGGGTATCGGAAACTGTTTGGGGTGCTTGGGCCCTCGACCAACACGATCGTGCAGCCGGACTTCGACGACATGCGACCGCATGGCGTCACCAATCACTACAGCCGTATCTACACTCCGAATTCCCGCGCGGTGTCGGACGAGACCTTCATGGCCGCAACGCAGAAGATCTCGCAAGGTGTGATTGATGCTGTGCGTAGCGTCATGACCTGTGAGCCCGACTACCTTGTGATGGGCATGTCAGCGATCACGTTTTACGGTGGTGCGGCCGGGGCTGACGCCTTCCAGAGCATGGTCGAGAAGGAATCCGGGGTTTCGATCTCGATCGGCTCGCACTCCTGCACCGCGGCCCTCAAGGCCTATGGCGGCATCCGGCGCATCGCGTTTCTCTCGCCCTACTACCCGGTGGCCAATGCCGAGGTGCGGGGTTACTTCGCCGACATGGGCTACGAGACCGTGCGCGATGTACCCATGCGTGCTTCCTCCTGGACAGGCATTGCGCAGATCCCGACCTCTCGCTGTCGAGAGGTGCTGCGCGAACTTGACGGCCCGGATGTCGATGCGATCATTCAGGTGGGCACCAATCTGTCGATGGTGCGCTTGGCGGCCGAAGCCGAGGGGTGGCTGGGCAAACCTGTCATCGCCATCAATACGGCGACGTACTGGCATGCATTGCGCGCTAATGGCATCACGGATCGGATCGAAGGGTTTGGTCGGCTGCTGACCGACCACTGATTAAGTTAGCGGAGAGTCACATGCTTGAATTGAAGCACGAACTGAAACTCGACAAGAGCCGAGACGAAAAGGCGCGGATGAACTTCGTGTCAGGCCTGCGTGCCCATGTGCTCAACGACATGGCGAGCGGCATGCGCGCGGTGTACGACGCCGAGGTGGAGCCCGGGTTCCGACGCGCCGCCGGACGCGCGCCGGCCAATGGCCCCGAGGTTCACAAGGCCATCAAGCCCAACGAGTACTTCAAGTTCTATTCGAGCCTGCGGGTGACCGCGCAGGACATGGTCTGGCAGTCGGTGTTTCCGCCGCTAGAGCGCAATCGGACACAACTCAAGGACAGAGCCGCGAAGCTGTCGCGGCGCAAGAAACTCGGGTCATTGACCTTGAAAGAAGGTTTCGAGGTGCCGCGCTACGTGTCGGCCATCGACGTGCATCTGATGGCGGGCAACTACGATGGCGAGTACGAGGCGGAAGATCTCGCTGCCGGAGCACTCTACGACAACGGTCTCGCGGTGTTCTCCTTCGGGCTCATGGGTCAGAACCTCGATGACATCGGCCAATCGATCGCAGGCTTCATCCGCTTGAAGTTTCCGCAGCTCAAGCCCGCCAAGATTCTCGATCTTGGCTGCACCATCGGCCATAACACGGGTTCCTGGAAAGACCAGTTTCCGCAGGCCGAGGTTCATGGCATCGATGTCGCAGCGCCTTGCTTGCGCTATGCGCATGCGCGGGCCCAGGCCCAAGGCCGTGCGATCCATTTTCATCAAATGAATGCCGAGCAGCTCGAGTTTCCGGACGCGAGCTTCGATGTCGTGTTCTCGTCGATGTTCCTGCACGAGGTGCCGAAGAAGGGCATCGAAAAGATCATTGCCGAGGCGTATCGCGTCCTCAAACCAGGCGGTCTGATGCTGCACATGGAGCTGCCGCCGAACGGGCAGCTCTCACCCTACGAGGCGTTCTACCTCGATTGGGACAGCGCCTATAACAACGAGCCGTTCTACAAGCCGTTCCGCGATCTCGATCCGGTTTCGGTATGCGCGAAGGCCGGTTTCAAGTCAAAGAATTTCCTGCAGTTCGTGATCCCCTCCGTCGGCTGGTACGGCGAGAAGGTCTGGTCCGAGGCCGCGACGCGTCCGCCTGAAGTCGACAGCGATAAGACCGGCCGTCTGACCGACGGCATCATGTGGTACTGCTTCGGAGCCTGGAAATGAGTCGCGAGCCGATGCGCCGCACGATCCGCGGTGGCCGTCCTTATTTCTTTGCCGATCCGGCGATCGACAAGATCCTCAACATGGTCGTGGTCCTCGGTAGCGAGGTGTGGACCTTGCGCGAGCGGCTCGCCGCGTTTGAAGCGATCCAAGTTCGACAGGGCGGACTGGCGGCGGGCGAAATCGATGCCTTCGATTTCAGCCCGGAGCAGGAGGCCAAACTCGCCGCTGAGCGCAAGGAGTTCATCGATAGCCTGTTCCGCATCCTGCAGGAGCAGGTCGAGGAAGCACGCGGCCGCACGGCTCGCGCACCGCAGAAGCCAGCCGAGCCTGTCGCCGCGCGCAAGCGCGCGGTTCCGGTCCGCGGCAAGAGCAGCAAGACCGCCAAGCGTCGCAGCCGGCGTTAAGCGCTGCGCAGCGCCTGATCGAGGTCCTCTTTCAGATCGTCGATGTGCTCGATGCCGATCGACAGGCGCACCATGTCCTCAGACACGCCTGCTTTGGCGAGTTCATCAGCTGAGAGTTGCCGATGGGTGGTCGATGCCGGGTGCGTGGCGAGTGATCGCGCATCGCCGATATTGACGAGACGGATCACCAGTTTCAGCGCATCGAGAAATTTCTCGCCTGCGGCGCGTCCGCCCTTCACACCGAAGGTGAGAATGCCGGAGGCGCGACCGCCCATGTAGCGCTGGACCAGCGCATGGTCGGGGTGATCCGGCAGTCCCGCGTAATTTACCCAAGCGACGGCCGGATGCTGCGCGAGAAAGCGCGCGATGCTGAGCGCGTTGTCACAGATGCGATCCATGCGCACGGCGAGCGTCTCTACACCCTGCAGGATCAAGAAGGAATTGAACGGCGAGATCGCTGCGCCCATGTTGCGTAGCGGCACAACGCGCGCGCGGCCGATGTAGGCGGCTTGCCCCAGCGCCTCTGTGTACACGACACCGTGATAGGACACGTCGGGCTCATTCAGACGGCGAAAACGCGCCTTGTGCTCGGCCCATGGGAACTTGCCCGAATCGACCAAGACACCGCCGATGCTGTTGCCATGCCCGCCCAGATACTTGGTCAGCGAATGCACGACGATGTCGGCGCCGTGCTCGAAGGGGCGGCACAGGTAGGGCGAGGGCACGGTGTTGTCGACGATCAGCGGCACGCCGTGTCGATGCGCAACGGCACCAACGGCGCCAAAGTCCGTGACGTTGCCGAGTGGATTGCCGATGGATTCACAGAACACGGCCTTGGTGCGCGAGTCGATGAGACGCTCGAACGAGGCGGGGTCGCGGTGGTCTGCAAAGCGGACTTCGATGCCGAACTGCGGCAGGGTATGAGCGAACAGATTGTAGGTACCGCCGTAAAGCGCGCCGGAGCTGACGATGTTGTCGCCCTGCTCGGCGATGGTCATCAGCGCATAGGTCACGGCGGCGCTGCCCGAGGCGAGCGCAAGGGCCCCAATACCGCCCTCGAGTTCGGCGATACGCTTCTCGAGCACATCGCTGGTCGGATTCATGATGCGGGTGTAGATGTTGCCTTGCACCTTGAGATCGAACAGATCCGCGCCGTGCTGCGCGCTGTCGAAGGCGTAGGAGGTCGTCTGGTAGATCGGCACTGCCACGGACTTGGTGGTGGGGTCGGGCGTGTAGCCGCCGTGAACGGCGATGGTTTCAGGGCGCATGGGTAACTCCAGCAGGTGAGTGAGTGTCGAACCAGCGACGAATGGCCGCATCGAAGCTGGCGAAGTCGACGAGGAAGGCGTCATGTCCGGCAAGGCTGTCGAGCCGAGCAAAGGTAGTGGCGACACCCCCTGCGCGCAGCGCGTCTGCGATCCGCGCCTGTTCCTCGATGCTGAATAGCTGATCGAGTTCGACGCCGATGACGAGTGCCGATTGCAGCGCGGAGCGCCGAAACAGCGTCGTCGGCTCGCCATGCTGCGATAAATCAAAGAGATCCATCGCCCGCGACAGACGTAGGTAACAGTTCGCATCGAAGGCGTCGATAAACTTTCGAGCTTGCTGCGCGAGATAGTCCTGTACTACGAAGTCGTTTCCCTCAGTCGAGGGCGTGCGCGCAAAGCGCTGCTGCAATTCTTTGGCCGATCGGTAGGTGATCGTGCCGATCTTGCGTGCGAGCGCGAGCCCCGCCCGTGGCGGCGCTTCGGGAAGGTAGTCGCCGCCCTGCCAAGCGGCATCGAGCGTCACGGCTTCACGTTGCAGACTGCGCAGCGAGATCGCATAGGGGCTTGCTGCGTCGGTGCCGCTGATGCTGAGCAGGTGGCGGGCGGCCTGCGGAAAGAGCGCGACGAATGCGAGGACCGTCATGCCGCCTAGCGAAGGGCCGATCACGGCATGCACTTGCTCGATGCCGAGGTGTTCAAGTACCGCATGACCACCGCGGGCGATGTCCTCGACCCCGATCTCGGGAAAGTGCTTGCCGTATCGATGGCCCGTGCGCGGGTCGATCGAGGCGGGCCCCGTCGAACCAAAGCAACTACCGAGCGAGTTGACGCAAATAACGCAATAGCGATTTGTGTCGAGTGCACCGCCCGGGGCAATCAGCAGCTCCCACCAACCCGGCCGCGGATCCTGCGCCGATGAGGCAGCATGCGCAGACGGCGAGAGACCCGTGAACAGCAGCACGGCGTTATCGCGCGCGGCATTCAGTTCGCCCCAGGTCTCGTAGGCAATAACGCCCCCGGGCAGCTCGCCGCCGCGGTGCAGGCGAAACGGATTCGGCAAGGGCGCCTCGCTGCGGGTGCTCATGGTTCTGGGTCGCTACCCTCGGGCAGGTGGCCGAACAAGGCTGTCGACAGGTAGCGCTCGCCCGTGTCGGGCAGCATCGCGAGGATCACGGATCCGGGCGTCGCGGCCCGCGCGACCTTCAAAGCCGCGGCAAACGTGCCGCCGCAGGAGATCCCGCAGAAGATGCCCTCCTGTGCGGCGAGCGCGCGTGCCGTCTCGAGTGATTCGTCATCGCTCACCGGCACGATACGATCGACGACACTGCGATCGAGAACCTTGGGCACGAAGTCCGGCGTCCAGCCTTGGATCTTATGCGGGGTGAAACTGCCGCCCGCGAGCAGTGAAGCGTTTTGCGGTTCGGTGGCGACGATTTGCACCTCCGGTCGAGCGAGCTTCAGCGTCTGGCCGACGCCTGAGAGCGTACCGCCGGTGCCCCAGCCTGAGACAAAGAAATCGAGTCGGCGACCGGCGAAGTCCCGCAGGATCTCCGGGCCGGTCGTGTTGCGGTGATAGGCGGGGTTGGCCTCGTTCTCGAACTGACGCGCGAGGAACCAGCCGTGCTTAGCGGCCAACTCTTCCGCCTTGCGCACCATGCCGGAGCCGCGTTCGGCCGCGGGTGTGAGGATCACTTTGGCACCGAGCGCCCGCATAATCTTGCGCCGCTCGATGGAGAAGGTTTCGACCATCACCGCGACGAAGGGGTAGCCTTTGGCCGCGCAGACCATGGCGAGCGCGATGCCGGTGTTGCCCGAGGTGGCCTCGACTACGGTCTGACCGGGGCGCAGTGTGCCGCGGCGTTCGGCATCTTCGATGATGGCGATCGCAAGTCGATCCTTCACCGAGTGGAGCGGGTTGAAGGCCTCGCACTTGACGTACATCGTCACGCCCGACGGGGCGAGCCGGTTGATGCGCACGATGGGCGTGTTGCCGATCGTGCCGAGAATACTGTCGTGGATCATGGCGGAAGGATCTGCCGATCTACGGTGACTGTCGCGCTTGAAGCGCTATGAGCGCATAACCAGCCGTTATGGGCTGCCGGGTCGCTATCATTCGCACCGTGGCGGAACGATTGCAAAAAGTACTGGCGGGGCTTGGCCTCGGCTCGCGGCGCAGCGTCGAGGAGTGGATTCGCGAGGGGCGCGTCAGCGTGAACGGTCAGGTGGCCGAGCTCGGCGTTCGGGTCGAGCCTAGCGATCGGGTGCAGATCGATGGTCGGCCGGTTGAGATCGGGGTCGCCTTGGCCGACGCCGCGCTACGGCCCGTGGTGCTCGGCTATCACAAGCCCGTGGGCGAGGTGACCACGCGGCAGGATCCGCAAGGGCGGCCAACGGTGTTTGATCGACTGCCGCCACCCCCACAGGGCCGCTGGATCGTCGTGGGTCGCCTCGATGTGAACACCTCAGGGCTGCTGCTGTTCACGACAGACGGCGCGCTGGCGCATCGGCTCATGCATCCCTCGTCCGAGGTCGAGCGCGAGTATCTCGTGCGCGTGCGCTCGCACCCGACTGCGGCGACTCTGGCGCGGCTACGTGAGGGGGTGCAGCTTGAGGATGGTTGGGCGCGCTTCGATCGGCTCGAGGCGGAACAGGCGTCGGATGGCCACGCGTGGTACCGCTGCATCCTGCACGAAGGGCGCAATCGCGAGGTTCGCCGCTTGTGGTCGGCGGTGGGCCACGAAGTCAGTCGGTTGATGCGCTTGCGCTACGGCCCGATCCGCCTGCCGGAGGACCTGCGTCCGGGTCACTCGCGAGTGCTGCCTGCCGCGCTCGTCGAGGAGCTCGCTCGCGCCGCCAACATGTGAAGGCGCATCTGTTCGCTCGCCAGCGTGGCATCGCGCAAGCTCAAGGCGCGTAGCAGCTCGCGGTGATGCCAACAGGAGCGCTCGAGGTGCTCGCCGATGTGAGCGCGATAGCGCTGCAACATCACTAGCTGGATCTGCAACATCGGCCGCAGCGCCGCCTCGAGGTGCGGTGCCGCGGCAGCCAGCAGAATTTGTTGATGAAACGCGTCGTTGAGCTCGGCGAAGCGAGCGACCGCAGTGGCATCTCCGCGTGCGGCACAGGCCTCCATTTCCCCGGCGAGTGCCGTCAACTTGGCAAGCCCTGCTGCATCGATGCGTGTTGCGGCGCGCTCGGCGGCGTAACTTTCGAGCCGTGAGCGCAACTCGTACAGTTCCTCGAGCTGCGCCTCGTCGAACTCACGTACCACCGCCCGTCGTCGGTCGCCCGAGCGAACCAAACCCTCGGCGGCGAGGCGTCTGATCGCCTCGCGGACCGGCGTACGACTGAGGCCAAGTTGCTCGGCCAGCTCCGACTCGATCAAGAAAGCGCCGGGTGGCAACTCGCCACGCTGAATGCGGTGCAGCAACGCTGAATAGGCTTTTTGGGAAGCTTCGCTCATTCTGTATACAGGATGACCAATAAATGGACAAAAATCCATTGATTAGGCATTTTCGGTATACCAAACTCGGTTTCACGGGGGAGGTGGGTCATGTCATTTACGAGTCGGCAGGTGTCGATCGCCGGATCGATGCTGCATTACCGGATCGCGGGGCCCGAAGGGGCGCCGACGCTGCTGTTCCTGCATGGGGCGGGCGGCGCGGAAGGCTCGCTCGGTGTGCTTGGAACCTTGGCCGATCGATGGCGGGTCATCGTCCCGGACCATCCCGGATTCGGCGCGAGCACGGATCCCGAGTGGCTCGATACCATTCACGATGCCGCCTACGCCTACCTCGATTTTCTCGAGGCGCTCGATTTGCGCGACGTGCATCTCGTCGGCAGTTCGCTCGGCGGATGGCTCGCCATGGAAATTGCCATCCGCAGCGCCTCCCGGCTCGCCCGTCTTACCTTGATCGCCGCGGCGGGCATCCGTCCAGGCGATATTCCCACGGGAGATCTGTTCATGTGGTCCCCTGAGGAGCGTGTCCGCAACACCATCGCCGATCCGCTGCTCGCTGGAAAAATCCTCGCACTGCCGCAGACACCGGAGCAGGCAGAGATCGCGCTCCGCAATCATTTCACCACCGCTAAGCTCGCGTGGGAGCCGCGATTCTTTGATCCGCACCTCGATAAGTGGCTGCATCGATTGCGCCTGCCGGTGCAGGTGATCTGGGGCGCGGAGGATCGACTGTTTCCGCTCGCGCTCGGGGAGAAACTCGCGGGGCTGATTCCGGGGGCTCGGCTCGATGTGATCCCGGGTTGCGGTCATGTGCCCATGGTCGAGAATCCCGCCGCGTTGTCCGCGCTACTGCGCGAATTCCAAGGGAGTGCGTCATGAAGTTCACCCTGTTTCACCTGATGCCCTACGCCGATCTCGATCTCGAGGAGGCTGCGAAGTATCCGACGGCATGGGTGCACACGCCGAATCGGCTCTACGACCCGCAGAAAGGGGCGCGGCTCTACAACCGCTACCTCGATGAACTCGAGCTAGGTGAACAACTCGGCTTCGACGGCGTAGCGGTCAACGAACATCACCAGACCGCGTACGGCATCATGCCCTCGCCGATCGTCACGGCTTCGGCGCTCGCGCGGCGCACTCGTACGGCGAAGATTGCGATCCTCGGTAGCGCCATTCCGCTGCGCAACCATCCGCTGACGCTAGCCGAAGAGCACGCGATGATCGACAACATCACCGAGGGTCGATTGATCACGGGCTTTGTGCGCGGCATCGGCGCCGAGTACCACGCCTGGGGCACCAACCCGGCTTTTTCGCATGAGCGATTCCATGAAGCTCACGATTTGATCATTGCCGCATGGACGCGTCCGGGCCCGTTCCGCTGGTCGCGCAAGCACTATCACTTCGAGTACGTGAATCTTTGGCCGCGCCCTTACCAGCAGCCGCATCCGCCGATCTGGATTCCCTCGCAAGGCAGCACGGAAACCATCGAGTGGGCGGCCGATCCGTCGCGGCGGTACACCTACCTGCAGACCTTCAGCCCGTTGAAGTCGGTGCGCAAGTACCTCGAGCAATACCGAGAGACAGCGGCGCGTAAAGGCTGGACGGCGAGCGACGATAAGCTCGGTTGGGCGATTCCGGTTTACGTCGCCGATACCGACGAGCAGGCCCGACGCGAGGCGAAACCGCACTTCGAGAACTTCCGCAATCGGTTCCTGAAGATGCCGATCGAAATGCTGTTGCCGCCCGGCTACTCGTCGATCGAGTCGATGCGTGGCATCGCCAAGGCGAAAGCGCAGATCACAGGTGATATCACGCTTGAGATCGCCGTGGAGATGGGCATGTTCTTCTGCGGATCGGTCGCCACCGTGCGTGAGCAGATCGGCGCGGCGTGGCAGGACATGCATGTCGGGCACATGCTGCCAATGCTGCAATTCGGCACGCTTCCGGCGGAGCTCACCGAGGCCAACATTCGCCGCTTTGCGGGCGAGGTGATTCCTTATCTCAGGCGTTTGACCGCCAGCACCACCGCGAGCACTACGGCACCGGCCAGTATGCCAACGAGCGCATCGAGCGCCACCGCGAGTAGACCCGCGGCGTGAGGCAAAAACGGCAGCGCGTGGGTGAGGATGCCCCCGCCGACGAGGAACATGGCCACGGTGCCCACGACACCGAGAGTGGCCATGAGTTTGGGCGCCGAGGCAAGTAATCCTCGGCCAATGGAGCGTACGAGCCTCGCGCCTGCGCTCGCGCCGTTGCGGCGAGCGAGATGCGCGCCCGCGTCATCGAGTTTGACGATACCGGCGACGAGGCCATAGACGCCGATTGTCATCAGCAGCGCGATCGCGACCAGCACACCGATCCGCGTGCCGAGCGGTGCCTCTGCAACCGTGCCCAGCGTGATGACGATGATTTCCGCCGAGAGAATAAAGTCCGTACGGATCGCACCTTTGATTTTCTCGCGCTCGAAAGCGACGAGATCGACGGACGGGTCGGCGGCCGCTGCACTGAGTGCGGCGTGCTCCGTTTCGCTGTCGTTGCGACTGTGGAGCCAGCGATGGGCAAGCTTTTCGAAACCCTCGAAACACAGAAAGAGCCCACCCGCGACCATCAGTGGCGTCACCAACCACGGCGCAAAGTAACTGATCAGCAGCGCGGCGGGCACGAGGATCGCCTTGTTGATTATCGAGCCCTTGGCGACAGCCCACACGACGGGCAATTCGCGCGCCGCCTGTACACCGCTAACCTGCTCGGCGTTGACCGCGAGATCATCGCCCAGCACACCCGCGCTTTTCTTGGCCGCGACCTTGCTCAGCACCGCGACGTCGTCGAGTACGGTGGTGATGTCATCGAGCAGCGCGAGCAGACTGGCACCGGCCATCAGGAACTCCAGTTCAAGGGTTCGTCGAGTTTACCCGGCAGTAGTGCCTCGAGGTGACGTAGAAAGCGCTCGGGTAAGGCGGCACGATCGCGCATCACGACCGACTCGATACGCCAGATCACGTTGCCGGCGCGGCCCTGCATGCGAGTCCAAGGCTGCCACTCGGCATGGCTTGTCCAAGTGTAGGTCGAGGGGACATGGGTCAGATGTTCATCGAGCAGGTCGGCGGTGCGACAGACCCATGCGTCGATCGAGAGTTCGTTGCGGTGATGGCCTGCGGTATCGGTCAATCGAGTCGCCGCGTGGCGCGTAATCCAAGTGCGCTCGCCGAGCGTGCGGAAAGACAGTGTTGGAGGTTTGCCGAGCGAGGTGTTTTCGAAGCCCGAGCCAAAACTGACCTCCGGCCCTTGCACGGTGAGGCGCGAGTGCGACGGTGATCCGCGCCACGGCGGTACGTCGATATCCTCGCCCGTGTACGGGTTGCGCCAACGCGTGAGGTACTCATCGGCCTCGGCGTCAAGGTAGAACATCCAGTTTCGCGAACGTTCCTCGACACTCCCGTCTTCGAGCAGACGTGAAATTCTTTGAGTTACGCCCTCGACGCGATAGAGCGCCCGACCGAATTCCGCTGGCGGCAAGCCGCTGCCCGGGATGACGCCATAGATCGTGCCCGGATTCCAGGTGTACGTGACGACGCCCGAGAGATCGCCCTGAAGTTTGCCGATGGTGCGAACATTGAAGGCTGCGTCGTCGCGCGGCACGGTGCGTTGTGCGCTAGCGCGGCCGACAAGGCCGGTCGCATCCGCGATGTTGGCTGCGCCCGCAGCGCCGACTGCGCTCAGAGCCAGCGTCCCCTGCAGCAGGCTGCGACGCGCTACGTCGATGGGCGAATTCATGGTGTGTGGTCACGGGTGGCCGAAGGTGGCAGCATCCTGACATGAATTGGCTGCGGCGCACGCGAGGGGCGTTCTGGGGCATGGTGTTCGCGGCCCTGTGGCGCCGCACCCGAGAGTCGGGCGTGACGCCGCCGCCCGCCTTTAGCCTGCTCATACGCGGCGGTACGGTGTACGACGGCAGCGGCGGTCTGCCGCGAATCGCCGATATCGGCATCGTCCGTGATCGGATTGCGGCCATCGGTGATCTCGGCTGGATGAGTGGCCGAGTGGAGGTGGATGCACGCGGGCTCGCCGTGGCGCCGGGGTTCATCAACTCGCTCTCCTGGGCGACGGAGTCGATCATCGAGGATGCGGCCGCCGAGAGCGACATGCGGCAGGGCGTGACGCTCGAGGTGTTCGGCGAAGGTCTGTCGATGGGTCCGTTGAATGCCAGCATGCGGCGCGATCTGCGCCTGCGCCGTCATGGCAGTCGCTATCCGCTCGACTGGAATACGCTCGGCGAGTATCTGGAGTTTCTCGAGAAACGCGGGGTCGGCGTGAACGTTGCTTCGCTGGTGGGTGCAACCACCGTGCGCATTCATGAGTTGGGCCACGCCGACCGCAGTCCGACGGCTCAGGAACTGTCGCGCATGCAGGCGCTCGTTGGTCAGGCCATGTCGGAAGGGGCGCTGGGGGTGGGGTCATCGCTCATTTATGCGCCTGCGGCTTTTGCGGCGCCGGCGGAGTTGCGCGAACTTGCGATCGCGGCGGCCGAGCACGGTGGAGGGTACTTCTCGCACGTGCGCAGCGAGTCTTCGCAGTTGCTGTCTGCCATCGACGAGTTGATCGATATCGCACGCGCGACGCGCGAGCATGCCGAGGTCTGGCATTTCAAGGCTGCGGGCCGGCGCCACTGGCCCTTGCTCGGCGCGGCTGTGGCGCGCATCGAGGCCGCACGCGCTGAAGGCTTGGACGTGAGCGCCAATGTGTATCCATATCTGGCCGGGGCCTCGGGCTTCGATGCCGCCATGCCGCCATGGGTGCAGGAGGGCGGCGCTGCGCAGTGGCTAGCGCGGTTACGTGATCCGCAGCTTCGTGCCCGAGTCGTCAAAGAAATCGATGAGCCTTCGCCCCAGTGGGAGAGCCTCTACGCGGCGGCGGAGTCGGCGGAGAACGTCAGGCTGCTCGGGTTCCGACGGCCCGAACTACAGTCGCTGACGGGTCAGACCCTCGCGGCGATTGCCGCGGCCCGAGGTCGTTCGCCCGCGGAGACCATCGTCGATCTGGTGCTCGAGGACGAGAGTCGTGTGCGCGCGGCTTACTTCATGATGTCCGAGGACAATTTGCGCACGCTGCTGCAGTTGCCTTGGGTAACGCTGTGTTCCGACGAGGAGGCTCTCGCGCCCCGCGGCGCGTTTCTGCAGCATGCGCCGCATCCACGCGCCTATGGCGCCTTCGCACGCTTCCTCGGGCACTACGTGCGTGATGAGGCGTTGTTGCCGCTGGCGGAGGGTATTCGCCGACTAACGAGCCTCCCGGCCGCGAACTTGCGGCTCGCCGATCGCGGTTGTTTGCGAGTAGGGGCCTGCGCCGATGTGGTCGTGTTCGACCCTGCCGACATTGCCGATCACGCGAGCTACGCCGCACCGCACCGTTTCGCCAGCGGCATGCGCCATGTGTTCGTCAACGGCCAAGCCGTGCTGCGCGATGGCGTGACCACCGGCGCACGGCCGGGCCGCTTCGTGCGCGGGCCGGGCTATCGAAACTTATCCGGCCGCAGCACCTCCACATCTTGAACCCACATCACGATGGCGTAGTGCTCGTAATATTTGGCCCGAAGGCGCGCGAGCAGGCGTTCTGCGAGCGGTGTGTCGCAGACGATCTCAACGCGGATATTGCTGCTGTGCCCCCAGTGCGAGGCCCGCAGGCCCTGATCGCCGCGTCCGCGAACGTCGCTGATCGTGTAGCCGCCGACGCCCTCGGCCTCGATCTCACGCACAAGGTCGCGCTCGAGGTTGGCTTCGGTGATGACGGTGAGCAGTTTGCGGTGCGAGGCCGCGACGCCGGTCATGGGGAACCTCCGAGGAGCCACTCGACCCCCCGCTGGTAGAGCGGAATGCCGAACAGGATATTGAACGGGAAAGTGATCGCGAGCGCCGCGGTCAGCGACAGGGCCGGGTTGGCCTCTGGCACGGCAGAGCGCATGGCTGCGGGGGCGGCTATATATGAGGCGCTGGCGGCGAGCGTGGCGAGCAATAGTGTTCCACCGACCGATAAATCCATGAACATGCCAAAAACAGCGCCGATCATCGCGAAAAATGGCGGAATCAAGAGGGCAAAAGCGACCATGAACAGGCCGTAACGCCTAAAACCGCCGAGGTGATCTGCTGCGATCAGTCCCATTTCAAGCAGGAATAGAGCTAGAACTCCCTTGAACAGGTCGAAAAAGAGAGGCGTCAGCGGTTCGATGCCGGTGGGCCCAGCGACGCCACCGATCACCAGACCACCGAGTAGCAGCAGCACGCTGCGCCCGAGCAGCACCTCGCGACCGATTTCGCTCCAGGGCGCGCCAGCCTTGAGCCCCCGGGCGAACAGGATGCCAAGGATGATCGCCGGCACTTCGAGCACGACCAGCAGCAGTGGCAGCTGCGGCTCATACGCGATGCCGGCGCTCGCCACGTAGGCGACGGCCACGGCGAAGGTGCCAACACTGACCGAACCATAGTGCGCGGCCACCGCCGCCGC
This sequence comes from Nevskiaceae bacterium, assembly GCA_018883185.1. Classification (GTDB taxonomy): domain Bacteria; phylum Pseudomonadota; class Gammaproteobacteria; order Steroidobacterales; family Steroidobacteraceae; genus UBA964. The sequence goes on along the minus strand of VEQP01000039.1, from coordinate 810 downwards.
ATTGCTGCGATCGAGGCGGCCAACTCCGCGCAGGATGGCGAAGGCGATCACGGTCAACAGCACGCCGAGGACCAGGGTGATGCCGATGTCGGCCGCCAGACTCTCGACCGACTGGCGGGCGAGCTCGATACCCCCCTTCATGCCGATCGACAGCAGCAACAAAGTACTGACGAACTCGTAAATGGCGGGTGGCAGGCGCAAGTCCGCCCTTAGCACCCCCGCGAACAGGCCGAGAGCGAAAAACAGTACGATCGGATCCATCCAAAAACCTTCCCTATGCCATTGACACTGCAGGCCGCCGAAATCAGAATGCGCGGCTCATTTGACGCGGAGGGGTACCCAAGCGGCCAACGGGAGCAGACTGTAAATCTGCCGGCTTACGCCTTCGTAGGTTCGAATCCTACCCCCTCCACCAAACGAGTGGGAGTTGCCAGGAAGTTTGAATTTAGGCGTATGCCGTCAGTAGCGGATCCTGCGGGCTCACCCACAAACAGTAAAGCGGGTGTAGTTCAATGGTAGAACCTCAGCCTTCCAAGCTGATGACGTGGGTTCGATTCCCACTACCCGCTCCAGGTTTCGGCTCACGTAGCTCAGTCGGTAGAGCACGTCCTTGGTAAGGACGAGGTCACCGGTTCGATTCCGGTCGTGAGCTCCAGTCAAGTTTAGGTATTGCAAGTTTTCTTAGGAGAAGCAGACGTGTCCAAGGAAAAATTCGAACGCATCAAGCCGCACGTGAACGTTGGGACGATTGGTCACGTTGACCATGGCAAGACGACGTTGACGGCGGCGTTGACGAAGGTGATGGCGGAG
>VEQP01000012.1 GCA_018883185.1 Nevskiaceae bacterium | reverse complement strand
GTGCGGGATACATGCAGCACTGGTTCGCGACGCGTGTCTGAGACGCAAACCCCCGAGGGCGGCACACCGCTCGCAGGTCCCGACCCGGTCTATCTGAACGATCCGGTGCTCGATGCCACCGTGCGCATGGTGGTCGAGCTTGCCGCGCAGGTCTGGGTGGAGCGCGAACGGCGCATCACGCTTGAAACACTGCTCGAGTCGCGGGGTCTGCTGCCCCGCGAGGCGATCGAGGCGTTCAAGCCCGATGCCTCCCAGGCGGCGGTGCTGAAGGCCGAGCGTGCCCGCTTCATCGAGGACGTGTTCAAGGAATTGCGGCGCATCCCGGTGCGTCCGTAGTCCGCGTCGATCAGCCCGGGAAGCTGTCGAGCCCCGAGGCCGATTTGCGGATGCCGGTCTGTGCGCGGGCGACGACTTCGCCGCTGGCGAGGTCGAGGCAGGCGATCTCGCCGGAGAAAAAGTTGCTGGCGTGCACGAAGCCGTCGCGCGGCGTTCCGAGCGATGCCCAGCCAAAGGATCCCAGCGCGTAACTGCGCATCAGCCTGCCCTCCGCATCGAGCGCATCGATGCCGCGGCCGGTGACGACCAGCAGACGCCCCGCCTCGTCGTAACGTACATCGAAGAAAAACCGGCCGCTGTTGTCCGGCGCGCTGACGAGGTCCGGGAGTGCCACCCGGTCGAGGAGATCCCAGCGCATGATCCGCGGCCCGGACTCCGAGGTGTAGACGAGAGTCCGGCCGTCGGCTGCGAGCGTGCTGGAGGTGAGACCCTGGAAACCGCCCATGCCGCCGTGCACGGGCGTGGCATGCTCGCGCAGCATTTTCCCCTGACGCGAGAATTCGAACAGGTGACCATCGCCCAGACGGCGCGTGCCGGGCATGAACGGCAGGGTCGTCCCGAGCGGCACGCGGGATTTTTCGCCCACGAAATTCTCGCCCAGGAAGAATCGACCGTCACGGGCGAAAGTGACGTGCGCAAACGAGCGTGCCGGCGCCGTGAAGTTCTCGCGCCGGCGTGCCTGCGTATCGAAACGCACGATCTTGTACGCAAAAGCGTCGAACGCCCAAAGAGTCCGGTCGGGTCCGAACTTCAGGCCCTGCACGATGTGGGTCGTATCGTCGAGGGTGATGACTTGCCGCAGTCGCAGCGCGGCATCGTAGTGCAGGATCCGGCCGAGTCCGCGGTGATCGTCCTTCGCATCATTGAGCAGGGTGCAGCCGACGACGACATCGCCGGCACCGAACGGCACCGCCGGTGCCGCGCCAAGAGCCGCCAACGGCAAGGCGCCGAGGCCGCACAACAGATCGCGCCGACTGAACCCGTGCCGACTCGACCCACGCTGATCAAGGCCGGGTTGATCCTGGACGCACTGGGCGGCGGCGTGAGCCGACGGCAGCGGCGGACTATTTTTTGGCGGCATCCCAGCTGGCCTTGTTGCTCGACGACGGTGGCAGGCGTCCGCAGTGCAGGCCCGCGTCCACCATCAGCACCTCGCCGGTAATCACGCTCGCACCCTCCAGGAACCAGACGAGCGCTTCGGCGATCTGCTCGGCGGTCGGTACCAGTTGCAGCGGCACCATCGCCGCGGCGTTGACGAGAAAAGCCTGGTACTGCTCGGGCGTCATGCCGGCCTGCAGCCAGCGCGTCTGGATCGCGCCGGGAGCGATCGCATTGATGCGGATCTCGGGGCCGAGCACCAGCGACAGCGACTGCGTCATCATGTTGAGCGCCGCCTTGCTGGCCGCGTAGGCCATCGAGGAGGCGATGCCGGTGACGCCGCCGATGGAGGAATTGTTGACGATGGCACCCCGTCCCTGTTTCTTCATGTGCGGCGCCACGGCGCGCACCATCTGGTAAGCGCCCACCACGTTGACCTTGTAGATGGCGAGGAAGTCTTCGGCGCTCAGTCCGTCCAGATTCTCGTACGGATTGAACTTGGTCCGCGCCGCGTTGTTGATCAGGTAGTCGATGCGACCCCACTTGTCGACCGCGGCCTGCGCCATGGCCTGACAGGCGCTGTCCTCGGCGACGTCGGCCTGGAAGACGATGGTTTCGGCGCCCTTGGCCGCGCAGGCCCGCGCCGTGTCATGGGCTTCGGTCTCGCTGCGCGTGTAGTTGATGACGACGTTGCAGCCGCGCTCGGCAAGCATGATGGCGGCGGCGGCGCCGACACCGGTGGCCGAGCCCGTGATGATGGCGACTTTGCGGGACGAAACGGACATGGGCGACTCCGGTTGCATGGGGACTCGGTCGCATGATGCCGACTCGGGGAACCGGCGGTAGCCCGCGGGGCTCGGGACGTCCAAGGTAAGGTCAGGTTCGGCCGCTGCGGGCGGCGGCTCTGGTCTATGCCAGGGTCCGAAGTTAGGCTTCGGTGCTCTACCGGGCCATTCCGGATGAACAGGGGGCGATCATGGCGTTCAAGGATATGCGCGAGTTTCTCGCGATGCTCGACAGGGAAGGTCAGCTCAAGCAGGTGGACGTGCCGCTCGACGGCCGTCGCGACACCAACGAGCTGCAGGCGCTCATGCACTATGTGTGCAGCAAGGACGGTCCGGCGCTGATGCTCAACAACGTCGATGCGGTCAACACCCGCGGCGTCCCCATCCTGTTCAATCCCTTCGGTACCCGCGAGCGCACCGCCATGACCATCGGCTTCCGCGACTGGCGCGAGGCCAAGCTGCATCACGCCGAGGTGCTCGCGGATCCGGCCCGCTGGCATGCGCCGAAGCTGGTCGACAAGGCGGCAGCACCCTGCAAGGAGGTCATCATCAAGGGCGATGACGTCGCCCTGGACCGGCAGCTGCCCCATGTCTGGTTCGGCAAGGAAGGTCCCGCCTACATCACCAACGCCATGACCTTCTCCAAGGATCCGGAGACGGGCGGTCGAAACACGGGTTGGTATCGCTTCACGCAATTCCTCGAGGCAACCCACCCGCAAGGCGGCACATACCCCGCATCGCGTGCGAAGACGGACCTGGCGGCGTTTTATTGGTGGAACCCGCCGTTCTCCGACATCGGCCGTCACACCTTCAAGGCCTCGCAGATGGGTAAGCGACTGGAAGTGGCCATCGCCGGCGTTTGTGAGCCTGCGCTGCATCTCGCTTCGGCGACGGGCGTGCCGTTCAACGTCGATGAGACAGCCTTTGCGGGTGGCTTGCGCGGTGAGCCCGTGGAGATGGTGCGCTGCGAAACCGTCGATCTTGAAGTGCCTGCGAGCGCCGAATGGGTGCTGGAGGGCGAAGTAATCACGGACGAACTCGAGCCGATCGGCTGGCACTCCAACCCGGTCGGTTATTACGATCGTGTGCAGGTCTTCCCCATCGTGCGCGTGAAATGCATCACGCGCCGCCGCAACCCGATCTGGCACGCGACCATGGAAATGGTGCCGCCGTTCGATCACAACTACATCGCTCTATTGCCGGTCGAGGGCGAGGTGCTGTCGGACTTGCGCAAGAAAATTCCCGAAGTGCACGACGTCGCCGTGACGCCGAACATGTGCTACGTGGTGCAGTTGTCTGTGGACGGCTGGCGTAAGCCGCACCCGAACTTCGGTAAATACGTGATCCACGCGGTCTGGGGTTCTGCGGGACGCTGGGGCCGTACGGCCAAGCTTGTCATCGTCGTGGGCCCCGACGTCGATCCCTACGATCTGAAGCAGGTGGAGTGGGCGATGATGACCCGCTGGCAGCCGGCCAAGGACTCCATTGTGCAGCCTGACGGCATCCCGATGATCCTCGATCCGTCCTGCGAGAAGTCGCCACAGTTCGGTGCCTTCCGTTCCGATCAGATGGGCATCGATGCGACCATCAAAATTCCGGAGCGCTTCACCGAGTATCCGGAAGTGTCGAAGGCGGATCCGGCGCAGGTCGAGGCGATCGCGAAAAAACTTGCCGGTATCGTGTGACCTCCGCTGCTCCGGAGCGTTTCGGTCGCGAGTACTACCGGCGCTTCTATCGCGACGGTCGCACGTCGGTAACCTCGCGCCGAGAGATGGCGGCGCGAGCGCAGCTGATTGCTGCGTACACGCGGCACATCGATTGCCCGGTCGCGAGTGTTCTCGATGCAGGTTGCGGTCTCGGTTTAATGCGTACGCCGTTGTTGCGAGCCTTGCCTGGGGCTACGTATGTCGGCCTCGAGTACAGCGAATATCTGTGCGAGCGGCATGGCTGGCTGCAGGGTAGCGTTACCGACTTCAAGACGAGACAGCCCTTCGACCTCGTGGTGTGCTTCGATGTGCTGCAGTACCTCGATGATGCCGCCGCGACCAAAGCTTTGAGCAATCTGGCGAAGCTGTGTCGCGGTGTGCTGTTTTTTAGTGCGCTGACGAGACGTGACTGGCGTGAAAACGCGGATCAATCGCGGACTGACCCGAACGTCATCATGCGCAGCGGAGAATGGTATCGCTCTCGCCTACGTCGAGGGTTTCGGCAGATCGGTGCTGGTTTTTGGCTGCGTCGTGGTGCACCGCTAGTGACCTGGGAACTCGAGAGCGCCGGGTGAGCCGCACTCCATGAAGCGCTCGCGCTTGATCGGCGTTACAGCTGCCGTCGGTTTGGGCGCCTATCTGCTGCTGTGGCCGGTGCCGGTCGAGCCCGTGGCTTGGCAGGCCGCACCACTGCCGGCGTATGTCGGCGTGCATGCCGTCAACAATCGACTCGCTGGCTTGCGGCAAATTTCTTTGGACGGTAACGCCGGGCCTGAGCATGTCGTGATCGGCCCAGACGGCCGGCTCTATGCCGCAGTCGAAGCCGGGCGAATTTTGCGCATGAATCCCGATGGCACGGCACTCGAGGTGTACGCGCAAACCGGTGGTCGCGTGCTCGGTATAGCGTTCGACGCCGAGGGGCAGTTGTACGCTGCGGATGCGCTGCGCGGGTTGTTGAGGGTCGATCGCACCGGGCAAGTGGTGCCGGTGGTTACGCACTATCGCAATGAACCCATCCGCTACGCCGATGCCGTAGTCATCGCAAGCGATGGCCGCGTGTATTTCAGTGACGCCTCAACGCGGTTTGCACCCTCTGAATGGGGCGGCACTTTCGAAGCCAGCGTGCTCGATATCCTGGAACAATCCTCCACGGGCCGTGTGTTTGAGTTCGACCCAAAGAGCGGCACGACCCGACTCGTCGCACGCGGCTTCAGTTTTGCCAACGGTCTGGCAATCACTGCGGACGGGCGGCATCTGCTCGTCGTCGAGACGGGGCGGTACCGGGTGTGGCGCATCGCGATCGAGGCGCGGGGTCTCGATATACGCGTGCCTGAGTCGCGCGCGGCAAGCTCGCCTGCTCTGGCGACGGTGCTGCTCGACAACTTGCCGGGCTTCCCCGACAACCTCATGCGTGGCCTAGATGGCCGAATCTGGCTTGGCTTCACCAAACCGCGCAGCGCCATGGTCGACCGAATGGGCCCTTACCCTCGGCTGCGCGCGATGACGCTGCGGTTGCCCCGGGCACTGTGGCCGGTGCCGCCCGCATACGGTCATGTCATCGCCTTCACTGAAACCGGGCAGATCGTGCGAGATCTGCAGGATCCTACCGGTCAGTATCCCGAGACGACCGCCGTCACCGAAACGGCCGAGCGTCTGTATGTGCAGAGTCTGCACGCACGGACGCTCGGCTGGTTACAACAAGACCCCTGAGGCGTCTGGTTGCGTGCCGCGTTCGATGTTGCGCGGCTCGTGCCCGGAGGGCGGAAAGAGCTTGTACATCACGGGCGTGACGAGTCTCGCGAGCAGCGTCGAGGTGATGAGTCCGCCTATGATCACCCAGGCCATGGGTGAATACAGACCGCTGTTCTGCAACGCCAGCGGCAGCAGACCGCCGATCGCCGTAGCTGAGGTCAGCAAGATCGGCAGGAAGCGGATTTCGCCCGCGCGTTCGATGGCTTCATCAAGCGGAACACCGTCTTCGCGCAACTGGTTGGTGAAATCTACCAGCAAGATCGAATTTTTGATCTCGATGCCTATCAGCGCGATGAAGCCAATGCTCGCTGTGAAGGAGATGTCATTGTTGGTCAGCAGCAGCATGAGCATGCCGCCAAAGATGCCCAGCGGTACCACCGTGAGCACGATCAGCGTCGAGCGAAAGCTGCCGAACTCGAGTACGAGGATGGCAAAGATACCGAAGATGGCAACAATGATCGCGGTGCCGATGCCACCGAAGGCGTCCGCACCGGCTTCGGCGTCACCACCGAGTACATAACGATACCCGCGCGGCCACTCCATCGCATTCAGCCGTTTGACGACCTCGGCTGTGACTTTGCCAGTGTTCTCGCCGCGCTTGACCTCGGAGTTGATGGTGACTGCGCGCTCGCGATCAAAGCGCGAGATGAGCACGGGAGCCCTATCAAGAGTGATGTCGGCGATCTGCGAAATGGGCAGTGATTCGCCCGTCGCACTGATGACGCGCGCGTTCTTCACTGAGTCGAGTGTGGCGCGCCCGTCGAACTGCGTGCGTACCGTGATGGGATATTGCTCGCCGTCGTCGTCCTTGAAGGTTCCGGCTGGTAAGCCCGATACGGCAAGCCGAACCGCCCGATCGATCTCCACCGCCGGCACGCCGAGCAGCGCTGCCTTCTGCGTGTCGGCATCTACCTTGATATTGGTCCGCGGAAACTTCAGCGGATTACGTACGTCGCGAGTTCCAGGTGTGCCTTCCAGAAGCTTCTCGACGTCGATGGCCAGGCGATCGAGCACCTGCAGGTCGCTGCCGACGATACGTATGGCAATGGGTGCGGTGACGGGCGGTCCGTTGCGGAATTCCTTGACCGAGATGCGCGCACCCGGATAGCCATCGAGGCGTTGCCGCAAATTGTCGATTAATTGCGGCGTGCGTCGGCTGTTGTACGACTCAAGCGTGACGAAAACTTCGGCGTAGGAAGCCGACTCGTTCCGCTGGATGTGGTTGTAGTACATCTGCGGATTACCGCGCCCGAGATTGGCGAAAGCAGCCTTTACCCCGGGGAACGACTCGAGCTCGCGCTCGACGAAGCGTAGGGCTTTATCGGTACCGGCGAGGCTTGTACCAGTCGGCGTTTCTATCTGCACGAGGAAGATCGGCGTGTCTGCCTTCGGAAAGAGGCTCGAGCCCAACACCGGAATCAGCGCCGCCGACAGCAGGAGCGATCCGCCGATGGCCGCGATGACCGTGGTGCGCGGCCGCTCAAGGCAGAAGTGCAGGGCGGGGCGATAGTAGTTGTGGATCGCGTTCATCAGTCGCTGCAGCAGCCGACTCGAGTGTCCGGACTCCTCTTCCTTCAACAAGCGACTGGCGAGGAACGGAATGATGAACAGCGCTATCAACAGTGAGCCAATGATGGTCGCGACCACTGCGGTCGGCAGGACGCGAATGAACTTGCCGGCGGTGCCAGGCAGCGCCATCAGCGGCAGGAAGGCGAACACCAGCGTCGCCGTGCAGCCGAGCACAGCGATGAAGATCTGTTTGGTACCGGCAATGGCGGCACGGGTACGGTCGTAGCCCATGCGCAGGTGACGGGCAATATTCTCGACGGCGACGATAGAGTCGTCCACGAGCAAGCCGAGAGCTACGACGAAACCCGCAATCGACAACTGATTGAGTGAATAGCCGAGGAAGTAGAGTGCCGTGACGCCGAAAGCCAACGACAGCGGAATCGAGATCATCACGATACCGGCTGCGCGCAGGCCGAGCGGTAGGAGCGTCAGTGCTACGAGCGCAATCGCGATACCGAAGTCGGTATACAGCCGATTAAGCCGGGTTTTGACGTTCAGCGACTGATCGAAGCCCAGATCGAGTGCGATGCGCTTTGGCAGACTGTCCTGGTAGCGCTCGACTTCCTCGCCGATCGCCTTGCGTACCTCGAGGACGTTGTAGCCCTCTTTCATATTCGCAGTGACGAACACAGCACGCTTGCCGTTGTAGCGGCCGACGTAGCCGTGCTGACCTTCAGCCCAGCGTACGGTCGCCACGTCGCTGATACGAACGATGCGCCCGTCCACCGAGTTGAGCACGGTGTCGCGCACCTGCTCGAGGCTCTCGTAGGCACCGGTACTCTTGACGGTGAAACTGCGCGGACCGACGTCGATGATGCCGGCCGGAATGTTGGCGTTCTCGCTTTCGAGCGATTGGATGATGCGCGCCGGACTCATCTTGAGATCGGCCAGCCGCTTCAGGTCCACCTCGACGCGAAGCTCGCGTGGCGGATAGGCCCAACTCTCCGAGGTGCGCACCCCGGGGACGGATTTCAGCAAATCCTTCAGATCACGCGCATGATCTTCCAGTTCGCGGTAGGGGGCGTCTTCGGACACCAACGCGTATTGCACGATGTTGACGAGACCGGGGCTGAACTTGCGAATACTGAGTTGACGCAGCTCTGCCGGAAGTGAGGGCCGCAGCGCATTGAGCTCTCGAACGATCTCGTCGTATTTCTTGTCGGCGTCGGTGTAGGCATAAAACTCGACGATCGTGAACGCCACGCCATCGGCCACTACCGTCTCGAGCTGACGGATGTCATCGAGTTCGGCGATGCGATCCTCGAGCGGTTTGGAGATCAAGCGTTCGAGATCCTTCGGATCCGCGCCCGGCATGATTGCTGTGATGTCGAAGCCCGAGATTTTGAACGACGGGTCTTCTTCGCGCGGCACGGAAATGAAGGTGTAGATGCCGATGACGACCAGACACATGAACGCCACCAGCGTGAACTGGTAGCGGCGGATTGGAAACTCGAGCAATGACACGGGACTCAGCGCTCCGTGACGATGCGGATGCGCTCGCCATCTTGCAGATACAGCGCGCCCTCGGTTACCACGCGTTCGTTGGGTTTGAGACCCTTCGTCAGCGCCACTTGCTCGCCTTCGATGAACGCGACGACGATCTCACGCTTGCGGGCGATAGAACCCTCAACCACGTAGACGTTGGCGCGATCCCGATCGCCCTCGACGACGGCCGCGATCGGTACATGTGTGAGTTGGCTGCGGCGCGCGCTGGTCGGCTCGATGCGTACCTTGGCCACAAGGCCGCTCGCGAGCAGTAGATCGGTAGCGGGTTCCAGTCGAAGCTCTGCCGGGAACAGGCCGGTGCGCGGATCGGCCGCCGAGGAGACCTCGCTGATCACACCCTTGAGCTCCCGGCCGGGATACGCATCGACGGTCACGCGGGCCGGGTCGCCGAGCCGCAGTTGCACGATGTCACGATCGGCCAATGACAGGCGGACCACGTGGCCGCGTGCGCTGCTGCCGAGGATGACGACGGGTTGGCCGGGCGGTACAAGCTCGCGCTCCTCGAACAAGGTACGTAGGACCACGCCATCGCTCGGTGCGCGGATCGAGGAGTAGCCGAGGTTGAAGCGTGCCGCGTCACGGGCGGCCCGTGCGACTGCGGCTTGAGTGCGTAAGTTCTGCAGTGATTCGAGGCTGATTACCTGATCGGCATGCAGTCGCTCGCCGCGGTCGAGATCGCGTTCGGCTTTCTCAGCCGCTTGGCGGGCTTGTTCGACTTGGGCGTTGATTTCGGTCAGTTCGAGTTCCGCGAGCACATCGCCGCGACGCACGCGGCTGCCTTCCTGCACCGGGATGCGGCGGATGACGCCTCCAGTCTTGAACGACAAGCGCATTTCTTCGGCTGCGCCCACAAGGCCGTTGGCTTCGATGAGGGGACTCGCCGGGCCGAGCGTGGCGAGCGCGGCGCGCACAGGCGTACCAGTCGGGCGGTCGGCTGTGCTATCAGGAGCGCCGCTGCAGGCCGTGAAGCAGACGGTGAAGGAGACGAGCAGGATGCGAGTGAGTACTGACATGTTGTGAGCCGCGCCTTAGCGTTGCGGCACTCCGGTGGCGTAGTCGAGTTCCGCTTGTCTGGCGAGCAGTTCGAAGCGGACGGAATTCAGATTGAGTTCGGCCGCGGTGAGGCTCGTGCGTGAGTCGAGAAACTCGACTTGGCTGATCACGCCCTCATCGCGCTTGCGACCGGCGATGCGGAACGCAGCGCGGGCTGCCTCGGCCCGGGCCTCCGCCGTGCGCAGCGACGCCTCGCTGGTGTAGAGCTGGTCGAGTGCCTGCTGTACTTCGAGCTGGATCTGCTGGGCGACCTCGTCGCGGCGCGTACGCGCCTGCTGTTCGGCGATGCGCGCTTCACGAACTTCGGCGCGACGTGTGCCGCCATCGAACAGCGTCCAGTTGAGCAGCAGCGAAACGGTGGCAAAATTGCGGCCGCGACCGAATTCATACTTTTCGCCCTGCGTGCCCCCATCAATACCGAGCGCGAGCGTCGGTTTGCGTGCGGCGCGAGCGAGATCCACGCGCGAGCCTGCAGCACGCACGGCGCGATCGACCTGACCGATTTCCGGTCGATTGTCCAATGCCCCTTGCCGTAGTGCAGCAAGGTCTTTCGCGGCGCTTTGCACTTCGACGTCGGCATCGGCGTCTTCGAGCTCAGTGTCGAGCGCTCGATTGAGCAGAAAGTTCACGTAGCTCTGCAACTGATCGCGAACGTTGCGTGTCTCGGTGGCTTGCTGGCCGACGGCGAGCCACTCTGCCTTGGCACGCAGGACCTGATCCTGCGTGACTTTGCCGTTGCGGAAGAGCGATTCGGTGATGCGCAGGTTCTCGGCGAGCAGCGTTTCGCTTGCTTCGACGATGACGGCACCGCGGCTCGCCCGCAACCAGTCGAGATAACCCGTTGTCACATCTCGCTGCAATCGCTGTGACAAAGCCATGCGTGCGAATTCATTGGCTTCAAACAAAGATCGCTGCGCACGCAGTGCGGCGGGCAACGCCGGCACATACAACGCCTGGCGGATGCTGATTCGCGTGTCCTGCTCTTGCTCACGCTGCAACAAGAATCGTGGATCGTTGATGCTGCCGAAGCGTGCCGGCTTGCCGTCAGCCAGCAGCAATTCGTTGAGGGTGCTGTAGACGGGGTTGAAGGCCGCGGCGAGTGGCAGCGAGACCTCTCGCCCGCCCTCGGAGCGCGTGTAGCGCGCACCGAGCGTGGCTTCGGGAAAGAACCGACCGCGCGCCGCATCGAGCGCGGCCTGACTGCGCTCCACTTCGAGGGCTGCAGCCTGCAGACCGAGGTTGGAGCTACGCGCGAGGCGAACGTACTCGTCGATCACGGAAACCAGCGGCCGACGCTCGGTGCTCGGCAGCGCGGCGCTCGCCTGGATCGTCGGGCCTGCGGAGGCCGTCGCGTTGTCCGCTGCAACCGGCAGGCAGAGGAGCGAGCAGACCGATAAGGCAAACCTCGCGATCGAACGTTGGCGGGGGCGCGTCACGTCGCGCTCCCGGTCGGCGACAAGGCGCGGAAGGCGAGACGGAAACCGTTTTCGATCAGTTCCTGCGGCGAGATACCGTCACGTTGCAGATGCCCGCTCTTGTGCGAGCCGAGCTGAATCAAGCCGTGCATCAGGCCCCACAAGGTGAAGCCGATCAGACCCGGCGCGCCGGCATCGGCGCGGATGCTGCCATCGCGCTGACCGGCTTCGATGGCGGCTACCAGCGAGCATTGCACCGCATCGCCCGCCTTGAGGCAGGCCATATATCCCGGATCTTCTTCAATGCTCGGCAGTTGCGCCTCGAACAGCGCGAGTGCTTCGAAGCGCACCGGAAACTCGGCGGCGAAGGCAACGTAGCTGCGGCCGCAGGCCTCGACCTTGTCGATGCCAAGTTCGCGAGTCGCGGCCGCGGCACTGAAGCGGGCCTCGAGCACTTCGAGTGCGCGCGTGCAGATCGCCGTCAGTAGATCGGACTTGTCGCCGAAGTAGACGTAGAGCAAGGCACGCGACAGGCGGGCTTTCTTGGCCACCTGATCCATGGTCATGGCTTCGATACCGACGATGGAGGCGACGGCCTCGGCGGCATCGAGAATTTCGATGCGCCGGCGTTCTTTTTCTTCGAGGCGGCGTTCGGTGAGGTAGCTCATGGGGAGCGGACCTTACGCCGTTCATTGACACAATGTCAATAATTAAACAGAAGTGTCAAACTTGGATGATCGTCAAGTCACAGGAAATAACTCAGCAGCCAATACACCGTCATCCCGCCGATTAATGAGCCGATCATGCTTCGAAAAAACCCGAAAATCAGACAACTTGCCACTCCAGCGATCAATCTCGGGTTATCGGGCGCCAGCCATAAGTGCTGGTCGACGAATACCAGATCCGGCACCAGAATTGCCGCGAGTGCGCAGGCGGGCGCGTAGCGTAGAGCCGACTGGACGAGCGGTCGAAACTTGAGGCCTGTGCCCCAGACCAACAGACCCGAGCGGGTCAGCAGCGCCGACAGCGTGATCAGCAGGATGGCGATCCACAGGTACGCGTCGCCCGGCCCAGACTCGTTCATGGGGCCCTCTCTCGTGCCGTCAGTCTCTCGAGCGACAGTGCCGTCAGCATGCCGGCGAGAATGCCGGCGACAAGTCCGAGCCGCAGCGGCCAGTCGTGACCCACGACCGCGACGATCGAGGCCACACAGACACCACCAAGCGCGGGTCGATCGCGACAGAACGGAACCAACAACGGAATCAGCACCAAGGTGCCTGCGAGGGCGAGACCCCATTCGAGTGGAATGGCGGTGGCCGCGAGAATGCCGATGACTGACGAGGCTTGCCACAGCACCCAATTACAGCTTGCGCCTCCTGCGAAATACGCCACGCGATGCGGATAGTCCGGTTCACGTTCGAGTAGCGCCGAAAATTTCGCAAAGCCGATGTCGCCGATCAGGTAACCCAGTCCGAGCCGTGCCGAGGGCTTCAGGTGTCGCAGGTGCGGCAACATTGCTGCGCTATACACCACGAAGCGTAAATTGACTGCGATCGCCGTCAGCGCGACGACCCACAGCGGCGCCACCGTCACGAGCAGGGGCAGTGCCGCCAGTTGCGCGCTGCCCGCGTAGGCGAGAAAAGTCATGATCAGCGCGTACTCGATCGACAGGCCCGACTTCACCATCGCGACGCCCGTCACGAGGCCCCAAGCAAACACGCCGGGTGCCGCGGGCAGCAGTTCCCTGACGCCGCGCCAATACGCCTCGCGTTGCATCAAGTCAGGCAAGATCGATGGCGTGTGCTTTGAGATCGACGAGCGCGACGATGTCTAGCGCGCGTTGATGCGTGGCCCGAAGATGAACACGCGGCGCGAAACCGGCGATGAACGCTTCCTGCCACCGTGCCGCACAGAGACACCAGCGATCGCCGGGTCGCAACCCGGGGAAGCCGAACTCGGGGCGCGGCGTGGACAGATCGTTGCCGCGGCCCGCCGAGAATTCGAGAAACTCCGCCGTCATCACTGCACAGACGGTGTGCGAGCCGTGATCGGTCGGATCGGTCTCGCAGCAACCACTGCGATACCAGCCCGTCTTCGGCGCATCGCTGCAGCTCGCCAGCGGTTCGCCGAACACGTTCAGTTGTTGTTGTGAGTCGCCGCCGCTGCCATCCATGGTGATGACAAGGGTACCCGATCAGTAGCGGTATTCGAAACCGGCTTGCAGCAGTCGCGGCGGGCCGACCACGATGCCGCGACTGAGATCGCCGATGTACAGCCGATCGAGCAGGTTCTTCGCGCTGGCGTACACGGTGAGCGACTCGTCGTGCTGGTACTGCAGCGTGAAGTTGGCAATGGCATGTCCGCCAAGACGACCGCGCTGCCCATCGGCACTGAGCGCCACGGTGTTGAGATCATCGCCATACATGGCGCCAGTCCACGTACCCTCAAGTTGCGCGGCGAGCGGGCCGCGTTGAAGTCCAAGCGTTACCGTCGCCGAGTGGCGTGCTGCATAGGGCAGGCGATTGCCGCCGACATCGACGTCAGTGTGACCCGGGATCGCCGAGTAGCGCGTGCCGACATACCGCGCGATCGGCAACCACGTCCATGCCACGCGCGCGGACGGTGCGAAGGCATGGCGTTCGTCGCGCCACTCCGCCGCAAGTTCAGCGCCGCGGTGCAAGGTGCGCCCCGCATTAGTGAGCGTGGCGCCGCTGCCGCCGGCGAGACTCGCCGGCACGATTTGATTGGTGAAATCCATCTCAAACAGTGAGGCTTCGAGTCGCCATCGATCCTGCGCCTCGACTCGCACACCCACCTCGCGATTCCACGACAGCTCTGCCTCGAGCTCGACGCTCGCGCCATCGACGCGGATGGCATCTTCGACGCGCGGCGGTGCAAAACCGCGATGCATGCCGGCAAACAGCTGCGCCGAATCATTGATCTTGTAGGTGACGCCGACGCCTGGTACGAGCTGCGTGAACGATGTCGACCCAGACCGATCGGTCAGCTTGTTGCTGCGGGTGTAGCGGATGGACTCCACGCGCACACCGGGCGTTACGGTCAAACGATCGACGGTCAGCGAGGTTTCAACGAAACCTGACAGCGCGTCCACCTCGCGCAGATTGTCTTCGCGCAGCCCGGCGTTGGGCCCCGTGCCTGCGGCGCGCGCGCGCGGCGTGTCGCCATGGACTTGCTGCCGATGCTGATGTTCGCGGTGATGGCGCAGCCCGATGACCGTCCTCAATGGGTGGGCGCCGACAGATCCATCGACGCTCAGACGCGGCTCGATGCCTAAGGTCGTGTAGTTGCGCAGACGCCCTTCATTGCCGCAGCCGGTGTTGAGATTACGCATACCGAGGCATGCAGGGTCGGACGCGTCGTTGGGTCGCTGGGTGGAGCTGCTCGATTGTCGCCACCAATCACGCTCGAAACCGGTGGCGTAGACGGACGTTCGCAACGTCATGTCGTCGGTGATCTGCCAGCCGTGCGTGAGCGCTGCAGCGATGCGCTGCGAGCCGAAGAAATCGTTGACGAAAGCATTGGCGCGCGGATTGTCGATGAACTCTGCGAGTGTGAGCCCGGAGTAGGGCACTTGCGAGCGTTCGCGATAGACGCTGGCGCGCAGCGTCAGCGACTGCTCTGCGCCGAGTTCCTGACGGAGCTTCACGCCGATGTCAGTGACATCGAGTTCGATATTTTCGCGCGACCCGGCGCTTTGCTTTCGGGTGGCGTCGATTCGCCAGCCCGTACCGGTTGAGGCGAGCGTATCCCCCATCACCAATTGCCAATCCCGATAGCCACGGCTGCCACCCCGCGCGGCGAAACGACCCGAGAAGGCCTCGGGCGGGTCGGCCGAGATGTAGTTGACGAGTCCACCGACAGTTTGCGGGCCGAAGGCGATTTGGCCGGAATTCTTCAATACCTCGATGCGGCTGAAGCGCTCGATGGACGGATGAAAGTACGAGGCGTTGTCGCCATAGGGCGCAAAGGCGAGCGGCAATCCGTCTTCCAGCAACAATACTTTGGTCGATCGAGTCGGGTTGAGACCGCGGATGCCGATGTTGGGGCGCAGGCCTAGTCCCTCTTCCTCACGCACGAAGATGCCCGGGACTTTGCGCAGCGCTTCGTTGATGGTCAGCACCCGCGAGTCGGCCAAATCCTTCTCGGTCAGCACGTGAGCGCCGCCCGCGACCCGTTCGAGCCGCTCGCGACTGCCGAGGACGACAATCTCGGCGAGTGCCTCGGTCGCCGCTGCCGCGATGGCTTGAGAAAGCGACAACATGCTGAAAAGGATAAGAAAAATGGCTTTTGCGGGACGCATGGTGGTTGTTTTCGCAAATGAGAATCATTACTATTTAAACGCAAATGCGAATAAGCCGCAATTGCATCGCCCCTAAAAACCCGCCAATACTTCGCTATGAGTTCCGAGGCCCTCCAGGACGCTGCCCCGCCCGAGTCCCGCCGGCTCACCGCGCTCGCGGTCGGTGAGCGCGCTCGGGTTGCTTTGGTACTCGCGGACGATCCGATTTCCCGTCGGCTCATCGAGGTCGGTTTTGTTCCCGGTGCCTTCATCGAAGTGATCGCGAGCATGTGGCCGGCGGCCGATCCATTGGCCATCCGAGTGGGTGGATCCACCTTCGCGCTGCGCCGCCACGAAGCCGAGCGCATCGTCATCACATGAACGCCGAAACCGCGGAGCTGCGCGTAGCGTTTGTCGGCTTGCCTAACTGCGGTAAGACGGCGCTCTTCAATCGGCTCACCGGCAGCCGGCAAAAGGTGGCGAATTACCCGGGCGTCACGGTCGAGCGTAAAGAGGGTGTGTTCGCGGCACCGTCGGGTCGCCGCTATCGACTGCTCGACTTGCCAGGCACTTATAGCCTTAAACCCACCACGCTCGATGAGGCCATCACGCGCGATGTCGCACTGGGTCGCGTAGCTCAGGAACCGCGACCCGAAACTATCGTGCTCGTGGCTGACGCCACGCACCTGCCATTGTCGCTGCGCCTTGCTCTAGAGGTGCGCCGCCTCGGCCTGCCGATGGTGATGGTGCTCAACATGAGCGATGTGGCGCGACGGCGTGGCTTCGCCATCGACCGCGAGGCTTTGTCGCGCGAGTTGGGTGCGCCGGTGATCGAGACCGTGGCCACGCGCAGTGGCGGTGCCGACGCATTGATCGCCGAACTCGAGCGTCTCGCCGTACCCACTCAGCCTGCGCTGGTTGCGAGCGCTTGGCAGGAACCGACGGCCGAAGATGTGACCGCTACGCACGCGGAAGCCGCGCGGCTGCTGGAACTTTCGGGCTACCGCGAACCGCTGCGCAGTCGGGCAGTGGCGGTGGCCGATCGCATACTGATGAATCCGCTCTCTGGCATGCTGATTCTGGCGACGCTGCTGTTCTTCGTATTCCAGGCCGTGTTCAGTTGGGCGGCGTGGCCGATGGATCTCATCGATGCCGGAGTCACGGCGCTCGCGGAGCTGGTGCGCGGCGCGCTGCCCGAGGGGCCTCTGCGCAGCCTGTTGGCGGACGGCGTGATCGCCGGCGTCGGCAGCGTGATCGTGTTCCTGCCGCAGATCGTCATCCTGTTCGCGTTCATCCTCGCCCTCGAGGACAGCGGCTACTTGCCGCGCGCGGCGTACTTGCTCGATCGAGTGATGGGTAGCGTGGGGCTGTCGGGTCGGGCGTTCATTCCGTTGTTGTCCTCGTTCGCCTGTGCGATCCCCGGGATCATGGCGACGCGGACCATTCCCAATCTTCGCGATCGAATCGTCACGATACTGGTCGCGCCATTGATGACCTGCTCGGCGCGCCTGCCAGTTTACGCGCTGCTGATCGCTGCGTTCATCCCGCAGCGCGAGTTCGGCGTCTTCAACTTGCAAGGTCTCGTGCTGTTCGTGCTGTATTTTGCGGGTGTGGCAAGTGCGCTGCTCGTGGCTTGGGTCGCGAAGCTCATCGCCGGCGGTCAAAATAACCATTTGTTGATGCTCGAGTTGCCGGACTACCAGTGGCCAAACTGGCGCAATCTGGCGCTGGGTCTTTGGGAAAAAACCCGCGTCTTTCTTGCGCGAGCCGGTGGCATCATCCTCGCGCTGATGGTGCTGCTGTGGTTTCTCTCCACCTATCCTGCGCCGCCGGTAGGCGCCACCGGTGCCGCCATCGAGTACAGCTTCGCGGGGCAACTCGGCAAAGCGCTCGCGGTCGTGCTCGCGCCCATTGGTTTCAACTGGCAAATCGCGATCGCCCTGATACCGGGGCTGGCGGCGCGCGAGGTCGCGGTCGGCGCGCTCGGTACCGTTTATGCGCTATCGGGTGACGAAGAGGCCGTGACCACGGCGCTTTCTTCGGTCATCGCAAGCGAATGGGGTTTGCCCACGGGCCTCGCTTTGCTCGCGTGGTACGTCTTTGCACCGCAGTGCCTCGCGACGCTCGCCGTTGTTCGTCGAGAAACCAACGGCTGGCGCTATCCGCTGCTGATGCTCGTATATCTATTCGCTCTGGCTTATCTTGCAGCCTTCGTCACCTATCGGGTGACGCTGGCAGTGGCGGGGTGATGGGCATGCAAGAGTGGCTGGTAGCGGCGTGCGTGATGGCCGCGGCGGGGTATGCCGCATGGTCCCTGGCGGGTATCAGCCTGCAACTTCGACTCGTCGATTTCGGCCTGCGCCGCCTGCCGCTGCTGCACCGCCCATTGCAGTCACTACGTGCGCGGCTACACGCGGCCACAGGCTGCAAAGCCTGCAGTACTCATAAGTCTGCTGCGCCGTCTATCGTCGGGCTGATTGCACTCGGTGTGCTTGGTTTGTGGAGCGCCTCTCCCGCAATTGCCGCGACATTGCGCGTCACCGACGACACTGGTGCGGTGCTGACCTTGCCCGGGCCGGCGATGCGCATCGTGAGCCTTGCGCCGGGCGCTACGGAAATGTTGTTCAGCGCCGGCGCGGGCCCAAAAATCGTGGCGACCGTCGCGCAGGCCGATGTGCCTGAGGCTGCCAAGCGCATCGAACGTATCGGTGATGCCAATGCGCTCGTTTATCCGCGACTGCAGTCGTTGAAGCCCGATGTCATCGTCGCGTGGAAGGATCTGACCAACGAGCTCGTGATCGACAGCCTGAAGAAGCTCAAGCTGCCGATCTACTACGTCAGCGTGCGCACGATGGCCGACGTCCCGCGTTCGGTCGAGCGCCTCGCAGTACTCGCAGGTACCTCCGCCACGGCTGCTGCGGCAGTGCGTG
Organism: Nevskiaceae bacterium; assembly: GCA_018883185.1. Taxonomy (GTDB): domain Bacteria; phylum Pseudomonadota; class Gammaproteobacteria; order Steroidobacterales; family Steroidobacteraceae; genus UBA964. The sequence goes on along the minus strand of VEQP01000012.1, from coordinate 61,330 downwards.
AGCTCGATGCGCGGGTGGCGAAACTACCCAAAGTACCGAGCAAGCCTTCGACACTCGGCGTGTTTTACATGATGCTCGACTCACCGCTCTACACCGTCGGCAGCAGACACTTGATGTCCGATGCGATCGCCCGCTGCGGCGGTCGGAACATCTACGCCGACATCGATTTCCCTGCGCCCATCGTCGAATTCAAAGACATCAAGAAACGCAACCCCGATGTCATCTTGATGGAGGCGCAGCCGATCACCGCGCGGGACTGGCGGGAACGCTGGATTCAGTTCTCCGAGGTCAAGGCGGTCGCTAATCGCCAGTTGCTGCCGTATATCGAGCCGCGCTTGAATCGCATGGGGCCCTCGGCTATCGACGCCGTCGAGGGTCTCTGCAAACTGCTGCGCAACGTACCGCGATGATCCAATTATCGCGCGGTCTCGGCCTCTGGGCCGGCATCGCCATCAACGTGGCCAACGTCATCGGCACGGGTGTGTTCCTCAAGACCCGAGTCATGACCTGCAACGTCGACGATCCCATGATCGTGATGATCGTGTGGCTGGCCGCGGGCTTGCTCGTGCTCGCGGGGGCCTTCTGCTACGCGGAACTCGCATCGATGATGCCGGCGGCGGGTGGGGACTACGTGTTCCTGCAGCGGGCGTATGGCCGCGCCACGGGATTTCTCTACGGCTGGACGGTATTCGCCATCATGAAGACCGGCTCGCAGGCCGCACTCGCCGTAGGGTTTGCGATATTTTTGAATACCGCACTCGGGGGCGCACTCGATGGCGTTTGGCTCACCGTGCCTTTGGGTGACGGTATCGACGTACGTGGTCTGACGGTGGTGGCGTTGCTCGCGTTGTGGCTCGTGACCTTGCTCAACTGCGCCTCTGTGGCCGCCACCGGTGGCGCGGCTACGGTGCTTACGGTGCTGAAGGTGCTCACCGTCATAGGCATCGGTGTCGGGGCGTTCGTGCTTGGCACGGGCGATTTATCGCACTTCACGCAGTCGGCGGGCGGTGCGAGCTGTGAGGGCGTGCAAGCGAGCGCCATCGGCGGTCTCGCCGGCATTGGCGCTGCGATGCTCGGCGCGCTGTGGGCTTACGATGGCTGGAACAACGTAGCGCCGCTCTGCGGCGAAGTGAAAGATCCGCAGCGCAACCTGCCGCGTATGTTCATTTGGGGCACATTGCTCGTCATCGTGCTCTACGTCGGCGTCAACGCCGCCTACTTCTACGTGCTGAGCCCACAGCAGATCGGCAGCGTCTCGGCGACGTCGTCGGTCGCGACCGAGGTGCTCGCCACCTTCGCAGGCCCGCTTGCTGTGAGCCTGATGGCCGCGGGTCTCATGATGTCTTCGCTCGGGTCGCTGCACGCGTCGGTGCTCGCCAATTCACGCGTGCCGTATGCGATGGCGCAAGATGGCATGTTCTTCAAGCCGCTCGCCAAGGTGTCGGAGCGCTCTCGTGTGCCAGTGAATGCGGTGCTCGCGCAGTGCGCTTGGGCGAGCGTGCTCGCGATCAGCGGTACCTACGACACGCTCACCGATTCGGTGGTATTCGCATCGTGGCTGTTTTATGCCTTAAGCGCTGGCGCGGTCATCGTGTTCCGTCGTCGCGAGCCTGATCTGCATCGACCCTTTCGCACTTGGGGATACCCGTACACGCCTGTGATCTTCGTGATCGTGTCGGTGGCCTTGCTGCTGAGTGCGCTGATCGCCACGCCGCAGCAAGCGCTGCTGGGTCTTGGCGTGATCCTGCTAGGCGTGCCTTTTTACTTGTACTGGTCTCGCCGCTCGGCGAACGATCTCAAAGAATAAATCTAAAGGCTGACTTCCACCGCGACGAAACCCTCGGCGGAGTGCAAGGCAAACTCCTCGCCCGCGGGCATTGTCACGCAGTCGCCCGCGGCCAAGGTGTGTTGGCCGAGCGTGGGGTGCCGCAGCTCCAGCGATCCCTCACGCAGAAAGAGCAAGCGGAATTCGCCGTCGTGCCGTGCGTACGCGCGATACCCGGCTGAAGCGCGCACCGCGTGAACCCGTGCGAGGCCCGAGGTTGCCGCCTCGATGCCAAGGTCGCAGGCGTCGGTACCGACCGTCGACTCGCCGGGACGCCATCGCGCGGCACTGTTGGCCTCGACATGGTGCACGAAGTGCTGTCCGCCGTACCGAAGGCCGGTTCGCGCGGCACCATTAGGCAATGTCAGCTCGGAATCGACACAGGTTTCGTGCACGGCGGGACAGCCGATCTCGAGCACTTCGAGACCGGGCGATGCTTCGAGCACGCGATGCCGGATGGTGGGCGGCTGCAGCACACAATCGCCAGCATTGAGAATGAACGGCTCGCCCTGATCTTCGTACACGAGGCGGACCCACCCGGCGAGGCAGTAGATCATCTGGAAGCGCACGTGGTGGTAGTGCACGTAATCGGGTACTACGCCGCCCTCGACGATAGCGATATGCGAGGCGACGAACCGCCCGCCATAGCGGTCAGGCAGCAGATCCCGATAGCGCATGCCCGCGCGGCCGATCGTCCATGCGGGTCCCTCGTAGCGTGAGTTCGCCGCGGCGGGAGGCAAGCGGCTGATGACGAACGACTGCCGGCCCTCGGGTACTTCGATGCTGGTCGAGCCATCGAGCAGCAGGACTTGCCAGCCCTCGGGTCCGTGCAGCACGTCGGCGGTGCCCGCAGGCAACCCAGCACGATCACAGAATAATTGCAGCACGGGTGGAGTGGCGCCCGCAGGCGACTGCGTGCTCAGCCGCAGCGCGAGGCCGAAGCCGCGTAAATCGGCCACGGCCGGCTCTTCGGCCGGGAAAATGCGCTCGAGTTGCAGACCCACCGTCTCGGTGAGGAAGGCGAGCAGGGCGGGAAGATCACGGCAGGGGAGCAGGATCCGTGCGGAGGCGACGTGCGGGGCCAGAGTCATGCGTCGATCATGTCATGCGACCGATCCGTGCTCCACCATCGGGTTAGACTGGTGGGATGGAGGGGAAGGGGCTCGATGAACGGTCGGCCGATCTGTTGGCGCGCGAGGCGGGTCTCGAGCGTCAGTTGACCGCCGATCAATTGACCATGATCGCGCTCGGCGGGGCGATCGGCACTGGCCTGTTTCTCGGTAGTGCCCTGGCGATCCGCATGGCGGGCCCCGGCATCATCCTGAGTTACCTGTTCGGTGCACTGCTCGCATGGCTGCTGACGCGAGCGCTTGCTGAGATGGCGGTTGCGCATCCGACCACGGGTTCTTTCGGTGCTTACGCCGAACTCTACGTGTCGCCCTGGGCGGGTTTCGCAAGCCGATGGAGTTATTGGTTCGCGCAAGCTGTGGTGATCGGTGGCGATGCTGTGGCCCTTTCCATCTATTGCGGTTGGTGGTTTCCGAATGTCGACCCTTGGGTGTGGATCACGGCAGCGGGTGCGACCTTGTTCGTGCTGAATGCACGCAACGTGTATCAGTTCGGCCAGGTCGAATACCTGCTGTCGATGATCAAGATTGTGGCGATCGGCTGCTTCGTCGTCTTCGGTGGCTTGCTGCTGACCGGACTCATTCCCGGTACGCCGGCGATCGGGTTCAGCAATCTCACTGAGCATGGCGGCTTTTTGCCGATGGGTCTTGCGGGTGCTTGGCTCGCGGTGTCGTTCGTGATGTTCGGTTTCGTGGGCACCGAAGTGGTGGCGGTGACGGCAGGGGAAGCACAGGAGCCGTCCGAGGCCATCCCGCGCGCTTTGCGCAATGTGATCTTGCGCTTAGCACTCTTTTACGTGGCCGCCGTTTTTGTGCTCGTTGCGCTCGTACCCTGGAACAGTGAACCCGCCGGTGCAGACATCACGGGCAGTCCGTTCGTGCAAGTGTTCGAGCGGGTTGGCGTGCCCGCAGCGCCGCACCTGATCAATCTCGTCGTCGTGATCGCGGCGCTCTCGAGCATGAACTGCAATCTCTACACGGCAACGCGCACCTTGTTCTCGCTTTCGCGCGGTGGCTATGCACCTGCATTTCTCGGTCGCGTCTCGAAGACGGGCATCCCCTTACCGGCATTGCTGGCCACAGGCTCGGGTCTGCTGGTGGCGGTGGTTCTCGCGACCGTGTTGCCGCAAGGCGCGTACTTCTATCTTTTCGGCGTAGCGCTGTTCGCAGCGCTCTTTGTTTGGCTGGTCTGCTTCGTGAGTCATCTGCGTTTCCGTCAAGTCTGGGCGCGGCGTGAAGATGCCGCGCCACCGCTGCGGCTCCCCGGCGGCTGGGGACTGTCGTTGTTCGGCGCACTGGCGATCGTCGCCGTGATGATCACGACCTGGTGGGTGCCCGCGATGCGCGTCACGCTGCTGGTCGGTTTGCCTTGGTTGGCAGGTGTATCGCTGCTTTACTTGGTCTTCTTCAGGAAAAAGATGCCATGAGCCTGACATCCTTACGATCGCTCTGCCTTGGCTTGCTCGCTGCATTCGTTACCACGAACGCGGGCTTTGCCGCTGATGCCGGCAAGATGGCCTTCGAGCGAGTGCACCTCGTCGATGGTCGTGGCGGTCCGGTGCAAGCCGAGATGACCGTGATCGTCGAAGGCGGTCGGTTCACCCTGGTCAAGCCCGCAGCGCTGGTGACGGCCGCAGACTTGGCCGGCGCACAACGCATCGATAGCCGTGGCCGCTACCTGATGCCCGGGCTCGTCGATATGCACGTGCACCTCGATGGCGGAGTGGTGGTGACTGCCGAGGGCTTGCGCCAAGCGGGCAACGATCGCGCGCGCGGTGCGGCGGCGTTGGCGAGCTATCTCTATGCCGGCGTGACTTCGATTTACGATGCCGGCAACGTGCCGGATTATATCTTTGGTCTGCGGGACGACGAACGTGCCGGACGCATCGCCGCACCGCGGATCTTCGCTACCGGCGGCATCGTCACCTATCCCGGCAGTCATGGTTCTGGTCCAGGGTCGGTCGACATCGACGCGTGGCCTGCGGGGCGCGAGCGTCTTGATGCGTTGCTGGCGCGCCGACCCGACGTGGTTAAACTGACACTGGAGGAGCGCGGTTGGGGTGCCCGACCGATGATTCCGGCGCTACCCGATGATCTGCTGCGCTCGCTGATCCGGCGCATCAACGAAGCGGGCTTTCGCACTACGGTGCATGTGTCGAGCGAGTTGCGCGCGACTCAGGCGATCTTCGCCGCCGCCGACACCTTGGCCCATCCGGTGATCCAAGGCCCGGCGAGCGAGCAGTACTTTCGCTTGCTTGCGGCCAAGGGAACTCCGGTCGTGACTACGCTCACCATCGGTGAGAACTATTCGCGCCTTGTCGAGCATCCCGAGTATCTCGATGAGCCGCTCTACCGCAAGTCACTGAGCGCCGAGCAGATTCGTACGCTGCGCAGTAGCACCCGCGACGAGTGGCGCGAGTCGCTGTGGACCCATTGGATGAAGCTGATGACGCCGGTGGCGATGAAGAATCTGCGCAAGCTGCACGAGTCCGGCGGAGTACTGGTGCTCGGCACCGATCAGACCCTGGGGCCTGCCGTGCACCGCGAGCTCGAGCTGCTGCAACAGGCGGGCATTCCGCCGCTCGCTCTGACGAGGATTGCGACGCTGAATGGCGCGATTTTTCTCGGCCGCGCAGAGCAGGCCGGTTCCATCGAGGTGGGCAAAGAAGCCGATGCCTTGCTGCTCAGCAAGGACCCGACGAAAGACATCCGTAACGCCCGCGAGATCGAACAGGTGATGAAGGCGGGCAAGCTGATCGACCGAGAATCCTTGCCGCTCGCAGGGCGCTAGAGGCCGATTCGCCGAATATTCATCACCCCGTCATGTTTTCGCCATGAGGCTCGCGCAGCGTTCGTGACCCATGACTGCTTGAAGGGGCCTGCGCGATGAAACACTTGAAAGTCTTACTGGTCTCGGCTGCGTTGTTCCTGGGATCGGGTTCGCTTTCGTCACATGAAAGTACCCTTTCGCATGGTCCATCGGCCGAGCGCCGCATTGCCGCTCCGGCGGGTTGGTGGAAGGGAAACACTCATACCCACACTTGGTGGAGTGACGGAGACAGCCCGCCCGAACTTGTTGCCGCGTGGTATCGCGAGCGCGATTACAACTTTCTGGTCTTGAGCGATCACAATCGAATGCAGGAGGGTGAACTGTGGTACCGGCTCGATACCGATGCCAAGCGTGCCGCTTTTGAGAGCTACCGTCAGGGCTTCGGCGAGGACTGGATCGAAAGGCGCGAAGTGGGTGGATTTACAGAGGTCAAACTGAAAACGCTGGACGAGTTCCGTAGCTTCTTCGAGAAGCGCGACACTTTCATATTCATGCGCGGCATGGAAATCACCGACCGTTTCGATACCCATCCGGTTCACGTAAACGGCGTCAACCTCGAACGTCCGATCATTCCGCAAGGTGGAAAGACTGTGGGCGAGATGCTGCAGCGCAATATCGATGCCGTCCGCGAGCAAGGACGCCGCAGCGGGCGTCCGATGTTCGCGCACGTCAACCATCCGAATTTCTATCAGGCCATCACGGCTGAAGACTTGGTTTCCCTAAACCACGACGCGGGTGAAGGCTTTTTTGAGGTGTACAACGGTCATCCGGGCGTACGCAACGAGGGGGATGCGCGGTTCCCTTCCGTGGAGCGCATGTGGGACATCGTTCTGTCCCGCCGGCTCGGCGAGCGCAACACCAGCATTACCTACGGAATCGCGACCGATGATGCGCACGAATACACCAAATGGGGACTGCGTTCGGTCAACCCCGGACGAGGCTGGGTAATGGTGCGTGCCAAGCGCTTGACCCCCGACAGCATTGCTGCAGCGATGAAACGTGGCGACTTCTACAACAGCACCGGTGTTACCTTGAACTCCGTTGAGCGCAGCAACTCAACACTCGCCGTTGACATTAAAGCTGACCCCGGAACGAATTACGTTATCGAGTTCGTGGGTACACGACGCAAGACCAACTTAGCCGGTAACGCCGTTCACGTCGAATCCAAGTTCGATGGTGGCCGTGCGTCCCAGACGTACGACGCCGCGGTTGGCGAGGTTCTCCTGCGAGTCGAGGGGATCAAAGCGACTTACACATTGAAAGGCGATGAACTTTACGTGCGAGCCCGAATCACATCTTCACGTCTGCATCCCAATCCGTATGCGGAAGGAGACCGTGAGATGGCATGGACGCAACCGCTCATCAGCGTGACGCCGTAAGAAACATATAACAAACGAGCAATCCCACATTCATCGTGACCGCGTGTAATGCGCTCCGCTGTTCCACAGCGGTGCAATTACTTACAACGATCACGGGTGAATCATGAGTGCGAAAAAAACGGGTTGGGCACGTCGGCTTTTCGGCGTAATCGTCGCCGGAGCGATGTCCTTTTTTATCGGCAGCCACGCTTACTCTGCCGGCCCCGCTTCTGCTGAAAACTCCGCAGACCAATTGGAAGAGGTCATCATCGAGGGTCGTCGTGTCGATGAGCGCATGACCACCACCGCAGTGGACGCTGCCCGTTACGGTAGCCAAGTTCAGCTGATCAGTTCAGCGGAGATCGATACGGGCGGGTTCACCAATTTTGCTGAGTTGGCTAGCGGTCTGATTCGCGGCGCGAACGTCGGGTACTCGCCGGACGAGGGTGAATTCACTATCCGGATCGACGGTGGGTCTGATCGCGATACGCTGTTGCTGCTAGACGGAGTTCCGACGTTTGATCGCGGCACACCGCTTGAGGACATCTGGGGCGCCACGTCGATCGACCCGCGAATGATCAAGAGCGTCGAGATACTGCGTGGCGGGCAAAGCCTTTACTACGGCGGTAACGGCGGCCTGGGCGTCGTGTCCGTCTTGTACAAGGAGCCGAGCGCCGAACAGCGTGGCGAGTTCGGTGTCTACTACGGCGCGTTCAAGACCCGAGAAGTGTACGGCAACATGTCGTTTCCGCTCACGGACGACGGCAGTCAAAGCATCCTTTTCTACGGACGCGCCTACAACACCGACAGCAACGAGATTTTCGAGAAGTCCGCCTACAACGACGTCGTGCTGGAACTCGGTGGCAGACATCCGTTCCCGTATGTCTACCAGAGTGTCGGCGCCAAGTATCTTTGGAACCTCGACGACAACACGTCGCTGCGCGCAGCCGTGGACTACGCGTCCACCGATTTCCGTGACGCGTTTCCGAACGATCACATCTACAACCCGAACTACGTGCGCTTCCCGAGGATTCACGCTGAGTTCTCGACGAAGTTTTCAGATCAGATGAGTTTCGAGGCAGAAGCGTTCTATCAAGCGCCGGTTCTCTGGAATTCGGAGGTCGATGCCCAACTCTGTCGCATTCCGCAGAGTGTGATCAATCCAGCTACGCGTCGCCCCTTCACGTTGGCTTCCGAATTCGAGGTGTATGCGCGGGCCAACAACATACCGGCCGGCTGTGTGACCAACCCCGAGACGGATACCAAGGCCGATCGGACATCTCGAACGGGGTTTTACGTGGACTCGCAGGGGCGGCTTTACGGAACCTTGCAGAATCCGTTCCCCGTCGGTGCGCCCATGGGCTATGTAATCCAGACCGTCACCTCCTTCGGAACGGGAGTCCCGAACAAGGGCTTCGGCGAGGGTACGCAGTTCAAGGCCGGTTACAAGGAGTACGGCGCCAACGCCCGTGGAAAGTATCGCTTCAACGAAAACTTCGAGCTGGTCGTAGGTGCGCAAACGGTTTCATCGCAAGACAACTCCGCCCCGGAGTACGGTGTGTCGGACAAGGTAATCCAAACCAACGGGGTTTACGCCGACCTGCGTGGAAAATTCGACTTTCTGGCCGGTACCTCGATTTCTTTGGCAGGACGGCAGGACTTCAACAACCTGTTCAATGACACGTTCATCTGGCGCGGCAGCCTGCGTCAGGAATTTGCGGGTGGGTTCTACCTGCGTGGCAGTGCCGGAACGTCCTACAACAATCCGCGTGCTCAGGAGTTGGGGCTGTTCGGCCGCACCACAGTCAATAACCCGACACTTAAGACTCAGGAGGTCGAGACTTTCGCGCTAGGTACAGGAGTCAACGGGGAGGCACTCGGCGGTACGTTCAATGTCGAGTTAGGCTACTTTGATACGGATATCAGCAATCTCTTTGGCAACGCGGCAATACGCGATGTCTGTCCGGGTGTGGATCCGACCCGTGTCATCAACGCGAATATCATCACGCCGACCGAATTTTGTTCGACGTGGCAGAGCCTGGGTCTAACGCCCCTTGATAATGCAACCTTCAATACCAAGGCGGTGCAGCAGATCAAGGGCTACACCGTCGATCTTTCTCTTGATATCGAAAAGTGGACGCTTGATTTTAGCTTCACCAAGCAAGAATCTTTGGAGCCGAATCCGGTCTTCGGGCTTACGGCGGTCCGCGCGAACACCGGGCAGGCCTTGACCTCGATCGTTCCGGGCCGCGCGGGCGGGGATGCGTACCGCCAGTCAGGCGAGCGTCCGGAGTGGCTGGCGTCGGCCCTTCTGACCTACCAGCCCTCCGATCGGTGGATCATCGCGCTGAACCCGCGTTGGCAAGGACCGGAGTGGCAATACGTGCAAAACAACGCTGCACGACTTGTCGACGCGAACGGCGAGCGGACGAATCCCGATCTGAACTTCGGCGACTACTTCGTACTGAATGCCTCAGTGCAGTACTTCATGGGCGCCGAGCGACAGCACCGCCTGATGCTGCGAGCGGTGAACGTCTTCGATAAGTATTACTGGGAGCGCGGCGGTGCGACTGATCGAGCGGTGTCCCGCGCAGGTGTCCGGGGTGAGATCACGACGCTCAATCCCGCGTACTTCTACACCTATGGTTTCGTCGGCAAGCCGCGCTCTTTCTTCCTGCAGTACGAGTATCGCTTCTGATGAGCAGCCGTCGTCAGTTCCTCGCAGCCGCCGGTGCTGTCGTGATGGTGGGTCGCGCTACTGCGGTCGAAACTCGCTACCCTTTCACTCTCGGGGTCGCATCGGGATCTCCGCGCGAGTCCAGTGTCGTGCTGTGGACGCGGCTCGCGCCGGATCCGCTCAACGGCGGCGGCATGGGCCAAACCGTCGCAGAAGTTCGCTATCGATTGTGTGCCGATCAGGCGATGCGCAAGGTGGTGCGGGAAGGAGTTGTGACAACTTCCGGAGATAAGGCGCATTCCGTTCACGTCATTGCGCAGGGGCTGGAGCCGGGGAGGGAGTACTGGTACGACTTCCGGTACGGAGAAGCCAGTAGCCCGGTCGGTCGAACCCGTACCGCCGATCGGAGCGCGACGCGTACGACCGTGGCCTTGGCGAGTTGCAACTCATTCGAGTCCGGATATTTTGCAGCCTACGCTGACATGGCCCGATGGGCTCCCGATTGCGTGATCCATGTAGGGGATTACATCTACGAAGGCGCTGCCGCCACTTTGGGTTTGAGCACACGCGTCGTTGGCGGCACCGAGCTGTCGTTCGAGACCGTCCGGCAGCACGACGGACCTGAGACCGTCACGCTTTGGGACTATCGCAATCGCTACGCGCTGTATCGAAGCGATCTGGGGTTGCAGGCGGCGCATGCCGCGAGCCCGTGGATCGTGGCGCTCGATGACCACGAAATCGACAACAACTGGGCTGGTGACGCCCCGCAGGATCCATGGGCGCAGACGAAGACCGAGTTCAAAGTCCGCAAATTAGCGGCGCTGCGAGCCTACTATGAGCATATGCCGATAGAGCGGCCGCCGATCCTCGACGGACTCGATGCCCACCTCCAACTCTACGATGCCTACCGGCTTGGCCCCGTACAGATCCACTTGCTCGATACTCGGCAATACCGCTCCGATCAGGTCTGCGGTCAGGGCTTTCCGGGTGACGAATCCTGCGCCGAGCTGACTGATCCACGACTGACGATGCTCGGCAGCACTCAGGAGCGGTGGCTCACGAAGTCACTGCGCGAATCCTCGGCGGTCTATAACGTGCTGGCCTCGCAAACTTGGTTCGCGCCGTTCCGCTACAACGCGCCTCCAGCCGCACCGAAGGTCAATATGGACCAGTGGGACGGCTATCCGCTCGAGCGTCAAAGGATTATCGACCTGCTGGCGTCCGGAGTCCGAAATCCGGTCGTATTGAGTGGAGACTGGCATGCCGCCGCGGCCATGCGCGTGTATCAGGATCCATGGAATATTCGTAGCCGTCGCGTGGGCTACAACTTTTGCGGCACGTCGATCTCGTCTCACTGTCCTTGGGCCGGCGCAATGCGAGCTGCGTTGCCGGATAACCCGCATGTGGATCATCTGAACGGCGAGCGGCGTGGATACCTACGCTGCGAAATCGACTCGGCTGGTTGGCGGAGCGACTTCATGGTCGTCGACAACCCGAGCAAGGCTGACTCCATGGTCCGTAGCGAGCGACAGCTTCGACTGCAGGACGTTTGAATCAGTCGCGGAAATTCTCGAACGACAACGGCCGGTCGAATTTCTCCCGCCGCAGCAGTGCGATGGCCTCCTGCAGATCGTCGCGCTGCTTGCCGGTGATGCGCACCTTGTCGCCGTGGATGCCGGCCTGCACTTTGAGGCGCGATTCCTTCACTAACTTGACGATCTTCTTGCCGCAGTCTTGATCGATGCCGTGGCGCAGCAGCACATCTTGCCGTGCTTCGGCGAGGTTGGTCTGCGCGTCCTTGACCTCGAGGCAGGCGACGTCGATACCGCGCTTGACGACCTTCAGTTTGAGGATCTCGAGCATTTGTTTGAGTTGGAAGTCGACTTCGGCTTTGAGGTGAACGATGACTTCCTTGGGCTTCAGCTCGAAGGCACAGCCCGTATCCTTGAAATCAAAACGCTGCGACAGTTCGCGGTTGGCCTGATCTACCGCGTTCGTCAGCTCGTGCATGTTGATTTCGGAGACCACATCGAACGAGGGCATGGCGTCAGCTCCGTGGTGCGGGTTCAGCGAGCAGGGTATCGACCGTTGCGGTGAAGTCCGTGACCAGCTTCTCGTAGTGTTTGCCGGTGGCCGGACCCGAAAACCCAGTGTGGATCTTGCGCACCACGCCGGTCCGATCGATGAACAGCGTCGTCGGGAAGGCGAACACGCCGTTCAATTGTGGAAGTCGCGAGGCGGCATCGTCTTTATCGGAGGTGCCGGCGATCAGCGTGGTGTAGTCGATGTTGTAGCGGTCGCGGAAGCGGTAGACGGCTTCGGCCGCCTGCGGGAAATCGCCGAATTGCTCGAACATCAGCGAGATGATTTCAAGACCCGCCGCACGCTTTTGTCGGTGCAGCTCAGCGAGAAACGCCGCTTCGTCGTGGCAGTTCGGGCACCAACTGCCGGCGAGGGTGACGATCACGACTTTGCCGCGGAAAAACGGGTCGGACAGGGAGATGTTAGCGCCACTGACATCAGGGAAGCGGAAGTCGAGTCGCTGGCTGCCCGCTTTGAGTTGCGTGGCGTTTTCCGCTTCGCCGATCGAGGCCTTTTCGTCGCGCCGAGCGCTCCACTCTTCGACCCAGGCGAGCCCCGACCAGAACTTGCCTTGCAGCTGACCGTTGGCGTCAAGCGTGCCGCGATACAGAAACACGTGACCGCCGTCGAACTTGGAGAGTCGCAGTTCGCCGTTGCGCCACTCGCCAGCGAGGAAGCGATGATCGCCGGTGGTAGTAAGAAAGGTGCCGGTGACGAGTTCGCCGGTCTGCGTGAATTCACCCACGCCTGGCGAAGGCTTGCCATTACCATCGAAGGTGACGGCCCAACGGCCCGTGAGATTGACCGCCGTTGTGGTGGTTGCCGCAGCCTCGCGACTGAAGCGCCAGGTGTCGTCAAACTTCGCTGTGAAGGGGATTTGTTGGTGTGCGCCCTTCGCCTTGATCATGGTGAGCGTACCGCGAAGCTGATCGCCCTCGAGCGTTGCGACGATGCGATTTTCGAAACCCGGCATGCGTAGCGTGAGCTCGCTCCCTTGCCACTTCACTTCCGTGATGGCTACTCGATCGGGGCCGTTGACCAGCGTGACGACTTGCGTGTCGTTGGACGTGGTCACCTCGAAGGTGAAAGGCAACTCGCCACCGGGTATCTGCAGCACGGCGCGCCATGTGCCTTCCTGCAAGGAGGCAGAGGCCGGGTCGGTTCGAGTACAGGAGGTCATGAGCAAGCAGAGTAATAAGAAGTAGAGTTGTCGCATGGCAGCGATTATAGGTGCATTCGCGCACCGGCTTCCGTCGGGGCGCGGGGTCAGCTACGCCTAAGTCGATACGCCGACGCGATCCGTGGGAATCCGTTGATTAGGACAGGTTTTCAAAACCCGAAGCATGGCTTCTTTTTCAGCGGGGGTGACCCAGAGACGGTAGCGTTTTTTCACGGCTACTTGGCGCGCCACGAAGTCGCAACGGTAGGCCCGTCTTGGCGGCAACCAGGTCGCAGCGTCGCCATCGCCTTTTTGCGAGTTGAGTGACCCTTTGACTGCCAGCAGGTTCAGCGTGTCGTTCGCAAAATTACGCCGCTCACTCGACGTTCGCTGCAGCATGCCCGTTTGCCAAGCGTTGGACAGCGATACCACATGATCGATCTGCGCTTGCTCGCTGCTGCCGGGTCCACGTCTGAAAACAATTTTCTCACCGGAATATGGGCACTGCAGAACCCCCTCCAGCACAACGCAGTTCCTGTTCGCTGTTCTGATCAGGGAGTCGGCCAGGTCTCGCCTCAAGACGTCGTTGCGCGTATCGCAGCCGTTTCGGTCAGTGTCCGCCCATCTCGGGCCAAATGCTTCCCGCGAGTAACCCGTTTTCGGCGCCTTTCCTTTGACCTCGAGGGTCTCCAACGTGTCGCGGGCGAGGGGCGCAGGTTCGAAATAGCTCTCTCGCGCATTGGATTGAAATACGACGATTAATGTCGCGGCAATCGCAAATAGCATCAGTCCGTAGCGGCGCACGCGCGAGATTTAACGCTGTCTAGCGTATCTATTCAAGAAACCCTGATTTTGGCCTTGATTTGTGCAGCGGGCCTTGACGGCGCTTTGAGCCGACGGCGATACTCAAGCCATGACCGGTATCGCTCGTCCTTGGCTGCATTGGTGGCGCCGCTCCTGAAGGAGTGGGCGTGGGACGCTGCGTTCGGCAACGAACAGTACAAACAGGATCTAGCAACCCAAACCCATCTCCGGACGCACTCCGGGATGGGTTTTTTGTTTCATGAAGGCACCATTCGACATTGCCGGTGATCTCGATACGCCCGTTTCGGCGTTTCTGAAACTGCGTGCGTTCCGCCCACACTTTCTGCTCGAGAGTGTGGAAGGCGGCGAGCGGGTTGGCCGCTATTCGTTCATTGGTTTCGGTGACGCGTCGTTCCGCGTCAAGCTCAATGCACAAGGGTTCTGGAGTGGCAGCGAGCGTTGGAAGGTGCCCGCCGATCAGACCGAGTTGCTGCAAGCGTTACGCGCCGCGCTGAGCCGGGCACCGCGGCCGCAGGCGCCGGGCGCCGGGGCCGATTTCCCGCTGGCAGGCGGACTCGTGGGCTACTCGTCCTACGACATCGTGCGCTACTTCGAGCGTCTGCGACCGATGACGCCCGCGCCTGATGCGATGCCCGACCTGCACTACGTCGCTCCCGCCTCGTTACTCGTGTTCGATCACCTCACGCGAGGCATTGCGTTATTGCATGCCGGAAGTGAGAGCGAGCGCCAGTCCTTGCGCCGCGAGGTGATCTCGGCGCTGCGCGGGGCCGTGCCGACGGGGCAGGCAAGAGGGGCATTCTCCCCCGCCGTGGCATCGATGTCCGAGGCGCAGTTTCTTGCCGGTGTGGCGCGCACCAAGGAATACATTGCCGCAGGCGACGTCTATCAGTTGGTGCTCTCCGTGCGTTTCGGTGGTCGTGCGGATATCGATCCTTTTGAGGCCTACAGGGCGCTGCGACTGATCAATCCGTCGCCGTACATGTACTACTGCGCCATGGATGACGTCACCGTGGTGGGTTCGTCACCTGAGGCACTGGTGAAACTTTCGCACGGCCAGGCGCAGCTGCGACCTATCGCAGGTACCCGGCCGCGCGCTGCCGACGAGGCGGAGGATCAGCGTCGCGAGCGCGAGCTACTGGCCGATGCCAAAGAAAATGCCGAGCACGTCATGCTGGTGGATCTCGCGCGCAACGATCTCGGTCGCGTGGCGAAACCGGGCAGCGTGCACGTCGGACCGTATCGTTCCATCGAGCGTTACAGCCATGTGATGCATATGGTGAGCGGCGTGCGCGGTGAACTGGCCGCCGGGCGTGATGCGTTCGACTTATTCGCCGCTGCGTTCCCTGCCGGCACGCTGGTGGGCGCCCCCAAGGTGCGCGCCATGGAAATCATTGACGAACTCGAACCCGTGCGGCGCGGTCTCTACGGCGGAACGGTCGGATACTTCGGCGCGCAAGGCGACATGGATCAGGCCATCACTATTCGTACGCTGGTGTTCCGCGGCGACGAGTACAGCTACCAAGCGGGTGCCGGCATCGTGGCCGACAGCCATCCGCAGAGCGAGTACGAAGAGGTGCTGGCGAAAAGCGGATCGGCCGCGCGTGCGCTTGCCATGGCGGGGGAAGGGTTATGACCGGTGCGGCCGGGCAGGGCGTGCGGCTGCTGCTCATCGATAACTACGACTCTTTCACCTACAACCTGGTGCAGGCTTTTCTCGTGCTCGGTGCCGAGGTGGTCGTGCATCGCAACGATGCGCTGAGCGTGCCGCAGGCGATGGCCTTGGCACCGACGCATCTGTGCATTTCCCCGGGGCCAGGCACGCCCTATGACGCTGGTGTGTCGATGGATATGATTCGTGCCTTCGCAGGCGTCGTGCCGGTATTCGGCGTTTGCTTGGGTCACCAATCGATCACCGAGGTGTTCGGTGGCAAAGTGGTGCGCGCGGGGCGATTGATGCACGGCAAAACCTCGATGGTCACGCACGACGGACAAGGTCTGTTTGCGGGCCTGCCTGACCCTTGCGAAGTCGGCCGGTATCATTCTTTGATTGCCCAGCCGGAGTCGCTGCCTCTGGAGCTCGTCGTTACGGCGCGCACCGCTGAAGGTGAAATCATGGGTTTGCGCCATCGAACGCTCGTGGTTGAAGGCGTGCAATTTCACCCGGAGAGCGTACTGACGCCCGATGGGCCTGCGCTGATGGCGAATTTCCTGCGCCAACGCAGCGCACGGCGCGAGGGAACGCCCGGCCATGGATGACAAGGCGCTGCGGGCGACGCTCGAGCAATTGCTGGAGCGGCATGATCTGACTGAGGCACAGTCGTCGACGGTGCTCACTGCGCTGACCACCGAAGTGCCGCCTGCGCTGGCCGGCGCGCTGCTGGCCGCCTTGCGTGCCAAGGGCGTAGTGGCGGACGAGTTGCGCGGTTTTGCCCGAGCGATGCGCGCGCTTGCCCGTCGTCCTGCGATCGATGCCGAACTCGCAGGCCGTGCCATAGATATCGTCGGCACCGGCGGCGACGCTTCGGGCAGCGTCAATGTGTCTACCGGTACGGCTCTGCTCGTCGCCGCCTGCGGTGCGCCCGTCATCAAGCATGGCAATCGCTCGGTATCGAGTCGCTCCGGCAGTGCTGATGTGCTTGAGCAACTCGGCTTGCCGCTGCCGCTTGATGATTTGCAGGCGGGCGAGTGTCTGGCGCGCAGCGGCTTTACATTTTTGTTCGCGCCCTACTACCACCCGGCGATGAAGGCGATCGCGCCGGTACGACAGGCTCTCGGGATTCGCACCATATTCAACGTTCTCGGACCACTCACTAACCCTGCCGCACCGGCATATCAGCTCACCGGGGCGTTCAGCGAGCCGGTGGCCTCCTTGATGGCCGATGCGCTGGCACGCATGCCGGGACTCAAGCGGGCGTTCGTCGTGCATGCGGCCAATGGCTGGGATGAGCCCACGCCGATCTGCGAGTTCACGCTCTTCGATGTATACGCCGGGCAGGTGCGCCGTAGCCTGCGGCGCCCCGAGGACTATGGTTTGAGCCGTTGCCGTGCCGAGGAACTCGCAGGCGGTGATGCCATCGTCAACGCTGCTGCGCTGCGTGCTGTGCTGCGCGGTGAGGATCGGGGCGGGCATCGTGATGCACTGCTGCTCGGCGCATCGCTGGCTCTAGAGTGCGCCGGGGTCGCAGCTGATCCTATGGCAGGTCTGCAAGTCGCCGCCGATGCGATCGATTCGGGCCGGGCCGCCCAAGTGCTCGAGGAACTCGCGGCGTTCGGTCACGGGGTGCGCAAGCCGTGAAGAGCGGAGATTTTCTCGCTGGCATGGCGGAAAGCTCGCGTTTGCGGGTCGCTTTCGCCAAAGAAATAACGCCAGAATCGGTGCTGCGTGAGCGAATCGCAACGCGGCCAGCTGCAGTCGAATTGCGCCTGTCGAGCGCGGGGTTCGATCTGATCGCGGAGATGAAGTTGCGCTCACCGGCGCTCGGCGCGTTGCAGGCTTCGACTGATTTCGCTGCGGAGGCACGCATCGACGCCTATGCGGACGGTGGTGCTGCAGCGATTTCGGTGCTGACCGAACCCACGCGTTTTGATGGCGCGCTCGACCATCTGCAGCAGGCCGCAGCGCGCCTTGAGGCTCGTGGTCCGCGTGCGGTCCCAGCTATGCGCAAAGATTTTCTGGTCGATCCGTATCAGGTACTCGAGGCACGTGCCGCAGGCGCAGGCGGAGTGTTGCTGATCGTGCGCATGTTGTCGCGTGATGAGCTGGAAGCATTGCTCGAGGTGGCGTTGGCGCAGGGCTTGTTCGTGTTGCTCGAGGCCTTCGATGAACATGACATCGAGGCGGCTATCGCTCTGCTTGAACCCCGTCAAGCCGACATGCACACGCGGAACGGTGGCCTGCGTCTGCTGCTCGGCGTGAACTGTCGCGACCTCGTCAGCTTGAAGGTGATTCCCGATCGGTTTGTAACACTGGCACCGTATTTGCCGGGTTGGATTGCGCGCGTCGCGGAGAGCGGTGTGCTATCCGCGGCCGATGCGGCAGCGGCAGCAGCAGCGGGCTACGACCTCGCGCTCGTAGGCGGTGCGCTGATGACGCATCCGACGCCACAGCACCTCGTCGAAGACATGTTGCAGTCCGGCCGGACTGCGCGCGGACACCGGGCCCGAACCGGGCTCTTAAGGAGCGCGTGAAGGACGATGTTCGTGAAACTCTGTGGCATGAACACTGAAGCGGCCGTCGCGGCGGCTCTTGAGGCCGGAGCTGATGCGCTTGGCTTCGTGTTCGCGCCGTCGATCCGACGCGTTTCGCCAGCCGAGGCGCGGCGGCTCGCGACACCTGCGCGAGGTCGCGCGTGCTGTGTGGCGGTGATGTTGCACCCGACTGCGGCCGAGGTGAGTGAGGTCATGCAGGAGTTCGTACCGGATGCGCTGCAAACCGATCTGGCTGACGAAGCGGCGCTCTCGCTCGAGGCGAAGCGGAGGTGGTGGCCCGTACTGCGCAGCGGCCAAGCGTTGCCCGAGTCACTGCCCAGCCGAGTGCTATTCGAGGGGCCAGTCAGCGGTGCCGGTGAGGCCGCGGACTGGACGAGGGCGCGATCGCTTGCGTCGACGACGCAACTGATCCTTGCGGGCGGACTGCATTCGGGTAACGTCGCTACGGCGATCCGTGCAGTGCAGCCATTCGGCGTCGACGTATCGAGCGGCATCGAGTCGGAGCCTGGGCGCAAATGCGCCACGCGTATCCAAGAATTTGTGCGTGCTGCGCGTGCAGCCGCTGCGGAGAACCCAGCATGAATGCCAACGTCAAGTTTTCGGTTGCCGAGAAGAATGCTTTGCTCGAGCAGGAACTCGCCGGCCGCTTCCCCGATGCGCGGGGTCGGTTCGGACCCTATGGTGGCCGTTATGTGCCGGAGACTTTGATTCCTGCGCTCGAGCGCCTCGAGGCGGGCATGCGCGAGCATTTGCACCGCGCGGACTTTCAGGCCGAGCTCAGCGACCAGTTGCTGCACTGGGTCGGTCGGCCCACGGCCCTGTCGTACGCACCGAGATTGTCGGCGGCTTGGGGCGCGTCCATCTGGTTCAAGCGCGAGGACCTCGCGCACACGGGGGCCCACAAGATCAACAACGCGCTCGGGCAGGCATTGCTCGCACAGCGCCTCGGTGCCCGGCGCATTGTTGCCGAAACCGGCGCGGGTCAGCATGGTGTCGCGAGTGCGGCAGCCTGCGCCCGCCTCGGTCTGCCTTGCACGGTGTACATGGGTGCGATCGATATGGAACGACAGGCGCCCAACGTCGGGCGCATGCGTCTGCTCGGTGCCGAGGTGGTGCCGGTGACGGGCGGCGACCAAACGCTGCGCGCTGCCATCGACGAAGCCTTGCGCGATTGGGTCGCAGATCCCGATGGCACGTTCTATCTACTCGGCTCGGCGGTCGGCCCGCATCCTTATCCTTACCTCGTACGCGAGTTGCAGGCGATCATCGGTCGCGAGGCGCGCGCGCAGTTCTTGGAGCGCACCGGGGCGCTGCCTGATGCCGTATTTGCATGTGTGGGAGGCGGCTCCAATTCGATCGGTATGTTTCATGCGTTCGTGCCCGATAGTTCCGTCGCCATCATCGGTATCGAGGCCGGCGGGCGTGGCACGGGTCTCGGCGAGAACGCCGCGAGTCTCTCCTATGGTTGGCCTGGTGTTCTGCAGGGCTGCTACTCGCTGCTACTGCAGGATGAGAACGGCCAGATCCACGAAACGGATTCGATCTCCGCGGGGCTGGATTACCCCGGAGTCGGACCTGAGCACGCGCTACTGTTAGCGGCCGGGCGAGTGCATTACGAGTCGGCGACCGATGCCGAAGCACTCGCGGCGTTGCAGGAGTGCTCGCGTCTCGAGGGTATTCTGCCTGCCTTGGAAACGGCGCACGCGCTGCACGGTGCCAAGCGCTGGGCCGCTTCGAACCCCGGCAAGACGGCCATTCTTTGTATGTCGGGACGCGGCGATAAAGACATGCCGACTTTGCAGCGTACTCTGCTTGCCGGAGCGAAGCCATGAAGCCTCATGCCCGTTTAAGCAGTGCTATTCGCGCTGCCGTCGATCGCGGTGAGCCCGCACTCGTAGCGTTCATGACTGCAGGGTTTCCGCAGATCGACAAGTTCTCCGAGCATCTGCAAGCCGTGGCTTCCGTTGCCGACGTCGTCGAGATCGGTGTGCCTTTCACGGATCCGATGGCCGATGGCATGACGATACAGCGTTCGAGTCAGTCGGCATTGAAGCAGGGCGTAAGTCTGAAGTGGATCCTCGCCGAACTTGCCGCGATGCAACGCCCCGAGGCGCCGCTCGTGTTGATGAGCTATCTCAATCCGCTGCTGCAATACGGCTACGTACGGCTCGCCCGCGACGCAGCGGCTGCAGGCGTTTGCGGTTTCATCGTTCCGGATTTGCCATTCGACGAGGGTGACGAGTTTCGCGCGGCACTGGCCGCGGAAGGCGTTGCCCTCGTGCAGATGGTGACTCCGGTGACCACGCCAGAGCGCCTCGCACGTGTTTGCGCCGCCAGTGAGGGTTTTGTCTATGCGGTCACCATGACCGGCACCACGGGCAAGAGCGTGGCGGTTCCGGAGGCCGTGATCGAGTATTTGGCCCGAGTTCGCGCTGCCTCCCCGGTTCCGGTATGCGCCGGCTTCGGCATCCGTTCAGCCGACCAGATCGAGCGGCTTCGGGGTCATGTCGAAGGCGTCGTGGTGGGTTCGGCACTCGTCGAGGTACTCGAGCGTGGCGAGGATGCCGCAGGCTGGTTGCGGGGTTTGCGTGGCGGTCGATAGGCGGCGGGCATAAGTAGTTGCCCGCATGACAGGGCGACGCATCCGCCCCACACTGGAAGGCGGGTTGCCACCGTGGTTCGGGAGGACGGCATGCGATACCCCAAGCGATCAATATTGTGTGTGATCCTGATGATGGGCAGCACAGGTTGGTCGGCGACTGCTGCTGCTCAGGATTCGGCGCGCCGCGTCGATCTTCAGTTGATCCGCAACGAGCATCACATCGAACGCTTCATGCTGCAGCGTAATCTACTGCCTGCGCTAGAGCAGTGCGTGCTCGGCGAGCAGCGCGAGATGCAAAGCGCCTTCGCCGCCACCGAGGTGTGTATCGCCAAGGCGAGTGTGATCTTGCAGTACCGATTCGGCCTCAATGAAACCGTATTTCGCTCCAGTGAGTTCACCCATTATCTCGAAGAGCAAGGCGAGACTGAGGTTGCGTTGCTGTCACAAATGTTGCCGCAGCCCCTCAAGCAATTCACCACCGAGTTGTCGATGGCTGCTCCCGGCAGTACAACGACGCAGTTGCGTGACCGAATCACGGAGCGCGTGGCGATCGTCCGGATGGCGGATGATCGGCTGGCTTTCGTAGGGACCGTTCTGTCGCGCTCATCATCACGCTCCTGCGACACCTCGACGCTGCCTTGACCTGCATGCCACTTCGAAATTCATTTCGCATCCGTCACTGCGTTGGCTTGCTCTGGCTACTGTCGTTGGCCTGTTCCTCAGCAATGGCAGCATCGAGTAATGCCGTCGATGACGGCTTCATGACTCAAGGCAAGCAACCGCTCGTCTTATGGAGCACGGTGCCATTCTACCCGGCTGCCGACGTCGCCCAATACGAAGCCACACTTGCGACTCGACGCGATCGCGTGCGTCGCGAGAATTTCCGCGAACTGAGTGCGACTTTGGAGAATCTCGCGGCTTCCGGTGCGGATGTCTCGGCCATGAGCGAGCCCTTGGCGAACATCCTGCTCACCTTCGACATGATGCGTGACCTGCATCGAGCGCGCGACGAAAAAGCGATCGACGTGTTGCTGGAGAACCAGTTCAAAGCCGCGCTCGATCGAATGTACGTGGTGCACCAACTGCGACCGAATGAGCGTCGGCTGCAGTTCTCCGCCGGATCGGATCCGGCGGGATTTCGTGCTTATATCGAGGGTCGTGCCAAGGACAAACCCGCACGGCTCGACCAGGCGGTACGCGTCTACCGGCAGATCGACTTTACGGCCTACGGCTCTTTCACTTCGATGGGTGGCAACGAGTTCCAACTCACGCTGCATATTCAGAACTTTAAGACGGGTACGAACCGCAGTTTCTCGACTCGCGGCACTTTGACTAGAACTGTAGAGGTATTGGCGAGCCGCGTATTCGACTACTTCCAGTCGAACGTTTACCCGGGTTGGGACGAAGCGCGTAGCGAGCTCGAATGGATCGCCATGCCAACCAATCCCGCGCGGACCGACCCGGGCTCGCCGAACTACGGTTACTCGTATCACGAGGCGATCGATTACTGCACCGAGCGTAAAGCCCGCTTGCCTTATTCGCGCGAGTTGCGAGCCGCCGATGCAGCGGGCGGATATCGCGTTGGGGGGATTTCCCGGCTCAAGCCGGGCGTGAGTTATCCCGTGCTGGATCGACGCCACGTACCCGATTTCTATGTGCTGAATATGACCGGCAGCGGTACGGGTGTCGAAGGCGCTCTTCGGACCCTTGCCACTTATCCGGGCCGAGTCGAGTTCTGGTGCGTACGCGGAGATCCGTCGCCGAATATAGTGCTGCATGAGTCCTTGTGGATGCTGCACCGTGCACACGAGTCGGGCGACGCCCGTAGCCGGGAAATCTTTGCTGCAGTCGAGACGATTCGGTATCAGTTGGGAGAGACGGATGCAGCGCTCTCAATCTTCCACGACACGACCACGGGCGAGCGGTTTGCCAAGGTCAAGCGGCTGGGGTCGATAGAGGCCGCGCTCGATGTATTGACCCGTTATGGGATCGCGCTGCAGATCCCATCAGTGAGGTGACCCTCCGTCGCCTCTTTGCTAGGGAAACGCTGCCAGCTGACGAAGGACGGCGGCAGAGCGGTTTTCTTCAAATGGCAATAAGCGTGTTTCGATGGCCTGCATGAAGCCCCGCCGGCGAGCGTCACGAATACTACGAACGCCTACAGAATCAAGATTAGTCGCAGATTCTTTACTTTGTTGTATCTCGTAGGTCGAGAACGCACTGGCTGATTCCAGAAAAAGCACTGGATCTTCAAGTGCCAACGATGCTGCTGCGCGCAGCACATAAAGATCACTGGATGGCTGCAGAGCTATTATCCGATCGACGAGTTGCAAAGCTTCGCGCCCATGCGTCGCGCGTTCGCCGGCATTCATGCGCGTTCTCCATTCAACCCGCAACTGCATAGCCTCCCGATACCAATCGTCTGTTTGGATGGTTTTTGCCAATCGCGGCTCCAAGCTGCGCACGGCAGCCCAGTCACCCTCGGCGGCGTGACGCCAGCCAAGGACTACCGCTTGTGCCGAGTCGGGAAGACCACGAACGTAGTATGGGAGATTGCTTTTCTCTAATTCCCTGGAAGTTTCCAACAGGCGTGGACGCAAGTGCGCAAAGGCGAGGTCGGCGTCCGTCGGGAAGCGTTGGACGGCGGTTTCACGTAGCCTTGCCGCCTCGGTTACCCGGCCGGCGGACTCCAGTCCGATGGCGAGGGTGTAAACCCCCGCAGCTTCGTCGCGGTGATGACGGGCAAATTGCGCTGCGGTCTGCGTGAATCCGAGTAGTGCGATTCGACTGCCGAGGTAGTGCAGGTCTAGAGGGAGTCGTGCCACAGCCGTCTTCCCGATAACTTCCGTCCCTGTCGTAGCAGTGAACGGACTGAAGCTTACGAGCAGGCGCTCGAGTTCGTCCGGTGTCATTCCACCGCGTGCCGGAGAGCTGTTCGTAGCCAAAAGATTGCGATCATCGGTGAGTACCGCAGCGTTGCCGGCCAATCCGGAGATCCCTTCATCCGTGGCGGCAAGACAGGCGGCGAGGTCTTCTGTCACGTTGATGCCAGCGGCGGAAAAGTACTCGGGATAGCGAGTCAGTATCGATCTCGTCTGCAGCGTACTTCGCTCGGGCTCGAGTGGCGTTTCGGAAGCAAGGAACATCAACTCCAAGGGTTCGGGGCGATAAAGACGTACATGAGGAAAAACGCTTGAGAGCGTTGCGGCAATAGATCGCAACAGCGACTCGTTGATGAACTGGGCGTTTATCCACAACAGCAACACACCATCAGTCGTCAGACGGGAGCGCGCGATTTGCATGAACTCGCGCGAATAGAGGTTGGCTGCCCCCGATGTCCAAGGGTGCGAAGGTTGAGAGACCACGATATCGTATTGACGTTGGGTGAGCGTCAAGGCATTACGCGCGTCGTTTTCGATTAGGCGTATACGCTCGTCAGCGAGCGGATCGGCAGCGCGCCAACGCGCATAACTCGCATTAGCTGCTATCACCTGTGGTTCGAGCTCGACGACGTCGATAACATCGAATTGATCGGGAACGTCTTCGACGGCGACGCCGCCGCCGAGGCCTACGACAAGCATGCTGCGCGCCTCAGGTCGCGCAGTCATTGGCAGAGCGGCCAGCCATCGCTGACTGTGACGCACAGGCGGCATGCCGATACGTCGTACCGTTGCTTCGGGAAGTCCGTTTGTGCGCAGGTAGAAGCTGCCGTCGTCCCGTTCCTTGACGAGCACCGTGGCAGATCGGCCGACGGCCAAAAATCGTTGCACGCCCTCGGTGGAGTCATCCACCAGCGATGCGTCGATGATGGCAGCGGGCAGCGGTGGCCGGAAGGCAACGATCAGTATCAATGCAGCGGCTGAGACTGCACTCTTGTGCCATGCGACGAAGGTGGTGAGACGCCACGTTGCGACCACTGCCGCTATCAAGCTCAGCGCAACAGCGAAGCGCGCAACACCTTCGAAAGAAAAAGTTGGAATCAGCCACATGCCGGAGGCGAGTGCGCCGCATACCGCACCGATCGTGTTGAAGGCATATACCTGTCCGGTAGCGCGCGCCGACTCCACGCCATGATCGCTCATGAGTCGGATAAGCAGCGGAAAGGCGGCGCCCATGAACAGCGTGGCCGGCAACATGGCGATGATGGCGCGTGTGGCAAGTTCCGTTGTATTGAGGCCCGTTGCCAGTTGGCCCAACCACAGCTGCGCACCTGCCGCAGCGGCAGCGACACAGAGCTGTGAGGTCGCATAGGCGATTCCCGCCAACGGTCTAGTCAGTCGGCGGGTGGAGAGCAGGCTGCCGAGACTGATGCCCAGAAGAAAAGTTGCCAGCATCGTGGAAAAAGCAGCCAGACTGCTGCCCAATGCATGACTCAACATACGTGTCCATAGCACCTCGTATGTCAGGGCTACGAAGCCACTGGTCATAGCCAGCATCAGCAGAGCCCTGCGGTTATGCCATTCCGATGAGCCCGCGGGCGCAACACGGCTCGCAGCTTGCGCCTTATAGGCTTCGATTTGCGCCCGTTCAGAGTTTTTGCTGATCGAATACGCGATCACTACCACAAGCAGATTCAGCGCGATCGCGACGAGGGTGCTTTGACGTAGGCCTAAATCCGGGATAAGCCACCAACCTCCGGCGAGTGCCCCAGCGGCTGCACCGAGTGTGTTCGCCGCATAAAGCGTAGCGATACGCGGTCCTGTCTGTTCAACCACACGGATGGCGAACCCAGCCAAAACGGGCAACGTGGCACCCATCAGCATGGTAGGTACCAGCAGCAACAGACAGGTTAAGGCGAAATAGAGTCGCGGCAGAAGTCCCGTCGCCGAGGGGGGGGCGGGCAGATCTCCTGCGATCGCCACATACCACTCGCCGAGTTGAGCCAGTAGCAGCGGAATCAGTACCGCACACGCCGCGATTCCAAGCTCGAGCAGAGCAAAGGTTCGCAGCGAGCGGCCCGACGCTGCGCGCAGCCACCGCGGGATAATGGCCGCGCCGAGCGCAAGCCCCAACATATAGACTGCGAGCACGACGGAAACAGCAGCTTCCGAAGTGCCAAGTACCAGCGAATACTGCCGCGACCAGATAGTCTGGTAGAGCAGTCCCGCGATACCGGAAACAACGAAGCAACCCGCCGTCGCGGCGTAAATCCAATCAGTTCCCCGCTTTGCCGAGCTCCCAGGCAACGTGCTTGCTTTGGAGGAACTCTTCGAGGCCTTGGACTCCGTGTAGGCGACCAATACCGCTCTCCTTGTACCCACCGGTTTCAATTTCTGCGGCGAGCCGACCGTGCATGTTGAGCCACACGGTACCTGCTTTGATTTTTTGTGCAACTCGCTGTCCGCGCTGCAGGTCAGCGGTCCAGACACTGGCGGCTAAACCGAACCGGCTGTCGTTGGCGCGGCGCACCGCTTCGGCTTCGGTGGCGAAGCGTTGTAGCGTCAATACTGGCCCAAAGGTCTCTTGATGCAGGATAGGGTTAGTAGGGTCGTCAATTTCCAGCACGCCCGGCGAAAGAAACGATCCCTTTGCGAGTGACCCGCCGGGCCGACGTGGTGCCAGTGTCGCCCTTGCGCCAGCCGCAATAGCACTTGCCGTTAACGTTTCGACACGTTCGCGACTGCGATGGTCGATGAGTGGACCAAGTTGGGTGTTGGGTTGCAGGCCGGGCCCCACTACCATCGCCTCCAGTGCGGCGACCAGACGTTGCGAAAACTGCGGGAAGATAGACTCTTGAACGATCAGCCTCGAGGCTGCCACGCACTGCTGGCCCGCCATGATCATTCCCGCCTTCACGAGTGCGCCGACGGTGCGATCGATGTCGGCATCCGCGAAGATCACGCAGGGTGCGCTACCGCCGAGTTCCAGGTTAAGCCGCTTCAAGGTGACCGCCGCATCCGCCATGATCATCTTCCCGACGTGTGTACTGCCTGTGTAACTGACGACATCGACGTCCGGTGATGCGACTATTCGCTTGGCACCCGTGATGCCTCGTTCGGCAAAGGCGTTCACGGTGCCGGCAGGCAAGGAGGCGCATCCGGCGAATGCTTCATTGGTTAGCGCGCTCGTTCCTGCGGTTTGAGCAGCATGCTTGATCACGGTGGTACAACCTGCTGCAAGGGCCGGCCCCAGCGATCGCACGAGCAGGATGAGTGGCGCGTTCCACGGAACGATGATCCCTGCCACCCCCATCGGCTCGCGCGCGATCATGGACATCTGACCAGGTTCGGTTTCCATGACACGGCCAAAGTTGGCACGGGTAAGACCCGCGTAAAACCGCAGCTCCGCGGATGAGATCGCCACCTCGTGCAGACACTCGCCGATCGGCTTGCCGTTCTCGAGGCAGAGCATTCTGCCGATGATGTCTCGACGGGCATCGAGCGCATCGGCCATTTCAAGCAACGCCCGAGCCCGGCGTCGCGGGTCATGGGCCCAGGACGAGGATTCGTACGCCGTACGCGCGGCTTCAATTGATGCTTCTGCTTCGGGCAGCGAGCCATCGGCGTATCGGCAGACTTCGCTGCCATCTGCCGGGTTCGTCGTGACCGCTTCGCTGCGATCGACGGAGTCGACCCACACGCCATTGATCCAATGCCTGGCAAAGCTTTCCATTCGCAGAAACTCCGTCGTTAGCTCCCGAGGAGGATAGAATCCCGAATGCGGATCCGCGCGGCAATGGTCCTGCTGCCCCAGGCCTGATTCCCGAAGAAACAATCCCGAATTGCGCCGGGTTTCACGGCATAGTCTTGAAAATTTCGAGGCGTGGAAGAAGAGGTCGACATGACGGTGCTTGCTGGACGGGTGGCTTTCGTGACAGGCGGTGCGAAGGGTATCGGCATTGCGTACTGTGAAGCTTTGCTTGCGGCGGGAGCGACCGTGGTGGTGGCAGACGTTGTCGATCCCGAGTCGGTGGTTCAGCGGTTGCGATCAGGGCACGGCGAGGCTCGCGTGCACGGGCTGCGTTTCGATGTGAGCAGCGAACCCGAGGTTATCAGGGCTGTCGCCGCCGCTGCCGATTTCGCAGGCGGAATAGACATTCTCGTAAATAACGCAGCAATTTTTGCGACATTGCCGCCTGTGGACGTGACCGATATCGATGTCGAGCTTTGGGATAAGGTGATGGCGGTAAACGTTCGTGGATGCTTCCTAATGGTGAAGCATGTCGTGCCAACGATGAAGCGGCGTGGCGGTGGCAAGATAATCAACATCACCTCCGGTGCCGCTTACAAGGGATTGCCGGGCATGGTCCACTACTCCACCACCAAGGGCGCGCTGACAACGATGACTCGTGCGCTATCGCGCGAGCTTGGTGCGTTCGGCATCTGCGTAAATTCATTGGCGCCTGGCGCAGTCATGAGTGACACAATCGTGCAAAACGTCGAACACATGCAGCGTTACCATCAATTCGCGATCCAGCAGCGCGCACTCAAGCGAGACATGGTGCCGCAGGACCTCTTGGGTGCCTTGGTGTTTCTCGCTTCTTCGGCGAGTGACTTCGTTACCGGGCAGACGCTGGCTGTGGACGGCGGTTCGGTCAACACCTGATGACTCCGGCCACCGCTTCGGCCAACGACCCCGTTGCCGTCGTTATCGACGAGGCGCCGATCGGACGCTTGCACTGGCGCATCTTTCTGATTTGTGC
Organism: Nevskiaceae bacterium; assembly: GCA_018883185.1. GTDB lineage: Bacteria > Pseudomonadota > Gammaproteobacteria > Steroidobacterales > Steroidobacteraceae > UBA964. The sequence goes on along the minus strand of VEQP01000012.1, from coordinate 32,994 downwards.
AGCGATCATGTCGCTCGACGGCTTTGATCTCGGTCTGCTCGGCTTTGTGGTTCCTGCCATGGCGGCCGACTGGGCGCTGCCGCCTTCGAGTTTCGCTTTCGCGCTGTCCGCCTCGCTGATCGGCGTCGCCTTCGGATCCACCATCGCCGGCTGGATGGGTGATCGACTTGGTCGACGCACGGCACTGCTGTGGATGTTTGTCATAGGGGCAGCGGGAAGCTTGCTGACCGCGTTGTGCGCGGACCTCGCCAGCTTGTCCATCTGCCGCTTCATCACCGGTTTCGGCATGGGCGGTGCGATTCCGAACGTGATAGCGCTCGTCACGGAGTTCGCACCGCGTCGGCGACGCTCGTTTCTCGTCGTTATGGTGTATTCAATGGCGGCACTCGGCTCCACAGGTGCAAGCGTGATCGCCGGTCCGTTCATTGCCAACTGGGGATGGCAGTCAATGTTCATCGTCGGCGGTGTGTTGCCCTTGATTGTCGGCGTGGCGGCATTTTTCAAGTTGCCCGAGTCGATAAAGTTCCTGATCGCCAGCGGCAGGAAACCGAGTGCCGCGGCGGATTTGTTGCAACGACTGAGCGGTCGTGCCGCGGGTGACCCGGTGCTGGAGCGGGCGTTGCGAGTGCCGTTGCCCGACATGGCAGAATCGCCAGCCGCGTCGTCATCTTCGAGGTTACTGTTTGCTGGCTGGTTGCGCTGGGGGACTCCGTTGCTCTGGGTCGCGTTCATCGGTACCCAGGCACTGGTGTTCTTCAATTCGAGCTGGATGCCGACTCTGCTGCGCGAAGCCGGATTTTCCTTGCAGGTTGCGATCCAGGCTACGGGGCTATTTCACTTTGGCAGCGTGTTCGGCGGACTTGTCACATCGTGGTTGGCGGCACGCTATCCATTGTCACGTCTGCTTGCGCTGCTCTATTTACTCGCCACCTTGAGTCTGCTAACCCTCGGAGCGGAAGTCAGCAGCGTAACGGCGGCGTACATACTCGCGTTCTGCGTGGGATTTGGAGTTGTTGGTGCCTCTTTTTGTCTGGGCGCGTTTGCTTCGAGTTGCTACGCCGACACCGTACGGGCCCGCGGTGTAGGCTGGGGGCTCGGCATCGGTCGTGTGGGTTCGATTTCCAGTCCGCTACTAGGTGGCGCAGCTCTGGCAGCGGGATATACGGTGGATTCGATTATCTCGACGCTGGCGATTCCGGCCGCTGTATGCTGCTTCGTGATGTTATTGATCGCTCGGCTGCAACCGACGGCCCGGAAAAACTAGGCTGTTTCCAGCGCGTCCTTCAATTCGCGCAAAAACGCGGCTCCGGTCGCGCCGTCTATCGCGCGATGATCGCAAGACAGAGTCAAAGTGAGCGTCATCGCATCGCCGCTTGAACGAATTGCGCCGACCGCAAGCGATGCGCACTGCGGTGCCGTGATTATCGAAGTGAACTCGCGCACCCCGTACATGCCGAGATTCGAGACCGTGAACGATGCGCCATCGAGCTCACCTTTGCCGACTCGCCGTGCAGTCACACGCTCGCGCAGCCCTGCCAACGCAACGGTCAATTCCGGCAACTGTAAACGGTCCGCAAAGCGCAGAACCGGCGCCAGTACACCCTCGTCGGTTGCAACGGCAACGGCAATGTGTGCGTGAGCAAAGCTCAGCAGACCGTCATCGGCATGGTTGGCATTGACGGCGGGATGTCGCGGCAGCACGCGAGCTGTTGCCTGCACGATAAGATCGTTGATTGACGCGGAAGTGCCGGCAGCCTTATATCGCTCGCGTAAGGTTTGCAGCGGCCGAGCGTCGACATCCATAACGATATAAAAGTGGGGAACACCGCGGGCGGAGTCGACCATTTTTTTCGCGATGGCGCGACGTGTTGCACTCCAAGGCTGCAGACGCGGCTGCTCCACACCTCCGGATATTTCGGGAGTCGGACTTGCTGCTGAGATCGTGGCGGAGCCTGCAGCCGCGCGCTCCACATCCTGCTGCAGGATGCGGCCGTTGGGGCCCGTGCCGCGCAGGCTTGCGAGCGATACGCCAAGGCTTTCGGCGAGCCGGCGCACTGGTGGGCTGATGCGGACGGGGCTGTTTCCCGGAGGCTCTGAGTCAACGACCGTATTAACCCGGGTTTCGACCGCAGCGGGCACCTCTGTCGATGGTGCAACCTTATCGTCGATAACAGGTGAACGGAAGCCGGCGATAAATGCGTCGATGTCCTGCTCGGATACGTCTGTGTCGGCGACGATACCCACTAAAGTTCCGACGGCGCCCGCGTTTCCGGCATCGATCAGAATACGACGCAACACCCCGTCGGCAGGTGCATCGACACTGTTGACGATTTTTTCAGATTCCACTTCAAGCAGCGGTTCGCCTCGGTCGACGGCGTTGCCCTGCATTTTTAGCCAAGAGGAAATCGTGCCTTCGGTCATTTCCAGTCCCCACTTCGGAACGACCACAGCGGAAATTTTTGAAGTCATCGTAAAACCTCTTCGACGGCGGCGATGATACGCCGCGGGTTGGGCAGGTAGGCGCGTTCAAGTTCGCGAGCCTGGGGTACAGGCGTATGCGGCGCCGTCACTGCTTTGATCGGCGCCTTGAGGTAACGGAACGCTTTGTCCGCCACAAGCGCCGCGATGTCTGCCGTCAACCCGCAGCGCGGCGGAGACTCGTCCACTACTACAAGGCGTCCGGTTGCAGCAACGCTTTCTAGGATGGTTTCCTCATCGAGCGGTGACGGCGTACGAGGGTCAATCACATCACAACGAATGCCGTGCGCCTGGCGCAATTCATCGGCAGCCTGAATAGACCAATTTACGGCTTGTCCGAAGGCCACTATGGTGACGTCCTCCCCCTCGCGGGGCATTGCGGCCTCGCCGAACGGGATGCTGTATGCCTCATCGGGGACTTCGCATTTTTCGGTGTAGAGAACCTTGGGCTCGAAGAAGAGCACGGGGTCCTGGTCGCGGATGGCTGTGATCAGCAAGCCCTTGGCATCGTAGGCATTTGATGGCACAACGACCTTCAACCCAGGGAAACTGGTAAAGATCGGATAGAACGTCTGCGAGTGCTGGGCGCCCGCGTTGCGCCCGCCACCGGTGGTCATCCGGATCACCACCGGGCAGGCGCACTGGCCACCGAACATGTAGCGGAACTTGGCGATCTGATTGACGATCTGGTCGAAACAAACAGCCGTCAAGTCGGCGAACATTATCTCCGCGATGGGGCGCAGCCCGCACAGCGCAGCGCCTGAGGCTGCGCCGATGATGGCGGCCTCCGATATCGGCGAGTCGATGACTCTTTTACGACCGTAGCTGCGGTAGAGCCCTTTCGACACTCCAAATACACCGCCAATCTCGACCGGTTGGCCGTCTTTCTCAAAGCCGCCGACATCCTCTCCGATCAGGAACACGCGTGGATCGCGCGCGAACTCGTGATGGAGAGCTTCATTCAACGCATCGCGCATGCTCTTGATGGTCATGATCCCGGGACCTCACCGATATCGGATGTAAACGTGCTGCAGCACGTCGTCGGCCGTAGGCCGCGGCGCGGCCTTTGACTGTTCGACGGCTGAATCCATAAGGCGCGCGATATCTGCGTCAATGATGCCGAGATCTTCCATTGTCACGTCACCGGTGGCCGTCACTCGTTCGATAAATCGCGGCAGGCAGTCATCCTTGCGCCGCAGTTCCGCCACCTCTTCGCGGCTGCGATACAACTGCGGATCGCCTTCATGGTGACCGTAAAACCGGGGGGCGCTCGCCACGATTGTCGACGGACCTTCACCACGTCGCGCACGGCTGATGGCAACGCCGGCTGCGGTATGGACTGCAAAGAAATCGGTTCCGTCCACGCTTACTGCGGGCATGCCCATCGCCGCTGCGCGCGCCGCCAGATCCCGATTTCCGGCGGCGTTGCCGATGGGTGTCATTTCACCCCACCCGTTGTCTTCTATGACAAAAATCTTGGGCAGGCGAAGCACGACCGCCATATTCATGGCCTCGTAGACGCTGCCGATGTTGGTACCGCCATCGCCGACGAACGAAACCGCCACCCACGATGCACCGGTTATCGAGGCGGCAAGCGCTGCGCCGACGGCGATAGGCGCCCCTGCGCCAACCACCGCGTTGGCGCCCAGCATGCCGCGACTGAAGTCGGCGATATGCATTGTGCCTCCTTTGCCGCCGCACAGCCCCTCACTCGACCCCCATAGCTCCTTCATCATGGCAACGGGGTCGCAACCTTTCGCGAGGCAATGACCGTGTCCACGATGAGTGCTGATGATCTTGTCTTCGTCGGTCAGGTGCTCGCAAACGCCTACCGCGATGGCCTCCATACCGGCATAGAGATGGGTAAAGCCGGCAATCTGTCCGGTCTGAAACTCAATCCGGGTGCGTTCTTCGAACTCGCGTAGCAGTCGCAGACGACGGTAAGCGCAGAGTAGTTGATCACGTGTCATGGTTCAGGAGTCCTCGCTGATTCCCGTTCGGTCAATCGCACCGCGGCAGACGTACCAGAGCGCGCTCGAATCGCATTATTGTTTCATCGACGTCCGCATCCGTCATGGCGGAGCAAAGGTTGAAACGTGCTCCACCGGCCATCAGAACTCCCTCCTCTTGCAGAAGCACCGACAGCCGGGCCGCGATGCCGAGATCTTCCGTCTGTAGATCGTGGGGGGAATACGCCGTGTCACGATCAATGATGCGCAGGCTGAAAATGCCACGCGGCCCCTGCAGCAGGCAGGGTATGCCGTGCCCTCGGAGCAATACCCCCAGTTCTCGTGTCAGTCTTGCCTGTAGATGGTCGATTCGCTGGTAGTGGGCGAACTCTGTCGACTGCAGCAGTCGTAAGGTGGCGAGTCCCGCGGCCATGGCGAGCGGAAAAGCGTTGAACGTGCCAGCGCCGGTCACGCGTTGCGTACGAAGCACGTCGAGTATTTCCCGCCGTCCTGCTACCGCAGCAAGCGGCAGCCCTCCGGCAAGTGCTTTTCCGAGCACGGCCAGGTCCGGGGTGACGCCGAAGGCTCCCTGCGCACCGGCTAAACCGACGCGAAATCCAGTGATGACCTCATCAAAACAGAGCAGAACCCCGTATCGGTCACAGAGTTGTCGCACGGTTTGCAAATAGCCCGGCCGCGGTGGGCAACATGCAAAGTTGCACATAACGGGTTCCATCAGCACCAGAGCGATGTCGCTGGAGTGTTCGCGTAGCAATGCCTCGAGGGCCTCAGCGTTGTTCCAGGCGATGCAGAAGGACTCATCAGCGGACGGCTGCCACTGCCCTTCGCTGGAACTCACTGAGACGTTGTCCATCCAGCCGTGGTAATGCCCAACGAAACGGACGAACCGGCGTCTACCGCTATAGGCTCGCGCGATGCGGATGGCGAGTTGGTCCGCTTCGGTGCCGGATATGGCGAAACGAACGTTTTCGGCGCAGGGAAGCAATGCCGAGATCGTTTCGGCCAGTTCAATTTCGGCTGTCGTGTGTGCACGTGCCGAAGTCACGCTGAAAAGTTGGTGCAGTTGCCCTTGGATGGCCTCCAAATAGATCGGGTTTGAGTAACCGAAAATGGCCGGTCCCATGCCCAGCGTGTAGTCGATGTACTCACGCCCATCTGCATCACGAACCCGTGCGCCAAGAGCCGAAGTCAGCACGAGCGGCGGCGGTGCGTTGGCACCAGCGCGCAAATTCGACTGCGTGCCAGGCATCACCCGCGCGGCGCGCGCGAGCCACTCTTCAGCCGAAAGTCGATCTGTAAGGTTACGAATCAAGCAGCGCGGACTCCTGTCGGGCTTGTCATTTTCGCCTTTTTCGTGCTGTCGCGGACGCTACGGTGGACCGAGGGTCCCAATTCCAAAAACAATAACCTGCTCTCGCAACTCGCCCGCTACCGCATCACCGCGGTTTTTCGCCGATTGGCTCTAAACCGTACGGCGCAAAATGGTTTATGGTTCGGATGTGAACCGACCAAACGTCCTGCTCATCGTCACCGACCAGCATCGGGCGGACCACCTCGGCTGCTACGGTAATCGTCAGCTCCGTACGCCGCACATTGACGGCATTGCCGCGCGCGGACAGCGGTTCGAACGTTGTTATGTGGCCAACCCGATCTGCATGCCAAACCGGGCAACGTTGCTGACAGGTCGTATGCCCTCCGTAAATGGGGTACGTCATAACGGGGTGCCGTTGCCAATCGAGTCAATGACCTTTGCCGAAGTCATGCGTCGTGCTGGGTACCGGACGGCGCTGATCGGCAAGGCTCATCTGCAGTCTCAGTCGCGTCGTGAAGTGCCTGACCCGTTGCTGTTTTCCTCGATGCGACCCAATGATGATCGCCGGGAAAATTGGCCAACCGCTCTGCCTGACGTGACGAACGACTCGCGTTACTTGGCTGAACGGGAGGAGCTTTGGGCTGCTGATCCTCATCGCCAGATCGCCTTGCCTTACTACGGCTTCGAGCACGTGGAGTTTGCGTGCGGACATGGCGATCAAGTCGGCGGTCACTACCGCACGTGGGCGCGCGCGCGGGTACCAAACATCGATCAGCTCATCGGGCCCACCAATGCTTTGCCCGGTTCTACGAGGGCGCCGCAGGCTTGGCGAACGGCCGTGCCCGAGGCGGCGTATCCGACATCCTTCGTCGAAGAGCGGACTGTAGCGGCGCTGGAACGCTTTGCGGCCCAAGGCGCTACCACGCCGTTTCTGCTGCAATGCTCTTTTCCGGACCCCCATCATCCGTTTACGCCGCCGGGTCGCTACTGGGGCATGTACGATCCGCGTGAAGTCGAACTGCCCGCCTCCTTCGGTCATGTTGATTCTGAAGAAGTCGCGCTTCTACGGCGGTTGCGGGCTTTCAGTGCGCAGCCTGATTTCCTGCCTGGCCGCTTTTGCACGCAGTTCGTCAGTGAGTCGGCACTTCGCGAAGCAATCGCACTCAGCTACGGGTCAATCAGCATGATCGACGATGCGGTTGGACGTATCCTCGGCGCATTGCGTCGTCTCGGCCTCGAAGAAAATACCGTGGTGGTGTTCACATCCGATCATGGCGATCTGATGGGAGACCATTCTTTGATCTTCAAGCAGGGGTTTCATTACGAGGGTGTGATTCGGGTACCGCTGCTGTGGCGCGATCCTGCTTCTGCGCAGCCGGCCGTACGCGGTCAGGTTGTAAGCACTCTTGATCTGGCCCGCTCCATTCTTTGCCGAGTGGGGCTCGGCATACCTGTTGGCATGCAGGGAGTCAACATCATGGCTTCTTCAATCGACCGCGAAGGCGTCGTCATTGAGGAGGACGAACTGCCCATCCATATGGGTGAGCTTGGTCCGGTACGACTCACGAGCTATATAGATAGCCGCTGGCGACTTACGCTTTGGCATGGTGACGAGCAGGGCGAACTGTTCGACCGGGAATCCGATCCGCACGAGCTGCGGAATCTTTGGAGCGAACCAAGTGCGGCCGACGCGCGATCTCGCCTCACGGAAAGCCTCCTCCGGGCCCGATTGCAGATGATTGACGTGCTGCCGCTGGCCCATCGTTCGGCCTGAAGCGCATTTCTACTGCAGTAGGCTGCCGTTAACCCGACTCCATTCAGCAACGCGGATTAAACGATGCGATACCGGCCGCCATCGCATGTAGTGCTGCTGCAAGCCGCGAATCTCTGTTCGGGTCTGGGCAACGCCATAGTAACCATTGCGATTCCTTGGCTGGTGATGGCGCGTTTCGATTCGCCGACGATTGCGGGTCTCGTTTTAGCTGCTTCGTCATTGTCGCCGCTTCTGATCACCCCGTTTGGTGGTTGGTTGGTGGACCATATCGGGCGTCGCCAAGTGAGCATCGGCGCGGATGTTTTGTCTGCGCTGTCTGTATTGGCAATTCCCGTCTCAGCCGCGCTTTTTGGTCTTACACCGACGAGCGTGTTCCTCTTCGCCATGCTCGGTGCACTGTTTGATCCGGCTGGCTACACAGCCCGCAAGGCGTTACTGACTGACGCTGCGCACGCCACCGGGATCGCGCAGAAAAGCCTCAACGGCATTCACGACGGGGTATTTGGTGTCGCATGGGTTACTGGCCCTGCCATCGGAGCATGGCTGATCGCCGGGTTCGGTGTGGTCAGTCCGTTCTGGTGTGCTGCACTGCTATTTATGGTGTCAGCGTTTTGCATCACATTTCTACGCGTCGGTGATCTGGGTCTCGACGGGAGAAATACAGGTGACGGTCGCAGCGTCGCTGATGATCGCGGAATTCTGCGCGGATTCGCAGTGTTATGGCGCGATCGTGTGCTGCGGACGTTGACGATTGCACTGGTCGGCATAGCCATGATCTATCTACCCAGCGAATCAATTGTGCTGACCGCTTTTTTTGAGCAGCAGGGTGATCCGCGCGGTTTTGGTGTGGTGATATCAGCGCTGTCCGCCGGGGCGACCCTGGGTGCCTTCGGGTACGGTTGGATGGGCGAGCGCCTTTCACCCGCGAGGTTGTTGCGGATGATCATGGCAGGTACCGCATCAAGCATCGTGCCGATGGCATTGCTGCCGCCGTTGCCGTGGCTCACAGCGGCGGCGTTCTGTCTCGGGTTTTTTTGGGGACCACTGAATCCGCTCGTTACCACTCTTGTTCAGCAGCGAGTGCCGGCAGACCAGCATGGGCGGGTTTACAGTGCGCAGATTTCGGCATTCTATGCGGGTCCGCCACTCGGAATGGTCGCGACGGGTTACGCGGTCGAGCGTTGGGGCGTAGCCGTCACGTATCTGGCATTGGCGGCTGCTCTGGTGCTGACCGCCGTGGCGGTATTGCGTTCCAAGTCGTTGCGTCAAGGTCTATGAGCGTTCAAACGGACGGCCACCACAGCCGGGTTTCGGCCGGAGTTCCGAGCAAACAAGCCGTTGTCACGGCGCGGTTGCTCGCGAGCTATCGGTCGTCAAGGTTTATGGTGCCTCTTGCCCGACGACGCGGGACGGAGCCCAAACCTGCGAGGCGATGCGCATGAAGTTGCCACCCATGATCGCGCGGACGTCCTTCTCCGCGTAACGCATGGCGGAAAGTCGATGGGCTATCAACGGCAGCGCTTTGGGTTGCAAGAAGTCGTCTTTCACCGAAGACGGGTATTGGCGTGCCGGCCAATACTTTTCGAACAGCGCAGCCATCTCTGGAGTGAGGCTCTCCGCAGGTGGGGCTGTCCACCCGCTCGGGTCGCTGTCGAGCGCAACGCCGACGTGAGCGGTGCCGACCAATTTCGCGATGTAGTCGATGTGCCGGACCACGCCTTCCACCGTGGCGGGTCCTTCGCCAAGGTACAGGTTCAGGCCATTGATGCCCACGACACCGCCAGTCGCCGCCACCGCCTTGATCTGCTCGTCGGTGATGTTTCGCTCATGGTCGCGTAGGGCGCGAACATTGGCGTGACTGAAGATGCAGGGCTTGTCTGACAGACGCATTGCCTCCAGGCTCGAGCGGATGCCGCTATGTGCGCAGTCGACGACCATTCCGACACGGTTCATCTCGCGGATTACGGCGCGGCCGAAATCTGTCAGACCTTCGTCCTTGTCGTGACAGCCGCCGCCTGCCGCGTTGTTGGCGTTGTAAGCGATGAGCATTTGCCTAATGCCGAGCTTGTAGTAAAGCTCGACCATCCGCAGGTTTTCGTTCAGTGCTCCCATGCCCTCGATATTGAAAGTCACGGCCATCTGCCCTGCTCGCCACGCTGCGCGCACGTCAGCGAGCGTTGCGCACAACCTGAGGTCCGAACGCGCCTCGATGGCTTTGGTGTAGTCGGCTATGGCGAGAATGGTGGTGCTCCAAGGCATCATGTCGAAGCCGACGTTAACGCAGACGTAGTGCGCGCCCGCTTTGCGCCAGTGGTCGAGCAGTGCGACATCCTGCGGCCCCTCGTAGCCGAAGCCGGTGTGGTTGTCCCAGTATCGAAGTTCGGCTCCCGGCTCACCGACGTGGGCGTATGCACGGCTGGTAAGCAGGGCGCCGCCGGCAAGCGCCGAGGCGGTGAGCAGATCGCGTCGTTTCATGGTGATGTACTCCCTTAGTTGAGCGGCACGCAGGCGCTGAGCCGATCCGACGAGGCGGCCCTAGATGTTCATGAAGTAGTTTCAGTCGAAGTTGATCATTTGGCTTTCCTGTCTGCAGATCAGTGGCGAAATGATCTTCGCTACCCGTTCATTCTGCCGCGTTCGTGGCGAGCAGCTCCTGGCAGAAATCCGAAATGCTTCTTGAAAGCCGACGCAAAACTCGTCTGGTGGCTGTAGCCCACCGTGGCGGCCACACGACTTACCGGCATGTGCTTGCAGCGCAGCAGTTCGAGCGCGTGCCTCATTCGTGCGTCGAGGCTCATGTGGAAAATGGTGGAGCCGAAGCGCAACTTGAACGCCCGCTTGAGTTTCGTCTCACTCATGCCGATGCGGCGCGCGATCTCGCCGATCAATGGCGGCGGGGCGTGCTGCGTGACGACGATTTGCCGTGCCACGTCAAGCCGCCGCAAATCCTCTGCACTTACGGGCTGCGGTCCGGGAGGGGGGCGCATTGTGTAGTGGAGCACTTCGCAAAGCAGTTCCGTTGCCTTGGTTTCCGCATGCAAGAGCCGCAGGCCACCGACAAACGGGCTATCCAGCAAACCGTGGCCTATTAGCGTGAGGCTAGGGTCGAGTGGCAGCAGCAGATGTCGCGTAGGCGTTGAGCAGAGACCAACAGCGAAACGCAAGGACTCGGGGACTCTGATGTCATGTTTCGTCGCCAGCGCAGCGAGCCGTTCAGGACGGCAGTACAGCGATACGAAGGTGTCTCGTTTACCAGCCTCCACCCGATCCTGAACCTCGACGTCGGGTGGTTGTCGCCACACTAGAAGGCAATTCGGCTCGATAACTAAAGGTTTCGAGTGGCTTGGATCTCGCAAGCGCATCGTCCCCGACAACCGTAGATGGAATTCCACAATATCCTCGCCTGGGACCTGCTCGACGCAAGGTTGATCGAACAGGGAGTCGCCTGCGATCAAAAACGTGTCGTCTCCGAGACAATAAAATTCCCAGCGGCCATGACCGGCATTCCGGGCAACTTCGACCCTTGCTGCCATAGTGCGGTGGTCAGCCGAGAGGGCGATGATTTTTGAGTCAGGGTGATTGAGGAGGTTGTCAAACACCGTCGTCAGACGGCGGTCGTGTCCGCCGATAAGCGAGCGGAATAATCCAAGTTGCCCGGTGTCGACACCTTTGGCGAGACGTTCGGCTTTGTTGATGTGATCCAGCATGCCTTTGCCTCGTCCGCTTCGGCCTGAAGACGCATGGCTTGAATCTAAGCGCAAAAATAACTGTAGGCAACCTAAACGATATGGATTATTGCTATACTTGAAACATCCTCAAGTACTTGCTGGATTGGAATTTCGCAGTTCGTTGAATTGAGGTTCGTATGGCGCCGTCACGACGTGAGTTCATCGGGTCTACCGCGAGTGCCGTCGCCGTGGCCGGATGGCACCGGCCGGCCTGGTCGGCGACGCCGGTGTGGGCGCCGCCGCCGGTCCGCAAGCTGAAGGTGATTGAGAACACCTGGATCCCGATGCCGGACGGCATTGAGCTCGCCGCCCGTATCTTCATGCCGGAGGACGCCGAGGCCGCACCGGTGGGCGCGATCCTCGAGATGCTGCCCTACCGCAAACGGGTCGGCTACCGTCGGTCGGACGATCGCACTGCGGCCTGGTTGGTGCCGCGGGGCTTCGCGCTGGTGCGGGTCGATGTCCGCGGCACCGGCGAATCCGGCGGCATCATCGTCAATGAATACGACCTGCCGGAGCAGGCCGATGTGGCGCCGTTGGTGCGTTGGATATCGCGGCAGCCGTGGTGCAACGGCAAGGTCGGCATCCGCGGCATCTCGTACGGCTCCATCAACGCCTTCCAGGCCGCGGCCAAGGGCATCCCCGAGCTGAAGGCGATCGTCGCCGCGATGGGCACCGAGAACGGCTACACCGACGACGTGCACACGCTGGGCGGCTGCGTGATCAACGAGAAGGTCGTTTGGGGCACGATCTGGAAGCAGACCATGATCGATCCGCCGGACCCCGAACTGGTCGGTGACCGTTGGCGCGGGATGTGGCTGGAGCGGCTGCAGGCGCAACAGCCGCTGGTGTCGGAGTGGATGCGTCACCAGTTGGTCGACCAGTATTGGCGAGACCGCATCGTCAGCGACCTCTCGAAGGTGAAGTGCGCGGTCTACGTGGTCGGAGGTCTTGAGGACTCCTACATCAACACAGTGCCGCGCACGCTTGAGCGGCTCGGCGGTCCGCGCAAGGGTCTCGTCGGACCCTGGGGCCACCATTGGCCGCACGAAGGCGATCCCGGTCCGCGCCTCGATTGGGCGGTCGAGGAGACGCGCTGGTGGGACCGTTGGCTCAACGGCAACGACAACGGGATCATGGACGAGCCGATGCTGCGCAGCTTCATCGCGGATGCCACGGTCGCGCAGCGCCATCCGGCGGACATCCCGGGCCGGTGGGTCGCCGAGCAGCGGTGGCCTGCGCCCTCGATCGCGGCGCGCCGTCTGCACCTGACGCCCGGCAAGGCCCTGCAGGCCGCGGCGGCGCCGCGCACGCGGATCGCCGTGCCGTCGGCGCTGACGATCGGCGGCTGCATCCCGGTGCTGTCGCCGACGGACATGTCCTCGATGGCGCCGACCGAGCAATCGGACGACGACAAGCTGTCGCTGGTGTTCGACAGCGAGCCGCTGAACGCCGACATCGACATCGTCGGGCGGCCGACGCTGCGGCTCGTGTTCGTCGCGGACAAGCCGATCGCCAAGCTCGCGGTGCGCCTTAACGAGATCGCGGCAGACGGCCGGTCATGGTTGCTGACCTACGGCGTGCGCAACCTCGCCCACAATGCCGACCATACGGCGTGGACGCCGATCGTCGCCGGCGCGGAGCAGACGCAGGACATCCTGCTGAACTTCACCTCGCGCCGTGTGAGGAAGGGCTCGCGGCTGCGGTTGTCGGTGTCGCAGAGCCAATGGCCCATCGTGTGGCCTGCGCCCGAGCAGGTATCGCTGCAGCTGGTGGCGGGCGCGACCGCAATCGACATCCCGATACGGCCCGCGCGCGCGCGCGAGCCGGACATGCCCGTCGAGGTGCTGTCCGACAAGAGCGGCAAGATGCCTGCGCCCGCGGATCCCACGAAGCGCAGGGTGACCTACGAAGGGCCCGCCGGCCCCCGCCGCGCGAAATTCGGCGCGGCCCGCACGGTCGAGATGCGCACCTACGACGCAGTGGCGATGCGTCACGGTAAAGGTTTTTCGGCCGAGGCGACCATCGACGAGAGCGACATCAACTCTTACCGCATCGCCTTCACCTCTGAGAACGCCTCGGAGCGCGAAGGCTGGAAGGTCGCCGCGAAGGTGGCCACCACCATGACCTCCACGCCGACCCACTTCGTCGTCGAGGAGCGGATCGAGGGCTGGCACAACGGCGAGCGCATCCATGAGGCGCGCTGGACCAATCGGATTAGGCGGGACGGTAACTGATTTGTGCACTTGTCGTAACGCACAGTGAATATCGACTAAACACTTTCGAAATCCGACAGGCGTCTGCATTGGTCACGCCTCGGCAATCGACGATCCATGGGCAGAGATATAGTCTGAAAATATGCAGGGTCGGGCAGCATTGGTGACGGGCGGCGGCCGCGGGATCGGTCGCGCAGCGGTGCTCGAGTTCGTCCGCTGCGGCGCCGCCGTGGCGGTGGCCGACATCGACCTCGCCGCCGCCGAGCGCGTCGTCGCCGAGGTCGAGGCCGGCGGCGGGCGCGCCATCGCGGTCCGCGCGGATGTTGCCGTGGAGGCCGATGTGCAAGGCATGGTCGAGCGGACGGTCGCCGAGCTCGGCCGCCTCGACTTCGCCTTCAACAACGCTGGCGTCCTGGGTCCGATGGGCACGCCGCTGCACGAACTCGCCGAGTCCGACTGGGACCGGATAATGGACATCAACCTGAAGAGCGTCTGGCTCTCCATGAAGCACGAGATCATCGCGATGCTCGCCGGCGGCGGCGGTTCGATCGTCAACAACGCCTCCATCCTTGGCCTGCGCGCGGCGACACTGAACCCCTCATACGGTGCCACCAAGCACGGCGTCGTCGGACTCACGCGCGCCGCCGCCAGCTACTATGGCGAGCGCGGCATCCGCATCAACGCCGTCTGTCCCGGCATCGTGATGACCGACATGACGGACGCGATCCAGGCCGCGCCGGCATCGCTGTCGGCGAAGCGCATCGAGCGTACCCCGCTGCGGCGGGGCGCCGATCCCGCGGAGATCGCGCGCGCCGCCGTGTGGCTTTGTTCGGACGAATCTTCATATCTGACGGGCGTCGCGCTGCCGGTGGACGGCGGTCTGACGGTCGTCGCTTAACGAGGCCTCAGCCCATGACCACCGAGACGTCGGCGGCAAGCCGTATCTTCGTCACCCGCAACTGGTACGTTGGTGCCATCTCCGCAGAACTGCGCGACAGGCCGCTAGGTCGCATGATCTGCGGGAGGCGGATCGTTTTTTTTCGCAATCCGGACGGTCGCGTACAAGCCTTAGCGGCCACCTGTCCCCACCGTGGCGCGGATCTTGCCCGCGGCAAGGTGGTTGGTGACAGCGTCGAGTGCCCGTTTCATGGTCTGCGTTTCAATGGCGGGGGCGCGTGCACTCGCATCCCGTCACAGGATTCTGAAGCGCCGATTCCGCGCGCGCTGCGGGTGCCTTCATATGCGGTGATCGAAAAGGCCGGTTTCGTATGGGTGTGGCCCGAGCCGGGCGATACGCCGACATGTGAGCCGGAGGTGCCGGAGTTTCTAGGCTACGGGACTCCATGGCGGATGACGATGTTGCCGCGGGGCCAGTTGTCTGCCGGCAGCTATTTGAACGCGATGGAAAATGCTTTGGATGATGCGCATTTGGCGTTCGTGCATCAGGCTACCATTCCCGGTGCAAGCGAACGTGTAGCGCCATTTAAGATCACCACCGACGCGGATCGACGTGGCTACGGTGGCATCGCAGAGATGGGATCGATGGTAGCGGAGTCACCGGCGGTAGCCGATGTCGCAACCGGCAGCAGAGTGATGGATTGGCTTGCGCGATTGGCGATGGATAACCTCAAGCCGACGCACAAGGCTTATCACTATCGGCTCTCCGGTCTTGTTTGCATCACCACTACAGATGCCAGCGGACCGCGCGATCATACGTTTGCGTTCTTCACGCCATCCGATGCTGAGCACACTTATCTTTTCGGTGGGGTGACGCGAAATCATTCTTTGAATTCGGTCGCCGACTGGCTCTTTAAGCAGTATATGCCGGCGCTGACTGCCGAAGACTCGAAAATTCTCGGGGAGCTGGTGCCCGAAGCGCAGGGTCCCGGTGGTCTCGCAACGCCCTTCGTGATCCGCGCCGATCGACAGAGTTTTCCATTTCGCCGGCTGTACGCTGAGGCGATGGCTGCGGAGGGCAAGACAGCCCCCTGGGCTCTCGAGGGTTCCGCAGCCTCAGAGAACTGAGCCGATTACGTCGGCGCCGATCACCTCCAGCGAAAATCCGTCAGGATGACGCAAGTAGGTGCCGAGCTTGCCGGCGTTCGGACCCATGGCTACTCGGTACGGTGCGTTGACTGCCACGAATCCGTACTGGGCTGCACGCTTTGTAGTGTTCGGCACATCCTCCACTTCTACCAGCCAGTGCATGTACCCCGGGTCGCAGGGACGCAGATGGGAGCGTTGCGGCGGTGGCGTGCGGTACTCGAGCAGTTCGAAAGTCATCTCGCCGCGCGCAAGATAGGCTACCTCGCGTGCACTGGCCCCGTCGATTCCGGTGATCCCGGAGACGGCTAACGGATCAAAAGGCTGCACGCGTGCCTTCACAGAAAAACCTAGTAGTTCGGTGAAAAAAGCCACCATCTGGTCGAGGTTGCTGACCGTTAGACCGACGTGTTCGAATCGAATGCGCGACACCGTCCCAGAATAGCAGTGCGGCGTCGTGGCTGGCGAAGCTCGGATTCGCCAGCCAAGCACTTTGCCGGGAAACGAAAAAGTTCCACCGTGTTGGATGCCTCCCGGGATCACAGCAGGCTCTACATTCGGGACGCATCAAAAGATGGGGGAGGTGACGAAGATGTCCCAAATGGACGATTGGTTGGTGGGTTCGAAGACTCGTGAACTCGCCGAGCGCGCCAGACGGGTCATGCCTGGTCGACAGAGCAATCTGCGCGCGGCCGAGGAGCCACCGGTGTTCGTGGTGCGCGGCGAAGGACAGCGAATGTGGGATGTCGACGGGCGCGAGTTGCTCGATTTTGCGCTTGGCATGGGGCCCAACATCTGGGGCCATGGGAACCGCGAGTACCTCGCCGCCGTGCACACACAACTAGATCAGATTTTTAATATCGCCGCGGGAATGCTACAGACCCCGAACGAGGTCTATCTCGCCGAGAAGATCGTCGAACATGTTCCTTGCGCCGAGCAGGTCAGGTTTCTGACCAGCGGCTCCGAAGCGGTGCAACTGGTGATTCGTTTGGCGCGAGCATTCACCGGGCGTACGCACTTCGTGCGTTTTGATGGTAATTATCACGGTTGGATCGATAACGTGCTCGGCGGCCGAAGCAACCCTGATCTCGGAGCCGTACCCTACGCCATCGAGAGCACCGAAGACCCGATGCACACCGAGGGTCGATCGGCTTCGGCTTTTGCAGAGTCGTACAAGATTCCTTGGAACGACATCGAGCGTTTGGAAACTCTGCTAAATCAGCACGGCGAGCGGATCGCTCTGGTGATCATGGAGGCGGCGATGACCAATGGCGGGTGTTGCCTGCCTCGCCCCGGCTACCTTGAACGCGTTCGGGAGTTGTGCACGCGCCATGGCGTACTCCTGTGCATTGACGAGGTGATCACTGGTTTTCGTATGGGCTTGGGTGGTGCGCAGCAGCATTTCGGCGTAACGCCCGATCTTTCCACCTTCGGCAAGGCACTGGCGGGAGGAATGGCGCTTGCGGCCGTCGCAGGTCGTCGAGATGTGCTCGAGTTGCTGCGGACCAATCGAGTTGTCAACGCAGGTACGTTCAATGCCGCGCCTGCCAGTATGGCGGCGGCGGTCGCGACGCTGACCATGCTCGAGCGCGACGACGGGGCAGCATTTCGGCGCATCGACGCCAAGCAGTCGGCGTTGATGGAGGGTATCTATGACATCGCGCGCAGACACGGGCACCCCGTGCTCGTGCAGGGCGTGCGCGGCGTGTTCTGCGTCCACTTCACCGAGTTGAGCGTTGCCCATGCGCCGAGCGAGCTCGCGAGGCATGCCGACTTGTCGAAAGCACGTCGTTTTCGCCAACTGCTCATCCAGGAAGGACTCTATCCCGGCCGGGGCGACCGATACTTCGTTTCGACGGTGCTGAGTGACGCCGAGTTGGACGATGCATTGCGGCGAATCGACGTTGCCCTCGGAGCGTTATGAAGGTTTTTGTAACGGAATCAACACCAATGCGGAATTGGAGATGCGAAATGAAGTTGCCGAAGTACTGCAAGTGGGTGACCTCAGCGGTCATGACTCTCGGGCTGTTGTTGTCGGTCGCAAGTCTCGAGGCAGCTCCGCCGACCTTCACTAAGCGACCGACACTCGGGCCGAACTCCAATCTGCGCGCGCCGATGGTTGGAATGCTGCGTTTCACCGTCGATCAGCCTGTGACGACCATCGTCAGCATCAACGATCGCTCGCGGCGCTGGGAAATGGAGTTCGACTCCTCGTGGGACCCTAGCAAAGGCATTCCGCTGATCGGCCTTGAAGCCGACGTACGTCACGAGGTATTCGTGTCGGTGCGCAATTCCGCTGGAGAAATTACCCGCTTCCCGAACAAGCTCGTGTTCGTGCCTCAGCCTATGGTCAGCGCCACCGGAGATAATCCGCGGATCCGCGTTACGAAGATATCTCCGCAACGCACCGAGCCGGGGTACACGCTGTTCGTGCTGCGGCGCGCTGTGCCGATTCGTCCGCCGTATCGCAGCGCCGGTCAGTTCAACTTCATGCGACAGTGGGGCGCGCTCGTCATCGTCGACGACCACGGTCGTATCGTGTGGCGCTACGAGTCGGACTCGCGCATCGCCGGCGTCGACCAGTTCGAAGATGGCAACATCTTGTTCCATCGAGCGGATAATCGAACTCTCGAGGTCGATCTTTTCGGCAACATCGTGAACCAATGGTATGCAGCCCGAAACCCCGAGATCACCTCGAGTGCTGGCGTGGGCATCGAAGTCGAAACGCTGCATCACCAGCCCCACGAGATGCCGAATGGCAACTTCCTCGCACTGACCGCCAACGCGCGCATGGTGAAGGGCTACTACGACGATGCGTTCGATCTCTCCAAGCGACGCGACCGGATGGTGATGGGCGATGATATCGTCGAAATCGACCGCAAAACTGGCAAGGTGCTCTGGCGCTGGAGTGCTTGGGATCATCTTGACCCGTTTCGTATCGGTTACGAGGCGACCAACGCTTACTGGCCGACGCGAGGATTTCCCGATCATGCCGACTGGACCCACGGCAACGGCGTGACCTACGACCCCACCGACGATTCGGTGCTGGTGTCCTTCCGCCATCAGGAAGCCATCCTTAAGATCGATCGTAAGAGCAGCCAAGTGAAGTGGATCCTAGGGCGGCCGGGGGGTTGGGGCAAACTTGAGAGCAAGGTGTTGCGTCCCGTCGGAGAGCCGTTCCGTTGGCCGTCGCACCAACACAATCCGCACATTTCGACCTCCGGCTCTATCGTGGTGTATGACAACGGATTTCTGCGCGCCCGTCCTCCGGAGCCTTGGATGGCACCTGAAAAGTCGTTCAGTCGCGGCGTCGAGTACAAAGTCGACGAGAAAACGATGACGGTCCGTCAACTCTGGGCGTCACATGAGGGACCAGTAGCGGACTCCTGTTTCTCTTGGGCGATGAGTGACGCTCGGCAACTGCCCAAGACCGGTAATATCCTTATCATCGACGCTATCTGCGCCGATCGCGAAATGGGGCTCAGCGTGGACGAATTTACTGCGCAGAAGTATGTCAGTGAGGTTCCGAGTTACGGAAGAATTCGCGAGTACGATCACGCCACCAAGGAAGTGCTGTTCGAAGTGATCGTCGAAGACCCGAATGAACTGATCGCCTACGAACTCTTCGGCGGTCTACGCATCTCTTCGCTTTACCCGCCGGGTCGTGCACCCAAGATCAGATCGTTGCCGTGAGTGTTACCGCGCCGATGCGTGACGGGCCCGATACGCTGAGATTCCTTATCGCAGCACTCATCATCCATCTGAGTGCGCCGCAGGCGTTCATCACGGCACCTGTTTTCGTTGAGGCGCTCGTGAAGTGGGCGCATCTGACGCCTGCTGAAGCGGGATACGTACAAGCGGCGGAGAGCCTTGGCAAGGCGGTGGCCGCGATCAGTCTGCTATTCCTGGTTCACCGAGTCGCTTGGCGTAGCATGGTGCGTGCGGCGTTGACGATACTCGTCTTGGGCAACCTGTTGACGATCTGGATCAGCGACTTCAATGCGCTCGTGGCGGTACGTTTCATTTGTGGCATGGCCCCCGGCATGGTCGTGCCCATCGCTTATGCGATGGTGGGGTTGACGACTAAACGCGAACGTAACTTCGGGTGGTTGCTGACGACGCTTCTGACGTACGGCGCGCTTGCCTTCAGTATCCTGCCCTGGCTTTTCGAGCGCTTCGGATTGGCTGGCGGCTTGTCGTTTTACGCCTCGTTCGCCGTGCTCGGACTCGTTTTTACGACGGCAGTTCCAGCCAGTGGCGGCGATCGTGACGTGCAAGCAGGTTTGGGCATTTCGCAGGCGCCCACCATCCTACCCCGAGCGCTGCAGCCGATTACTGTGTTGACGCTAGGCTTTTACTTCGTTGGCATGATGGGGGCTTGGGCATACTTTTCCTTGATCGCTGCAGCGGGCGGTGTGCCGCAGGCGTCGATCTCGACGGTGTTAGCCACTTCGCAGTTGTTTGGCATCTTCGGCGGATTACTGGTCGTGGTATCCGGCGACCGTTTTGGTCGCGTATGGCCGATTTCGATCGGCTTGTTGGCGACGATCGGATCGCTGCAATTACTTGCCGGGTCTGTTGGTGTGCTCGCTTTCGCGGTAAGCGCGTTCATCTTCGCGTTTTTCTGGAATCACACCCACCCATATCTCTTGTCGGCAATCTCCAGTTTCGATTCCCGGGGCAGGCTGGTTGTGTATGCGACGGTAGCGCAGATGTGCGGTGTCGCCATCGGGCCAGCCATGGCAGCGCGGTTGCTCGGCGAGGCAAACGACTACAGCCGCATATTATTTTCCTGCATGGTCTCGTTGTGTCTCGCGCTGATTTGCGTGCTACCGGCATTGCGGTGGCAGAGAAGACAAGCTTCGATCGTCTGATTTTAGTTGGGCTTCCGACTGCTCGATGAAAGTAGTGATCGCCGCAGCAAGACCCGAGGCATGTTGGCGGGGCAGTTGATGCGTACCATCTGGAAAGTCTTCGACACGATCCGCGCGCACGCGTTGCGCGAGGCGGTCGAAACCTGAAGGTGGGATCAACGGGTCTTTCCCCGCGCGTATCACCATGACCGGCCGCTTGCCGGCTGAGTCAGCCGGATCGATCTCGAAGGACTGGCGCTCCGTCAGGCGGGAGGCTAGTTCGGTGAATCGATGTGGCTCTGGAGACAGGCGCTTCCACTGCTCGCGAAATTGATTAAGCGTGGGGTCGATGGCATCCTGCCCAGCCGCTAGCCGGTTCAAGTCGGCGGTCAGGTCTGCCATAGGCCCGGAGGTTTCACCGATAACCATCGCCGGTGAACCGACCAAGCTGGCCGTCAGGATGCGATCAGGATGCTGCTGCAGCATCTGCAGCAGTGCGATGGATCCGGCGCTATGACCGATCGCATGGACGGCAGATATGCCCAGCGCGTCAAGCAGCAAGAACGTATCGTTTGCGAGTTGCTTCGGCGACAGACTCTGCTCGCCGAGCGCAGTGCGACCGCGGCCCCGCATGTCGGGAACGATCACACGATGACAGGGCGACAACTCCTTTGCCACGCCTTCCCAAAGACGGGTCGAGCCGAAGCCGCCGTGCAACAGCAGGATCGGTTTTCCGGGCGCCGACGGCGCATAGTCGAGGACGTAGGTGTCGATATCACCCGTCTTGATTATGCGCGGTACGGGTGCGGCTTCGGTGCCGCTGCCGACCGCAGCGCCCGCCATCGAAAAGCTCACAACTAATAACGCAAGAACCCTGAACTCGAAGCCCACTAACCATGACTTACGCATTCTGTGACACCTGCTAGCGATCGATTACTACTCGGCTCGTCACGATCTGACGCGCACCCGGTATTTGTACAAAAGTCGTGCAGGATGAAACGAAAGTTTGGAACGGCGAAAATTCCCGCGACCAAGGTCCTGCTCGAAGTTGATCCACCGTACGACGCGATCAGTCTGTCGTGCAAGGTGCTGGTACATCAGCGGAAAAATGCCGTCGAATCTCTGCAATCCCTTGGAAAATCTGACAACCACCACTGCCGGATTGATTTGTTCGCACAGCACAAACCCTGCGGGTGAGTCGTCGGCAATGTGCAGGTAGCCAAAAAAACTTTGGTTCGCTGCCGGCTGCCCTAGTAGGTTCAGCGCCTCCCGGCACTCCATTGCGTCGGCGCCATCGGCTTGAGAGCCCTTGTCACGACACCACCCTTCGAGCACATCCATGGCCATGTCTCGTGCAGACCCATCGAGATTGCGAACCTGCAAGCTGAATCGATTGCGTAGCCGCTCGACGGCAGCACGCTTACTGCCAAGTCCAACTCCCGCGTACTCTCGAAACGAGGCTGCCTGGTAGAGGTAGTCGGCGTCGTCGCGCATCGTATGCCATTCGAAGGCGGTCGGATCGAGTCGCTCCAACGACGACTCTGGGATCGGACAAAACCAACTGTCCTCGCCTTGAAGATCTCGCAGCGCTTCTTTGTCGGCCTGTCCGAGTTCGCAAAGCGCAATCAACTGCAGGCTACCGTCATACCCGCGACCGCGCAGGTGGGGAAGCGGTGTATCCGCGAAGCACCAGTTGCGTGCGCGGCGAAAAAGATAAAGGTTGTCGAAGCTCCATTCCGAGGGTGAATACTCGCCGAGTGGTTCGCGCAATCCGCGCAGTCGCGCCTCGATCACCTCGCGTAGCGAGTCGTCAAGCGGTCGACCCCCGCCATTCACCGCGGAAATGATCCTGCGGGAGGTCCCGCGGCCGCAGGTCCGGCGAAGCACTGGGCGATGAGCATCCACGCTTTGGCCGTATCGCCACGCACTTCGAGATGAGTGTCCTTGACGTGACGGCGCTGTGTCACGACAAGACAAAAGTCGAGTGCCGAGCCGCGAATGGTATTGCGATCCGACGCCTCGCCCCAGTGCCACTGTTCAGCGTTGGGACCCTCGAGTTGCACGTACGGCGGCAGGCCCGGAGGATCCAGTCCGCGATTGAGAAAGGACCAGCCGAAGGTCAATACGCCAAGTTGCGCAACATGGCTGAGCCGCGAGCTCGGTGGTCTGCGCCGGTCGAGTGCGTCCCAGATGTCTTGTCCGTGCGCCCAAGTCTCCATCAGTCGAGCCGTGGCAAAGGAGCGCGCGCTCATGTCCGGTCCGAACCATGGTAATCGGGCTCGCGGGTCCATCTTCGCCAACGCGTCTGCCTGAGCCTGCCATCCTGACCGCCAGAACGGCGCGATCGCAGCGCCTGCCAGACTTGCGAAGCGCTCACGAGCGATAACGCTTATCTCGGCTCCTGCTGCGAGGCGAGTCTCAATACGCCCGCGCTCCGCCATGAAGTCATGCCGATCGGCGACCGCTAGAACTGACAATCCGTCGAACAAATGGAGGTGCGCGATTTCGTCCCACACGCTCCAGTTGTGGAAGCGAGTGACTAAATTCCAGATCGACTCATCTTTGCTAGCGCTAAGCAACTCGTCGAGCTCCTGGCATTCGGCGCGGAGATCTTCGCAGAGTTGGCTCATACTTCGCGATTCGTCGGACGCACTGCTCATGCCGTAGCCTGTGTAGAAACTTCAGCCAGCACCTGTCGTAGCGTGACTTGCTGATTGGTTTCAACCAAAACAGCGGCGAGCGTGCCATCAGTCGGGGCCATATGAGTGTGTTCGATCTTCATTGCCTCGATAGTGACGAGAGCTTGACCGCGAGAGACGTTTTCGCCGGCGTGAGCGTGCACTGCGACAACGCGTCCGGCCATGTAAGCATGAATGCGTCCATCATGAGACCCCTCTTCGCGCATCACGGAGTGGTGGCTGCGGTCGTGCGCACGGTGGACCTGTCCGGACAGACGGAACTGCAGTTCGCCCTCAGTGAAAACATACGGAACATCGAAGCAATGCCCCTCGATATCGAAACGAGACAAGTCCGCGTCGATGCTGCGCAGCGTTACCCGTTGCGTGTGTCCCTCTAGTCGTACCTCGGTCGTGTGCGGAGTCAGAGAATGCAAAGTTGCTGCGACCAGCGCCCCATCAAGCTCTAACTCCCAGCGGGTAGGATGCCGAGACAGCAGCCCGTCGGCGGTGGCTCTGGCCGTCTTGCGCCGCTCACCCGCGGACGCCAGCAGCACTGCAGCAATGATGGCTGCGCACCGGCGCTGTGATTCCGGCACAATGGTCAATTCATCGATTGCGTCGTCTATGAAGGAAGTCGTCGCAGCACCCGACGCAAATACCGGGTGCCGCAGACATTGGGCGAGGAAGGACTGATTCGTAGGCGGACCCAGTGCGACGAGATCCTCCAAGGCCAGAATCAATCGCCGTCTTGCGTCATCCCGATGACGACCCTTGGCTATTAGCTTGGCAATCATGGAGTCGTAGTTCGATGCAATCAAGACTCCATTTTTCAGTGCGTGTTCAACGCGAATACCACGAGGTGGTTGCCACGCGTGCATGCGCCCGCCTTGAGGCAGGAAGTTTTCCTGCGGATCCTCACTGCAGACTCGGACTTGTATAGCGTGCCCGGTATAGTGGATGTCCTTTTGTTCGATTCCCAGCGGCTCTCCGGCGGCGACACGCAACTGAAGTTCGACTAGATCGAGCCCGGTGATTTCTTCGGTTACCGTATGTTCGACCTGGAGCCGGGTGTTCATCTCCATGAAGTAAAAACGTTGATCGGAGTCGAGAAGAAACTCCACAGTCCCGGCACCTTCATAGTGCAACGTTTCGGCTGCCCGCAGTGCCGCTTGCCCCATGGTTTCGCGCAAGTTTGCATTGACGGCGGGCGAGGGGGCTTCTTCCACTACCTTCTGGTAACGACGCTGTACGGAACAGTCACGCTCGCCGAGGTGTATCAATCGCCCGTATCGATCGCCAAACACTTGGATTTCGACGTGACGCGGCGCAGCAATGATCTTTTCAAGAATGATGCGGGAGTCGCCGAAGGCAGTCTGCGCCTCGGAGCGGGCGCTTTTCAGTGCCACGGAAAATTCGCCAGGTGAAATCACCCGGCGGATTCCTCGGCCTCCGCCGCCGGCGGAAGCCTTGATCATCAGCGGGTAACCGATTTTCTGTGCCTCGGCCGCTAACGCGGCATCGTCTTGCGCGTCGCCATCGTAGCCTGGTATGCACGGAATGCCGACCTCGCGCATTCGCTGCTTCGCACGTGCTTTGTCACCCATGGCTGCGATTGCTTCCGGTGACGGTCCGATGAACACAAGCCCGGCATCGCGGCATGCGGCTGCAAAGCTGGCGTTCTCTGCGAGGAATCCGTAGCCGGGATGCACTGCATCGGCGCCGCTGCGGCGCGCTGCGGCGAGCAGGTTGTCGATGTTGAGATATGACTGCTGCGCCGCCGTGCCGCCGATGTGCATGGCTTCGTCGCATGCAGCAACATGAACTGCATCGACATCGATGTCTGAGTACACGGCGACCGTGCGATAACCGAGTTCCCGGGCCGTACGGGCTATGCGTACGGCGATCTCCGATCGATTGGCGATCAGTATCTTGTGGAACGGCGTGGCACGGCTCATAGAGCGGTCCTCGCGACATCGCGAGAATTCCGCGCTGGTGTGCGGCGCTCTGCCTCGCGACAGACGGCAAGAACGAATGCCAGTACCCCTCGTGTGTCGCGCGGATCGATCACACCATCGTCGAGCAGGTGGGCGCTGGTGGCGAAGACGTCCACTTGCCGCGCGAAGTTCGCAATGATGCGCTGCTCCATCGCTTCGATCTGTGCGCTGTCGACACTTCGGCCCTTGGCTGCCTGTGCGCGCATCACATTACCCATGGTCTTTGCGGCCTGTTCCGCTCCCATGACTGCGATGCGTGCATTCGGCCAGGAGAAACAGAAGCGGGGATGAAAGCCGCGACCGCACATGCCGTAGTTGCCTGCCCCGTAGCTTGCACCACAGTGAACCGTGATTTGCGGTACGGTCGCGTTGGTGACAGCCTGGATCATTCTTGAACCTTGCTTGATGATGCCGGCTTCCTCCTGCGCGCGCCCGACCAGAAATCCTGTGGTGTTCTGCAGATATAGGATCGGCACCCGCGCTTGGCAGCAGGCTTCGATAAAACGTGTTGCCTTGGCGGCTCCATCGGCATCAATGGGCCCGTTGTTGGTGATGATGCCGAGAGGATGGCCCTCCAGCTTCGCGTTCACGCAGACGGTAGCCGAGCCGTATCCCGCGCCGAACTCAAGGAAGACAGAGTCATCAACCAGTCGCAGGATCACCTCGCGCATGTCCACCGGTCTGCGCTGATCGTTGGACATGATGCCGAGCAACTCCGCAGGGTCATGTCGTGGCGCGGCGAATGCGACATCGTGCACGGGGTCGTGACGACTCCAGCCAAGCGAATCGACCAGTGAGCGAGCCATGCCGATGGCCTCCCGATCATCCTCCGCCAGATAGTGTCCGAGGCCGGATACCGTGGTGTGCATCTGCGCACCGCCGAGTTCCTCTTCGCTAGCTACTTCGCCGGTCGCTGCGAGCAGAAGCGGTGGTCCGGCGAGAAATGCTCGCGAGCGACCACGGACCATGATGATGTAGTCGGAAAGTCCGGTCTGATAGGCGCCGCCGGCCGTGGAGGATCCATGCACCACCGTGACCACCGGCAACCCGGCGGCAGAAAGTCGGGCCAGGTTGCGGAACAGATTGCCGCCATGCACGAACTCCTCCACGCGATAGGACAGCAGGTTCGCGCCGGCGCTCTCGACCAGCTGCACGTAGGGCAATTTGTTCTCGAGAGCCAACTCCTGCGCGCGAAGCTGTTTGTCGAGTCCGCGTGGCTGCAGTGCACCGGCATCGATGCCGCTGTCGTTGACCGCCACCATGCAGCGGGTGCCCGCAACGTAGCCGATGCCTGTGATCACACCCCCGCCCGGCACGCTCTTATCAAGGTCGGGTACATCGAGACCGAAGCCTGCCAGCGTGCTGAATTCCAGAAACGGTGCGCCGGGATCCAGCAGCAGCGAGAGTCTGTCGCGGGGCAATAACTGGCCGCGCCGTTCGAACCGCGCGGCCGATGCAGCCGAGGCATCGCGTGTGCGCTGCTCGAGGGCGCGCAGTCGTGACAGTTGCCCAAGCATGTAATCGCGGCCGCTCGAGAAGGCCGTCGAGGTGGTGACGACAGTCGATTCGAAGCGATTCATCGGGCGGACCTCGTTACCAGTTGCAGAATCGTGTCTATCAGTTCAGCGAAGGACATCGAGCCGCGAGGATCGAACCAGGTGTTGCTCCAGCTGATCATGCCGGCGATCAGTCGACGCAAGATGAACGGGTCCACCGTAATCAAATTCAGCTTCGCGGCTTCCCGCAAGGCGTCCAGCCATAGCTCCTCGTAAATCTTGCGCAGGGCCAGAACCTCCGCCTGCCGGTCTTCGGACAGCGAGTCCCAGCAATGCACCAGCACTGCCATCGCTTCGCGGGTGTCGCCGACAATGGACTCAAGTTCGCAAGTGATCAGCGCCCGAAGCTTGGCTTGTGGATCATGTGCCTCGGCGAGCGCGTTGCGCATTCTTGCGGTATTGAAGCGGATCACGTCGATCATCACGGCCTTGAGGATGTCCTCTTTGCTGGCGAAGTGATGGAAGAGGCTGCCCGACTGAATGCCGACGGCCGCGGCGATATCGCGCACCGTCGTGCGTTCGTAGCCATGCTCGCGGAATAGGTGGCCAGCTGCCGAGAGCACCTTGCCACGGGGCGTATCGTCCATGCCCTTTACGAGTGGCAGGCGACGGGATTTTCGGCGGGCGGATGCCAAGTGGTATGACATGCAGTGGTTTCTTTATGAGGATTGATTGCTAAACCAAGCGCTTGCTTGGTAGTTTAGTCGGCGTCGCTCGATGCCACCAGCCCCTGTTCGAGCTGCTGGACACGAGACGGCGCAATCTTCTGGGGTGATTGCAGGCAGGTGGGGTAAACGTGGAGCACCGCAAGATTCGCATCGGCTGCGCGGCGGCCTTTTGGGGCGACACTAATGCAGCCGCGGCGCAACTCGTGAGGCGCGGCGGAGTCGACTATCTGGTTTTCGACTATCTTGCAGAAATCACGATGTCGATTCTCGCCTCCGCGCGGGCTCGCGACCCTGCCGCAGGATATGCCACCGACTTCGTCACCGAGGTCATGGCGCCGTTGGCCAAAGAGATCCTCGCGCGTCGCATCCGCGTTATCGCCAATGCAGGCGGGGTCAATCCTCACGCCTGTCGTGCAGCGTTGGAGCGCGCCTTCGAATCTGTAGGGGTGAAATTACGCGTGGCCGTTGTCGTGGGCGATGACCTCCAACCCCACCGGGCCGCTGTAGATGCGGTGCAGTACGCGATTGATGATGGATCGGCGTTGCCCCCGCAGACCTTGAGTCTGAACGCCTATCTCGGTGCGCTGCCCATCTCTCTCGCACTCGCTCGCGGCGCCGATGTTGTAGTGACCGGCCGGGTTGCAGACAGTGCGCTCGTACTCGGCCCATTGCTGCATGAATTTGGTTGGGCACCCGACGACTACGACCGCCTCGCGCAAGGCTCGCTTGCCGGGCACGTAATCGAGTGCGGCGCCCAATGTACAGGTGGAAACTTCACCGATTGGCAATGTGTGCCCGGATATGCGGATATGGGATTTCCCATCATCGAGTGCGCTGCTGACGGCAGCTTCGTCGTCAGCAAACCGGAGGGAACAGGCGGGCTCGTTTCGCCGTTGACGGTTGCCGAGCAGATCCTGTACGAGATCGGCGACCCACGCGCCTATGTGCTGCCAGACGTCGTGTGCGACTTCACTGCCGTGGTCGTCGAACAGGACGGCTGCGATCGCGTCCGGGTCAGCGGTGCGCGAGGTATGCCGCCGACAACGACATACAAGTGTAGTGCCACTTGGCTCGACGGACATCGCATCACCGCCACTTTCATGATGGCTGGCATCGATGCGGCGCGCAAAGGTGCCCGGGTTGCCGACGCTATTCTCGATCGCGTGCGTCGCCTGCTTGCTGAGCGAGGGATGAGGGATTTTTGCGACACCCATGTCGAATTGTTGGGCATGGAGTCGACTTACGGGGCACAGGCTCGCATCGGCGCGACCCGAGAGGTCGTGGTGAAAATCGCCTGCGTGCACGACGAGTCGCACGCCCTGCGGATCTTTGCCCGGGAAATCGCGCAGGCGAGCACCGCGATGGCGCCCGGTCTCACCGGGCTGCTCGGCGGACGTCCAAAAGACAGTCCGCGGGTCCGGCTGTACTCCTGCCTTGTGCCAAAAACACTGCTTCGGGTCGCGGTGGATTTCGATGGCGAGGTGAGTGAATGCCCTATACCCGCGAACGGTGGGTTCGACCCGGTGATGCTCCCGTGCGCAGCGGCAGAGGAGGAACGGCCGGTGGACCACGCCCTCGAATGCTGCACCGTGCCGTTGGTTGAACTTGCGGTTGCCCGCTCCGGCGACAAGGGCAACCATGCCAACATCGGCGTTATTTCTCGCGACCGACGCTATATGCCATGGCTACGAGCCGCGTTGACCGGCGCGGCCGTTGCCCGTTTCATGGCTCACGTGCTCGACCCAGCGACGGGACGAGTCATCCGCTGGGAGCTGCCCGGTCTCGGCGCGTTCAACTTTTTGCTGTGCAACGCCTTGGGCGGCGGTGGAATAGCCAGTCTGCGAATGGATCCACAGGGCAAGGCCTTCGCACAGCAGTTGCTCGAGTTCCCTGTTCGCGTGCCTATCGCTCTGCTCGAGACCGTGCGCGCTCGAGACGCCTAGTCCGCAACGAAATCGACGAGCGCGATCGCTTCCGCTACCTGGGCGCCCTCGGTGACGTGAATGGCCTCGACCACGCCGTCTGCCGGGGCACAGACGACGTGCTCCATCTTCATCGCCTCGATTGCGAGCAGCGCGGCGCCGCGCTTGACGCGATCGCCTGCTCGAACGTTGACGAAAACGACTCGCCCCGGCATTGGCGCGCGCAAACTCTCGTCGGGGCCGTCATGTGCATCGCCCGGTTGATGTGGATCGATGATGCCCACGGCCACCTGTCTGCCGCTGGTGCGCACGTGAACTACGGGCAGCTCCAGATGGACGAATGCCGGCTGCGAAATGCCGTCGACGCACAGTGCGATACGGTGC
The DNA here is from genome assembly GCA_018883185.1 of Nevskiaceae bacterium. Taxonomy (GTDB): domain Bacteria; phylum Pseudomonadota; class Gammaproteobacteria; order Steroidobacterales; family Steroidobacteraceae; genus UBA964. Next base: position 3,418 of record VEQP01000012.1, on the reverse strand, counting down.
GTATCGAGTTGCTGTGCCTGCACGACATAGGCGCGGTCTAGCGTCACACACCACTCGCTTGCAGCATACTCAATGTTGATATCCCGTCGTTCCGTACCCGCTTCGAGTGTCAATCTGCGGCGGTATCGGCCGGCGATCCTGAAGCCATCACGGGACGCCCAAGGCGACGGCAGCAGCGTGGGGTGCGAAGTTGCTTCGTGTAGTAGCAACGAAGCGACAGCAGCGAGCCATAGTGTCGCCTCTAGCGGAGGTGCGTCCGCCATCAAGTAATCGTGCTCGCGTTCGATGAGGTGCGTGTCGAGTCTGGACTCCGTCACTGAGCGGGTATCGATCAGCCGCGCGAGAAATTCGAGGTTGTTGCGCGGGCCGACCAAAAAAACTTCGCGCAGCGCGCGGCGTAATCTTGCAAGTGCTTGCTCGCGGTCGTCACCGTGGACGATCAGTTTGGCGATCATCGCATCGTAAAAGCCGGTGATTTCGTCGCCGGATTCAATGCCCGCATCGATGCGTAGGCCCGCCGCCTGCGGCGGGTGCCACAGGCGCACTCGGCCTGGGGAGGGCAGAAACCCGCGTGAGGGATCCTCGGCGTAAAGACGTAACTCGATTGCATGTCCCGTAAGACGCACCTCGTCTTGAGACACCGGTAGAGGTTCGCCTGCCGCAATGCGCAACTGCCATTCGACGAGATCAATCCCGGTAATCATTTCGGTGACTGGGTGTTCCACCTGCAGTCGGGTATTCATCTCCATGAAATAGAACGTGCCGTCCGGTTCGACAATGAACTCGACCGTTCCAGCGCCTACGTAGCCGACGCGCCGCGCCGCATTGACTGCCGCCTGGCCCATAGCGTCGCGTCGCAAGGATGTCATCCCGGGCGCCGGCGCCTCTTCGAGGACCTTCTGGTGGCGACGTTGGATGGAGCAGTCGCGCTCGCCGAGATGTATCGCATTGCCGTGAATGTCTGCGAACACCTGTATTTCGATGTGGCGGGCTTGGATGATGTACCGTTCCAGCAGAACACTCGGATCGGCGAAGCTGGCGTTTGCCTCACGCTGGCACGCCGCCAGCGCCGCAGCAAAATCCGTCGCACGATCGACCCGTCGAATGCCCTTGCCGCCACCTCCTGCACTGGCTTTGATGAGCAGCGGATAGCCTATGCGCTCAGCTTCTGCGTGTAACCGGGTCAAATCTTGCGCGTCCCCGTGATAGCCCGGCGTCAACGGTACTCCTGCTTCTTCCAGGATCCGCTTCGATGCCGACTTCGATCCCATCGCGCGAATCGCTGCAGCGGGAGGACCGACGAATTGCAGGCCTTCCGCCGTGCAGGCTTCGGCGAATTCGGCGTTTTCTGAGAGAAAGCCGTACCCGGGGTGTACGGCCTCCGCGCCGCTGATGCGAGCAGCCTGCAGCAAGGCCTCGATATTCAGGTAGCTCTCGCGGGCGCTCGGCGGGCCGATCCGCAAGGCACGATCCGCCAGGCGTGCATGCAGCGCGTGACGATCGGCGTCCGAATATACGGCAATCGTTTCAATGCCGAGTCGACGTGCGGTACGAATGATGCGGCAGGCGATTTCACCCCGGTTCGCGATCAGCAGTCGAGCTGGCAATGAGCTCATTGCTGGCGCCAACGCGGTGATTCGCCCGCAAGCACTGCACGCATGCCCTCTATGCCTTCCGGGGACACTCTGGCATCAGCGATGCACTCTATCGTGAGCTTGGTGACATTGGCGTCAATCGGTCTGCCGACCAACTGGCGCAGCAGCATTCGAGTTTCGCCCAATGCACGGGACCCCGCATTGACGAGCATCCGTGCAAGTGCGTCGATGCGTAGGTCCAATTGATCTAAAGCGACTACCTCGCTGATAAGGCCGCTACGCAGCGCCATTGACGCATCGAACGGTTCCGCGGTGAGCATATGTTGCATCGCAGCGCGATATCCCATGGCGCGCAGGACGTAGGGAGCAATCGTGGCTGGCACGAGACCGATTTTCACTTCCGAGAAACAAAAGCGCGCGTCGTCGGCAGCCACTGCGATATCGCACGCGGCTACAAGCCCGGTCGCGCCTGCGTAACACGCGCCATGAACTCGCGCAATGACGGGCGTCGTGTACGCATCCATCTGTTGCAGCAAGCGGGCAATACCGCCCGCGTCTTCCAAATTTTGCTGGCGATCATAGTTCACGGCCTTGGACATCCACTGTAGGTCCGCACCCGCACAAAATGCTTTGCCGCGTCCGCCGAGCACGATGACACGCACGGCCGGATCGGCATCAAGTTTGCGCAACAGCGTTCCGAGTTCGTCAAGCAGCGGCTGATGCAGTGCGTTACGCCGCTCCGGACGAGCCAGCCAGACGCGGGCGATGCCCGCCGCGATATCGCATTCGATGAAGTTGCACGAAGTCGACACGTTAGACCTCACATGCGAAAGACGCCGAAGCGCGTCTCGGGGATGGGGGCGTTCAGCGAGGCGGCGAGCCCGAGCGCGAGCACGCGGCGGGTGTCGACCGGATCGATCACGCCGTCGTCCCAGAGCCGCGCGGTGGCGTAGAACGGGTCGCCCTGGGTCTCGTACTGGCGGCGGATCGGTTCCATGAAGGCCTGCTGCTCGGCATCGCTCCAGGCGCCGCCCTTGGCCTCGATGCCGTCGCGCCGCACGCGCGCCAGTACCTGCGCCGCCTGCTCGCCGCCCATCACGCTGATGCGCGCGTTCGGCCACATCCAGAGGAAGCGCGGCGAATAGGCACGGCCGCACATGGCGTAGTTGCCGGCGCCGAAGCTGCCGCCGATGACCACGGTGAACTTCGGCACTTGCGCGCAGGCCACCGCGGTCACCATCTTCGCGCCGTGGCGCGCGATGCCCTCGTTCTCGTATTTCCTGCCGACCATGAAGCCGGTGATGTTCTGCAGGAACACGAGCGGGATGCGGCGCTGGCAGGCGAGCTCGATGAAGTGCGCGCCCTTCTGCGCGGACTCGGAGAACAGGATGCCGTTATTGGCGACGATGGCGACCGGCATGCCCTCAATGTGCGCGAAGCCGGTGACGAGCGTGGTGCCGAAACGCGCCTTGAACTCGTCGAAGTCGCTGTCGTCGACCAGCCGCGCGATCACCTCGCGCACATCGTAGGGGGAGCGCAGGTCGCTGGGTATGAGGCCGTAGAGGTCCTCGGCGGGATGGCGTGGCTGCCGCGGCGCGCGCCGCTGCGGGCTGTCCGGTCGCGCCGCATCCTGCGGACCTGCGGAGCCCAGCGCGGCGACGATGCGCCGCGCGCGGCCGAGGGCCTCGGCATCCGTGGCAGCGAGGTGGTCGACAACACCGGAGAGGCGGGTGTGCACGTCCCCTCCGCCGAGATCTTCGGCCGACACTTCCTCGCCGGTGGCCGCTTTAACCAGCGGCGGGCCGCCGAGGAAGATGGTGCCC
>VEQP01000038.1 GCA_018883185.1 Nevskiaceae bacterium | reverse complement strand
TCGGCGCAAGCTTCCGGTGTCGATCATCCTGCGCGCCCTCGGCATGAACGAGGGAGAAGTTCTCGACACGTTCTTCGACAAGAATCGATTCTTCCTCTCCAAGGACGAAACCTCTCTCGAGCTCGTTCCGGCTCGCCTGCGTGGCGAGACGGCGGCCTTCGAGATCCGCATCGGCGACAAGGTCGTGGTCGAAGAGGGGCGTCGCATCACCGCGCGTCACGTTCGTCAGCTCGAGGATGCAGGCGTCAGTCGCCTCTCGGTTCCGCGCGATTACATCTACGGCAAGATTCTCTCTCACGATGTCGTGAACACCGAGACCGGCGAGATCATCGCCAAGGCCAACGAGGTGATCACTGCGGCCTCCGCCGAGAAGTTCATCGAGACGGGCATTACCGAGGTCAGCACGCTCTATGTGAACGACCTCGATCGTGGTCCGTACATCTCCGATACGTTGCGTATCGACCCGACCAAGAACCGCCTCGAGGCTCTGGTCGAGATCTATCGCATGATGCGTCCGGGCGAACCGCCGACCCGTGATGCCGCCGAGAACCTCTTCTCGAATCTCTTCTTCAACGCCGAGCGCTACGATCTGTCGGGCGTCGGTCGCATGAAGTTCAACCGCCGCGTCGGCCGCAAAGAAATCACCGGCGCGAACGTGCTGTCGAAAGACGACATTCTCGATGTGCTCAAGGTGCTCATCGCCATCCGTAACGGCGACGGCACGGTCGATGACATCGACCACCTTGGCAACCGCCGCGTGCGTTCGGTCGGCGAAATGGCTGAGAACGCGTTCCGCGTTGGCCTCGTTCGCGTGGAGCGCGCCGTCAAGGAGCGCCTCAACATCGCCGAGACCGAGCCGCTGATGCCGCAGGAGATGATCAACGCGAAGCCGGTTGCCGCTGCCGTCAAGGAATTCTTCGGTTCCTCGCAGCTCAGCCAGTTCATGGACCAGAACAACCCGCTCTCCGAAGTGACGCACAAGCGTCGCGTTTCGGCGCTCGGCCCAGGTGGTCTCACCCGTGAGCGCGCAGGCTTCGAAGTTCGTGACGTGCACCCGACCCACTACGGTCGCGTGTGCCCGATCGAAACTCCGGAAGGCCCGAACATCGGCCTCATCAACTCGTTGTCGGTCTATGCGCGCACGAACCAGTACGGCTTCCTCGAAACGCCGTACCGTCGCGTCGAGAACGGCCGCGTCACCGACAAGATCGATTTCCTCTCGGCCATCGAAGAGGGTGAGTTCGCGATCGCGCAGGCGAATGCGACGACCAACCCCAAGGGTGAGCTGACGGACGATCTCGTCTCGTGCCGCTTCCAGAACGAATTCACGCTCATGCCGCGTGATCGCATCAACTACATGGACGTGTCGCCGAAGCAGATCGTTTCGGTGGCCGCCTCGTTGATTCCGTTCCTCGAGCATGACGACGCCAACCGCGCACTCATGGGCGCGAACATGCAGCGTCAGGCCGTGCCGACGCTTCGTACCGAGTCGCCGCTCGTCGGCACCGGCATGGAGCGCCCGGTTGCGATCGATTCGGGTGTCACCGTCGTCGCCACTCGTGGTGGCGTGGTCGACTCGGTCGATGCCTCGCGCATCGTCGTTCGCGTCGATGACGCCGAGACGACTTCGGGTGAGCCGGGTGTCGACATCTACAACCTGACGAAGTACACGCGTTCCAACCAGAACACCTGCATCAACCAGCGTCCGCTCGTGTCGGCCGGTGACGTGATCGCTCGCGGCGATGTGCTCGCGGACGGCCCGTCGACCGATCTCGGCGAGCTCGCGCTCGGTCAGAACATGCTGGTCGCGTTCATGCCCTGGAACGGTTACAACTTCGAAGACTCGATCCTCATCTCGGAGCGCGTCGTTCAGGAAGATCGTTTCACGACGATCCACATCGAAGAGCTGACTTGCGTCGCTCGCGATACCAAGCTCGGCTCCGAGGAAATCACCGCCGATATCCCGAACGTGGGTGATCAGGCGCTCAATAAGCTCGACGAAGCCGGCATCGCCTTCATCGGTGCCGAAGTACGCGCGGGCGACATCCTCGTGGGTAAGGTCACGCCGAAGGGCGAGACGCAGCTCACGCCGGAAGAGAAGCTGCTTCGCGCCATCTTTGGTGAGAAGGCGAGCGACGTCAAAGACACCTCGCTGCGCGTGCCCCCGGGCATGGACGGCACGGTGATCGACGTGCGCGTGTTCACGCGCGATGGCGTCGAGAAGGACTCGCGTGCATTGTCGATCGAGAAGGCCGAAATCGAGCGCGTGCGCAAGGATTTCGGTGACCAGCAGCGCATCCTCGAAGATGACATGTTCCAGCGTGTGCGCGGCATGCTCGTCGGCAAGGTGGCCGCGGGCGGTCCGCAGAAGCTCAAGTCCGGTACCAAGATCACTGCCGAGTACCTCGACGGCCTCAATCGCGACGAGTGGTTCGCCATCCGTCTCGACGACGAGGACGCCAACACGCAGCTCGAGTCGACCGCCGAGCGTCTGCGCGAGCAGCGCAAGATGTTCGAGGCGAAGCTCGAGAACAAGCGCGGCAAGATCACCCAGGGCGACGATCTGTCACCCGGCGTGCTCAAGATGGTGAAGGTGTACCTGGCCGTGAAGCGTCGCGTGCAGCCCGGCGACAAGATGGCCGGTCGTCACGGCAACAAGGGCGTCATCTCGACCATCGTTCCGGTCGAAGACATGCCCTACCTCGAAGACGGCACTCCGGTCGACGTCGTGCTCAACCCGCTCGGCGTGCCCTCGCGTATGAACGTCGGTCAGGTGCTCGAAACCCATCTCGGCTGGGCGGCCAAGGGGCTCGGCCTGAAGATCGGCCGGATGCTCGAGGCGCAGCAGGCGGTGGGTGAAGTGCGCAACTTCGTCTCGCGCGTCTACAACGAGACGGGTGGTCAGAAAGAGGCGATCGACAGCCTCAGCGACTCCGAAGTGGTGGCGCTCGCGCGCAACCTCTCGCGTGGCGTGCCGATCGCGACGCCGGTGTTCGACGGTACCGCGGAGACCGAGATCAAGCATCTGCTTCAGCTCGCCGATCTGCCGGTGTCGGGTCAGACCTACCTGCACGATGGGCGCACGGGCGAACGCTTCGAGCGACCGGTCACGGTCGGCTACATGTACATGCTGAAGCTCAACCACCTGGTCGACGACAAGATGCACGCACGTTCGACGGGACCGTACTCGCTCGTCACGCAGCAGCCGCTCGGCGGCAAGGCGCAGTTCGGTGGTCAGCGCTTCGGTGAGATGGAAGTGTGGGCGCTCGAGGCCTACGGTGCGGCGTACACGCTGCAGGAAATGCTCACCGTGAAGTCCGACGACGTGAATGGCCGCACGAAGATGTACAAGAACATCGTCGACGGCAATCACCAGATGGATGCCGGCATGCCCGAATCGTTCAACGTGCTCGTCAAGGAAATTCGCTCCTTGGCGATCAACGTCGAACTTGAACAGGATTAAGGTGCAGTCATGAAAGACATTCTGAATATCTTCAAGCAGAACGCACCCGTCGAACACTTCGACTCGATCAAGATCGGGCTCGCATCGCCCGAGATGATCAAGTCCTGGTCTTTCGGCGAGGTGAAGAAGCCCGAGACGATCAACTACCGCACCTTCAAGCCGGAGCGCGATGGCCTCTTCTGCGCCAAGATCTTCGGGCCCGTGAAGGACTACGAGTGCTTGTGCGGCAAGTACAAGCGGCTCAAGCACCGCGGAGTAGTCTGCGAGAAGTGCGGCGTCGAGGTCACCCAGTCGAAGGTGCGTCGCGATCGCATGGGCCACATCGAACTCGCCTCGCCTGTCGCGCATATCTGGTTCCTCAAGTCGCTGCCTTCGCGCATCGGCCTGATGCTCGACATGACGCTGCGTGAAATCGAGCGCGTGCTGTACTTCGAAGCCTTCGTCGTGATCGATCCGGGCATGACCACCATGACCCGTGGTCAATTGCTGACCGACGAGATGTATCTCGAGGCCATCGAGCAGCACGGTGATGAGTTCGACGCTCGTATGGGCGCCGAGGCCATCCACGAACTGCTGCATTCGCTTGATCTGCAAGCGGAGGTCAACAAGGCTCGCGAGGACATGGCGAACACGGCCTCGGAGACCAAGCTCAAGCGTCTCTCCAAGCGTCTGAAGCTGATCGAGTCGTTCATCGAGTCGGGCAACAAGCCCGAGTGGATGGTCATGACCATCCTGCCGGTGCTGCCGCCCGATCTGCGTCCGCTCGTGCCGCTCGACGGTGGCCGCTTCGCCACTTCTGACCTGAACGATCTGTACCGTCGCGTGATCAACCGCAACAACCGTCTGCGACGGCTGCTCGAGTTGAATGCGCCGGACATCATCGTGCGCAACGAAAAGCGCATGCTGCAGGAGGCGGTTGACGCACTGCTCGACAACGGTCGTCGCGGTCGCGCCATCACGGGCACGAACAAGCGTCCGTTGAAGTCGCTCGCCGACATGATCAAGGGCAAGCAGGGTCGCTTCCGCCAGAACCTGCTTGGCAAGCGCGTGGACTACTCGGGCCGCTCGGTCATCGTGGTGGGCCCGACGCTGCGTCTGCATCAGTGCGGTCTGCCGAAGAAGATGGCGCTAGAGCTCTTCAAGCCGTTCATCTTCCAGAAGCTGCAGTTGCGTGGCGATGCCTCGACCATCAAGGCCGCGAAGCGGCTCGTGGAGCGGGAAGGACCGGAAGTGTGGGACATTCTCTCGGAGGTCATCCGCGAGCATCCCGTGCTGCTCAACCGCGCACCGACGCTGCACCGTCTCGGCATCCAGGCGTTTGAGCCGGTGCTGATCGAAGGCAAGGCAATCCAGCTGCACCCGCTCGTCTGCACGGCGTTCAACGCCGACTTCGACGGTGACCAGATGGCTGTGCACGTGCCGCTGTCGCTCGAAGCACAGCTCGAAGCGCGCGCGCTGATGATGTCCTCGAACAACATCCTCTCGCCCGCAAACGGTGACCCGATCATCGTGCCGTCGCAGGACGTGGTGCTCGGCCTCTACTACATGACCCGTGAGCGCGTCGGCGCAACTGGCGAAGGCATGATGTTCTCCGACGTCGGCGAGGTGCATCGTGCGTACGAGACCCGTCAGGTCCATCTGCAGGCGCGCATCAGCGTGCGCATCCGCGAAGTCGTCCCACAGGATGACCAGTGGGTCGAGCGCCGCCGTCTAGTCAAGACTACGGTGGGTCGTGCGTTGCTCTCCGAGGTCATTCCGGATGGTTTGTCCTTTGACATCGTCAACCAGGACATGACCAAGAAGGCGATCTCGGCGACGATCAACGCCTGCTATCGCCAACTTGGCCTCAAGGACACGGTGATTTTCGCCGACCGTCTCATGTACACCGGGTTCCACTACGCGACCCGGGCTTCGGTGTCCTTCGGCATCGACGACATCGTCATCCCTGAACAGAAGGTGAAGATCGTTGCGTCGGCCGACAAGGAAGTGAAGGAGATCCAAGACCAATACGCCTCGGGTCTCGTCACCAACGGCGAGCGTTACAACAAGGTCGTTGATATCTGGTCGCGCGCCAACGATCAAGTCGCCAAGGCGATGATGGAAAAGCTCGGCAGCGAAGAGGCGACCGACTCGAAGGGCGTGAAGCAGCGTCAGAAGTCGTTCAACTCGATCTTCATGATGGCCGACTCTGGAGCGCGTGGTAGCGCGGCGCAGATCCGTCAGCTCGCCGGCATGCGCGGCCTGATGGCGAAGCCCGACGGCTCGATCATCGAGACGCCGATTACGGCGAACTTCCGTGAAGGCCTCAACGTGCTGCAGTACTTCATCTCCACGCACGGTGCCCGTAAGGGTCTCGCCGACACGGCGTTGAAGACTGCGAACTCGGGTTACCTGACTCGTCGTCTCGTCGACGTCGCGCAGGATCTCGTGGTCACGGAGACCGACTGCGGCACCACCAACGGTCTGACGGTCACGCCGCTCGTTGAGGGCGGCGACGTGGTCGAAGGCCTCGGTGAGCGCGTGCTCGGCCGTGTGGTCGTCGAAGACGTGCTGAAGCCGGGCGGTAAGGGTGCGGTCCTGCTGCCTGCCGGAACGCTGATCGACGAGCACCTTGTGCGCTTGCTCGAGATGCAGGGCGTTGATCAGGTCAAAGTGCGCTCGCCCATCACCTGCGACACGCGCTACGGCGTTTGCGCCATGTGCTACGGGCGCGATCTCGCGCGCGGTCGCATCATCAACATTGGCGAGGCGGTCGGCGTCATGGCCGCGCAGTCGATCGGTGAGCCGGGCACGCAGCTGACCATGCGTACCTTCCACATCGGTGGTGCCGCATCGCGTGCGGCTGCCGCCTCGAGCGTGGAAGTGCGCAACAAGGGCACTCTGCGCTTCCATAACGTGAAGACCGTGGCTCATGAGAAGGGTCACCTCGTCGCGGTGTCCCGTTCGGGTGAAATCGGCGTGGTCGACGAATTCGGCCGTGAGCGCGAGCGGTACAAGATCCCTTACGGTGCGCAGATCAACGCCCGCGAGGGTAACCAGGTGGCTGCCGGTCAGTCGGTTGCAACTTGGGATCCGCACACCCACCCGGTCGTCACCGAAGTGGCGGGTTTCCTGCGCTTCCAGGACTTCGTCGATGGCCTCACGGTGACGCGTCAGGTCGACGAGGTTACGGGCCTGTCGTCGGTCGTCGTTATGGACGGCACCAAGCAGCGTGGTGGCAAGGAACTGCGCCCGACCATCAAGTTGGTCAATGCCAAGGGCAAGGAAGTGCCGTTCGCCAATACCGAGATTCCGGCGGTCTACACGCTGCCGGCCGGCGCCCTCATCAGCCTCGAGGACGGAGCCAAGGTGTCGGTGGGCGACGTGATCGCCCGCATCCCGCAGGAATCCTCCAAGACCCGCGACATCACCGGCGGTCTGCCGCGTGTGGCGGATCTGTTCGAAGCGCGCAAGCCGAAGGACCAGGCGATCCTCGCCGAGAAGAGCGGTACCGTCAGCTTCGGCAAGGAGACCAAGGGCAAGCGTCGTCTGGTCATCACCGAAGAGAAGGGTGAGAAGTACGAGGAGCTGATCCCGAAGTGGCGTCAGCTCAACGTGTTCGAGGGCGAGCAGGTCACGCGCGGCGAAGTCATCGCCGATGGCGAGCCGAACCCGCACGACATCCTGCGTCTGCAGGGCGTGCAGCCGCTCGCGAACTTCCTCGTTCGGGAAATCCAAGACGTCTACCGTTTGCAGGGCGTGAAGATCAACGACAAGCACATCGAAGTGATCATCCGTCAGATGCTGCGCAAGGCCGAGGTTACGGGCGCGGGCGAAACTCCGCTGCTCAAGGGCGAACAGCTCGATCGTTCGCGTGCGCTCGACATCAACGATCGCACCGGCGCCGACGGCAAGCAGTTGGCGACGTTGGCACCCGTGCTGCTCGGCATCACCAAGGCGTCGCTGGCCACCGAGTCGTTCATCTCGGCAGCCTCGTTCCAAGAGACCACCCGCGTGCTCACTGAAGCGGCGGTACGCGGTCTCAAGGACGACCTGCGCGGCCTGAAGGAAAACGTCATCGTCGGTCGTCTGATCCCGGCGGGCACCGGTTTCGCGGCACATTCGCATCGGCGGCGTAAGCTCGACGACCCGAGCACCCGTCGTTTCGTGGAGATCGGCTCCGCGGGCGGCGAAGGTGACGACTCCGCGGTTGGCGAGGAAGAGAGCGCAGCCGGCTGAGGTGTGAACCCTCGTGGATGAACCTGCAGGCAGCATTACGGATAGTGTGGACGGTCTCTCAGGAATGAGTGACCGTCCGCACCGCATGCCGCCGGGGCACCCGACTCCAGTACGTGTGCTGTTGCGGGGCCTCGAGCTGATTCAAGTGCTCAATCAGCACGGCTCGCTGACCACGGCCGCGCTCAGCCAGAAGCTTCGTTTGGCGCGAACTACCGTCAATCGATGTCTCGCCACACTTGAGGCGAGCGGCTTTGTCGAGCGTCTGCCGTCTCGACGTTACGCGCTTACCCTTAAGGCGTGTTTGCTGAGCCACGGGTTCGATGCGGCAACGGAGCGCATCGAGCCGGTGCGAGCCGCGCTGCACGCCTCGTCCGCCAAGGTGCAATGGCCGATGAGCCTGATGCGGTTGCAGTTCCCGCAGATGTTCATCGAGGATTCGACTGATCGCGAGAGCGGGTTTGCCGTTGAATACTTTGAGCGCGGCATGCTCGTTCCAGTGCTGACCACGGCCTCGGGCCGGGCCTTGCTCGCTTTTTCCGGCACACGGGTACGCGAACTATTGCTCGAGCACCTCTGGCCAAATCGCCCCGAAGAGACTCAGGCGTCTTGGGCCGATCGGGCCGCGCTCGATCGGGAACTTGCGACCACCCGTGAGCGAGGCTACGCGCGTTCGACGCGACCGCTGCGTCTGACCGAGCAGGGCAGCATCGCCGTGCCCATCATGGCCGACGGAGAGCCCGTGGCCGCACTCGCGGTGCGCTTTGCTTTGTCGGCCGTGTCGTTCGAGGATGCACGCAAGCGTCTGTTGCCTGCCTTGCAGGACATCGCCCTCGGTAAGGTCGCGTGACTACCCTCACCTCGATGGATCCTGCGCTACGCGCGGCCATTGAGAAACTCCACGCTCCGGCTGATTGGGTTCACCTCTCGACCATCGATCGCGACGGCGGCCCGCACGTGACGCCCATGATGATGGGACTGCGTGATCCGTGGCTGCTGTTCAGTCTTACCGGCAAGCAAAAGGTGCGCAATCTCGAGCGCGACCCGCGTGCCTGCGTTGCCATCTCCAAACCCGGTACCATGGCCCACGTCATCGTCTGGGGCCGCATCGAGATTCGCACTGACGCTGAGGCTCAGCAGCTGTGGGAGGCCATGATCCTCGGCGCTTTCGGGCCTGAAGGCCTCGGCAAGCGGTCGCGAACGCTGTCACGTGAGGGCACGATGCTCGGACTGCTGACCCCCGAGCATCACCGCATCTACGGGCTCGATTGAGTCGCGACCGCCGAGCGTCGGCGACGGTTTACCACTTCAGCAGTTTTTCCCCGAGCAACTTACCGAACGCCAATGCGGGCGTGAGCGACAAGCCGCCGACGAACGCATCGCCCGACGTGCGACCGAAGCCGAGTACCTCGCCCGCGGCATACAAGTTCTTGATCGGTTTGCCCCCATTGCCGAGCACCCTCAACCCGGCGTCCACCTTCAGGCCCACGGGGCTGAGCACCGTAATGCCTTGCGCCTTGATGCCGTAGAACGGCGCTTTTTCGATGCGCCGGATCAAGAACTGCTTGCCCTGCTGAGGATCGACGCCGGCGTCTACGGCGGCGTTGTACTGCCGAACCGTACGCAGCAAGTTGGCCGAGGGCACGCCGAGCTTGCGGGCGAGTTCGACCAAAGTTTTCGCTTTGACGAACGCCGGGTGACGGCCGAATTTCGCGCGGTAGACGGGGGTCGAGTCGAGGGTCATGGTCGCGGCGTTTTGCAGGATGCCCTCGTCGAAGACGATGTTCATCGCGAGGCCGGGTTGGCGCAGCAGTGCGCGCTCGCGGTAGTCGATGCTCGGGTGGTCTTCCTGCATGAAGCGCTGGCCACGCTGATCGACGAATATTTCCCACACTTTGCGCGCATTCGGCGAGAGCGTCAGGAAAGCGCCGCTGCGTCCGTCTTGAGGATCGTCCAGCACGCCGGCGAAGGTGCAGAGAAACTTGCTACCGCCGTCCGCCACCGCCCCGAGCGCCTGAGCACTGACCAGTCCATCGCCGCGCGAGTACGGGTTGACGTGCGAACAAAGCGGATATTGCGGCGTGAGCTCCTCCCACAGGGCTTGGTTCGCGGCATATCCGCCCGAGGCGAGTACCACGTTGCTGCCCAAGAAATCGAAATCGCCGTTCGGTGTGCTCGCGCGCACCCCTGTCACCGCGCCGCGATCATCGGTCAGCAAAGAGCGCATACGGTGCTGCAGGCGCAGGTCGATGCGGCCTTCGCGGACGAGCCGATCATGCGTTGGTCGAAGTGCCTCGAGAACGGAGAGCCCTTTGTTAGCGCCCCAGAGATACCTGCGAGTCGAGTACGCCTCGTGCGCTTCACCCGCCACCGGGGTGCCCGGTGCAGGCTGGAAGCCGAGATCCATCAGCCAGTCGATGGTGGCGGCGGCGTGGTCGACGAAGAGCCGCAGAACCACGGGGTCGATGTTGCCGTGGGCGATGCGTTGCGCGTCGCGATAGTGCTCGTCCGGACTGTCCTCGATTCCCTGCGATTTCTGCAGCCGCGTACCTGCGGCGCTGATCTGACCGGAGGACCAGTGCAGCGTACCGCCGATTCGCAGGTCGGCCTCCAGTTGCAGCACGCGCGCACCGCGCTCAGCGGCGCGAATGGCGAGCGGCAAACCGGCTGAGCCAGCGCCGATGACGATGACATCGAAGCGGGGGCTGGAATCGGTGGTGGGTGCAACGCGACGACGAGTGGTCATAGGCAACGGTCCTCGAATGCAACGGCTTGATGTCGAGAGTACCGTGTTTGTCGGAACGGCGGATAATGGGCCGCATGAGCGCGACCGAAGTCGAGCAGGTGCAACGCGACATGCTGTTTTGGCGTACGCCGGTCGGCGTGCGCCGCGAGTTTATCGATGCACGCAATGGCCGCTTGCACCTGCGGCTCGCTTGGCCCGAGTCAGCGTCGCTTGGGTCGGCGCCGCATGGGTCGGCGCCGCATGAGTCAGCCAAGGTCCCGCTCGTTTGCCTGCATCTGTCGCCCAACTCATCGCGCGTCTATGCGCGCTTTCTCGCTGAGATGGCTCGCGATCGACTCGCGGTGGCGCCGGACACCCCGGGTTTCGGCCTATCCACGCCGCCAATCGCTGAACCGCGCATCGAAGACTATGCAGATTGCATCGCCGACCTGCTCGTGCATTTGGAACAGCGCTTCGGCTGTCGGCAGTTCGACGTCATGGGTTATCACACGGGCTCGAAGATTGCCCTCGCGTTGGCACGACGCGAACACTCGCGGATTCGGCGGATCGTGCTCGTTTCCGCGCCGGTGTACACCCCCGATGAGTTGGCGAAACAACGAGCCGCTCTCGCCGTTCCGGCAGCGGATGCCTGGGCCAGTGATGGCGAGGCGCTGCGCCGGCGCTGGCTCGAACATTGGCGGTGGAAGGATCCGGCAGCACCTGCGGCGTTCGTGCAGCGAGAGGTGGCGGAGGGTTTGTTGAACCAGGCGGAGGCGCCACGCGCCTACCGAGCCGCCTTTGCGGTGCAGCATGCCGAGTGGCTGCCGCAGACGCGCCAGCCGGTGCTGCTGCTGTGCCCCGACGATGATCTACGCGAGGCGACGCTGCGCGCTCGGCCGTTGCTGCGGCACGGCCGGTTCGTCGAGTGTCGCGGCTGGGGGCACGGGTTTCTCGATGTGCGCACCGAGGCGGCCGCCGAGTTGATTCGCGGGTTTCTCGATGAGCCGGAGGCGCATCCGTCGGCCGAGTCGATGGCGCCGCTACCCACGACCGCGCCGTTACCCACGACCGCGCCGTTACCCGCGATCACGCCGCTACCCACGACCGCGCCGCCGCCTGTGGCCGGCCCGCCGGTCGCACGCATCCAACGTGCCTTCTACGATGGGCCCTATGGTCCGTTGCACTATCGACGCGTCGATGCCGTATCGCCCGCGGCCGTGCCGCTGTTGATGCTGCACATGAGCCCGAACTCCGGGCGTATCTTTGAGGCTGCGTTGCTCGAGATGGGGCGCGATCGACTCTGCATTGCGGCCGACACACCGGGATTCGGCGAATCGGAGGCGCCATCGGAACCGGTCGGCATCGAGCAGTTCGCCCGTGCCATGCTGTCCTTGATCGACCATCTCGGTTTAGCCGAGATCGACGTGCTCGGCTATCACACGGGTGCGATCACCAGCATCGTTTTGGCGCTACTTCAGCCCTCGCGTGTGCGAAAAGTAGTGCAGATTTCCTCCCCCGTATTCACGGACGAGGAGTTGTTGCAGCTACGTCGCGACTATGCGGCCCGCGCATTGCGCGAAGACGGTGGGCACCTCGTCGAATCGTGGCAACACCTGCAGCGGTTCTATGGACCCGAGGTGCCGCGCGAGGTACTGGCACGCAACTTCACCGAGGGTCTGCGCGGCGGCCCCGCTGCCCATTGGGGTCATCGCGCCGCCTTTGCCCACGACTTGCGTCGTGACCTGCCGCGGGTGCAGCAGCCGGTACTGATCGTCAATCCGGCGGACGATCTGGCGGAGCACTCGCCGCGCGGCCTCGCCTTGCTGCGACATGGTCAGTGGCTCGACTTGCCCGATCACGCGCACGGTTTCATCGACGTCATGCCGCAGCGCTTTGGCGAGCACCTTCGCGCCTTCCTCGATGCGACCTGAAGGACTTATAGTGACTGCCGGTGACCCGCGGGGTCGCCGCTGAACGCTGCGGAGTAGCTCGTGCTCGAATCATTGTCGGTATTGCTGCTATTTCTGCTCGGCGCAGCAGCTGGGGGTGCCATCGGGCATCGCTTGGGTCGCGAGCGCCCAGCGCCCGAGCAGCTTCAGCAGATCGCGCAGTTGCAGGCCCGACTGCTCGAGCTCACGGCGAGCAACGCCGCCTTGAGCGCCACGCTAGAGCAGGAGCGCGGCGTCGCAGCCGAGAAGGCTGCAGAGCTCGCCACCGCACGCGAACAATTGGTCAATTCCTTCAAGGCGCTGTCGGCCGAGGCGCTGCAGGTCAACAACGAGCAATTTCTCAATCTCGCCCGCACACAGCTCGAGCGATTCCAAGCGGAAGCTAAACTCGATCTCGAGGCGCGCCAGCAACAAATCGGCGAGTCTCTGAAGCCGATCCGCGATTCGATCGGGCGTTTCGATGCGCAGGTGCAGGAGATCGAAAAAGTCCGGGCCGTTGCGTACCAGTCGCTCACCGATCAGGTGCAACAACTGATGCGTGAGCAGGTGCTGTTGCGCGGCGAGACCAACAACCTGGTCGGGGCCTTGAAGCAACCGACCGTGCGCGGGCGCTGGGGCGAAATCCAATTGCGTCGGGTGGTCGAACTCGCCGGCATGCTGGCGTACTGCGACTTCATCGAGCAACACTCGGTCACCACCGAAGAGGGACGGTTACGGCCGGATCTCATCGTCAAGCTGCCGGGCGGGCGCAACGTCATCGTCGATTCCAAGGTGCCGCTCGCGGGCTATCTCGCCGCACTCGAAGCACCGGATGAGGCCACGCGAAGCCTGCGTTTGCAGGAGCACGCGAAGGCAGTCAAGGCGCACATTACAGCGCTCTCGCGCAAGGGCTACGCCGAGGAGATTCGTCAGAGCGCTCAGTTCGTGGTGCTGTTCTTGCCGGGCGAGGTGTTCTTCAGCGCGGCTCTCGAGCAGGACCCCTCACTCATCGAAGCGGGCGTCGACCAGGGCGTCATGATCGCAACACCCACCTCGCTGATTGCACTGCTGCGAGCGGTCGCCTACGGCTGGCGTCAGGAGCAGATCGCGCGCAACGCCGAGCAGATCAGTGCGCTCGGCAAGGAACTCTACGAGCGCCTTGCCAAGATGGGCGATCACTGGGCCAAGGTCGGCTACAACCTGCGCCAGGCGGTGGATGGCTACAACCGCGCAACGAGCTCACTTGAGAGCCGGGTGATGGTGACGGCCCGCCGCTTTCGCGATTACGACGCGGGCCTCGACACCGAGAAGCTCGCGGAACTCGAGACTGTGGAGCTTACTCCGCGACTGCTGCAGGACGAGAGCGCGGCTTCTCCGGCGCCGCCGCCGGCGTCGTGACTTCAAACACACGCGCCTGACCGCGACCGCGAGGGTCCGAGGCCGCCGTCAGCGTGCCGCTGTCAGTGCGCTGAATTACCTGCATATCGCCAAACTCCCAACTGTTTTGGCGTACGTCGTAGCCCATCGCAGTCAGCTCGCTTCGGGTTTGCTCTGGCAAATTGCAGCAACGACTGACGATGATCAGCGTGCCCGGCAGCAGCTGGTGATGGAAGCGCGGTGCGGCCACCGCCTCGCCTGCGGTCATGCCGTGATCGAACAGGTTGATGAGCGTTTGGAACACCGAAGTGAAGATCGTCGAGCCACCGGGCGTGCCGAGCACGCCTTGTACGACACCGTCCTTCAGCAGGATCGTCGGCGTCATGGAGGAGAGCATGCGTTTGCGTGGCGCGATTTCGTTGGCCGCGGCGCCCACCACGCCGTACAGGTTCGGCACGCCAGGCTTGACGCTGAAGTCGTCCATCTCGTTGTTGAGTAGAAAGCCTGCGCCCCGCACAACCACGCCGTTGCCGAAGCTGCCGTTCAGCGTGTAGGTCAGCGATACGGCATTTCCCGCAGCATCGAGGATCGAGAAGTGCGTGGTTTGCAGACTCTCGCCTAGCCCTGGCTTAACTCCCGTAGGCGAAGAGATCGCCGTGCGGTCGACTTGCTGCGCCCGTTGCCGCAGGTACGACGGTGCCACGAGCGCGTTCACCGGGACCTTGAAGAAGTCGGGGTCACCCAGGTACTCGGCGCGATCGGCGAATACGCGTTTTTCGATCTCGGCGATCAGGTGCACGTATTGCCTGGAGAGGTACGGCGCATCCTTGAACTCTGCAGCGAGCACATCCTTCATACCGAGCAGTTGCACGAGGGCGATGCCGCCCGAGCTCGGCGGTGGTGCTGTGACGAGCGTGTAGCCGCGCCAAGCCTGCTGCAGCGGCGCTCGCCAGATCGCGCGATAGCGACGCAGATCCTCTCGCGAGATGAGCCCACCGCCACGACGCATCTCGGCGACGAGCAGTTGAGCGGTGCGACCCGCGTAGAAATCCTGCGCTCCGCGTTCGGCGATACGCTGCAGCGTCGCCGCCAACTCCGGCTGGCGGAACGCTTGCTGCGCGGCGTCGCCTGCAGCGAACGGGCCGAAATAGTCACGGAAATTAGTCTTGCCTTCGTAGTCGGCAAAGGCTTCGCGCGTACGCTCGATCAATTGCGGATGGGGCACGAAGCCGTCGCGGGCAAGACGGATTGCAGGCTGAAGAAGCGATTTCCACGGGCGTGTACCGTATAGGCGATGCGCTTCCCACAGTCCGGCGACTGTGCCTGGAACACCGGCGGCGCGGTGCCCGATCAAGCTCGAATCCTTGATGTAGTTGCCTTGCGCATCGAGATACATATCGCGGCTCGCACGCTCAGGCGCCGCTTCGCGAAAGTCGAGGAAGCGATCGTTACCTTGATGATGCAGCGTGATGAAGCCGCCGCCGCCGAGGTTACCGGCTTCCGGATAAGTGACCGCGAGCACGAAGGCGGTGGCTACGGCGGCATCGATCGCATTGCCGCCCTCGCGTAGCACAGCCTCGGCCACTTCGGCCCCATGGCTGTCCGGAATCGCGATGGCCGCCGGGCCGGCGCGCAGCGGTGCAGCGAAGAACGACGCGAGCAGCGCGTAAACAACCAAGGGCAGCAGACCGCACAGAGAGCGTTTCATGGCGCCATGTTCGCACAACGCAGGAGCCTCGGGCATGATGCGGCGATGCGATATACAAGACTGTTGATGATGGCTGTGGTGCTGTGCATGGCCGTGGGCGAAGAGCGAGCGCTGGCGCAGGGACAAGACTCGACGCCGGGCGAGCGAAATCTTCGCGTGATGGCGGAGTTGCTGCCCGGGCTTTATGACAACGTCAACCAGAACTATTTCGATGGGCGTCGCAAGCTGCCGCAGGCCGATCGACATGCGCGCATGTCGACCACGATCACGCGCATCGAGGCGCCGAATTTCGGCCGTCACGTCTTCCTCTGGGTTAATCGTGCAGAGACGGACCAAGGACCCGCGACGTCCTGGCGTATTGCGACCTTAAGCGCTGGCCCCGGAGCCGATGAAGTGACGATGCGTCATTACCTGCGCATGCAGGGAGAGATTACGCCTGCAGAGTTCGCGAGTCTGCGCCCGGCGGATCTGCGACGGACTGAGGGCTGCGATTATCTCTTCAAGCGTCGCGCCGACCACTACCGAGGCGTGCAGGCCACGAAGGCCTGCAAGTTCGAGTGGGAAGGTGAACAGGTATACACCGACAATGAGATCTCGCTCTCGCCGACCAGTCTTTGGTTTCATGATCACAAGTGGGTGATCAAGACCGGTAAGCGCATCAGTGGCGTGGCCTCCGGTGAGCCGTTCTGGCTCGAGCGGGCGAGGGTGTTCCATTGCTATGCCGATGTGCCAGGCGTGGGGGGCGGTGTCGATGTGCCCTTCGAGCGCTTCGACAACATCCTTTTGAATGACAAGGGCGGCACGCACTGGTTTCGCTCGAGCGCCGTACCGGCTCGCGGCCTTGAGTCGCGCGAGATCGCGCTGAATCTGCGTGCGGTCACCTGGCACGTACTCAATGAGGCCAACGATTACTTCAATCGCAATTCGCTGGTGTTGTCGGTACTCGAACGCTTACCCGACGGCAGCATCAAGGAGCACGGCTACGCCTTTACTGATCCAGATGCCGAGCGCATCGCCATCAATCTGAAGTGGATGCTCGGCAACTGCGCGATCACGCCACGCAACGAGGCCCGACCGCAAATGTGATGCACCCTGAGGGGTGATGGAGTCGTCTCAAGGGTGGCGGATCAGCACCTTGCCGATGTGATCGCCGGCTTCCATCTCGCGAAATGCGGCGATAGCCTCTTCGAAGGCGAAAGTTTTATCGATCACCGGTTGCAGGCGGTTGGCCGCCATCGCGCCGAGCAGGTCGGCGAACATTTGCCGACTGCCGTTGCTGATGGCCTTGAGCATGAGGTTCTTTTGGTAGAACCCCGGCATTTTGGGTAATTCTTTGGGCAAGGGTCCGGTGCCGATCATCACGATGCAGGCACCGGGAGCGCAGGCATTCATCGATTCATCGAGCGTAGGTCGGCCGACGTTTTCGAGCACCACATCGACACCGCCGCCCGTGAGTTCCGCGACTCGAGCGCCCCAAGCCGGTGTGTCACGGTAATTGACGGTGAGGTCGGCGCCGAGTTCACGCATGCGGGCGAGCTTGTCGTTGCGCGAGGACGTGACGACAACGCGGGCGCCCGCCTGTTTGGCCAACTGCATGCCGATCGTGGAGACGCCACCGGTGCCGAGCGACAGTACGGTTTGGCCGGGTCGTAGCTGCGCTATTTCAAAGAGCGCATGCCACGCCGTTACCCCTGATGAGGCCAGCGTCGCAGCGGCCTCGTAACTGACCCCGGCGGGCAGTCGCACGAGACCGCGTGCCGGCAGAATGACCCGCTCGCCTAGCCAGCCATCGAGCGTGTTGCCGATGTCGCGCTCGTATACCGAGGGGCGCCAACGTCCTTCGGTCCACTCCGGGAAATGGCAGCTCGTGACTCGATCACCCACTGCCACTTCTTCAACACCTTCGCCCAGGGCAATGACTTCGCCGGCGCCTTCGCTCAGCGGAATCGATGCTTTATTGGCGCCGATCGGGAAGAAGCCGGCCACGATGCCGCGATCGCGCGCGTTGATGGAGCTCGCCACCACGCGCACCAGCACTTCGCCGCGCTGGGGTGCGGGCGTGTCGCGCGTGGTCAGTTGCAAGTTGCCGATCGAGGGCGGCGTGCCGATCCGCCACACCCGTGAGCGCTCACGAGTGGTCGGCCTACCGCTGCGCTGCCCCGCGGTAGCGCCGGTCTCGGCTGCGCCAAGGCTCGCACCGCCAGCGGCCGTGGCACTGGCCACCGTCAGAAAATCACGTCGGTCCATGTCGCAACTCCGTAATCGAGGTGGCTACCCGCAGGATATCCTCTTCGTGGCTTGCTTCGCGCCAAGGTTCACGCAGCGCCGCGTCGTACCATTCACGCATCGCCGGCAGCGCGAGCAGCCGCGCGGCATACGCATCGGCGGCCCCATCGAGGGTCAGCCCGTAGGTCTGCAGACGAAACGCCACGGGTGTAAAAAAGGCATCCACGGCTGTGAATGCCGCACCCGCGAGGAACGGCCCACCGAAGCGTTCCAAGCCCTCGTTCCATAGCGTGCGCAGGCGTTGCAGATCCGCTTCGAGTGCTGCGGGTCGCTCACGCAGTACGACCCGCTGACCGCAGGTCATGCTGCAAATCGAACGCAGCGTGCCGAAGCCGGAGTGCATTTCGGCTGCGGCGCTGCGCGCCCAAGCGCGGGCCGTGGACTCGACTGGCCAGACGTCCGGGTGACGCTCAGCGAGGTATTCCACGATCGCCAGCGAGTCCCAGACGCGCAGTTCGCCATGATGCAAACAGGGCACGCGCCCGGTCGGCGAGATCGCCCGAAACGGATTCGGCTCGCCCGCGTTTGGAAACGGGATCAACCGCTCCTCAAACGGCAGGCCCAGAGTGCGCATCAATACCCACGGCCGCAAAGACCACGATGAGTAGTTGCGATTGGCGATGTACAGCGCGTAGCCCGACATGAGCCGATTACTGAGCCGGCTTGCGGAACTTCAGCGTGAAGCGATCACTGTAGCCGGCGATCGAGGGGCGCTGGCTGTCGTAATGCAGTTCGTCATCCGGCCGGTAGTGCAGGTTGCTGAAGGCCTCGAACTGGAAGCCCGCATCGAGGGCTTCCTTGATGACAAGCACTGGATCGATCCGGCGCCAGTTCTCGTCCGAAGTCGGCTCGTTGTGCCGGCGGGTGTGATCGACGATGCCGTAGATGCCGCCCGGCTTCAGCGCGGCGAACACAGCCTTGTTGAGCATGCCGCGTGCGGCAGGCGTCATGTTATGCACGTTGCGGAAGGTAAGCACCATGTCGACGTTCTTGAGCGGAATCTCGATGGCCTCGGCATCGAACACACCACGTTGCCCGGACGGGCGGGTCACGAACTTGCCTTCGGCCACCTGCACTTTGTCGAGGCCCCACTCTTTGAGGCGAGGGGCGAGGCGCGCCGCACCGCCGAAGAGGTGCAACTGACCTTTCTCGGCGAGCGTAAGGCCGAGCACTTTGGTGTACCAGCCTGCGCCCGGCATGATCTCGATGACCGTCATGTTTTCTTTCAGGCCAAAGAATTCTAGAGTTTGCACGGGCTTGCGCTCGGTGGCATCGCGCGCTCGCTCCTCGGGGGTGCGGATATTGCTGGCGAGCGCCTTTTCGATGCGCTGTGCGATCTCGCTTTTGGGCGGTGCGGCACCCATTTGCGCCGATAGCGGCGCGGCGAGCGGCAGCACGAGCAATGCGGCGACCAGACGACACAGGGTGGAGTTGATTTTTGACATGACATGACCTCTAAGACTGATGGATCACGAGTGGACACGCCGGAAGGCGCCTTACGGGGAATTGTGGCGTATCCGCGGCACGAGTGCATGGTCATGCCCTCGTGCTAGAGTTTCTGTCCACGGCGTGATTGCAAGATCGACTCGCCGTTCCGGGAGGTCTCGATGGGTTCATCGCGTACGACGGTATTTCGGGCCCCCGTGGCTCGCCGCGCGGTACTGGCTGCGCTTGGCGCGGCGGCGGTATTGCAGGCCACGGGCAGTGCGTTGGCGCGCGCAGCCGGCCAGCTGCTCGAGGCGCTGCCCGGCAAACGTGCGCTGCGCAGACTGACCAACCGACCGCCGAATTACGAAACTCCGCTGGAGTATTTTCGTTCGGTGCTCACGCCGAATGAGGCTTTTTTCGTGCGCTATCACCATGCCGTGATTCCGCAAATTGACGCTGCCGAGTTTCGGCTCGAGGTGGTGGGCGCGGCGCTCGAGCGGCCCTTGACGCTGACGCTGGCACAGTTGCGTACTGAGTTTCCGGCCGTTGAGCTCGTCGCCGTGTGTCAGTGCTCCGGCAATCGCCGTGGGCTCTTTGAGCCGCCGGTGCCCGGCCTGCAGTGGGGGCACGGCGCCATGGGCAATGCGCGCTGGCGCGGTGTGCGTCTGGCTGACGTGCTGGCGCGCGCCGGTCTGCGCAGCAACGCTGTCGAGCTCGCTTTCGATGCGGCCGATGCGGCACCCCTCGAGGGTACGCCGGATTACGTCAAGTCGTTGCCGCTCGGTAAGGCGCTGCATCCCGATACCTTGCTTGCCTACGAAATGAACGGAGCGCCGCTACCTGCGCTCAACGGGCATCCGCTGCGCCTCGTGGTTCCTGGCTGGACTGCCACCTACTGGATCAAGCAGGTCACCCGGATCGAAGCGCTGACCGCGCCGGCGAGCGGCTTTTGGATGGCGGGCGCTTACCGTATGCCGAGGGCGTCATTCCCCTTGCTAGAGCGCTTTCCCTCGCAGGAAAGCGGCGAACGCGCCCCGGTTACCGAGATCGCAGTGAATTCTTTGATCACTAGCACCGAGCCCTCGGCCGCGGGGCGAACGAGGGTTCGCGGCATCGCCTGGGATGCGGGCCACGGCATCGATCGGGTCGAGGTGTCAGCCGACGGCGGACGTACTTGGCAGCGTGCCGAGCTGGGTGAGGATTTGGGACGGTATTCGTTCAGACCTTGGCAATTCGAGTACTCGTCACTCGCCCCGGGCGCGCTGGAGCTTTGGGCGCGAGCAAGCAATCGGGCGGGGCAGACGCAGGTCGAGCAGCCCATCGCCAACCCCTCGGGATATCAACACAATGCGTTTCACCGGGTGCGCATCGAGGTGAACTCATGAGCGCGCACAGAGTGGCCATGCTCACGCTGGCTCTAGTGATCACCGCAGCCACGGGCTTACTCGCCGAGGTTCGGGCCGCGTCCGGCGCTGCCTCTGGGGCGGAGCCCGAGGCGAGGGCGGGCGAGGGCCGCGAATTGTTCGTGGCGCGCTGCTCGTCCTGTCACAGCCTCGATTACATGGAAATGCATGCGCGATTCGGCACGCGGGCGTTGTGGGAGGCGGAAGTCACCAAGATGCGCAACGCCTATAAAGCTCCGCTCAACGACGAGGAGGCTAAGGCCATCGTCGAGTACCTCGCGCGGACCTACGGCCCGACGAGTCCGGCTGCTTCGGTCTCTCGTTAGCGGACGATCGCCAGCAACTCGATGTCGAATACCAGCGTAGCGCCCGGCTTGATGGCGGGCGGTGCGCCGCGCTCGCCGTAGGCGAGCTCCGGCGGACACACGATGCGCGAGCGTGCGCCGACGCGCATCTGCTGCAGGGCGCTGGTCCAGCAGGGGATTACGCCCTTGACGGGTAGCGTGGCCGGTTTGCCGCGTTGGCGTGAACTGTCGAATACCGTGCCATCGACCAGAGCGCCCTCGTAGTGCACGCTGACTTGATCGGCGGGCGTGGGCACTGCGCCGTGTCCCGGGGTCAGTGGTTGCAGGATCACACCGTTGTCGAGCCGCGCGACATTGGGTGCCGTCGTGACCTCGGCCAAGAACGCTTCAGCCGCCTGCTTCTCGCGCTGCAACGTGGCGGCACGACGCGCGGCTTGCATGCTGTGCAAGCCCTCGGCTTCGGCGGCCAGATCCACCTTCGGTGGCTTGCCGAGCACGCCATCCTCCAGGCCCTGCCGCACGAAACGCAGTTCTTCTACCGTCAACGCAAAGCCATCGAGCGTCCGCGAGATCAACTGACCTAGCGTGTACAGCGTGCGCGATTCGGGTGACTCGAGATTCGGTTCGAGCGGGTCTTGCGACCTGCTTTCGCGGGTCTGCGTCGTCGTGGCGCTGGAGGTGGCATCCGCGGTGGATGCGACCAGCGCGAGACAGGGCAGGAACAACGCGGCGCAGGCCGCGCGCACGAGTCGATCGTTCATTGGCCATCCCCCGTGGTCGTCCGTCCGAACCCCCCTGACCCGGCGCGGTCGACCTTTTGGTATCTTGCGCCTTGCCACAGGTCTGTCAACCTCCGGACGGTGCCCATGCCAAAAATATCCGCGCGCTGTCGGACCCGGCTCCTGCGTCACTCCCGGCTGTGGGCAGCGCTGCTGGCCGGATGGCTGGCCGTCGGCAGCCTCTCGATGTCTGCCGAGTATCACCCCGTGCTGCGCGAGCCGCGTGGCGAGTCGCTATCGGTCCGCGTAATCATTGGCTGGCGCGAAGTGCCTGCGGTGGCCACACGCGAGGCGCTATTGGAGGAAGTGGCGAGTATCGGTGAGCGGACTCGCGTGCCGCTGCAACTCGTCGGTGAGGTGTCGCCCACCCTGAGTGTGCTGCGTGTCGGCATTCCGTTGTCCCGCGACAATCTCGAGGCTGCGCTCGAGGACTTGCGTGCGGATCCTGCGATCGCCTTTGCCGAGCCCGATCGGCGTCGTTACCCGCACGCGCTGCCGAACGATCCGCTGTTCACCAACCAGTGGTATCTGCAAGCGACGCAGCCCTCGGCCTTGGCTGCAACGACGGCTTGGGACACCAGCGCGGGCAGCAATGGCATCGTCATCGCCGTGCTCGATACCGGCGTACGCTTCGATCACCCGGATCTCGGGCGTGCCGCAGACGGGGGGCGGTTGCTGCCCGGCTACGATTTCGTTTCCGGCGACAGCAACGGCAGTTTCACCACCGCCAACGATGGTAACGGACGCGATGCAGACCCCACCGACCCCGGTGATTGGGTGACCTCCAGTGAGGCGAGTTCGTCGCTGTTCAGCGGTGCTTGCGATGGCGCCTCGGATTCGTCTTGGCACGGCACTCGAGTGTCCGGTTTGATTGGCGCGCGCTCGAACAACGCCCTCGGGGTGACGGGCATCACGTGGACGCCATGGATTCTGCCGGTGCGAGTGCTCGGCAAGTGCGGCGGCTATGACTCGGACATTCTCACCGGCATGCGCTGGGCCGCGGGTCTTGAGGTGAGTGGCGTCGAACTCAATCCCTATCCGGCGCGCGTGCTCAATCTCAGTCTCGGTTCGAGTGAGCGCTGCAGCAATTCCTATCAAGGCGTGATCGACGAACTTACGGCACGCGGGGCAGTCGTGGTGGCTTCGGCAGGGAACGAGTCGGGTCCGGTCAGTGCCCCGGCCAACTGCAATGGCGTGGTCGCCGTGGTGGCGTTGCGCCATGTCGGTACCAAGGTGGGCTTCAGCAACCTCGGTTCGCGCGCCACGCTCGGCGCGCCGGGCGGTAATTGCGTCAACGAGGGTGCCAACCAGCCCTGTTTATTCTCGATCGACACCACCACCAACAGCGGGCGCACAGGTCCGCTCAACAACACTTACACGGACCAATTCAACTACAACGTCGGCACGAGTTTTTCGGCGCCGCTGGTCGCCGGCATCGCCGGTTTGATGTTGTCGGTGAACGCGAGTCTGTCGTCGGCCGAGGTCACGGCTCGATTACGTGCGGGCGTACGACCATGGCCGGCTGCGCCCACCGATAGGGTGCTGCCGGTGTGCCGCGTGCCGAGCGGAGTCAATGATTTGCAGCCGAGCGAGTGCGTGTGCACGAGCGCCGCCTGCGGTGCGGGCATGGCGAATGCCCCGGGCGCCGTGAGCGAGGCGCTGCGACCGATCGCCACCGTGGTGGTGCCGAGCAGTGTGACGGCGGGACAAAACCTGGTGCTGCAGGGCGGCGGTGCTGCAGCCTGTGGTCGCAGCGTGTCGAGTTACGCGTGGAGCGTAGTGAGCACTGGCACGGGCGGCGGCTTGGTCTCAGGCAGCAACAGCGCGGCCGCGACGGTCGTCGCGCCCTCGAGCGGCACGCTGCAGCTGCGGTTGACGGTCACTGATTCGTCGGGGGCGATCGATCGGGCGGATGTCAACATCAGCGCGACGAGTGCCAGCAGCGCGGCGCGCGCGAGCGTCACGGCGAGCGCGTGCCCGACCGCCATCGTTATCGGCGGCACACCGCCGGCTCCTACCCCGGCGCCGACGACGCCCGTCACGCCACCGACCTCCTCTGGGGGTGGCGGTGGCGGCAGCCTCGATCCGCTGGCATTGTTGCTGCTCGGCGGATTTTGGTGGTGGCGACGTCGCCTTCAATTCGCCGCAGAGCGTTAAGGAGCAAGGGGATGACACACACAGGGCGGCGCACGGTGCTGATCACCGGGGCGTCATCGGGTATTGGCGAAGGGCTCGCCCGCGAGCATGCGCGGCGCGGCGATCGGGTGGCGTTGCTGGCACGCCGCCGTGAGCGACTCGAACTCTTGCAGCAAGCGCTGCAGGCCGAAGGGGCCGAGGTCAGCATCCACACGGGTGACGTGTGCCGCGACGGTGAGGTGGCGGCGGTAGTCAAAGAATTGGCCGAGGCTGGCATCGGCATCGACATCGTTTACGCCAACGCCGGTTTTGGCGTGGCGGGCGCACTGCAGCGTTTAACGATCGCCGACTACCAACGCCAATTCGACACCAATGTGTTCGGCATGCTGCGCACCATCTACGAGACGCTCGATGCACTGCGGGCGAGCCGCGGCAGGCTCGTACTCGTTGGCAGCGTTGCGGGGCATGTCGCGGCGCCGGGGTCCTCTGCGTACTCGATGAGCAAGTTCGCCGTGCGCGCCTTGGCAGAGGCCGTTCGCGGTGATCTGGCGGCCGACGGCATCGCCGTGACGCTGGTCTCGCCGGGGTTCGTCGATTCGGATATTCGCCGCACCAATAATCGCGGCGAATTGCAGGCCGATGCACCGGATCCGATTCCGGCCTGGGTTCGTGTCAAGACCGAGGTCGCGGTGCGCGAGATTATTCGCGGCGTCGAGCGGCGCCGACCCGAGATCATCGTCACTGGGCACGGCAAGCTGATCGTCTTCATGGCGCGACATTTCTCCGGCCTGCTGCGCTGGTTCGGCATGCGCGTCTACAAGGCGCGGCCTGAACCGCGCGCACCCAAGAGCTGAGTGGGGCGCCGTGTCGACTCGCGCCTTGTTCCCCACGCTGATCCACGTCGCACCACTCGCGGGTCCGCGGGCACGCAACGCCGTGGCGAGCCTTAATCGACGGTTACTGGCCGAGACCTGGCAACTGCAACGAGACGATGTGGCTGGACAGCGCTGGTCTGCGCGGCGTTATCCCGGGGGCTATACCTCCTACGGCTCGGTGTGTCGGCTGCAGCAAGTGTCGCCCACCTTCGCCGAGCTCGAGCGCCGTCTGCAACCGCACCTGCGCCGATTCGCCGCCGCCCTGGCATTCGACCTGCAGGGGCGCAGCCTCGCGATGACCGATTGTTGGGTCAACATCATGCCGCAGGGGGTGGTGCACAGCCTGCACCTGCACCCGGTTTCCACGATCAGCGGCACGTACTACCTGCGCACTCCAGCGGGTTCGTCCGGGCTTAAGTTCGAGGACCCCCGCCTCGATCGCTACATGGCGGCACCACCCCGCCGCGCCGACGCGCCGCCCGAGCTGCAGCCTTGGCATACGGTGGCGGCCAAGACCGGTCAGGTGGTGCTGTTCGAGAGTTGGCTGCGTCACGAAGTGCCGCCTAACCCGTCGGCCACCCCCCGGGTGAGCGTGTCGTTCAATTTCAACTGGTTTTGATCGCCGGGCGGCGGTGTCCCCCCGGCGCGGATTGACAGTCAGGGGGCTGATCCCTAGAATCCGCGGCCTTCTTCGGTGACCCCTCTCAAAAAGGGTCGCCGGAAAACAGCGATCTACGAAGCACCGGGCCGCCCTCGCAAGGGGGCGGCCCGGGTTGTCTGCGGAGGTCGCCCGCCGCAGCCGGTCGTCGAGCTGTCGGTCGTAGGTCCGGGTTCTCCCGAAAGGGATGTTTTAGCGGGCCTTGCGAACGACGTCTCCTATCCGGTCGTTTTTGGTTTTGTAACGCTGTAGATCTGGAGACTGCATGGCCACCACAGGTCAGCTGATTCGCACCCCGCGCCGTACGCGCACCGAGAAAACCAAGGTGCCGGCCCTCGGCGCAGCCCCGCAAAAGCG
>VEQP01000037.1 GCA_018883185.1 Nevskiaceae bacterium | reverse complement strand
ATCAACATCCACGGCAACCACGGCGTGATGCGGTTCCAAGTGCCGGTGTAGTCGATGGTGGTGAGCTTCGGATTCTGCAGATCCTCGACGCGAATGTGATGCGCGAAGAATTCCGACACCTGCGCAATGCGCCCCGCCGACTCGCGCGGCCACTTTTCCGGTTGCAGCGCACTCGGGTAAGCCAAATGCACGTGGATTTCCATCTCCGCCATATCGCCATGTTGGTACCACGGCAGAATGAACGGGATGCGTGGCGGCTGCTCTTTGTTGAGTCCACCGAAATCCGACATCGCCGGAAAGTGATCTTCGATGAGGTAGTTGAACGGATCGTTGGCCACGTGCACCGCCTTGACGGTCTCGTTGGTCAGCGGGTTCTTCCACTCGTCGAGCACCTCACCGGTCTTGAGATCGGTGTAGACGATAACCTCGCGGCACATGCGACGAATCGCACCATCGGGCCCCTGCGCGAGGCGGATGACACCAAAGCCGGACGACCCCATCAGGTCGACGATTTTCTTCTGCGGTTCGATGGCCATGACGTAGCCTTTGAACCAGAAATACTTCTGCTTGCCGAAATCGAGATCACCCTGGATGCGGGCGTAGGCGAGCTGGTTGCCTCGTCCGGTCGACAGGTCGAGGTACGGCCCCTTCAAACCCGGCCCCGTGCCGTGCCGCGACACCATGGTCGAGCCCGCGCTCGCCGTCGGACCGAGCGTCATGCCGGCAAGGCCGGCCGCGCCCACCGCCAGCGCTCCGCCGAGACCACTCGCCGTGGTCAGAAACTCGCGGCGTTCCGGCTGTTGTAACTCCTGCGCCTTATCCATCTCACACCCCCGTGTTGTTGAAGCGCAAATGATGCCTTGCAGCCCGATCGCCCGACTTGCCCGGACGACCGGCTGTCCATTTTCAATCGTGTCGTCTCAAGCGCCGCCTTGCAGACGCTTCAGTTCGTTGAGCACAAGCTTGGAATGACCCTCTGGATCAACCTTCTCCCAGTGCTTGGCGATGCGGCCCTGCGGGTCGATGATGAAGGTGTCGCGGCGCGAAAACTCCATGATGCCGAGCATGCTGGTCAGCACTCCGTAAGTCTTGGTGGTCGCCTTGGACGAATCGGCGAGCACCGAAAACGGCAGACTGTGCTCCTTGGCGAAGTCTTTTTTGGAGCTCACGTCGTCCACACTGACGCCCAAGATGACGGCATTGGCACGGTTAAACGCAAAGATATTGTCGCGGAACTCGCAGGCCTGCGTGGTACAGCCCGGCGTGTTGTCTTTCGGATAGAAATACAGGACCACCCACTTGCCGCGATAATCCTTGAGAGACACCCACTTGCCGGTCTGATCCTGGAGGCGAAACTCCGGCGCGGGACTGCCGGCTTTAGGGCTTGCGGCGAAGACCGGAAGAGAAAGTGCAAATACCGCGAGCGCAGCGAGTGCGGCGACGAGCAGGCTGGGCAAGCGACGACTCTGCGCCAAAATATGGGCCATGATGGAAGTCCTCCGTGAATTGTGAAACTCTATATTCCACGAGTGACGACCCCGGACACAACAGAATCTTCCTTAGAACGCAGCCAGACCGCTCTGGTGCTGTCAGGCGGCGGTGCCCGTGCCGCGTATCAGGTGGGGGTCCTCAAAGCCCTCGCGGAGATTTGGCCGCAGGATAAACCGCCCTACGACATCATCGTCGGCACCTCGGCCGGCGCTGTCTGTGCTGCCGTCCTCGCAACGCATGCCGACGACTGGCGTCTCGGGGTCCAGCGACTCGAGGCCGTCTGGGCCAATTTCAGGGTGGAGCAGGTCTTTCGCACGGGCTTTCTGTTGATGATTGGTGCGGGCCTGCGCTGGGGGCTGTCGGCGCTGAGCGGGGGCCGCCTCGCGCAAACGCCGAGTGCGCTGTTCGACAACACGCCGCTGCGTTCACTGCTCGCCGAGCGCATCGACTGGGAAGCCATCCGCGAGCACGTGGCCAATGGCTCGCTGCATGCGCTGGCACTGGCCGCCACGACCTATGCCGGCGGACACCACCGCGTGTTCTTCGAGGCCGAGGCCTGCGTGCCCGAGTGGCAGGGCGTGCGTCGGCGCGGTACGCGTGAGCGGCTTGATCTCGACCATCTCATGGCGAGTGCAGCGATTCCGTTTCTGTTTCCGGCGGTGCGCATCGGTGATGTGTACTACGGCGATGGCGCCATGCGTCAGCTCGCGCCGCTCTCGCCCGCCATCCACCTCGGTGCGAAGCGTCTGCTGGTACTCGGCGTACGCGCGCAATACGCCGCAGGGCTAGGCTCGCTGGTCGGCATGAGCCACGCGCCCTCGTCAGGCGAAATCTTCGGTTTCATGCTCGACACTCTGTTCAGCGACCAAATGGACGCCGACTTCGATCAACTCGAGCGCACCAATCGTTTCCTCGGCGAGGCGGGGCGACCGGTCATGGGTTTGCGACCCGTGTCGGCGCTGCGACTGATGCCGAGCGTCGATCCGAGAGAAATCGCCATTCGCCACATCAGCTCACTGCCCACCTCGTTGCGCACGCTGCTCGCGGTGATCGGCGCACGCGGCGAGGCCGGCGGACTGCTCGCGAGCTACCTGCTCTTCGAGGCGTCTTTCACGCGCGACTTGATCGCAATGGGTTACGCCGACACGCTCTCGCAGCGTCAGACGCTGCTCGATTTCCTCACGGAGTGACTTGCTTGCGGCGCAGCGCCGCCGTCGCCCGATCAAGCCCGTCGATGGTCAGCGGGAACATACGCCCGGCGACGAGCTCCTGGGTCAGGCGAATCGACGGCGTCCAGTCCCAACGCTCTTCGGGCTCGGGGTTGAGCCAGACGAGATACGGAAAATGCCCCGCAAGGCGCTGCATCCAAGTGCTGCCTGCTTCCTCGTTCCAGTGCTCGACGCTGCCGCCCGGCTGAACGATTTCATAGGGACTCATGGTCGCATCGCCGACGAAGATCACCCGGTAATCGGCGTTGAAAGTGCGCAGCATCTGCAAGGTCGAGGTGCGCTCCGTGTGTCGCCGGCGATTGTCCTTCCACAGCCCCTCATAGATGAAGTTGTGGAAGTAAAAGTACTCGAGGTGCCGAAACTCGCTGCGCGCCGCCGAGAAGAGCTCCTCGCATACCCGCACGTGATCTTCCATGGAGCCGCCGACATCGAGCAGCAACAGCACCTTAATGGTGTTGCGCCGCTCGGGCCGCAGCTTCAGGTCTAGCCAACCAGCGTTGCGCGCCGTGGCATCGATGGTGCCACCGAGATCGAGCTCATCGGCTGCGCCTTGGCGCGCGAATTTGCGCAGTCGGCGCAACGCCACCTTCAGGTTGCGGGTACCGATCTCGCGTTGATCATCGAAGTTGCGGTACTCCCGCGACTCCCACACTTTGACTGCACGACGCTGCCGCTTGCCGGCATCGCCGATTCGAACACCCTCCGGGTTGTAGCCCCCGGAACCGTACGGCGATGTGCCGCCGGTGCCGATCCACTTATTGCCACCCTCGTGGCGCTCCTTCTGCTCGGCGAGTCGCTTGCGCAAGGTCTCGAGCAACGCGTCCCAACTGCCAAGCGATTCGATCTTGCGCTTCTCTTCTTCAGAGAGCACACGCTCGGCCAGTTGTTTCAACCACTCGGCCGGCACCTCGGCGACGATCTTTTCGAACAGCCGCTCGGCACCCTCAAAATGCTGCGCGAACACGCGGTCGAAGCGATCGAAGTGCCTCTCGTCCTTGACGAGCGCGAGTCGGGCCAGCCAATAGAACTCTTCGGCCGAGCAGGATGCCACCCGCGCCTCCAGCGCCTGCAGCAGCGAGAGAAACTCGGTGAGTGATACCGGCACCCCTGCGGTACGCAAATCGAAAAAAAAGCGGACCAGCATGCCTGCGGCCTCGCCTCAGCGGACTCGGCGGTTGAGAAACACCAATTGCTCGAAAAGATGCACGTCCTGCTCGTTCTTCAGCAACGCGCCATAGAGCGGCGGGATGGCTTTCTTCGGATCATCGCTGCGCAGCGCCTCTGGCGGGATGTCTTCGGCGAGTAACAACTTGATCCAATCGAGTAGCTCGGAGGTCGAGGGCTTTTTCTTCAACCCCGGCGTCTCGCGCACTTTGTAGAAGGCGCCGAGCGCCTCGGCCAACAGCTCACGCTTCAGGGTCGGATAGTGCACCTCGACGATGCGACTCATCGTGTCCTGGTCCGGGAAGCGGATGTAATGGAAGAAGCAGCGGCGCAGGAACGCGTCCGGCAACTCCTTTTCGTTATTGCTGGTGATGATGATGATCGGTCGATGCCGCGCTTTGATCAGCTGGCGTGTCTCGTAGACGTAGAACTCCATCCGATCGAGTTCGCGCAGCAGATCGTTTGGAAACTCGATGTCCGCCTTGTCGATCTCGTCGATCAGCAACACGGGCTGCACCTCCGATTCGAAGGCTTCCCACAACTTGCCGCGCAGGATGTAGTGACTGATATCGGCGACTCGCGGGTCGCCCAACTGCGAGTCGCGCAGGCGCGACACCGCGTCGTACTCGTAGAGCCCCTGCTGCGCCTTGCTGGTCGACTTCACGTGCCACTCGAACAGCGGCCGACCCAGCGCTGTCGCCACCTCGATGGCCAGTTGCGTCTTGCCTGTGCCGGGCTCGCCTTTGATGAGCAGCGGCCGCGCCAGCGTCACCGCGGCATTGACCGCCATGCCGAGATCGCCCGTGGCGATATAGCGCTCGGTCCCCGCAAAACGGTTCTGGCTCTGGCCCTCGGTCATGGTCACTCTCCGGACGCTGCGACAGGTTTGAGAACGAGCGTATGCACGGTCGGGCCAGGCAACAGCGGCCGCGCGCGACCCGTCACCCAGTCCTCATAACCGGCACGATAAAACGGCGATAAGGGATGACCACTCTGGCCGCCGGGGATCTGCAGATACCCCTCCGCTTCGCGCCCGGGCGACACCGCAAAGCGCTCCGAAGCACCAAAGCCAGGACCGACAACGCGCGGCATGTCGTTGTCACCCGTCAAGGGCCGGGCCGGCATGTCGAGATAGCGGGCGAGCGGGCCGAGTGAGGCTGACAAGGGGTGCCGAATGCGTGAGGTGTTGCGATCGCCCCAAGTGCACGTGGCGAGCGCTGGACAGCGCTGCGCCAGATCGGCAATCACGGCATCCACCTGGGTGAGCAGAAATGCGCGCCAGTCGGCGTAGGGCTCGGCCAGCAGGTGCGGCGGCTGCTCGGTGACGAGCCGCCACAAGGAACCTTCGAACAGGTTGGCTGGATACGAGCCCTCGCCCGCCTGCAGCGTGCGTGTGATCATCTCCCAGCTCGCCCGTCGCGTCTGGTCGCGGAACGCGCGGACCAGCCGATAACTGACCGATGCAGGGATAGCCCGGCCCTGCCAGTCCGCCGCCAGTCGCCGCAACTCGGCGCGCTGCGGTTGGTTACGCAAGGCCTCTTCGTCGAGCGTCGCCAGCAGCAGACGCTGCCAGCGCTCTAGGAACACGGCTCGATCGTCGAGTTGGATCGAGAGCATGTCAGCCGCGGTCGCGGGTGTAGTCAACGCGAGCAAGCCGTCTCGAATCTGACCCTGACGCGCGCCCGTGTCGTAACCCATGCCGCCGTCAGCCTCGTCATTGCCGAGCACGCGCTCGAGCGCGCCTTCGACGTGCCGCGAATTCGCGCTCCATAAACGACCCACTTCGGGATCGACGATGCGTGGTGCCGAATCGGCATCGCGCCACAGCACGGGCCGCGGCGTCTCGGGACCGAGCTCACCTTGCGGCATCCGACCGATAATGGTCCACGCGATGCGACCGCTGCGATCGCCGAGCGTAAAGTTTTGATGCGGAATTCCCACCTTCGGTGCCAGCTCGAGAGCGGCATCGACACTCTGCACCTGCTGCAGTTCCAGCGCGGCAAGATTCGTGGCGCCCGGTTCCGAGATCAGCCAGCGCGTCATCCAGCACGTTTCGCCGAGCGTCGGATCATTCGCGCTGCGCTCAATCACCACGCCATGCGGTGAGTCGTACACATCGAGCGGGACGATCTCACCGCGCGCCACCTCGATGCGCTCACGAATCACCCGAAACCGCTGCTCGCCCTCAGCAGTTACGTAGGTACCCCGCGAGAGTGAGCAACTGCGGGGACGAACGTCGACCCAGTCGCCATAACTGTTGGTGAACGACCAGGCGATATGACCATTGCTGCCCGCCGCCACCACCGGCAGCCCCGGCAGAGTCACGCCGTTCAATTCCATGGCCTTCGCGGCAGATGATGCATCGTTGCCGCCGGTGATCTGCAATCGCGCGCGATACCACACCGTTGGCACCCGCAGCCCCAGATGCATATCCCCAGCGACGAGTGCGATACCGCTTGCGGTGTGTGCGCCCGCAACGGCCCAGGCATTGCTGCCCGGTACACCCTCGCGTTCGGCCAACGGGGCCACATCGGCGGCCGCAGCACCGCCGCCCGCAGCCACGGCAGGCTTGCGGGATGCCGCGCGAAGGTCGAGCGCATCAGGTGAGGGCACCGGCGGCGCGGCGAACGGATTGCCGCCGTTGGCTTCGCGCGCTGCCTGTAGCGTCAAAAAATTGGGCGCATCCCACTCGTTGCCGCGCGGAAAGAAAAACCGCAGGACCTCAGCCGCCTGCGTGGTATCGGACTCCTCTTTAGAAGCCGCCGCGATACGCTCGATCACTCGCAGTTCGATGCTGCGCCGAGCGATCTCGCTCTGTACGCCCTCATGCTGCAACTGCCACCACATCGAGTGCAGCACGAGAATCGAATCCTCGGGCCGCCAAGCCTCAGGCGTTGCGCGCAGCAGCACATACTCCCACGGGCGCACGCTAAGCGCGTCGAGACCCCGATTCACGCCGCGGGTGTAGGCCTCGATCCACGCCCGCTGCTCGGGGGTCGCCGCCGCGATCGCCTGACGGGCCACCTGACGAAGACGGAAGACCCGTGCCTGCTTGTCCTGCTCGACGGTACTGCTGCCGAGCAATGCCGACAGCTCACCCGCCGCAAATCGGCGCGACAAGTCCATCTGGAAAAACCGATCCTGCGCATGCAGAAATCCGAGACCGTAAGCGACGTCGGGCCAGTTGTCGCCGCGAACCGTCGGCGCGCCGTCCGCATCGCGCTGCAGCACCACCTGAGCCTGCGGCCCAGCCTCGCGCCCATCAATTTCACCCGAAAGCTGCGGCAGCGAGCCACGCAGCAACCACCACACCACCACCAGCAGCACGGCCAATGCCAACACCGCGGCACTGCCGAGCCACAGTAGGGCTTTTTTCATGCGGGGTTCCTGTGCACCGTGAGGATCTGCAACGAGTTGGTACCACCTTGAACACCGGTGAGTTCACCCTGGGTGAGGATGATCTGATCGCCTTCATCGACGATCCGCAGACTGAGCAACATATCGAAAACGCTCTGGAAAAGGCTCTGGCGGCTGTCGCGCGGGATGTCGAACGCCACCGGGTACACACCGCGATACAAAGTGACGCGACGGCGCGTGGACTCGTGGCGGGTGAAGGCGTAGATCGGAATATCCGAGCGCAGGCGCGACATCCACTGCGTCGTTGCACCGCTTTCGGTGAGCGCAACGATCGCGCGCACGTTGAGGTGATTCGCCGTGTACATCACGGCATTGGCGATCGCCTCTTCGGTGTGACTGAAGCGCACATTCGAGCGCTCGCGCGGCCGATGCATCGACAAGTGATAGGTTTCAGCACCCTCGATGACTTCCGTCATCGCCGCCACAGCCTTGACCGGATATTTGCCCGCCGCCGTTTCGGCAGAGAGCATCACGGCATCGGTACCGTCCATCACCGCATTGGCCACGTCGCTGACCTCGGCGCGCGTCGGCACCGGATTGGTGATCATCGATTCCATCATCTGCGTCGCGGTGATGACCACGCGATTGCGATGCCGAGTCTGATGAATGATGGTTTTCTGCAATCCGGTAAGCGCCGCATGGCCCATCTCAACGCCGAGATCGCCGCGCGCCACCATCACGACATCGGTGGCGTCGATGATGCCAGCGAGTTGCGCGACGGCCTCGTGACGCTCGATCTTGGCGACGATACGCACACCGGCGCCGCCTGCCGCACGCAGTAGCTCGCGCGCGAGGTGAATATCGTCAGCGTCGCGAACGAACGACAAGGCAAGGTAGTCGACACCCTGAGCGGCGGCAAAACGAATGTCGTCACGATCCTTGTCGGTGAGCGCCGGTGCGGAAATTCCGCCACCCTTGCGGTTGACTCCCTTGCGATTCGACAGTTCGCCACCCGAGACGACCCGCGTATGGATGCGAGTACCCTCGACTGCCGTGACCTCGAGCACGATCAGTCCGTCGTTGAGCAAAAGCGTGTCGCCGGCGCTCACATCAGCCGTCAGTTCCTTGTACGCAACGCCGACGGAGTCGACCGTGCCCGCACGCTTATCGAGTGCGGTGTCGAGCACGAACGGTCGACCGTCGACGAGCTGTACGGCACCGTCGATGAAGCTTTCGATGCGGATCTTCGGACCGGCGAGATCGCCGAGGATGGCGACGTACCGCCCGGCCCGTGACGAGGCGGTGCGCAGTAACTCGATGCGCCGCAGGTGATCGTCCACTGTGCCGTGGGAAAAATTGACCCGCGCCACATCGAGACCGGCACGGCACATCTCGGTCAGCACTTCCAGATCGTCGGTGGCTGGCCCGAGGGTCGCCACGATTTTGGTTCTGCGCAGCATGCTCAATTCGCTCGCGCTTCGAGCGCAGCGACCGCGGGCAAGGTCTTGCCCTCGACGAATTCCAGAAACGCGCCGCCACCCGTCGAGATGTACGAAATGCCCTGCTCGACGCCGTATTTCTCGATGGCCGCAAGCGTGTCGCCGCCGCCCGCGAGCGAGAACGCGCCACTGCGCGCGATCGCCTCGGCCACGGTACGCGTACCGCCGCCGAACTGGTCGAACTCGAATACCCCGACCGGGCCGTTCCAAAGAATCGTCCCCGCCGACTGCAGCACACCGGCAAAGGCAGACGCGGTCGCAGGCCCGATATCGAGGATCAGCTCATCCGCGGTCACAGCCGTCACAGGCCGGACCGTGGCGGCTGCCGTCGGTGCGAATTCCGTCGCCACGACGACATCGGTGGGCAAGGGAATCTCCGCGCCTCGTGCCTTGGCCTGCGCGAGCAGCGCCCGGGCGGTATCGAGCATGTCCGGTTCGTGCAGCGATTTGCCGATCGCCACACCCGTGGCGGCGAGGAAAGTATTGGCAATGCCGCCGCCAACGATCAGCTTGTCGACTTTGGCGAGCAGTGACTCGAGCACCGTGAGCTTGGTCGACACCTTCGAGCCCGCCACGATAGCGACAAGCGGCCGTGCCGGTCGCGCCAGCGCCCGCTCGAGCGCC
This sequence comes from Nevskiaceae bacterium, assembly GCA_018883185.1. GTDB lineage: Bacteria > Pseudomonadota > Gammaproteobacteria > Steroidobacterales > Steroidobacteraceae > UBA964. The sequence continues at coordinate 17,445 of VEQP01000037.1, read as the reverse complement.
TCGAGCTCGCCCACAAGCAAAGGTCCCGCGCAGGCAATGGGCGCAAAGCGCGCCACACCGTGCGTGCTCGCCTCGGCCCGGTGTGCGGTACCGAACGCGTCCATCACGAACACATCGCAAAGGGCGGCCATGCGCCGCGAGAGGGTCTCGTCGTCTTTCTTTTCGCCTTTGTTGAAGCGTACGTTCTCGCACAACACGACTTCACCCGCCGCGCACTCCACGCCATCGAGCCAGTCGCGCTGCAGGCGCACCGGCTGACCCAGCAGCTCGCCGAGCCGCGCCGCTACCGGCGCCAATGAATTCTCGGCGGAAAACTCGCCTTCCTTGGGGCGCCCGAGGTGTGAGAGCAGGATGACGCGCGCACCCTGCTCGAGGGCTGCGCGTATCGTCGGCAATGCAGCGCGGATGCGTGCATCGCTCGTCACCACGCCGCCATCGACGGGCACGTTCAGATCCTCGCGAATCATCACGCGCTTGCCCGCAAGGGCCTGATCCGCCATGCGACGTACGTGCATGTTCAGGCCGCCCGCGACCAGGCGAGCGCCGTGTCGAGCATGCGGTTGGAGAAGCCCCATTCGTTGTCGTACCACGAACAGACCTTCACCAACGTGCCACCCGTGACTTTGGTCATGGTGGCGTCGTAGGTGGAGGAGTGCGCATCGTGGTTGTAGTCGATCGAAACGAGCGGTGCATCGGTATAGGCGAGCACGCCCTTGAGCGGACCAGCCGCAGCAGCCTTCAGCAAGCCGTTGATTTCTTCGACCGAAGTCGGTCGCTGCGCCGTGAAGGTGAGATCGACCAGCGAAACATTGATGGTCGGCACCCGCACGGCAAAGCCATCGAACTTGCCCTTGAGGGCCGGCAAAACGAGGCCCACGGCCGCGGCAGCACCCGTCTTGGTCGGGATCATCGACATGGTCGCCGACCGCGCTCGGCGCAGATCCGAGTGGTAAACGTCGGTCAGCACCTGATCGTTGGTGTAGGCGTGGATGGTGGTCATGAGGCCACCGACGATGCCGATGTTCTCGTGCAGCACCTTGGCCACGGGCGCAAGACAGTTGGTGGTGCAAGAGGCGTTCGAGACCACCGTATGCGCAGCACGCAGCACGTCGTGATTGACGCCATAGACCACGGTCGCATCGACGTCATCGCCGCCCGGCGCCGAGATCAGCACCTTACGAGCGCCGCCCGCGAGGTGTGCGCTCGCCTTCGCCTTGCTGGTGAACAGGCCCGTGCACTCGAACACGATGTCAACGCCGAGCTCGCCCCACGGCAACTTCGAGGGGTCACGCTGCGCCAACACACGAATGCGATCGCCGTTGACGATCATGGTGTCGCCCTCAACGCTAACCTGGCCGTTGAACCGACCGTGGGCGGTGTCGTAGCGCGTCAAATGTGCGTTGGTGTTGGCATCACCAAGATCATTGATGGCGACGATCTGGATCTCGCCGGTGCGGCCGCTTTCATAGAGCGCGCGCAGCACGTTGCGACCGATGCGTCCGTATCCGTTGATGCCTACCTTGATCGCCATGTGTTCATGCTCCTTGACTGGGTCCGTTGAGTAGTGAGTCGAGCGCGCGGCCGATGTGCGCCGCAGTCAGCCCGTAGTGATTGAAAAGATCGGCCGCCTTGCCCGAGGCACCGAAGCGATCGATGCCGATGACGCAGCCGTCGCTGCCGACGTACTTCCACCAGCTCTGCGAGGCCGCGGCCTCGACGGCGAGCCGGCGGCGCACGGCGCGCGGCAACACCGCTTCGCGCCACGCCGCATCCTGCGCATCGAAGAGTTCGGCGCAAGGCATCGACACGAGACGTACGCGTCGACCCGCCGCGTTGGCGGCTCGCACCGCGTCGGCCGCCGGTGCGACTTCAGAACCCGTAGCGATGAGAATGGCCTCGGGCAGACCCTCGCCCGCAGGCTCGATCAGCACGTAGCCGCCGTTGGCTACGGCGGCCTGCTGCGCGGTGTCACGGGCGTGTTGCGGCAGCGCCTGGCGGGTGAGTACGAGACTCGTGGGACCATCATTGCGCTCGATCGCGGCGAGCCAGGCCTGCGCGGTCTCGAAGGCGTCGCAGGGGCGCCAGACGCTGAGGTTCGGCATCGCGCGTAGCGAGGCCAGATGTTCGATCGGCTGGTGAGTCGGACCGTCTTCGCCGAGACCGATCGAGTCGTGCGTGTACACGAGCAAGATGCGCTGGTGCATCAGCGCCGCCAGTCGTACGGCGTTGCGTGCGTAATCGGAGAACACGAGGAACGTGCCCGCGTAGGGCGCGAACCCGCCGTGCAGCGCAAGGCCGTTCATCATTGCGGTCATGGCGAACTCGCGCACGCCGTAGTTGATGTAGTTGCCCGAGGCATCGGCGGCAGTGACCGCCCGCGAGTCCTTGCGGAAGGTGTTCACCGAGCCGGTCAAATCCGCCGAACCGCCGAGCAACTCCCCCATGCCAGGGCCGAGCACGTTGAGGATGGCGCCCGACGACGCGCGGGTCGCTTGACCACCCGTGACTGCGAGCGATGCGGCGAGCGCCGCAGTGCGTAAGTCCGGCCAGTTCGTCGGCAACTCGCCCTGCATACGGCGGGTGAACTCTGCCGCCAGTTGCGGAAACTCGCGGCGGTAGCGGTTGAAACGGCGCTGCCACGCTTTCTCGGCCCGCGCACCACGCTCGCGTTGATCCCACGCAGCACGCAAGTCCTCGGGCACCACAAAAGGTTCGTGCGACCAGCCGAGCGCAGCGCGCGTTGCGGCGATTTCGTCGTTACCAAGCGGCTCGCCGTGAGTCGACTTGCTGCCCTGCTTGTTGGGTGCGCCGAAGCCAATCACGGTGCGCGCGCAAATCAATGTCGGCTTGCTGCGCTCAGCGCGTGCGCGGCGCAAGGCCTTGGCTACCGCTTCGCCATCGTGCCCGTCGACATCTTTGATGACCTGCCAGCCATAGGCCGCAAAACGCTTGGCCGTATCGTCGGCCATCCAGCCTTTGACCGCACCGTCGATGGAGATGCCGTTGTCGTCGTACACGCAGATGAGCTTGCCGAGGCCAAGCGTACCCGCGAGCGACGCCGCCTCGTGGGAGATGCCCTCCATCATGCAGCCATCGCCAAGGAACACGTAGGTGTGATGATCGACAATGGCGTGCCCGTCGCGATTGAACTCGGCGGCGAGCAGTTTTTCGGCGAGCGCCATACCAACAGCCGTGGCAATGCCCTGACCGAGCGGACCGGTGGTGGTTTCGATGCCAACGTCGAGATCACGCTCGGGGTGGCCTGCAGTGCGCGAGCCCAACTGGCGAAAATCTTTGATGTCCTGCAGCGAAAGCGGATGACCGGTGAGGTGCAGCACCGAGTACAGCAGCATCGAGGCGTGGCCATTCGAGAGCACGAAGCGATCACGGTTTACCCAACGTGGATTGGCTGGGTTGTACTGCATCACCTCGCGCCACAGCACCTCGGCGATGTCGGCCATGCCCATCGGCGCACCGGGATGCCCCGAAGCCGCTTTCTGCACCGCATCCATGGAGAGGGCCCGGATGGCGTTGGCGAGCTGGCGGCGTTGCGACATGAAAAGTCCGGGGGTGTTTGCGGGAAACCGCAATTGTCCATCACTGGAGGCCGTTTTTTCAACGAAAAACACGGGCCGCCCGCACACCGACCGCAGGCTTAATGGCTATAATCCCGGCCCCTTTTCAGCAGCGTGATCTCGAGTACGCCATGGCCAACAGCTACCTGTTTACCTCCGAGTCGGTCTCCGAAGGGCATCCGGACAAGGTCGCAGACCAAATCTCCGATGCGATCCTTGATGCGATCCTGAAGGAGGACAAGCGCTGCCGCGTCGCTGTCGAGACGCTGGTGAAGACCGGCGTTGCGATCGTCGCGGGCGAGGTCACCACCAACGCCTGGGTCGACATCGAAGGCATCGTGCGCGAGACGGTGCTCGACATCGGCTACAACTCCTCGGATATGGGCTTCGATGGCGCCTCTTGCGGCGTACTCAATGTCATCGGCAAGCAGTCCGCTGATATTGCCCAGGGCGTCGATCGCGGCGATCCGCGCAAGCAGGGCGCAGGCGATCAGGGCCTGATGTTCGGCTTTGCCACCAACGAAACCGACGTGCTCATGCCGGCCGCGATCACGCTCTCGCACCGCCTCGTCGAGCGCCAGGCGAAGATCCGCAAGCAGGGCAAGCTGCCTTGGCTGCGACCGGACGCCAAGAGCCAAGTCACGCTGCGCTACGAGAACGACCGCCCGGTTGCCATCGAAGCCGTAGTGCTTTCCACCCAGCACAGCGACGACGTATCGACCAAGAAGCTGCGCGAGGCGGTTACGGAAGAGATCCTGCTGCCGGTGCTGCCGAAGAAGTGGCTGCACAAGGGCACCAAATTCCACATCAACCCGACGGGGCGCTTCGTCATCGGCGGGCCGGTGGGCGATTGCGGCCTTACCGGTCGCAAGATCATCGTCGACACCTACGGCGGTTTTGCCCGTCATGGTGGTGGCGCGTTCTCCGGCAAGGACCCCTCCAAGGTCGACCGCTCGGCCGCCTATGCCGCGCGCTACGTCGCCAAGAACATCGTCGCGGCGGGCCTCGCCGACCGCTGTGAAGTACAGGTCTCCTACGCCATCGGCGTGGCCGAGCCCACCTCAGTGATGGTTGAGACCTTCGGCACCGGCAAGGTTTCGCGCGAGAAGCTGACCCAGCTCGTGGCTCGGCACTTCGACCTCACACCTTACGGTTTGCGCGAAATGCTGCAGCTCGCCCGACCGATCTACCGCAAGACGGCGGCCTACGGCCACTTCGGTCGGGAAGATCGCGACTTCACTTGGGAGCGCACCGACAAGGCGGCGGCCTTGGCGGCCGATGCCGGCCTGAAAGCGGCAGCAAAGCGACGCTGACCCCGCTATAATTCGCGGCCGCAGGAGCGAGGGGCGCTGCAGCATCGGGTTGGCCGATGCCAGGCTCGCTCCGCGGAGTTTTTGTTCGAACGGCGCCCGTCAATCTTCAACCAAAGATTAACGGAGCCACAATGAACGCTGTCATCAAGCCCGCGCCCGGCAAGGGCGACTTTCACGTTGCCGATTTGTCCCTCGCCGAGTGGGGACGCAAGGAAATCCGCATCGCCGAGACGGAGATGCCCGGCCTCATGGCGATCCGCGAGGAGTTCGCGCCGACGCAGCCGCTGCGTGGCGCGCGCATCACCGGCTCGCTGCACATGACCATCCAGACCGCCGTGCTGATCGAGACGCTGCAAGCGCTCGGCGCGCAGGTGCGCTGGGCCTCGTGCAACATCTTCTCAACGCAGGATCACGCCGCCGCCGCGATCGCCGTCAACGGCACGCCGGTGTTCGCCTACAAGGGCGAGTCGTTGAAAGAGTACTGGGATTACACGCACCGCATCTTCGAGTGGACCGACGGTGGTTACTCGAACATGATCCTCGACGACGGCGGCGATGCCACGTTGCTGCTGCACCTCGGCACCAAGGCTGAGCAGGATCTCTCCGTGCTCTCGCACCCGGGTAGCGAAGAGGAAGAATTCCTGTTCGCGTCCATCAAAGAGACGCTCAAGCGCGATCCGAAGTGGTACTCGACGCGCATCAAGCACATCCGCGGCGTGACGGAAGAGACCACCACCGGCGTGAAGCGCCTCTACCAGATGGCCAAGGACGGCGCCCTCGCCTTCCCGGCTATCAACGTCAACGACGCCGTGACCAAGTCGAAGTTCGACAACCTCTACGGTTGCCGTGAGTCGCTGGTCGATGCCATCAAGCGCGCCACCGACGTCATGATCGCCGGCAAAGTGGCGGTGGTCTGCGGTTATGGCGACGTGGGCAAAGGCTCCGCGCAGGCCCTGCGCGCCCTCTCGGCACAGGTGTGGGTCACCGAGTGCGATCCGATCTGCGCGCTGCAGGCCGCGATGGAAGGCTACCGCGTGGTAACCATGGAGTACGCCGCCGACAAGGCCGACATCTTCGTCACCGCCACCGGCAACTTCCACGTCATCACCTTCGAGCACATGAAGGCGATGAAGGATCAGGCCATCGTCTGCAACATCGGCCACTTCGACAACGAGATCGACTGCGCCTCGCTGAAGCAGTGCACGTGGGAAAACATCAAGCCGCAGGTCGACCACGTGATCTTCCCGGACGGCAAGCGCATCACGCTGCTGGCCGAAGGCCGCCTCGTCAACCTTGGCTGCGGCACGGGTCACCCGAGCTACGTCATGTCGTCCTCGTTCGCCAACCAGACGATCGCGCAGATCGAGCTGTGGGCGAATCACGACAAGTACCCGGTCGGCGTCTACGTGCTGCCGAAGCACCTCGACGAGAAGGTCGCCCGTCTGCAGCTGAAGAAGCTCGGCGCCCAACTCACCGAGCTCACGGACCAGCAGGCGCGCTACATCGGCGTCGAGAAGCAGGGCCCGTACAAGCCCGAGACCTACCGCTACTGATCGGCTGATCTGACACGACGGCGGCCATGGCGCTACGATGCGCGTCATGGCCGCCGTTCGTTTTTTACAAATCACGGACACCCATCTCACCGGTGATCCGCAAGGCGGCATCCGTGGCGTCGCCACACTCGCCTCGCTGCATCGGGTTCTAAGGCACGCGGCTGCCGAGATCTCCGCCGCCGACGCCCTCCTGCTCACCGGCGATCTCGTGCACGATGATGCGGCGGGATATGGGCACCTACAGCAGTCGCTGGGCTCACTCGACAAAGCCGTGCTCGCTATTGCCGGCAATCACGATGACCCGCAGCAACTCGCAATCGTGCTGTCTGCGGCGCCCTTTCGGGTCGGTGGTACTCATACCTTCGGCGACTGGTGCGTGATTTTGCTCGACACGCATCAGCCGGGCGCAGTCGAAGGCCACCTCAGCGACGATGAACTTGGGCGACTCGAGGCGGCGCTCGAAGCGCAACCGCGTCACGTGCTCGTGGTGATGCATCACCCTCCGGTACCGATGGGCAGTCGCTGGCTCGATGCGATCGGACTGATCAACGCCGAGTCATTCTGGCGCATCATCGACCGCCATGACTGCGTTCGCGGTGTGCTTTGGGGGCATGCGCATCAGGCCTTCGACGCAAGCCGCGGGTCGATCAAGCTCATGGCCACGCCCTCGAGCTGCGTGCAGTTCGCCGTAGGCACAGAGCAGTTCGCGCTTGATGACAAACCTCCGGGCTATCGATCTGTCGTGTTGCACCCGAATGGCCGCATTGACACCTGCGTTCGGTGGGTGGCGTAAGACAGTGGTTGGCGTGAGCATGCGGCGGACGAAGCTCCTCGGTGTCCTGTGGTTCTACATCGCAGTTGCGAGCCTCTTCGCGACCGCAGCCCATGCTGCAGGCAACGGGCTCGTTTTCCAGCTCGATGGACCGAATGGTCGCTTCTACCTCGCCGGGTCCATGCACTTGCTGCATGCCGATCGCGCCGACTTGCCGGCACCGCTCGAGCGCGCGTACCGCGACTCAGCCTCGATCGTCATGGAAGTCGACACCGACGATGCCGACGCGGAGCGCGCCGGTGCACGCCTGCTCGAGGCTGCACAACTCGCCCCCGAGGTCTCGCTCCCCATGCTGCTCGGCGAGGCCCGCTGGAACGCGGTGCGCGCGGCGCTCACCGAAGCCGGCTTTGATGCCGAGCGCGCCAGCCGCTTCGAGCCCTGGGGGCTTGCGCTGTTGCTGACCCAGGCGGGCTTTACGCGCCAGGGGTACACGGCTGCGGCCGGGGTCGAGCAGCAGTTGACCGAGCGTGCGCGTCGCGATGGCAAACCGATCAGCGGACTCGAAACCACGCAGATGCAGATCGCGCTGCTCGATGGGCTCGAGCCGAGCGTGCAGCGGCAGATGCTTGATCTGACTCTCGAAGAGTTGCAGGAGATGCCGCAGATGCTCGATGAGCTCGATGTTGCCTGGCGTGCGGGTGATCTGCCGCACCTCGAAGCCCTGCTGCTCGAAGGCTATCGTCAGATGCCCGAGCTCTACACGGCGCTGCTCGTCGAGCGCAACCAGCGCTGGGTATCGCAGATCCGCACCTGGCCCCCGGCCGCGCCACCCCGGCTCGTAATCGTCGGGGCGCTGCACCTGGTCGGCGAGCAAGGCTTGCCCACGCTACTGCAACGCGCGGGTTACACAATACGTCGCCTCACCAGCAGCCCCACAACGAGAGATCAACCCTGATGCGCGCATTCGCGGTATTCATTGGCCTATTCGTGATCGGCTTTGCCTGCATGGCGATCTTCGCCTGGCCCGTTTACGAGTGGCTCACGCCCGAGTTCGACGTCAAGTTCCATCGTGTCGCCAATCGACTCGGCATGCTGGTGCTGCTCATCGGTTTTATCCTCGTAGCCCGTCGCATGCGCTTGGCCGATCGGGCGAGTCTCGGTTACGGCTTGCCGCGACGGCAGTTCCTGCGCGAGGCGGCCATCGGGCTCGGCCTCGGCGTTGCCACAATGCTGCCGATTGCTCTGCTGATGTTTGCGCTCGATCTGCGCGAACTGCGCCCGCAGCTTGCGATCGATGCCGGCTGGCTGATGCGGCTCGCGCTGAGCGGCCTGGCGAGCGGCATCGCGGTAGCGCTGATCGAGGAGACATTCATGCGCGGCGCCATGCACACGGGCATTGCGCGTGAGTCGGGTGTCCCGGCTGCGATCCTGCTCACCTCGCTACTGTATGCGGCGGTGCATTTCGTGGGGCGTTTCCGCATCCCGCTCGAGGAACTCGGCCCCGACAGCGGCCTGCGTCACGTGCTGGGCACTCTCGCCGACTTCGCCACCCCGCTCGACATCATCGACGCATTCCTCGCGCTCTTCGCCGTCGGCGTGCTACTCGGTATGGTTCGGCATCTGACCGGCAACATCGCCGCCTGCCTCGGCCTGCACGCGGGCTGGGTGTGGATCATCGCCTTCCTGCGTGAATCCTCGCAGCCGCAGCCGCAACACCCCTGGCGAATGCTGCTGTCGGAATTCGATGGCGTGGTCGGTTGGCTGGTGCTCGCCTGGACCGTGGTGATCGGCAGCGTATTGTGGTGGTACTACGCGCGGCTCAATCCGTCTCTTCCCCCGCGCGGCGAATCAGCGGCGAGATGAGTTCGATGCGCTCGAGCGGATCGAGCAATTCCAGGCAGCGTTGCTTGTCGGCCAGATTTATCGGCAGGATCTCGACGAGGCGTGAGCCCACCCAGTCGGCATCGTCGAGACGCGGCTCGATGCCCTCGTAGATACCACCGAGCTCCGGCAGCACCTTACGCAGCAGCTCGGCGAGATGTCTATGTTCACCGGGCAAGGGCACGGTCTGCGGCGAACCCGAAGCGGGATCGACCCACTCCACCTCGCCCATATTCAAGCCATCGGCCGCACGCCAGCGGCGCAGCACCCGAAATCGCCGCTCACCGCGGCAGGTGATGCCGAGCAGATTGTCAGGCAAAAGATTGAAATCGACGATGCGCGCAGTGGTGCCGACCTCACTGTAGCCTGCGACCGGTCCGGTCTCGCCGCCACCCTGCACCAGCACGACTCCAAAGCAGGAGCCTTCGCGCATGCAGCGCTTGACCATATCGACGTAGCGCGTTTCGAAGATGCGCAGCGGCAACGGCCCCCGCGGAAAGAGCACCGTGTTGAGCGGAAAAAGCGGCAACTCGACGGTGTCGCTCAAGCGCTGCGCCCCCAGCGCTTCATCAACTCATGCTCGACCTCGAGTTGATCGAGGATGCGCGCGACAATGAAATCGACAAGCTCGGCGACCTGCGTGGGCTGGTTATAGAAACCCGGGTTGGCCGGCAAGATGGTTACGCCGAGTCGCGACAACTTCAGCATGTTCTCGAGGTGGATCGCCGAGAACGGCGTCTCGCGCGGCACAATCACGAGATGGCCTCGTTCCTTGATGACGACATCGGCCGCACGCTCGAGCAGGTTCTCGCTCGCACCCGTAGCGATCGCCGAGACGGTGGCCATGCTTGCCGGACAAACCACCATGCGTCGCGGCGCACCCGAGCCGCTCGCCACGGGCGAGGTCCACTCCTCGTCGCCATAGACCCGCAGCCGACCCTCGCGAGCCCCGTAGAGCGACGACAAATAGCGCGTCTGCTCGGCCGTACGGCCGGGCAACTTGCAGTCGGTCTCCGAGCCAACGACGATCTGCGCGGCCTTGGTGAACATCAGGTAGACGGTGTAGTCGGCCTTGATCAGGCACTCGACGAGCCGCAGACCGTATTGTGTGCCCGAGGCGCCGGTCATACCGACGGTAACGATGCGTTCATCCTTGCGCGTCATCGCGTTTTCTCCTTACCGGCGCGGTGCGCCGAGCGCCGCGAGCAATTTTTCGTGCAGCCCGCCAAATCCGCCATTCGACATGATCAGCGCATGCTCAGCAGGGTGCAAGCGGCCTGCGAGTTCGCTGGCGAGCGCATCGACGTCGTTAGAGACGTGTCCCCGTCCTTCCAGCGCCTGCAGCACAGGGCTGGGGTCCCAACGAACTTCCGCAGGAACATGCAGCCACACCTCATCGGCCAGGGCGAGCGAGGGCGCGAGCTGCTCGCGGTGCACGCCTTGACGCATGGTGTTTGAGCGCGGCTCAAGCACGGCAATGATGCGTTCTTTGCCCACCCGTCGCCGCAGACCCTCGAGGGTGGTCGCGATCGCCGTCGGGTGATGGGCAAAGTCGTCGTACACGCGGACGCCACCGACCTCGCCGCGCAACTCCATGCGCCGCTTGATGCCGCTGAACAGGCACAGCGCCTGACACCCCACCTCGGCCGGCACACCGGCATGGCGCGCAGCCGCGATCGCTGCAAGCGCATTGTCAACGTTGTGGCCACCAATCAGCGACCACTCGATGCGCCCGACCGGCGCACCGTCGCACAGCACCTCAAACGCCGAGCCGTCTGCATGCCCGGCACCGAGCCGGGCACTCCAGCCGCTCGCCACCGCCACCGGTTCGCGCGCGAAGGCCTCGCGATTACTCCAGCACCCCATCGCCAATACTTTGGCGAGGTGCGGATCGCTGCGATGGTGCACGATCAGGCCGGACGCCGGAATCGTGCGCACGAGGTGATGAAACTGTCGCTCGATCGCCTCGACGTCGGGAAAAATATCCGCGTGGTCGTACTCGAGATTGTTGAGGATCGCGGTACGCGGTCGGTAATGCACGAACTTTGAGCGCTTGTCGAAGAACGCCGTGTCGTACTCGTCGGCCTCGATCACGAAGAAGGGCTGCTCGCCGAGTCGCGCACTCACGCCGAAGTCCTGCGGAATGCCACCGATCAGAAACCCAGGCGAGAGACCCGCGTATTCCATGATCCACGCGAGCATGCTCGAGGTGGTGGTTTTGCCGTGCGTCCCAGCCACGGCGAGCACCCAACGATCGCGCAGCACCTCACGCGCCAACCACTCGGGTCCCGACGCAAACGGCAGGTTCGACTCGAGCAAGGCCTCGATCACCGGATGGCCGCGCGACATGACGTTGCCGACGATCACCACATCGGGCGCCGGACTGAGTTGCGCCGCCTCGAAGCCCTCGACGAGTTCCACCCCGAGTGCCTCAAGCTGCGTGCTCATCGGCGGATAGACGTTACGGTCAGACCCGGTGACGCGATGTCCGGCGGCCTTGGCGATGGCGGCGATGCCGCCCATGAAGGTGCCGCAGACGCCGAGTATGTGGACGTGCATCAGGCGCTGCCGAAACCGGCCACGAGCATGACGGCGAAGACCAGAAACTCGCCCAGCAAAAACAGCACCACGCACTGGAACATGGGTCGCTCGATCGCGGCGCGGAGAATCCGCGCGTTGATATAGACCAGGAAAAAACTCAAGGCGAGGGTCAGCAACACCGCCGGCGTGAACTCGACGGGCTGGCCCGCTTGCGGGCGCACCAGACTGACGAGTGGAATGCTGATCGGCGCGAGCAGGCAGGCAATACCCAGCATGGCGCTCGCCGTTTGCAGAAAGCGCTCCGGCCGCCCGAAGAGTCGCAGCACAACCGCAATCCACGCGAGCGTGACAAGGCCGGAGACGATCGCCTGCGGCAGGATGGTCTTGTCCTCGGGCATCAGCCACGCGCCCAGCAGCGCCTGCAGCGCCACCAGCACGCCAAGCGAACCCCACATCAGCTGAGGCGAGGTGGGTAGATCAGCCGGGCCGCTTTTCAGGCGCAGGATGTCGAACAGGGTCTTCAGCGTATCGGTCATTGGAATCCTTTCCCCCACGGGGTGGAAATTGTTGCATAGTCTTGCGATGTCGTCGTCCAGCCCCCTGATTGCGAGCCACGCGGCCCTCGAGGACCTGCGCGGGCGCCTCGACGGCGTATCGGCCATCGGCATCGATACCGAGTTCCTCCGCGAGCGAACCTACCGCGCCGAACTGTGCCTACTGCAGCTGACCACTCCCCAAGGGCCAGTGTGCGTCGACCCGCTGGCACTCGGTGAGCTCGAACTGCTGCGCGGCCTGCTCGGCGGCGAGGGGCCTTTGAAAGTGCTGCACGCCGCGCGCCAGGATCTCGAGGTGCTGGCACCGCTCGTCGGTGCCGTGCGGCCACTGTTCGACACGCAGGTCGCGGCGGCCCTCGCGGGTCACCCCGCGCAGGTGGGCTATGCGGAACTCGTGCGGCGTCTGCTCGAGCGCGAACTGCCCAAGGCGCACACCCGCACCGATTGGTCGCGCCGCCCACTCTCGCCCGAACAAGTCGACTACGCGCTCGATGACGTGCGCTATCTGCTGCCCCTGCAGGAGCGCCTGAGCGCCGACATCGAGGCGCTCGGCCGCACCGCATGGCTGGCCGAGGAGCTCGCCGCGCTTGAGGCACCCGCGGGGCTAGGCGTCGATCCGGAATTGGCCTGGCAACGCTTCAAAGGCGTGGAGAACTGGGATGCGGGGCGACTCGCGCTGCTGCGTGCCCTTGCCGCTTGGCGCGAACGGCGGGCCATAGCCAAAAACAGACCACGCGGCTGGATACTCGACGATAGTGTGCTGCGCGAACTCGTGCAGCGCGTGCCGCGAGACCGCGCGGAGCTTGGCAGCATCAACGAGATGCCCGAGGGCGTGGTCAAGCACTCCGGCGATGAACTGCTGGCAATGATCGAAGGCGTGGGCATTAGCGATCCACCGCCGCCACTGCCGCGCCGCGAGCGGCCGGATCCGCAGTTCGTGGCGTTGGTGAAGCGCCTGACCGAGGTGGTGCAGACCTCCGGTCGAGAGTTGAACCTCGCACCCGAAGTGCTGGCAACGCGGCGTGATCTCGAGGAGATCGCCCGCGGTACCGAACCCGAGGTGGTTTTGCAGGGCTGGCGCGTCGGCGTGCTCGCCGACCGCTTACGCGCAGCGGCCTAGTCGGAAGAAGCTTAGCCGGCCGAAGCCTAGCCGAGCGCCGCTTCGACGCGCTCGGTCACTGTCTCTAGCGAAGCGTCGGCATCAACCCGACGCAGCAAACCTCGGCCCTCGTAAAAGCCCACGAGAGGACTGGTCTGTGCCTCGTAGACGGCCAGACGCTTGGCGACGGTCTCTTCACTGTCGTCCGGGCGCTGCATGAGTCGCGGCGTGTTGCATTGCCCGCCGCAAGGCGGCGGCACCGGCACCGGCGCGGTGTGCACGTTGAACACGCGACCACAGTCCTGGCAACTGCGACGGCCTGAAATGCGCTTGAGCAGCAAGCCATTGTCCACTTCGAACAGCACCACCCGACGGAGTGGCTGGCCGATCTCGCCGAGCATCGCCTCGAGGCCTTCGGCCTGCGGGATGGTGCGAGGAAAGCCATCAAGGATGAAACCGCGCGCCGCATCCGGGGCGGCCAGGCGCTCGCGCACCATGCCGAGGATGGTGGCATCGTCGACCAACTGACCCGCATCCATGACGGCCTTGGCCCGACGACCAAGCTCGGTGCCATCGCGCACGTGGGCACGCAGCAAGTCTCCTGTGGAGATCTGCGGGATGCCATGCCGTTCTACTAACCGTTGCGACTGGGTGCCTTTGCCGGATCCCGGGGCCCCAAGGAAGACTATTCTCATGCGCGCTCTCTGGCGGACAAGGCACGCACAGTAACTGCCCCGTTTCGGCAGGTCAAACCGTGGGGTATGCTCCGCGGCCATGAAAAAGTCCGCCCCCCGCAACGCGTTTTACGCCCAGTCCGGCGGTGTGACCGCCGTCATCAACGCCTCGGCCGCCGGTGTCATCGAGACCGCCGCCCGCTATCCGAAGAAAATCGGCAAGGTCTATGCAGGGCGCCACGGCATTGTCGGCGCACTGGAAGAGGACTTGATCGACTGCTCGCGCGAAAGCGCCGAGACCATCAAGGGTCTGCGTTACACGCCCTCGGGCGCCTTCGGCTCAGCCCGCTTCAAGTTGAAGGGACTCGACAAAAACCGCGTCGAATACGAACGCCTGATCGAAGTCTTCAAGGCCCATAACATCGGCTACTTTTTCTACAACGGCGGCAACGACTCGATGGACACCGCGCACAAAGTGGCGCAGATGGGTGAGGCGCTCGGCTACCCCATCACCTGTATCGGCGTCCCGAAGACGGTGGACAACGACCTGCCCTTCACCGATGCCTGCCCGGGCTTCGGCTCAGTAGCCAAATACGTGGCCGTCTCGACGCTGGAGGCAGCACTCGATGTGGCCTCCATGGCTCGCACCTCGACCAAAGTGTTCGTCATGGAGGTGATGGGTCGGCACGCCGGTTGGATCGCCGCGGCCGGTGGCCTCGCGGGCAAGGGCGCCGATGCGCCGCCGCATATCATCTTGTTCCCGGAAATCCCGTTCGAGCGCGAAGCCTTCCTCGCCCGAGTCAAAAAGACCGTTGAGCGTGTCGGCTATTGCGTGATCGTGGTGTCAGAGGGCACCGCCTACGCCGATGGTCGCTTCCTCGCCGATGCGGGTACAAAAGACGCCTTCGGCCACACCCAGCTGGGCGGCGTCGGGCCCGTGGTGGCCAACATGGTGCGTGAGGCGCACGGCTACAAGTATCACTGGGCCGTGGCTGACTATTTGCAGCGGGCTGCGCGGCACATTGCCTCCAAGGTGGATGTCGATCAGGCCTACGCGATGGGCAAGGCCGCCGTGGAACTGGCGGTCAAAGGTCACAACGCCGTGATGCCCATCGTGGTGCGCAAGTCGTCCAAGCCCTACCGCTGGACGGTAGGCCACGTGGAGCTCGCCAAGGTCGCCAACGTCGAGAAGAAAGTGCCGCGTGATTTCATCACGCCGGACGGATTCGGCATCACCGAGAAGTGCCGCAAATACTTGCTGCCTTTGATCGGTGGTGGTGACCCGCCGCCCTACAAAGACGGCTTGCCGGCCTATGTGCGCATCAAAGGCGTTTCGGTACGCAAGAAATTGCCGCCGTTCAAAGTCTGATCGTCGCGGTGAACGCCGGGGCGGCGGCCTGCCCGGCGGACACCCTGTGCTATATTGCGCCGCCTTTTTTGCTTCAGTTTTTATTCGGGGGGACTACTCAAGATGGATGCCAACCTCTGGCTGTGGGTCGCTATCGGCTCCGGCCTGCTCGCGATTCTTTACGGTGCGGTGTCTGCCGCTTCTATCAACAGCCTGCCGGCCGGCAACGCCCGGATGCAGGAAATCGCGGCGGCCATCCAGGCCGGTGCGCAGGCCTACCTCAACCGGCAGTACTCGACCATCGCCGTGGTCGGCATCGTGCTGTGCGTAGTGTTGGGTCTTGCCCTCGATTGGGCGACGGCGGGCGGCTTCGCGGTCGGCGCCATCCTCTCCGGTGTAGCGGGCTACGTCGGCATGAACGTCTCGGTGCGCGCCAACGTGCGCACGGCCGAGGCGGCCAATAACGGCCTCAATGCCGCGCTGCAGGTCGCCTTCAAGGGTGGCGCTATCACCGGCATGCTGGTGGTCGGGCTCGGGCTGCTCGGTGTCGCGGGCTACTACCTCGCCATGCGCGGTGTAGTGGGCGATGAGCACGCTCTGCACTCGCTGGTGGGCCTCGCCTTCGGCGGTTCGCTGATTTCGATCTTCGCGCGTCTCGGCGGCGGCATCTTCACCAAGGGTGCGGACGTCGGTGCGGACCTCGTCGGCAAGGTCGAGGCGGGCATTCCGGAAGACGACCCGCGCAACCCGGCGGTGATCGCCGACAACGTCGGTGACAACGTCGGTGACTGCGCCGGTATGGCGGCGGACCTCTTTGAAACCTACGCGGTGACGCTGGTCGCCACCATGTTGCTCGGCGGCTTGATGCTCGCGAGCAGCGACGGTGCGGCAGTGCTCTACCCGCTCGCGCTCGGTGCGGCCTCGATCGTCGCCTCCATTGTCGGCACGTTCTTCGTCAAAGTCAGCGATGGCGGCAAAATCATGAACGCGCTCTACAAGGGCGTGATCGTCTCGGGCGTGGTCTCGGCGGTGGCCTTCTGGTTCATCACCGGTTCGCTGATGCCCGACAATCATCTGAGCCTGTTCGGCTGCACGCTGATCGGCCTCGCGCTGACGGCGGCCATGATCGTGATCACCGAGTACTACACGGCGACCGAATTCAGCCCGGTGCAGAAGGTTGCCGAGGCTTCGCAGACCGGTCACGCCACCAACATGATCGCTGGCCTCGGCGTGTCGATGAAATCGACCGCGCTGCCCGTGATCGCGGTGTGTTTGGCCATCTGGGCCGCCTACTCGCTGGAAGGGCTCTACGGCATCGCCATCGCGGCTACGGCCATGTTGTCGCTGACCGGCATGATCGTCGCGCTCGACGCTTACGGTCCGATCACCGACAACGCCGGCGGTATCGCCGAAATGTCGGGGCTCGACAAGAAAGTGCGCAACATCACCGACCCGCTCGACGCCGTGGGCAACACCACCAAGGCCGTAACCAAGGGCTATGCCATCGGCTCGGCGGGTCTTGCGGCACTCGTGCTGTTTGCCGACTACACGCACAACCTCGAGACGCATCTGGCAGAGACGGGTCGAGCGATGGTCGAGTTCTCGCTGTCTGATCCGGCCGTGATCATCGGCCTCTTCATCGGCGGCCTCGTCCCCTACCTCTTTGCCGCCATGGCCATGGAGGCTGTGGGTCGCGCGGCGGGTTCGGTGGTTACGGAAGTGCGCCGTCAGTTCCGCGAGATCAAGGGCATCATGGAAGGTACGGCGAAGCCGGACTACTCCAAAGCGGTCGACCTGCTCACCAAGGCGGCGATCAAGGAAATGGTCATCCCCTCGCTGCTGCCGATCCTGGTGCCAGTGATCGTGGCTTTCGGCATGAACGCGCTTATGGGTCCGGGCGCCGGCATCAAGGCCTTGGGTGGCCTGCTGATCGGCACCATCGTCACGGGCCTCTTCGTTGCCATATCGATGTGCACGGGTGGCGGTGCTTGGGACAATGCCAAGAAGTACATCGAGGAAGGTCACTACGGCGGCAAGGGCTCGGATGCCCACAAGGCCGCGGTGACGGGTGACACCGTCGGCGATCCGTACAAGGACACGGCGGGCCCCGCGATCAACCCGCTCATCAAGATCAT
>VEQP01000036.1 GCA_018883185.1 Nevskiaceae bacterium | reverse complement strand
CGCCGATTCAAGGGGACAACCTGTGGATAGGGTGTGCAGAGGCGGAAACACAACATGTGGTTTTCCGGCAGCGACCCGCCCGGAATGTAATTCGGCCCTCGGACGAGGGGTCTTTCAGGGCCGGGTTTTTTATAACGTCATGATTTAAATACACTAATTTAGGACTGTAAATTTTTTTCGCAAACCTTGACGCTCTGCGGGGCGGTGCTTACGCTCCCCTCCGCGACACAACATCTTGTGTGTGGTTCAACCGCACGGATCGTTGGGGGGTCGGGGTTAAGGGAGAGAAGACGAACAAGAACCCGGTGAGCCTGCGGCCATGGGGCGTTCGCGATATTTCACTAATTTTTAGAGGGCCTCTGGCCGAATGAACAGCGTCATCAAATTGCAATCGAACGATATCGACGGGATCCCGTTTCAAGACGCCTCGCTCGATATCTGGGATAAGAAATACCGGCTTGTTTCCAAGCTCGGCGAGCCCGTCGACAAGTCGATGGACGACACTTACAAGCGCGTCGCGCGCGCCCTGGCGGATGTCGAGCCTGAGACGCAGCGCGAGCATTGGTACGAGCGATTTCTTTGGGCGTTGCGCCGCGGAGCCATTCCCGCCGGCCGCATTACCTCCAACGCCGGAGCGCTCGAGCACAAGCCGGCCACCTCAACCATCAACTGCACGGTGTCGGGCACGATTCGTGACTCGATGGACGATATCCTCGACAAGGTGCACGAGGCGGGGCTGACGCTGAAGGCCGGCTGCGGTATCGGTTACGAATTCTCGACGCTGCGGCCGCGCGGCGCGTACGTCTCGGGTGCGGGTGCCTACACCTCGGGCCCGCTGTCGTTCATGGATATCTACGACAAGATGTGTTTCACGGTGTCCTCCGCGGGTGGTCGTCGTGGTGCGCAGATGGGCACGTTCGACGTCGGTCATCCGGATGCCATGGAGTTCATCCGCGCCAAGCGCGAGAACGGGCGGTTGCGACAATTCAACCTGTCGCTGCTGATCACCGACGAGTTCATGCAGACCGTGCGTGAGGACGGCGAGTGGAAACTCGCGTTCCCGATCCTGCGCAAGGAATACGACGCTGAAAAGCCCGACCTCACCGACCAGGACAAGTTCGTCTGGCGCGAGTGGCCGTACAACGAGAACTTCGTCGTCAGCGACACCGGACTCGTAGCCTGCAAGGTGTACAAAACGCTGCCTGCTCGTCGTCTGTGGGACGTCATCATGTCCTCGACGTACGACTTCGCCGAACCGGGCTTCATTCTCATTGACCGTGTCAATGAAATGAACAACAACTGGTGGTGCGAGAACATCCGCGCCACCAACCCCTGCGGCGAGCAGCCGTTGCCGCCGTACGGTTCGTGCTTGCTGGGCTCGGTGAACCTCACGCGCTTCGTGCGCCAGCCGTTCACGGAGCAGGCCGAGTTCGACTGGCAGGAATACCGAGAAGTGGTGAAGATCTTCACCCGGATGCTCGACAACGTCGTCGAGGTCAACGGTCTTCCGCTCGAAGGGCAGCGCAACGAGATTCTGCGCAAGCGCCGCCACGGCATGGGCTTCCTCGGTCTCGGCAGCACGATGACGCTGCTGCGTATGAAATATGGTTCGCCCGAGTCGGTGCAGTTCACCGAAGACGTTTCGCGTGAAATGGCCATCGCGGGCTGGGAAGCGGCGCTCGATCTGTCGCGCGAGAAGGGCCCGGCGCCGATCATGAACGAGGAGTTCACGGTCACGGGCGAGATGCTGCGCAAGCGCCCGGAGATGGCGCGAGACGGCTGGAAGGTCGGCAGCAAGATCCCGGGTCGAGTGCTGCACGCGCGCTACAGCCGCTACATGCAGCGCGTGGCTGCGGTTGCCCCGGCGATCGTCGATCAGTTGGCCCTCGTCGGCGCGCGCTTCACGCATCACACCTCGATCGCACCGACCGGGACGATCTCGCTGTCGCTCGCCAACAATGCGAGCAACGGTATCGAGCCCTCGTTCGCACATCACTACTTCCGTAACGTGATCCGCGAGGGCAAGAAGTCCAAAGAAAAGGTCGACGTATTCTCGTTCGAGTTGCTGGCCTACCGCGAGCTCGTCAATCAAAAGGCGATGCCGAACTCGACCATCCCGTCCGAGAAACTGCCGGATTACTTCACTACGGCCGACGACATCACGCCCACCGAGCACGTCGATATCCAGGCGGCCTCGCAGAAGTGGGTCGATTCTTCGATTTCCAAGACTGCCAACGTACCGACGGACTTCAAGTACGAGTCTTTCAAGGACATCTATCTCTACGCGCACGAGAAGGGTCTCAAGGGCTGCACGACCTTCCGCTTCAATCCGGAGGCCTTCCAGGGCGTGCTCGTGAAGGAAGAAGATCTCAAGAACACGACCTACGTGTTCACGCTCGAAGATGGCACCGAGTTGTCTGTGAAAGGCGACGAAGAGATCGAGTACGACGGCGAGAAGCACACCGCTGCGAATCTTTACGACGCCTTGAAAGAAGGCTACTACGGCAAGTTTTGAGGATCAGACGACATGGCTGCCATCAAGATCGATCGTAAGATCGCCAAGTACCGCGTACAGAAGCCGGGCAGTGAGCCGGCTCCTGCGGCGGCGCCGACCTCAGTGTCGGATTTGCCCACCAGCCACGGCGGCAAGGTGGTGCGACTCACCGAGGAAGTTCAGCGCCCCGAGGTGCTGATCGGCTCGACGTATAAGATCAAGACGCCGGTGTCGGATCACGCGATGTACGTGACCATCAACGACATCATCCTCAACGAAGGCACCGAACACGAGCAGCGTCGGCCGTTCGAAGTGTTTATCAACTCGAAGAACCTCGACCATTACCAGTGGATCGTGGCGCTCACGCGTATCATCTCGGCGGTGTTTCGCAAGGGTGGCGACGTCACTTTCCTTGTCGAGGAACTGAAGGCCGTGTTCGACCCGCGTGGTGGCTATTGGCAGCCAGGCGGAAAGTTCATGCCCTCGATCATCGCCGAGCTCGGTTATGTGATCGAGAAGCACCTGCAGACGATCGGTCTGATGCGCCGCCCCGAGCTCGACGAACACCAGAAAAAACTCGTCGACGAGAAGCGTGCGGAGTTCGAGGCGCGGGCCAAACAGACGGATGCTTTCGCCAAGTCGCACTTCCCGGAGGGCGCGCAATTGTGCTCCAAGTGCAGCACCGCGGCAGTCGTCATGATGGATGGCTGCATGACCTGCCTCAATTGTGGCGATTCCAAGTGCGGGTAAGGCGTTGCGGCGCATCGCCTGGCTAACGCCTGTTCGTTTTGTCCTGATCCTGCTGTCGTCGGCTGCTGCATTGGCGCAGCAGCCGACGCCGGCCACCCCGCCCACCGTCGCGCCGGTGTCCCGCGATATTCCGCGGCCGGCTGAACTGCAGCGTGACGTCGATTTCTGGATTCGCGTCTACAGCGAGATCACCACGCTGCAGGGTTTTTTGCACGATGAGCGCAACCTGGCCATCGTCTATTCCACCCTTAGCTTGCCGCCGACCGAGCGGCCGGGTTCGCCTGTTCGTCGGCAGTTGATCGACGCCGAGCGAGAGCGCTGGTCCAAGGCCTTGCGCGAGGCCGCCGACTCGATACAGACCGAATCGTTAGCCGACGGTGCAACGGAGCGGGGCAGCGCCGCCGCGAGTGCCGATGCGCAGCGCGTCATCGAGCTCTGGGGTGCGGAGGCGAGCGCGGACAGTTTGCGTCTCGCCGCCGAGTCGGTGCGTTTCCAACTCGGACAGGCCGATCGGTTTAGAGCGGGCATCGTGCGCTCGGGCCAGTGGGAGTCGCACATTGCCCGTACCTTCGACTCGCTCGGGTTGCCGCCCGAGCTCGCGGCGCTGCCGCACGTTGAGTCCTCTTTCACGCCGACGGCATACTCGAAGGTGGGCGCGTCGGGTTTGTGGCAGTTCATGCCCGGTACTGGGCGTCGGTTTATGCGCGTCGACGACATCGTCGATGAGCGGCTCGATCCGTTTCGTGCCACGGAGGCAGCCGCGAAACTGCTGCTCTACAACTACCGCACCCTCGGCAGTTGGCCACTCGCCATCACCGCGTACAACCATGGCACGGCGGGGATGCGCCGTGCGCGCGAGCAGCTCGGTACCGATGATTTCGCTGTCATCGCCCGGCGTTACCAAAGTCGCAGCTTTGGCTTCGCATCGCGCAACTTTTACCCCTCTTTCCTAGCGGCCTTGACCATCGATCAAAACCCGCAGCGCTACTTCCCCGACGTGCAGCGCGCGA
Source organism: Nevskiaceae bacterium (assembly GCA_018883185.1). Lineage (GTDB taxonomy): Bacteria > Pseudomonadota > Gammaproteobacteria > Steroidobacterales > Steroidobacteraceae > UBA964. Next base: position 22,570 of record VEQP01000036.1, on the reverse strand, counting down.
CCGAACTGGTGTTTCATGAAGTTTCGATGCCTGGGTATGCGGAGGTTGCGACCTTGGAGCGCGCACTCGGCATTCCCCGCGAGACATTGCGTGAGCTGAACCCGGCGCTGCGTCCTGCGGTGTGGTCAGGCGAGAAGTTCGTACCGCGGGGGTATCGACTGCGCCTGCCCTCGAGCGAGTCGCTCTCGGCCGCGCAACTCATAGCGCAAGTGGGCGCGGATCGGTTGTTTGTGGCGCAACTTGCGCCGCGCACTCACACCGTCGCGCCGGGTGAGACTTTGACGCGGATCGCCAAGCGCTACGGGTTCAGCGTTGCCGATCTCGCGCAGATCAACGAACTACCCGCTGACGCCAAGCTGCGCCGCGGGCAGAGGCTCCGGCTTGCCGACGAACGGCCGGCGACGTTGGCCAGCGCGCTTTCGCTCGAAAGCGCGGCAGGCGCTGCGCCCTGAAGGCGAGTCGATATAATCCTGCCATGTTGTCTTGGTCCATGAGTTGGCGCCGAAGGGCGCTGCTGCCGCTCGCGGCGGTGGTGGCTGTGTTCGGTGCCCCGCTTGCCGTCGCGGCCACGGTTACGCCGGCAGGATCAAGCGGTTCGTCTCGCAGTTTGGGCGATGTCGAGTTGCCGCAGGCAACCCTCGTGGTGGTGAACAAAGGCAAGCGCCAACTGGAATTGCGGCGTGGCAACCAGTTGCTGCGCCGATATCGCATCTCGCTGGGTCTGAATCCGATCGGCCACAAGCAGTACGAAGGTGATTTCCGTACGCCTGAGGGCAAGTACTTGCTGACTCGGCGCAATCCGCGCAGCGAGTTTTTTCTCTCGATTGCGGTCTCGTACCCCGACTCGCGCGACATGGCGCGTGCGCGGCGCGCCGGCGTTCGGCCGGGTGGACTCATCATGGTGCACGGTTTGCCCAATGACCCCCGCTGGCCGCCCGAGCACTACGCAGGCCAGGATTGGACCGACGGCTGCATCGCGCTGAGTAACGCCGACATGATGGAGTTCTGGATGCTGGTTCAGTCCGGCACCCCCATCCACATCAATCCCTGAGGTCGCACGTGGAAACGAGTATCGTCATTCCGGAAGTCGTTGATGCGCGAGTGGCGCCGCGCGGCGCGCTCGAGAGCCTCTCTCAGGACGAGATCGAGCAACTGCTCTCCACGGGTCGCGGCGGTCTGTATCCGCTCTTTCGGCAATGTGCGCTGGCTGTGCTCAATGCCGGCAGTCACACCGACAACGCGCGGGAAATTTTCGATAGCTACCGTGACTTCGACATCCAGATTGTTCGCCATGCCTGGGGCGTGAAGCTCGAGATTCGCAACGCGCCGGCCTCGGCTTTCGTCGATGGGCAGATGATCCGCGGCATCAAAGAGCTGCTGTTCGCCGTACTGCGCGACATCATCTACACCGCTAACGAAGTCATGGAGAGCGGTCGTTTCGATCTTACGCGCCCGCAATCGATCACCAACGCGGTGTTCCACATCCTGCGCAACGCGCGGCTGCTCGAGCACAAATCGCGACCGAATCTGATTGTCTGCTGGGGCGGCCACTCCATCAGTCGCGAAGAGTACGAGTACACTAAGAAAGTGGGCTACGAGCTCGGTCTGCGCGGGCTTGATGTGTGCACGGGCTGCGGCCCCGGCGCCATGAAGGGCCCGATGAAAGGCGCCACCATCGGGCATTCGAAGCAACGCATCACTTCGGGTCGATATGTTGGCGTCACCGAGCCCGGCATCATCGCCGCCGAGCCGCCGAATCCCATCGTCAACAACCTCGTCATCATGCCGGACATCGAGAAGCGTCTCGAGGCGTTCGTGCGCGTGGCGCATGGCCTTGTGGTGTTTCCGGGCGGCGTGGGAACTGCCGAGGAAATCTTTTATTTGCTGGGTATCTTGCTGGACCCTGCCAATGCTGAGCAGCGCATGCCCGTGGTGTTGACGGGGCCGCGCCGCAGCGCCGCCTACTTCGAAGAGATCCGCCGGTTTCTAGCCGGCACGGTGGGTGAGTCTGCCCTCGATCGACTGAAGATCGTGGTCGATGACCCGGCGGAGGTGGCTCGCATCATGGATCGCGGAGTCGACGAGGTCCGTGATTTTCGTAAGCGAAGCTCTGACTCCTACAACTTCAACTGGCTACTGAAGGTCGGCGAGGAGTTCCAGAAACCGTTCGAAGTGTCGCACGCCTCCATGCGCACGCTGCGCCTGCATCGTGATCAGCCCGTGCACCAACTGGCTGCAGATTTGCGTCGTGCGTTCTCAGGGATCGTCAGCGGCAACGTGAAGGAGCAGGGTATTCGGGCGATCGAGCGGCACGGGCCCTTCGAACTCGTCGGCGATCCGGCGATCATGTCCATGCTCGATGAACTGCTGGCAGGGTTCGTAGCCCAACAACGGATGAAACTGCCGGGCTCGGCCTACGTGCCGTGCTACCGCATAGTGCGGCCTTGAAATTCGTTTGATCCTCCCCATGTCGGGGAAGATCAACCCGAGGAGTCCTCCATGAGTGATTCAACCGCTGCGGGCACTGCCCCGCCGGCTGCCGAAAAGCACGGTTTCCAGGCTGAGGTTCGCGAGCTGCTGCAGCTCATGATCCACTCGCTGTACAGCCACCGCGAGATTTTCCTCCGTGAACTCATCTCCAACGCCTCGGACGCCAACGACAAGTTGCGCTTCCTGTCGCTCGGTCAGCCGGAACTGATGGCGGGTGAGGCGGAGCTCAAGATCTGGATCGATCACGACGCCGAGAAAGGGACTCTCACGATCCGGGATAACGGCATCGGCATGACCCGGGAAGAGGCCATCGCCCATCTCGGCACCATCGCCAAGTCCGGCACTGCTGATTTCTTCAAGCGACTCACCGGTGATCAGCAGAAGGATTCGCAGCTGATCGGCCAGTTCGGCGTCGGGTTCTACTCTGCGTTCATTGTCGCCGACGAAGTCGAAGTTTTGACGCGCAAGGCCGGTGAGCCTGCCGCTCACGGTGTCCGCTGGCGCTCCAAAGCGGATGGCGAGTTCACCGTGGAGACGTTGGAGCACGAGCCGCGTGGCACCACCGTCATCCTGCATCTGAAGGAAGAAGCCAAGGAGTTCGCCGACGGCTGGCGCTTGCGCTCTTTGGTGCGTCGCTACTCCGATCACATCGCCTTCCCGGTGCTGATGCGCAAGGAAGGCGAGGCTAGCCTCGACTGGGAGCCCGCCAATCAGGCGCAGGCGCTATGGACGCGCTCGCGCAGCGATCTGAAGGACGAAGAGTACAAGGAGTTCTACCAGCACATCGCCCATGATTTCGCTGAGCCGCTCGCCTGGAGCCATAACAAGGTCGAGGGCAAGCGCGAGTACACCTCGCTGCTCTATGTGCCGGCGCGCGCACCTTTTGACCTGTATCAACGCGATGCGACGCGCGGCCTCAAGCTCTACGTGCGCCGCGTGTTCATCATGGATGACGCCGAGCAGTTCCTGCCGATGTATCTGCGATTCATTCGCGGCGTGCTCGATTCGAACGACCTACCGCTCAACGTGTCGCGCGAATTGCTGCAGAAAGATGCCGAAGTCGAGGCCATGCGCTCGGCGCTCACCAAGCGCGCCCTCGATCTGCTCGCGCGACTCGCTAAGGACGAGCCCGAGAAATATGCAACGTTCTGGAGGGAGTTCGGGCCTGTGCTGAAGGAAGGCACCGGCGAAGACCCCTCGAACCGGGAGAAAATCCTGCCGTTGCTGCGTCTTTCGAGCACGCATGAAGAAGGCGATGAGCCCAAGGTGACACTCGCCGATTATCTCGCCCGCATGAAGAGCGGGCAGGATCGCATCTACTACTTGATCGCCGATTCTTTGACCGCAGCCCGCGGCAGCCCGTATCTCGAGCAGTTGCGCGCCAAGGGCGTCGAGGTGCTGCTGCTCACCGACCGGGTGGATGAGTGGATGATGGGCCATTTGCGGGAGTTCGAGGGCAAGCGCTTCAAGGACGTTGCGCGGGGTGATCTTGAACTGGGTGGGCTCGAGGGCGAAGGCGACAAGGCGGCTGCCGAGGAAGCCCTCAAGGAAAACAAGAAGCTCCTCAAGCGCATCAAGGATGCGCTCGGCGAGCGGGTCTCGGAGGTCAAGGTGAGTTCGCGTCTTGCGGACACTCCGGCCTGCCTTGTGCTCGCCGAGGGCGATATGGGCGCGCAGATGCGGCGCATCATGGCGGCTGCCGGCCAGGCAGTTCCCGAGGCGAAGCCCGAACTCGAAATCAACGTCCATCACGCCCTGATCAAGCGCCTCGATGCCACGAGCGCCGAGGATGAGTTCACCGAGCTGGCGCTGCTGGTGTTCGATCAGGCGAAGCTCGCCGAGTCGGGCTCGGTGGCCAACCCGGGCGAGTTCGTCCGCCGGCTCAACAAACTGCTGGGGCAGTTGATGACGAGCAGCTGAGGCGTCGGTGGCGGGGGTCGCCCAGCCCTCCGTGGCGCGGGGCTCACCGTGCCATAATCCGTGCATGAGCAAACCCGTACCGACCGACGCCGAGTTGCGCGAGCGACTCTCGCCCCTCGCCTACGACGTCACCCGCAACAAGGGCACAGAGCGGGCCTTCACCGGGGCTTACACCTACCACAAGGAGCACGGCGTCTACGCTTGCGCCTGTTGCGGGGCTGAGCTCTTCGCCTCGGGGACCAAATACGACTCGGGCTCGGGCTGGCCGAGTTTCTGGACGCCGCTAGCTGGTGAGCGGGTGCGCGAGCATCGTGATACGAGCTACGGCATGGTGCGCATCGAGGTCACCTGTGCGCAGTGCGATGCACACCTCGGGCACGTTTTCCCCGATGGACCGCAGCCCACGGGGCTACGCTATTGCATCAACTCTGTCTCGCTCGACTTCAAGGCTGAATCCCAATGAAATCACTCGTCTGGGTCGTTTTGCTGGCTCTCGGTGGCATCGCAGTCACCGCCGCATTTCTACCTACCTCATCCGCCTCACAGGAGTCTCCCATGTCCGAAGCACTCATCAAGGAAGATCTGACCCCGGGCTCGGGTCCCGCCATTGCGAACGGCCAGACGGCGGTCGTGCACTACACGGGGTGGCTGTTCGATCCCTCACGTCCCGAGAACAAGGGTCGTAAGTTCGACAGCTCCCGCGATCACGGCGATACCTTTGCCTTCGAGGTCGGTGGTCGCGAAGTCATCCGCGGTTGGGACCTCGGTGTGCTCGGCATGCAAGTCGGCGGCAAGCGCCGCCTGACGATCCCACCAGAGCTGGGCTACGGCGCGCGCGGTGCGGGCGGTGTGATTCCCGGTGGAGCCACCCTCGTGTTTGATGTTGAACTGATGGAGATCCGCTGATGCGCGCCAAGGTTATACAGCCGTTTGTTCTGCTCGCTGCGGCGAGCATGTTGCTCGGCACCGTGCATGCGGCCACGCTGATTCACGCCGGACGCGTCATCGATGGCGTGGCGGATCGGGCGCTGACGGCGCGCACCATTGTGGTCGATGGCGGCAAGATCACCGCCATCGAAGCGGGATACCGCAAGCCCGGCGCAGCGGATACGGTCATCGACCTGCGCGAGTCGACCCTGATGCCGGGCCTCATGGACATGCACGTGCACTTGACGAGCGAGTACAGCCGCACGAGCGAGCTCGATCGATTCAAGAAGGACGGTCCGGATGTGGCTCTCGATGGCGCGATGTACGCGCAGCGCACCTTGCAGGCGGGCTTTACCACCGTGCGCGATCTCGGCGACAGTTTCCTCGCGAGTCTTGCCCTGCGAGATGCCATCAACGCCGGCAAGGTTCCCGGACCGCGCATCTACGCGGCGGGTAAGTCGATCGCCACTACCGGCGGTCACGCTGACCCGACCAACGGTTGGGCGGAATTTTTGGGTGGCGGTGAGGTTGGGCCGCGCGATGGCGTGATCGACGGTACCGACGCCGCCGTGCAGGCAGTCCGGCAGCGTTACAAGGATGGTTCGGACGTCATCAAGATCACTGCGACGGGCGGTGTGCTGTCAATCGCGAAGAACGGGCTCAACCCGCAGTTCACCGAAGAAGAAATCCGCGCCATCGTCACGACGGCGCGTGACTATGGCTTCACCGTGGCAGCCCATGCCCACGGCGCCGAGGGCATGAAGCGGGCCGTGCGTGCGGGTGTCGACACGATCGAACACGGTACGTTCATGGACGAGGAGACCATGCGATTGATGAAGGAGCGTGGCACCTACTACGTACCGACCATCTCCGCCGGTCGTTGGGTTTTCGATCGCTCGAAGGAAGACGGGTTTTTCCCGACCGTCGTTCGCCCGAAGGCGGCGCTCGTCGGGCCCCAAATCCAGAGCACCTTCGCCAAGGCCTACAAGAGCGGCGTGAAGATCCTCTTCGGCACCGACACCGGCGTGTCGGCGCATGGCGATAACGGGCGCGAGTTCGTCTTGATGGTCGAAGCGGGTATGCCCGCGATGGAAGCCATACGTTCCGCTACTACTGCCACGGCGAAGTTTCTCGACATCGACGATCGGCTGGGCAGCGTGCAGGTCGGCAAGCTCGCCGATCTCGTCGCGGTACCCGGTGACCCGCTCGCCGACATCACGGCGATGCAGCGTGTGCACTTCGTGATGAAAGAGGGCGTGATCCATCGGCGCCCCTGAGCGGCGGCTGATCGCAGGACCGGCAGGTCAGCTCGAACTCCTCGTCGATCCGCCACGCGAAGCTGGCGCACCGCGTGCATTGGCCGTGTGCTGCCACCCGCATCCTTTGTTCGGTGGCTCACTCACCAACAAAGTCGTGCACACCTTGGCACGCGCCTGCTGTGCAGCGGGTGCCGTGGCGGTTCGGTTCAATTTTCGTGGCGTGGGGGCTTCGGAAGGCGCACACGACGAAGGTCGTGGTGAGCTCGACGATCTGCGTCGCGTGTTGCAGTGGGCGCGCACCGAGTGGCCAGAGCTGCCGCTGTGGCTTGGCGGGTTTTCTTTTGGCGCATGGATCGCCTTGCAGGCGCACGCGCAGCTGAGCCCGGATCGATTGATCACGATTGCGCCACCCGTCGGCCGTTGGGACTTCTCCGCCGTGCGTTCGCCGGCGTGTCCGTGGCTATGCATCCAGGGTGATCGTGACGAACTTGTCGATGCCGTCGCGGTGGCGACTTGGGTGAAGGCGCTCAATCCAAGTGTGCAGTTGGTGCGCCTCGCGGAAGCGGATCATTTTTTCCACGCGCGACTTCACGAGTTGAGCGACGTGTTGGCGGAGTTTCTCGCGCCTCAAGGGTGCAGCGAGTAACCCACTCCGCGCACCGTGTGGATCAGCGGTCGCTCGAAATCTTTGTCGACGGCTTGTCGCAGGCGGCTGACGTGTACGTCGACCACGTTGGTCTGCGGGTCGTAGTGGATATCCCAAACGCCTTGCAACAGCATCGCGCGGGTCACGACCTGCCCCGTATGCCGAGTGAGAAATTCAAGCAGTCGGAACTCGCGGCCCGTGAGTTCGATACGTCGCCCGCCGCGACTCGCCTTGCGCTCGAGCAGATCGAGTTCGAGATCATCGACCCGCAAGCGCGTCAGTGCGCTGCTAGCCGTCCGCCGCTGCAGCGACTCGACGCGGGCTACGAGCTCCTCGATGTTGAAGGGCTTGCCGAGGTAGTCGTCACCCCCGGCGCGCAGACCCTTGACCCGCTCGTCCACTGAGTCCAAGGCTGACAACACCAGCACCGGCGTCGACTTGCCGCTTCGACGCAGGGTGTTGACGATGTCGAGCCCATCGACCCCGGGTAACATCCGATCGGTGATGATCACTGAGTGATCGCCGAGCAAGGCGGCTTCTTGGCCGTGCCGACCATCGGCGTGGTGTTCGACCTCGTAGCCAAGATCGCGCAGCGCCCCGATGATTTCGGCAGCGACTTGGGGGTCATCTTCGATCAGCAACAATTTCATGATCGACCATCCGGCTCCGCGCCCGAGGCAGCTCGAGCAGCGAAGTGTAGGCCAATTCGCCTCTGCAGCGCTCCTCGTGGCATGCTTCGGCCGTGACACCCCAACTGATTGATCGTCGCGCGCTCGTTGCCTCGCTGCTGGCTTTGGCGGTCATGGTCATCGCGTTCTTGGCCGCCTTCACCTGGCTGCAATACCGCATGATGGCGGTTCACGATCAGCAGTTGTCCGAGGCACTGCAGCGCGAGTTGGTTGTTCGCCAGCAGCTCGACCGGCAGACCGGTCGCGAGGAACTCGTCCGTAGCTTGACGGTTCGCAACGAACTGTTCCCCAAAAGCCGCTTCTTTGTGTTGATTGATCCCGCCGGGAGGATCCTCGTCGGGGATCCGGAACGCGTGACGGGGGTCGAGGGTTTGCTTCGGACCCCGGGCGGGGTCACGCGGATAAAAGCACCGGACGGGGTTAATGCATTCGTGGCCTCCATACGGCTCGACGATGGTGCTGTGTTTGCCCTTTTCCAGGCGGATGCGGCACGCGAGGAGATCGCCCGCTCGCTGGGACGTGCAGCAATGATCAGCATCGTTCTGTTGATTCTGGTGGGACTCGTCACCGGCGTCGTGCTCAACCGCTACATCCTCGGGCACGTGAGCAACCTCGCCGATACCGCACGGCAGATCATGCGCGGGCAGATGACGGCCCGAGCGCCGGTGCAGCAGCGACTTGACGCCATGGGCGCTTTGACCAGTACCTTCAATGAAATGCTCGAGCAAAACGAGGCGCTGGTCAGCGGCATGCGCACGGTGACAGAGAGTCTGGCCCACGATTTGCGTACGCCGCTGATGCGTGCCCAGCGCGCGATCGCAGCAGCGCGCGTGGCCAATACGGCACTCCAGCAGGAAGCTCATCTGCAAAGAGCAGAGCAGGACATGGCGAGGGCCTTGCAAACCTTCAACTCGCTCGTCGATCTGGCGCGGGCCGAGGCGGGTTTGTCGCGCGATTCGATGGAGCGCATTGATCTTGGCGCATTGGCGACAGACTTGGCCGAATTATTCGAGCCCCTCGCCGAGGAGCGCGGGCAGCGTATCGAGCGTCACATTGCCTCGACAACGGTATTCGGACATCGGCAGATCCTGGCGCAAGCGCTGGGTAATCTACTGGAGAACGCGATCAAGTATTCCGCGCCAAACTCGGTGCTGCGCCTTCGAGTGCGACCGGGTGAGGCCTCGGGTGCTAGCGAGATCGTCGTGGAAGATGCGGGGCCGGGAATTTCACCCAATGCTCGCGAGCAGGCGATGCGTCCGTTCGTACGCCTCGAAACCTCCGAAGAGGTGCCGGGTACGGGTATGGGTCTTGCGATCGCCGCAGCCGTGGCTCGCTTGCACCGGGGGAGGTTGATCCTGGAGAACGCCGAACCCGGGTTGCGGGTGCGCCTGCAAATTAGCGTGCTTCAAACGCCTTGAAGCGACCCCTCGGCCGGCCAGCACAGACGGATCTCAAGACCCAAAACGGATCCGTTTTGGGTCTTACGATTGTGCGCACTGACGCTGCCGCCATGTGCTCGCAGGACGCTGGCTGTGATCGCAAGGCCGAGGCCGCTGCTGCCCTCTGACCCGGATGCTGCGCTCGTCGCGCGCTGGAACGGCTCGAATACCCGCGATAGATCCTCAGGCGCAATGCCAGCGCCCGAATCGCTGACCACCACGTCGATCGTGTTCGTCATGCGTTCGAGACGCAACTTCACCGTGCTGCCCACGGGCGTGTAACGCAAGGCGTTTCGTACGACGTTTTCGATGGCGGCCGCGACCCATTGGCGATCGCCCTCGATGAGGCAAGGGTCAGTCGGCACCTGCCAGTCCACATGCCGACCGGTGCTCTCAGCCTCGAATGTCGCGTCTTGCACCAGAGAGGCGAGCAGGGTCGCGAGGTCGATTTGTTCGCGCCGCAGTTCAGCACGCCCGGAGTCGAGACGGGCCACATCGAGGACGCCGCCGATCAGCCCATCGAGCCGCGCGGTCTCGGTCTCGATCCGCTCCAGTGTGTCGGCTGGGGGCTGCGCTGACTGGCGCGCAAGACCGATAGCCAGCCGCATCCGTGTCAGTGGCGATCGCAGTTCGTGCGAGACATTGCGCAGCAATTCGTCGCGCGAGTTCACAAGACTCGCCAAACGCTCGGCCATGGTATTGAGCGAGCGACTGAATCGACCGAGTTCATCCTTCCGGCGCAGGGTCCGCGCAGGCACCCGAGAGTCGAGTTTGCCCCCGGCGAGAGACTCGGTGGTCGATTGCAAATCGACGATGGGGCCAGTCAGAGATCGCGCCAGCGCGCCGCTGATGAGCGCGGTGACGACGAGCGCCAGCAACAACAAGGCGGGTGCGGATTCACGCAAACCCAGCGCGGCCAGAGGCCCTCGATCACGAGGCACGGGGATCAGCTCGAAGTGTTCGCCATCCTCGCTGTACAGCGTTGGGCGGGAACCCGGAAGATTCAATCCGACGATAGGCAGGTCGGCAGTGAGTTCCTCGTCGGCATCCGCACCGTTCGCCGCAGGCAGTTCCGGTGGCAGCGGTCGATCGAGAAGTTCCTGGCCGAGATCATCGACCACCAGAATCACGACGGCGGTCGAGCTATCCCCTCGCTGTTTTTTCGCCCAGTTGATGAGGCCTGTTCGTCCACGAAGTGCCAAAGCCTCTGCGGCCTGCTCGGCTGCGGCTTGCAGCTCACGGGTGGCGCGGGCTTCGCGCTCATTCAAAGTCCACGTGGTGATGCCCACTGCGCCTGCAAGCACCAGCAGCAAAGTGACAAAAAACGCAACGAAGATGCGGACGGACAGCCGGTTCACGGCGAAATATCGATGAGTTCGTAGCCGGTGCCGCGTACGGCCCGTATCTGCAGGGAGGTGCTACCGGCGCGCTCGAACTTGCGTCGCAGGTTGCTGACATGCGTATCGATGCTGCGATCGTACAGAGTCAACTTGCGACCGAGCGCCTGTTCGGTGAGCTCAGCACGATCAACGGGTGTCCCGTGGTGCTGCGCGAGCCCGAGCACCACGCGAAACTCGGCCCCCGTCAGCTCGAGCGTTGTTGAACCCAACGTGGCGCGCCGCCGTCGCAGATCGAGATGCAGATCGGCGACACGAACCTCCTCGTCGCCTGCCGAGTCTGCATGGCTGGCAGGGGCGGCCACACGACGCAATATCGCGCGGATTCTGGCCAGCAACTCGCGCGGATCGAAGGGTTTGGCGAGGTAATCGTCTGCCCCGAGTTCGAGCCCGAGGATTCGATCGATCGGATCTCCCCGTGCGGTGAGCATCATCACCGGCAGCCGGGACGAGGCGAGTCGCAGCTCACGCAACACGTCGAGACCACTGCGCTCTGGCAGCATGACATCGAGGATCAGCAGGTCGGGTTCATTGGCGTGCAGGGCGGCGACCCCCGCATCAGCGCCATATTGCGCTTCTACGACATAGCCCTCGCGCCGAAGGAACTCGCTCAACATCGTAGCGAGTTCGCGGTCGTCGTCGATGATGAGGATTTTGGCGTTCATGGTTCAGCCGGGTGCTGGGAGTGTCGATGGTGCAGCGTGCCGATAGTACGGGCCAGTGGGAGGTTCGTGCTTTGCATTTCTTTGCAGCGTCTTTACGAAATTTCCGCAGCAGATTGGCGTCGAATCGGTGACGATATTCCTCGCCGGGCCACCCCCGGCACGTTGACTCAAGGAGTGAAGACATGCGTTTACGCCACCTTTCAATTATGACCCTCGCAGCGCTCGGCGGTTCGGTGCTGCTGGCTCAGCCGATGCCCCCCCCGCCGCCCCCGGCCGATGCGCCTAACGCGCCGTCCATGGGTCAGCAGTCCAAGGGCCAGGAGGTGCGGGAAATTCGCCGGTACCGGATCATTCGCGATGGTCGCGAGCGTATGGGCCCCATGGGCGCCATGCGCGGCGCAGGGATCATGGAACTCTCCGGTGCCGATCCGCGGATGCTGCAGCGCCTCGCCGACGATCTGCAGCTTACCCCGCAGCAGCGTGGCAAGATCACCGAACATGTCGCCACCCATGGCCCCGAGATGCGCCGTATCGCCACCGACATGGCTGGGCAGTCGCGCGCCTTGCGCGAGCTGAACCCGGCCGACCCCAAGTTCACTGCTGCGGTGAACGAGGCCTCCAAACGGATGGGGGATTTGTCGGCGCAATTGGTCCGACAGGGCGGTGAACTGCGCGCGAAGGTGTGGCAGGTGCTTACGCCGGAGCAGCGCGCCAAGGCCGACGCGCGACAGCAGCAGATGAAGCAGCGTCGCATGGAGATGCGCGAGCGCCGCGGTCCCGGCGGTGAGGGCGAGCGCGATATGAGGTAGCCCGCAGAGGCCACCTTGTAGCGAAAAAAAAGCCCGGGGCGTCGCCGCCCCGGGCTTTTTCGCATCGGTAGAAACCGATTAATTCACCATGTTCTTGAGGTTCTTCAGCGGCATGGCGCGAACCTTCTTGGAGGCCGGCTTCGCTTTGAACATCATCTTCTCGCCCGTGAACGGGTTGACACCCTCGCGAGCCTTGGTGGCCGGCTTCTTGACGACCTTCAGCTTGGCCAGACCCGGCAGCGTGAACAGGCCGTGCGAGCGCAGGCTCTTCTTGATCACACCGTTGAGCGCGTCGAACACGCCCGAAACCGCCTTGCGGGAGAGCTCGGTTTCTTTAGCAATCTGATTGAGGATTTCCGACTTGGTCGGCGGGCCACCCTTTTTCGCCATCTTGGATTACTCCTGAATTTGGTTATTGCGCTTTGCGATGCGCGTTTCGAATCGGGCGCAAACATAGCACAAGCGCACGATGTAGCAAACACTTTTTAGCGTTTTGCCGCAGAAAAACCGCTAGTTTTTGCCAATCATTCGAGTGCTTAGCGCAACAGGATCAACAGTACCTGAATGATGATGCCGGCCCACATCGGCGACAGATCGAGACCGGCGATCGAGGGGACTGCGCGCCGGATGCGCTCGAGTACCGGCTCGCATAGCGATTCGAGCAGATCGGACACTGCCGAGCGTACGCCAGGAGCGATCAGTGAACTTAGCGCGTAGACGAAAATCGCCCAAAAATATAGCCAGAGCGCCGAGCGCACGCTCTCTAGCGCGGCTGTAATCAACCAATCTAACGCTGGCGGCAGTGCCGCCACGAGCAGGATCGACAGTGCGGCCGTTTGCACCAGCGCCACGGCAAACACGGCAATAACCGAGGCCGTGTCGATGCGCCCCATAGGCGGCAATACTCGTCGCAGCGGCATGATTAGCCAGTTCGTCAGTCGCAGGATCGACTGCGCGAGAGGGTTGCGAAAATCGGCACGCGTCCACTGCATCATGAGTCGCAGCAGAAAAACGTACATCAGCAACGAGAAGAACGTATCGGCAAGAAACAGCATCACCTGCATGACTCAGCTCCCGGTACCGTACTGCGCGGCCATTTGCCGACCGCGCGTCACCGCCGCGGCGACCGCATCGGCTACGCCTTGCTCAAAGCCCTGCGCCGTGAACTGCGCGAGTGCGGCGGCCGTGGTGCCACCTTTGGAGGTGACCGACTCGCGCAAGGCGGCCAGATCGGCGCCGCGGGTCGCCATGAGCCCTGCGCCATGCAGCGTGGCCATGGCGAGCTCGTTCGCGGCGGCCTCAGGTAGCCCGTGTGCGATGCCGGCTGCGGCGAGAGCCTCCGCCATGCGGAAAAAGTAGGCGGGACCGCTGCCAGAGACGGCGGTGACAACATCCATCAACGATTCATCATCGACCCATACTACGCAGCCTGCCGTTGCCAGCACGGCCTCAGCGCGTTGCCGCTCGGCAGCAGCGAGCGCCGGGTCGGCATAGGTTCCCGTGGCTCCGGCACCCAGCAGCGCAGGACGATTCGGCATGGCTCGAACGAGCGGAACTTCGTCGCCGCAAAGTTCGGCCAGCTGTCGGGTGCCGAGGCCTGCAGCCACGGATATGACGAGCGGCCGATGCGTCGCGAGCATGGATTTAAGCGGTCGAAGTGCAGCGGCCATGTCCTGCGGTTTGACCGCAAGCACCAGCACATCGAGCGCAGCGATATGAGTTGTGGCGTCCGCGGCCACTCGGACGTCGAACTCGCGCTGCAGCGCATCGCGAGTCTCAGTGTGGGTGTCGAACACAATGATTTCGGAGCCCTTGACTCCGGCGCGGCGCAACGCTGCCACGAGTGCGCGGCCCATGTGACCGCCGCCCAGAAAGCCAATACCCCGACCGATATCGGGTGGCGTGACGTGTGCGGCGGCGACCTCGCTCATGCCTGCGATTGTAGACGTTCGCCGAACAGCGCGGTGCCGATCCGGATCAGGGTGGCACCTTCCAGAATAGCCGCCTCGAGATCACCGCTCATACCCATCGACAGGGTGTCCATCGCGGGGTGTTGCCGTTGCATTTGCTGGAAAACCTCCCGCAGTGCCGCGAACCAACGCCGCTGATGAGTCTCTGCCGTCTCCGCCGGTGGCAAGGTCATCAGGCCACGCAGATGCAGTTGCGGCGCTCGGGCGACGGCGTCGAGCAAGGCGGGCAGCTCGCTGACTGTGGCGCCCCCCTTGGTGGGTTCATCTTCCAGCTTGACCTGTACGCACACATTGAGAGGTGGTGCATGAAAGGGTCTTTGCGCGGCCAATCGCTGCACCAACTTCAGCCGATCGACCGTGTGTACCCAGTCGAAGTATTCCGCCACGGGGGCTGTTTTATTGGACTGTAGCTGACCAATGAAATGCCACGCGAGCTGCTGCGGCCGCAAGGCATCGATCTTGGGCAGCGCTTCCTGCAGGTAGTTCTCGCCGAAGTGATGCTGGCCGAGGTCGATCAGGGCCTGCAGGTCGGCGGCCGGTCGGGTCTTGCTGACCGCGACCAGCGTCAACTCGCCAGGGTCGCGTCCGGCGCGCCGCGCGGCACTCGCCATGCGATCAAGCACGGCATGCAGACGCTCTGCGGCCGCACCCTGCGCCTGTTCAGACATCGAAGACGCTGTAGCCGTCGAACACTGGCCCATCAACGCACACACGCTTCATCGCAGGCCCGCTCGCTGTTTTCACCTTGACCGTGCAGCCGGCACAGCCGCCCACAGCGCAGGCCATATACTCTTCGAGCGACACTTGGCAGGGGAGTTTGAAGCGCGCGGCAAGCCGGGTGACTGCCTCGAGCATGGGCGTCGGGCCGCAAGCAAAGATTTCCACCTCGGTCAGGGTTGCCGTGTCGAGTGAGGTCAACCATTCGGCGGCGAGATCCGTGACAAAGCCGTCGAAACAGCCCGGGAATCCGCTGCGACTGGCCAGACGACTCGGAACGCCCCAGGCATCGAGCAGTGGCATGGCCGCGATCACCCCGTCCGGCATACCGGGAATGAGAATGGTCGAGGGTCGGGTTGCAAAGGGGAACGGAATTTCCGAGCCCATGACCACGAGTGGCTTCCACGGTGTGCGCGTGTCGTGGGTCAGTGCTTCGGCGAGAAACACCATGGGCGGGATGCCGACCCCGCCGCCGATCAACAACGGCCGCGGTCGCTCGGCATGCAAGGTGAATCCTTGGCCGATCGGCCCGAGCACGGAGAGGGTTTCACCGGTTTGACGACGTGCGAGGGCGGCAAGGCCCGGGCCAACGATCTTGTACAGAATGTCGATCCAACCCTCTGCCGCGTTGGCCCGCATGATCGAAAGCGGGCGGCGCATTGGGATGCCATCGTCCACCGTCAGGTGCGCAAAACTGCCCGGTACCGCGCGGGCGGCGCACTTAGGGGCGGCAATGCGCAGCACGAACTGCTCACCGGGAAAGCGCTCGTGAGCGAGGATGCGCCCGTCTTCAAGGGCGATGCTGCCGCGATGGGCCGGGTGGGTGACGGTCATGGTTGAGCTCCGCGGAGTAAAACAGTCTCGAGCACGGCCATCCGCACGGCCACGCCGTGACGCACCTGGTCACGAATGACCGACTGCGGGCCGTCGGCCACGTCCGAGGCGATTTCCACGCCGCGATTCATCGGTTGTGGATGCATGACGATTGCATTCGTTGCGGCGAGTCGTAGCCGTTCGCGCGTCAGACCCCACTCGGCGAAGTAATGGGCTTCATCCGGTATGGCCGCAGCGGTCATACGTTCCTTCTGGATGCGTAGCATCATGACGACGTCGGCTCCCGCGATACCACCGGCGAGCGAGTCGTAGCGTGTACAGCCTTTGAATTCGTTCGCATCGGGCATCAGTGCAGTTGGGGCGACGATGCGCACATCGCCTGCCCCGAGTGCGGTGAACGCCTGCGCTGCCGAGCGGGCCACGCGAGAGTGACGCACATCGCCGACGATGGCGATCGACAGGCCTTCGATGCGTCCCTTGGCGCGAAGCACCGTAAGCGCATCGAGCAGGCCCTGAGTGGGATGCGCGTGGCTGCCCGCGCCACCCGACAACACGCTGACGTGGGAGGCGACGTGACCGGCCACCAGATCGGGCACGGCGGCATCAGCATCGCGCAGGATGAAGGCATCGACGTGCATCGATTCGAGGGTGGCCACCGTATCGAGCACGCTCTCGCCTTTCAGGCGCGAGGATAGCTGCACCTCGATGTTGATGACGTCGGCACCGAGGCGATGGGCGGCGAGTTCGAAGGATACGCGCGTGCGCGTCGACGGTTCAGCAAACATGATCGCCACGGTTTTGCCGTGCAGAGCGGCATTTCGGGGCGGCAGCTGTCCGAGCGGCACGACGAATTGCGATGCCCGTTCGAGCAAGTGCTCGAGCGTGGCGCGTGGCAGACCTTCGAGCGTCAGCAGATGTCGCAATGACCCGTCGCGGCGCAACTGTTCGGTCGGTTTGGCTGCGAGGGTCAAGACGCTCTCCTGCTGAGGTTCGTTACGCGAGGCCGTACGCCACTCACGTCGTTTGCGTCAGCCATCGCTCGAGGATGACCGCCGCGGCGGCACTATCGATCTGGCCCCGTTCGATTCGACCGCGTTGCCGGCCACTCTCGCGCCGCTCGCGCAGCGCCTGCGTGGCTTCCAGCGACGAGTACCGTTCGTCCTCGAGATGCAGGGGCAGCGACACGCGCTGCTGCAACTCGCGGGCAAACGCGCGCGCGGCATCGGTCAAACCGTGAGCGGAACCATCGACATTATACGGGCAGCCCACCACGATCTGGCTGGCACCGCACTCGCGGATATGCCGTGCGAGGTGTAACCACTCGGACTCGGCCAGTCGACCGGCGTGAGTCACGGTGAGTGCTGGCAGCGGACGGGCGGTGCGGGTGAGGGTGTCGCCAACGGCGAGTCCGATACGCCGCAGACCGAAATCTATGCCGAGCACGATCTGCGGGCGGGCCGAAGTGGTGTGTTCAGGCATGCCCGGCGATGTGACTGAGGCGTCCGATATCGACCCCGAGTTGACGCCAGACGGCGTGCCAGCGGTCCTCGAAGGGCATCTCGAAGAGGATTTGTTCGTCGAGCGGCAGCGAGATCCAGGCGTTGTCGCGCATTTCGCGCTCGAGTTGCCCCACTTCCCAGCCGGCGTAGCCCAAGGCGATGAAGGCATCCGGTGGCCCCTCGCCGCGTGCCATGGCCACCAGGACATCGCGTGAGGTTGTCACCTGCACGGCGGAGGAGACGGTGTGCGAGGAGTCCCAGTGACCGCCGTTGCGGTGCACCACGAAGCCGCGGTCCCGGTGAACCGGGCCGCCGCGCAGCACGGCGCGGCTACTGATCGCGGCATCGGCGGAGTCGATGTTCATTTGTTCGAACACGTCCCCCAAGATCATCGACAACGGCTTGTTGATGACAATGCCGAGCGCGCCACGCTCGAGGCTGTGTTCGCACACCAGGGTTACGGTCTGCGAAAACTCAGGGTCTGCCAGCGAGGGCATGGCGACGAGCAGGTGGTTCGTCAGGTTGGAACCGTCTGACATGCGTTAAGTATGCGTTGGGGGCCGAGGGGGCGCCAGTTCGTCCGCGCCTAGCGCGATTCGAGACGGCGACGGATGGCCGCGATCAGCAGTGCGGCGATGTCGATGCCGAACTGCTTGTCGAGTTCACGAATGCCGGTCGGGCTCGTGACGTTGATTTCGGTGACATAGCCGCCGATGACGTCGAGACCCACGAACAGCATGCCCTGCTCAGCGAGCTTCGGGCCGATTTGCCCGGTTAAGAACAGATCGCGCTCATTCAGCGGCCGACCGACACCCACAGCCCCTGCCGCGAGGTTGCCGCGGTTGTCCTCGCTGCTCGGGATGCGCGCGAGCGCATAGGGGATCGGCGTACCGTCAACGAGCAACACCCGCGAGTCACCGGTCTCGACGATTTCCGGCAGATAGCGCTGGACGATGGCAAAGCGCTCGCCGTACTCGCTCAGGGTCTCGAGCACGACGTTGGTGTTCTTGTCGCCCTGTTCGATGACGAAGATCGAGCGACCGCCCATGCCGTGCAGCGGTTTGCAGACGATCTTGCCGTGCTCAGCAAGGAAGGCCTGCATGCGTTTCATGTCGCGGGTCACCAGCGTCGGCGCACAGCACTGTGGGAACCAAGCCGTGTAGACCTTCTCGTTCATGTCGCGCAGGCCCCGCGGCCGGTTCACGACCAGGGCCCCTTGATCTTCTGCCCGCTCCAGGATGTAGGTCGAGTAGATGTACTCGGTGTCGAACGGCGGGTCTTTGCGCATCAGGATGACGTCAATGTCGCCGAGTCGCCACGTGGCAGGCTCGCCGAGCTCGAACCAACGCGTCGGATCCTTGAATACCCTCAAGGGACGGGCCTGTCCGCAGGCGACACCGTCGCGCAGCCACAGATCGCCGAGCTCCAGATACAGCAGGTCGAATCCGTCGGCAGCTGCGGCAAGCAGCATGGCGAGCGTCGAGTCCTTGGCGAACTTGATATCGGCGATGGGGTCCATCACCACGGCGAGGGTCGGGCGTGCAGTCATGACAGGTCTCCTGCGAGACATTGTAGGGCGGCGATCGTGGCGAGCGCTGCCGTTTCGGTGCGCAGTATCCGCGGTCCGAAGCGCAGCGCGCGAAATCCGGCTTGTATGGCGAGCTGCTGTTCCTGTGGCTCAAGGCCGCCCTCGGGCCCTACCAGCAGCGTGATCTGCTGTACTGGCGCTGCAGCAACTGTAGCCGCTGCGAGCGCCTCACGCAGCGTGATATCGGCTTCCGGGTCGAGCAGCCACCGAAGCGACTCAGCGCGAGCATCGCAGGCGGCGGCGAGGGTCACTGGTTCGCTGATCAGTGGCAGGCGATTGCGTCCGCATTGCTCGCAGGCGGAGGCAGCGACCGCGAGCCAGTGCTCGCGGCGGCGATCGGCGCGATCCGCACCGAGCTGCACCACGCAGCGCGCCATCATCACCGGTACGATGCGCTGTACGCCGAGCTCGGTGGCCTTCTGCACCACGAAATCCATGCGTTCGCCGCGAGCGATGCCTTGCAGCAGCGTGATGCCGAGCGGCGACTCGCGCTCGATGGCGCGGTGTTCACCGACGCGCGCGAGCATCCCGGCGCGGCCGGCGCTCTGCAAGTGCGCGACGAACTCACCGCCGCGACCATCGAACAGCACCACTTCGGCGCCCTCGCGCAGGCGCAGCACTTGACGGACGTGCCGCACGACCTCGGGGGGCAATTCGACGAGCTCACCGGACTGCAAGGGCTGCGGGACGTGAAGACGGATCTCGCGCATGAGGCGGCTCAGTCGGCCACAGCCCGGTCGAGCCCTTCGCGCGCCACGGCGACCATAAGCGCAATGTCGTCATCGCCGATTACGTAGGGCGGCATGAAATAGATCACGTTGCCTAGCGGCCGCAGCAGCACGCCGCGCTCGAGCGCATGACGATAGATCCGCAGGTTGCGTCGCTCTTTCCAAGGAAAGGGCGTACGCGTGGCGCGATCACGCGCGAACTCGACGGCGATGATCGTGCCGCACTGGCGGATATCGATGACTTGCGGATGATCGGCGAAGCCGGCATCAACCGCTGCACGCAGCTTCAGTGCGAGCAGTCGATTGCTGCGCAGGGCGTCTGTTTGTTGGAAGAGTTCCAGCGAGGCCAGCGCCGCAGCACAGGCGAGCGGATTGCCGGCGTAACTGTGCGAGTGCAGGAACGCATTGAGCTTGGTGTACTCGTCGTAAAAGGCGTCGTACACCTGTGCGCGCGTCAGCACTACCGACATGGGCAGATAGCCTGCAGTCAGCCCTTTGGAAAGACATAGGAAATCTGGCGTGATACCCCCCTGTTCGCACGCGAACATCGTGCCGGTGCGGCCGAAACCTACCGCGATTTCATCGGCGATCAGATGCACGCCGTAGCGGTCGCAGGCCTCGCGAACCAGCGCGAGATAGCGCGGTGGGTGCATGCGCATGTTGCCGGCGCACTGCACGAGCGGCTCGAGGATGACAGCGGCGATCTGCTCGCCCTGCTCGGCCAGGATGCGCTCGAGCGCGGCCGCGGCTGCCTCGGCCGATTCAATTGACTGATCCGGCGCGGGTGCACTGATCACGTCCATGAGCAAGGGTCGATAGATCGCCTTGTAGAGTTCGACGTTGCCGACCGCGAGCGCACCGAGCGTTTCGCCGTGGTAGCTGTTGGTCAGGGTGACGAAGCGTGTCTTGCGGGGCCGGCCGATATTTTGCCAATAGTGGAAGCTCATCTTGATGGCGATTTCGATCGCTGCCGAGCCGCTGTCGGCATAGAAGCACCGGCTGAGACCGGGCGGTGCGAGGGCCGTCAGCTCAGCGGCAAGTCGGGCCGCCGGCTCATGTGTGAAGCCGGCGAACATCACGTGCGGCAACTGCTCGAGCTGCCGTGCCACAGCCGCATTGATGTGCGGGTGCGCATGGCCCCAGAGATTGACCCACCAGGAGCTGATCGCATCGATGTAGCGCTTGCCGTCATGGTCTTCCAGCCAGACACCGCGGCCACTGCGCATCGGGATCAGCGGCAATTCAGCTTCGTGGTCCTTCATCTGGGTGCAGGGGTGCCAGACGTGCGCAAGGTCGAGTGAACGTAGCGATGAGTTGGACTGTGGCGCCATGCGCCCATTCTGGCATGATCGGATGTACGGTGGCCCGAGCCGCCGACACTCTTCGGGGGTTGACCATGCATAACAACACCGCGCTGCCGCCTGCGCCGCGCTATTACCCGTGGCTCGTCGCCGTCGTCGGCATGCTCGCGCTGTTCCTATCGAACGGCATGACGGCCACCGGCATCACCATTTTCGATCCGTCGTTGCTCGACGAGTTCGGTTGGAGCCGCGGCGATCTGAAGTTCACCGACACAATCAAATTCACCGTCACGGCGCTGCTCTCGCCATTCGTCGGTATCCTGATCGACAAGCTGAATCCGCGGCTGTTGTTGATGTATGGCTGTACTTTGCTGGGTCTTGGCTACCTCGGCTACTCGATGCTCATCAATGGCGCGGCGCCGCCTGTCATCCAAGTCATCGCAGTGGTCACGGCAGTCGGTCTCGCGGGTGTGCTCGTCGTTGCCCTGGGTTCGGTTATCCCCTCGCTCAGCCGCTCCGTCAGCATCGGCGTGGCGGTGCTGCTGGCGTTGGTCGGGCTGTATTTCTTTCAGACGCGGCTGTCGGGCGATGCGCTCAAGCAGATCTACGTGATCCACTTGATGTTCTCTTTGGCGCTATCAACCGCCGGCTCGATGACCGTGATTTTCCTGGTGTCCAGCTGGTTCGTGAAGCATCGCGGCCTCGCCATCGGTATCGCGTTGGTGGGCACGAGTCTCGGTAGCGCCATCCTGCCCACCTTCAATCCTTTTTTGATCGAAGCCTACGGCTGGCGTCAGGCGATGGTTTACAACGCCATCATGCCGGTGGTGTTGGTGGTGCTGATTTTCTTTGTCATCAAGGGCACGCCTGCACAGGCGGGCTACGCGGCGGTCGGGCAGAGCGCCGATCTCGGTGATCTGAAGCAGCATGGTCTCACCTTCAAGCAAGCCATCCGCACCCGCACCTTTTGGGCGATTGGCATTTCCGGCTTCCTCGCCTACTACTCGATCTTCAGCTTCGTGCAGCATTTCGTGCTGCACCTGAACAAGGGCTTCGGCATGCCGCTGAAGGACGCGGGCGCACTGCTTGGTCTATTCAGCGTGGTGGCGATGGTCGCGAAGCTGGCCAACGGCTGGCTGGCCGACATCATCGATCGTCACAAGGTGTTCATGGCCTGCCTCGTCATCATGCTCATCGGCCTCATAGGGCTTGCAACCATGCAGCGCGAGTATGTGGTTGCTTCCGCCGTGATCATCGGTCTTGGTTGGGGCGGGCTATTCACGCTGTACAACATGCTTGCCGTCAATAATTTCGGTCTGCGCGAAATCGGCCGTATCAACGGCGCCATCAGTTTGATGGAGTCGATCGGCGTGGGTCTTGGCAGCTGGATCACGGGCCTGATGTTCGATGCCTACGGCAGCTATCAGAACGCGTTCATCATGCTCGCCTGCGCGCTGGCGGTGTCGCTGGTGATTGGCACGCAGATCAAGAGTGAGGTCGACGAGCGGCAGCTTTCGGCGCCCTGATGTGCGCCGTAATGGGCGCCTTAACGGGCGCCCTTGGGGGGCGTGTAGCCCCTGCCGTCCCGCTCAGGTGCTCTGGCGCTTCCAGAGCACCTCGCTGCCGTTCTCGTGGCGGGCGAGCACGCGCGCGATCACGAACAGCAAATCTGAGAGGCGGTTAAGGTAGCGG
>VEQP01000035.1 GCA_018883185.1 Nevskiaceae bacterium | reverse complement strand
GGGGTGTGGTGGCATGCGGTGGCGGGGGAGCGTCGCGCAGTGGGCGCCTCGCGGGGTCTGCGCGCCTCTGATCTGCCGCCGCAGTGTGCGCAGATGCTGCGCGAAGGGGCGTACTGATTGGGCGGCGTGTCGTCACTCAGCCTGTCACTGGCCGATGAGGCCGCGACGGTCGAACTCGGGGCTCGCATTGCGCGTGCCTTGCCGAGTGTTTCGCTTGAGAGTGCGTGGCGGGTGCATTTGCATGGCGATCTCGGGGCCGGCAAAACGACTCTCGTTCGCGGTGTGGTACGCGCGCTCGGCGGTCGTGGGGCCGTGCGCAGCCCGACCTACAGCCTGCTCGAGACCTATGCGCTGCCGCCTTGGGAAGTGCTTCATCTCGACTTGTATCGCCTTGCGGGTCCCGCCGAACTGCAGGCGCTCGGCCTTGCCGACTTCGATCGGCCGGGTGCGCTCTGGTTGATCGAATGGCCGGAGAGGCTTGGGGGAGGGCCGCCAGCCGACCTCGAGGTGTGGCTGCACGCCGAGCGCGAGGGGCATCGGGCAAGTCTCCAGGCAGGCACTTTACGGGCTGAGTCACTGGTGCAGCGAATTGCAACTTCGTATGAGTTATCTCCGACAGGTCATTAATTTTCTTGAGTTTATTGGTCTTGTCATCGTACATTTCGCGCTCATGGACCTGACCCCTCTCGCCCGTCGCGTTGCGCTCCTCGGCGCACTAACCCTGCTGGTCGGACCGCTGGCTGCGGCGGCCGATTTGCGGGCAGTGCGCCTGACCGAGGGTGCCGAGGCCACTCGTCTTGCCATAGAACTCAGCGAGCCTGCGGCCGTGACCGTGTTCACGCTCGAGTCACCGAAGCGCACGGTCATAGACTTGGCCGGAACCGGCAAGGCGCCCTCGCTGCGCCTTCCCAAAGCAGTCGGTGGGATTACAGCGCTGCGCGTGGGCCAGCAGGCGGGCGGAGTCCTGCGGCTGGTCGTTGAGACTCAGCGCGGCGTCGAATTAACCACGGTGACGCCGCTGCAGGCCGGGGCGCGTATCGCCCGGCTCGACTTCGCGGCTTCATCCGCTGCGGCAGCGGCGACGCTGGCGCCGAGCCCGGTGGCTGTCAGTGCTGCGGCTGTCAGCGATGACTCGATCCCTACGGCTCTCAAGCCGATCAAGGCGGCGCACGCACCGCCCGCCGAGGGTCGCGAGGTGATTGTGGCGATAGACGCCGGTCACGGCGGCCAGGATCCCGGTGCGATTGGCCCGGCCGGGACACGCGAGAAGGATGTCGTGCTCGAGATCTCGCGCGAGTTGGCTGAGCGCATCAATCGCGAGCCGGGCATGCGCGCCATTTTGACTCGCGATGGCGATTATTTTTTGAAACATCGCGAGCGGATTCGTCGTGCGCGCGACGCTGGCGCGCAGTTGTTCGTGTCCGTGCACGCCGATGCCGTGCGTGATCGAAGCGTTTCGGGTTCGTCGGTCTATGTGCTCTCCGAAAAGGGTGCCACAGACGAGCAGGCGCGCTGGTTGGCGGATCGCGAAAATGCGGCTGATCTCGTTGGCGGTGTGTCGCTCGACGACAAGGATCCGATGATCGCCTCGGTGTTGGTGGATTTGTCGCAGTCGGCGCAGATCAGTCAGAGCATGATTGCCGCCGAGCGCGTGCTGCGCTCGTTGGTGCGAGTCAACGAGGTGCGCAAGCCGCAGGTGCAACAGGCGGGTTTCCTCGTGCTGAAAAGCCCCGACGTGCCCTCCATGCTGGTCGAGACTGCGTTCATCTCGAACGCGGCGGACGAGCGTTTGCTCGGCCGTGCTGATCGTCGCAGGGAGTTGGCCGAGGCGATTTTCGATGGTGTGAAACAGTACTTCATCGATCATCCGCCCGACGGTTCGCGGTTCGCGCTGGCGCGTCAGACGCAGCGCAAGGTCGTGGCGACCGCCGATGATGGCGCCGCGGGCCGCTCTGGCAAGTTGTAGTCCGCCACCCCTCGTCAGCGTACCTCGTGCCCATTCAACTGCTGCCTAGCGCGCTCGTCGACCAGATCGCTGCCGGCGAAGTGGTCGAGCGACCGGCCTCGCTGGTCAAGGAATTGGTGGAGAACAGTCTCGATGCCGGCGCTTCCCGCATCGACATCGATATTGAAAACGGCGGACTCGCCCTGGTGCGTATCGTCGACGATGGTTGTGGCATCAGCGCGGCGGAGTTGCCACTGGCGGTGCAGCGTCATGCCACGAGCAAGATCGCCTCGCTCGAGGATCTGGCCGCGATCCGCTCGCTCGGCTTCCGTGGTGAAGCCCTGCCTTCGATCGGTTCGGTGGCGCGGCTGCGCATCGCTTCGCGATCAAGCGGCGCGAGCGCTGGGGCGCAACTGCTCGTCGAGGCTGGGGAGGTCGGGAGCGTGATCCCCGCTGCGCAGCCGCAGGGTACGCAGGTTGAAGTGAGGGACCTGTTTCACAACGTGCCGGCGCGGCGCAAGTTCATGCGCGCCGAAAGCACCGAGCTTGGACACATCGCGCGATTGGTCGAACGGTTTGCGCTCGCGCGCTTCGATGTGGGCTTCCGCCTTCGCCACCACACTCGCGTGCTGCTCGATGCGCCGCGAGCGAGCACGCCCGCACAGCAACGCGCGCGCATTGCCTCGATCATGGGTGCCTCGTTCATCGATGCGGCCGTGCCGTTCGATCGACAGTCGGGTCCCGTGCGCGTGTGGGGTTGGTTGGGTCAGCCCGAGGCCGCACGCGCCAGCAGCGATCAGCAGTTCGCCTACGTCAACGGTCGTGCGGTCCGCGATCGTCTGCTCGCCAACGCTGTTCGCATTGGCTATCGCGACGTGCTGTATCACGGTCGGCAGCCCGCCTATTTGCTTTACCTGGAACTTGACCCGCAGTCGGTCGACGTCAACGCGCACCCGCAGAAACTCGAGGTTCGTTTTCGCGACAGCCGACAGGTGCATGATTTCATTGTGCGTGTGGTCCACGAGGCTCTCGGTGTCGCGGCGGGAGTCGCCGCGCCCACGGCGCGACCCGATGCGCTCGGGGTTTCGGAGCCCACATCACAATCTTTGGCCTTCGGTGCCCCGGCAGCGGAGTGGCAACCGGCGCTCGATTGGACGGCATTGAGTGCCGCCGCCGCGGCCCCCGTTGTCATGGATGAGTTGGCCCCGCCGGCGCTGACCGATGGTGTGCTCGGCACTGCGATCGCGCAACTGCACGGTGTATACATCGTTGCCCAGTCGGCCGCGGGACTCGTATTGGTCGACGCCCACGCCGCGCATGAGCGCGTTTTGTACGAGCGCATGAAGCGTGAGTTCGGCGCCGAGCCTGCGATCCAGCGACTGCTCGAGCCGCAGGTCGCCGAAGTGCCGTTGCATCAGACCGAGGCATTCGAGACCTTGCAACAAGAGTTCGCCGCAGCCGGCTTCGAAATCGATGTGCTGGCTCCCGGGCGCCTTGCGATTCGCAGCGTGCCGGCGCTCTTGGCGGGCAGCGATGCTGCAGCCTTGGTGCGCGAGGTGCTCGAGGAACTGCAGCAGGATCGCGGCGCGCATCACCTTGAAGCCGCGGCGCATCGATTGCTTGGCAACATGGCGTGCAAGGCCGCCATCAAAGCGAACCGGCGTTTGAGTCTTGTTGAGATGAACACGCTGCTACGCGATATGGAAGCCACCGAACGCGCCGGCCAGTGCAACCACGGTCGACCCACCTGGACGCTGCTCACCTTGGCGCAACTCGACCAGTTGTTCCTGCGCGGTCGCTGAGTCGCGCTGCCTTTGGCCGGGACCATGGATGCGATTCTGCTTTGCGGGCCAACGGCGAGCGGCAAGTCTGACTGGGCGCTGGCACTTGCTGAGCGTTGGCCTGTCGAGATCATCAGCGTCGATGCGACCCAGGTGTATCGCGGCTTCGATGTGGGCTCGGCTAAACCCGATAAAGCGCTGCGTGCGCGCATCCCGCACCATCTGCTCGACCTGCGCGATCCGCAGCAAACCTACAGCGCAGGCGAGTTCGTCGCCGATGCGCTAGACGCTATTGCCGCCGTGCGGCAGCGAGGGGCGATCCCGCTACTGGTCGGCGGCACGATGCTCTATTTCAACGCGCTCGTGCGCGGTCTTGCGCGTCTGCCCAGCGCCGATCCACAGGTACGAGCCGCCATCGATGCACGCGCGGCGCAGCGTGGTTGGCCGGCCTTGCATGCCGAGCTGCACGGTATCGATCCTGAGGCGGCGGCGCGGATTCACCCGAACGATCCGCAGCGGATTCAGCGAGCGCTCGAGGTCTTCGAACTGAGCGGACGGACTATTACCGCTTGGCAGCGCGACACCCGCCCGGAGCACGGTCTGCGCTGGTCACGTTGGGCGCTGGTGCCGACTGATCGTGCGGCGCTGCATGCGCGAATTGCGGCCCGCTATGCCGCGATGTTGGAGGGTGGGCTGCTGGCCGAGGTGCGCCAGCTGCTGGCCCTCCCCGGGCTCCGTCCCGAGAGCCCGGCGATGCGGGCGGTGGGCTATCGGCAATTGGCTGCGCACCTTGCAGGCGAGTGTTCGCTCGATGAGGCCGTTGATCAGGCTGTGGCAGCCACGCGGCAGCTCGCCAAGCGACAGCTGACCTGGATCAATGCCGATCCGGGCTGGCACAGGGTTGATCCTTTCCAGCCCCAAGCCTGGGAGCGATGGGTGGCCACCTTGCAGACCGACTTCCAAACGGTGTCGGCAGTGACGGAATGTTGAACTTGGGGCATGGTAGTCTGGTCTAGGGAGTGGGGGGAGTCGTTAGAACAACAGGAGTTAGCCATGGCCAAGGGCCAGTCTCTGCAGGATCCGTTCCTCAACCAGCTGCGCAAGGAGCGCGTGCCGGTATCCATCTATCTCGTCAATGGCATCAAGCTGCAGGGTCAAATCGATTCCTTCGATCAGTTCGTCGTGCTGCTCAAAAACACGGTGAACCAAATGGTCTATAAGCACGCCATCTCCACCGTCGTTCCGGCACGGAACGTGCGTTTGCCCTCGCCTGAAGAGCCTGAAGGCGGAGTCGATCCGGCCCCAGTCGATTGATGCTCGCCGGGTCTCGCTACACGCGTGTTTGAGCGTCCCCGCGGCGGCGAGCGCGCCGTGCTCGTGCGCCTGGGCCTCGGCGCTCCCGTCGATCCAGAGGATCTCGAAGAGTTCGAGCAACTCGCCCGTTCGGCGGGAGTGGCCGAGTGCATGGCCATCACCGGGCGACGTGAGCGACCGGACCCGCGCTATTTCGTCGGCAGCGGCAAGGCGGAGGAAATTCGGCAGGCGGCCGTCGAATTTTGTGCCGAGGTCATCCTTATCGATCATGCGCTCTCGCCGAGTCAGGAACGCAATCTCGAAAAACTCACCGGTCTGCGGGTGCTCGATCGTAATGCGTTGATCCTCGATATCTTTGCGCAGCGTGCCCGCAGTCACGAGGGCAAACTCGAAGTCGAGTTGGCCCAGTTGCGACACCTCTCCACGCGCCTCGTGCGCGGCTGGACCCACCTCGAGCGTCAAAAGGGCGGCATCGGCCTGCGTGGCCCCGGTGAGACACAGCTCGAGACCGACCGCCGATTGCTGGGCGAGCGCGTCCGGGTGCTCGGCAAGCGGCTGGAAAAACTCAAGCAGCAGCGGGAGACGGGGCGACAGCGTCGGGTCGAGATCCCGATTCCCTCGGTGGCCCTCGTTGGCTACACGAATGCAGGCAAGTCGACGCTGTTCCGCTCGCTCACCGGTGCCGATGCCTATGTGGCCGACCAACTCTTCGCCACCCTCGATCCCCTGGTTCGCCGCGTGATGCTGCCGGGCGGCAGCCCCGTGGTGCTCGCCGACACGGTAGGTTTCATCCGCGAATTACCCCACGAACTCGTTGCCGCATTTCAGTCGACCTTGACGGAGGCGCGCGAGGCGACCTTGCTGCTGCATGTCATCGATGCCAGTGACCCGCGTCGCGAGGAGCGAATCGACCAGGTCAATGCCGTGCTCACCGAAGTCGGCGCAGGAGAGCTGCCCCAGATCCGCGTGTACAACAAGATAGACCGGATCGAGGGCAGTCCGCGGATCGAGCGGGATGGGCACGGGCAGGTCTCGAGTGCATGGATTTCCGCGGTCCGGAGGCAGGGACTCGATGAGCTCCTGTCGGCGATCGCCGAGAGGTTGTCGCGCTTTGCCCGCTTGCGTCGCGTTGTGGTGCCGGCCCAACGTGCGGGCGCGGTGCGTGCCCGGCTATTCGCGGCAGGCGTGGTGCGCGGTGAGGAGTCTTTGCCCGACGGCGGCGTCGCGCTGCTGGCCGAGTTGCCCGATGGCGAAATCGGGGAACTTGGGCGTATCCCCGGCGTCGAAGTCGCCGATTGCAATGATGCAGGCGAAACTTGTGCGCCAGACGGGGGGTACCTACAATCTGCCTCGTCTGCGCGCCACCCCTAATTTCCCCACCCGGCGCCCCAAATATTTATGGCATGGAACGAATCAGGCGGAAGCCCGAAAAACCCTTGGGGAAAGCGCCCCGGCAAGTCCGGTGACGACGCTTTCCGCAAGTTCCAGCGCAAGCTGGACAACATCATGAAGGGCAGTGCGCCAGGCAACGACGACGGCGGCAGCGGCGCTGGCGGCAGCGGTCCGGAGCAGATGCTCGGCGACAATCGCACGCCGTACATCATCGTCGGCATCGTGGCGCTGTTCTGGGCCTACCAGAGTTTCTTCACCGTCGATCAGGCCGAGCGCGGCGTGATCCAGCGGTTCGGGCAGTTCGTCGCGGTGCGCGACCCGGGCCTCGGCTTCCATTTCTGGCCGATCGAGCGCCTCACGAAGGTCAACACCCAACAGGTCAGCAGCGTCAATTACACCGCCAAGGTGCTCACCCAGGACATCAACCTGATCGACATGTCCTTGGCCGTGCAATACCAGCTGCGCGACCCGGTGAAGTTCCTATTCCAGGTGAAGGATCCGGAGCAGACGCTGCGCGAAGTGGGCGAAATGGCGATCCGCGAAGTCGTCGGTCGCAGCACGCTCGAAGAAATTTTGATTTCCAAGCGCGAGCAGGCAACGACCCGCACCAAAGATCTCATCCAGCGCACGCTTGATCAGTACGGCACGGGCATCGTGATCTCGAGCGTCAACCTCACCGACATCCAGGTGCCGAACGACGTGCGACCCTCGCAGGAGGACGCCAACAAGGCGATCGCCGACAAGGAGCGCCTCGTCAAGGAAGCCGAAGCCTATGCGAGCGGTATCCTGCCGGTCGCCGAGGGTGCCGCTTCGAGGCAGTTGCAGGAGGCCGAGGGATATCGTGCCCAGGTCACTGCGGTCGCCGAGGGTGAGGCGCAGCGCTTCACGCAGCTTGTTGCCCAATACGAAAAGTCGCCGCGGGTAACGCGCGATCGTTTGTACATTGAGACCGTTGAAAACGTTCTGGGTCGTTCGCAGAAGGTCGTCGTCGACACCAAAGGCAACAACCAGATGCTCTACCTGCCGCTCGACAAGTTGATCGAGCAGCAGCGCAAGAGCAACGAGGCTGAGGTGTCGGTCGTCGCGCCGCGCGCCGCTGCCGCCGAAGATTCACCGCCGCAACCTGATCCGCGCGCACGGACGGAGCGCTGACATGCCGCAGGCCATCCAGAAAATCATCGCTGCTATCGGTGCGCTAGGCTTCATCATCAGCCTGTGTACGTTCACGGTCACCGAGAACGAATTGGCGATTCGCAGCCAGTTCCGCGAGATCGTCGGTACCGACTACGGCCCGGGTCTGCATTTCAAGTGGCCCATCGATACGATTCGTAAGTTCGAGCGGCGCATCGTCTCGCAGAGTTTCGAGGGCGAGACCTTTCTGACGAGTGAAAACCGTGGCTTGATCGTCGACTACTACGTGAAGTGGCGTATCAAAGACGCGGCGCGCTACGCTCAGGCGTTCGGCAACGATCCGGGGGCTGCGGGGCAGCGTCTCTCCGACATCGTCAAGGACGGCATCAAGAATGCCGTCGCGCAGCGCACCCTGCAGGAAATTGTCTCTGCCGAGCGCACCGCTTTCACCGGCGACATGTTCGACCGGGCGAGCAAGAGCGTGCAGAGCCTTGGTCTCGAGCTAATCGATGCGCGGGTGCAGAAGATCGGTCTGCCGCCCGATGTCGAGTCGCGCGTCTACGCGAGCATGCAGCAGAGCTTCAGCCGCTTGGCGCGGCAGTTGCGGGGCGAGGGTGAGAAGGAGGCTTTGCGCATTCGCGCCGAGGCCGATCGCAAACGCACCGAGATTCTCTCCATTGCTGCGCGCGATTCTTTAAAGATCCGCGGTGAAGGCGACGGACGTGCTGCGGCGATCTACTCTGCTGCCTACGGACGTAACCCGGAGTTCTACGCGTTCTATCGCAGCATCCAGGCGTACAAGAATTCGCTTGGCAAGGAAGGCGATGTGATGGTGGTGTCGCCCGACAGCGAGTTCTTCAAATACATGCGCAGTTCCGGCGGCAGCTCGCGCTGACGCAGAGGGATATCGTCATGTCGTCCGGCCGTTTCGTGGTCGTCATCGGCACTCAGTGGGGTGACGAAGGCAAAGGCAAGATCGTCGATCTTTTGACTGAGCGTGCGAGCGCCGTCGCGCGTTTTCAGGGTGGGCACAATGCGGGCCACACCCTGATCGTCGGTGGCGAGAAGACGGTACTCTCGCTCATTCCCTCGGGAATCCTGCGTCCTCAAGTCACCTGCTTCATCGGTAATGGCGTCGTGCTATCGCTTGAAGCGCTGCTGCGTGAGGCCGACATGCTGGTGGCGCGCGGTGTGCCCGTATTCGAGCGACTGCGGATTGCGCCCAATTGCCCGTTGATCCTGCCGTCGCACGTCGCGCTCGACAAGGCGCGGGAACAGGCGCGCGGCGCAAATGCCATTGGCACCACGGGGCGCGGCATAGGCCCGGCCTACGAAGATAAAGTCGCGCGGCGGGCGTTGCGGGTCGCGGATCTCTTTCAGCGCGAGCGATTCGCGGCGAAACTTGGCGAAGTGCTCGACTTCCACAATTTCGTGCTGCAGCACTACTTTAAGCAGCCGGCGGTGGATTTCCAAAAGATCCTCGACGAACACCTCGCGATGGCCGAGCGGGTCAAGCCGCTGGTCACGGATGTGACGCAGCAGTTGCAGGCACTACGCTCAAGCGGCGCCAACGTTATGTTCGAGGGCGCGCAAGGTGCAATGCTCGACGTGGATCTGGGTACCTATCCGTTCGTCACCTCCTCCAACACCACGGCGGGTTTCGCCGGGACTGGAACGGGTCTGGGTCCGCGCAATTTCGACTACGTACTCGGCATCGTGAAGGCCTACACGACACGCGTTGGTGCGGGTCCTTTTCCGACAGAACTCTTTGATGAAACCGGCGAATACCTTCAGCGGGTCGGACAGGAGTTCGGCGCTGTTACAGGTCGGCGCCGGCGCTGCGGTTGGTTCGACGCCGTAGCCCTGCGACGTTCGGTTGTGCACTCGAGTATCTCGGGGTTGTGCATGACCAAGCTCGATGTGCTCGATGGTCTCGACTCCATTCGCATCTGCACGGGATACAAGGTCGAAGGCCAGGTGTCGGGCTTGCCGCCATTGCTCGTCGAGGCGTTTGGTGACGTGGAGCCGGTGTACGAAGAAATGCCGGGTTGGAAGGGCACCACGTTCGGCGTGACTCGGGAGGCGGATTTGCCTGCCGAGGCGCGCGCCTACCTCGCCCGCATCGAAGCGCTCGTCGAGGTGCCCATCGACGTCATTTCCACAGGGCCCGATCGGGCACAGACGATCGTGCGGCGAGACCCGTTCGGCTGAAGCGCGAGGCCACGACGATGAGTCCGCAAGTCGTGATCGGTCCAAAAATTCTGTTTGCGGCGGCATGGCTACTCATCGGCCTGCTTGCCGCCACACAAGCTCAGGCCGCCTGCACCAAGGTGGAGCCCGGCTGGCTGTGGAACTACGACGGCGCCATCAACGAAAAATACCGCGTTCGGATGACGCTCGTCTTCGGCGCGGGTGAGATCGGCGGCGTGTATTTCTACGCCAGTCAGTTGCGCGACCTGCGCCTCCGGGGGCGCATCGAGCAGGGCTCGAAGTTATTGCTTGAAGAGCTCGACTCAGCCGGTAAGGTCACCGGGCGGATCGAGGCGCAGTTCGTGACTCGCGATCCGAAAGGTCGGTATGGCGACAGCGAGCTTGCCTGCGAAGTCATCGTCGGCACCTGGAGCAAGCCCGACGGCACGGGGCGCATGCCTTTGTACCTGTCGATGGAAGGTGGCACCTCAGGCGCTTTGACTCATCGCTATGCGGCCATTGGGGTGCGCGACGATGAGATCGTGCACCGCGGGGCGCAGAAGTTTTGGCGTGCGGTTCGCAGTGATGATCGGGCGGCCGTGGCTGCAAGTGTTCGTTATCCGATCCGTGTCATGCTGGATGGCAAGCCTGTGCGGCTCAAAGGGGCGGAGGAACTGCTTGCGCGCTATGAAGCCATCTTCACGCCGGCGTATCGTGAGGCGATTGCCAAGGGGTTGCCGCGCAATATGTTCGTCCGCGATCAAGGCGCCATGCTGGGTAGCGGCGAAGTGTGGTTCGGTGCCGACGGGCGAGTTATCGCGCTCAGCAATTTTTGATCGCCCGAGCGGTCGACGGAGCATTCTATGACAGCGCAGTTCGATGTCCTCGTGTTCGGCGCCACGAGCTTCGTGGGCCAAATCCTATGTCGTTACCTGACCGAGCGTACGGGGCAAGGTGCGCCACTGCGTTGGGCGATGGCGGGGCGCTCGCGAGCGAAGTTGGAGTCGGTGCGGCAGTCGCTTGGTGACTCTGCGGCATCGATCCCGCTGCTCGTGGCCGATGCAGCGGATGAGCCTGCTCTGCGCGAACTCGTGCGGTGCACTCGTGTTGTCGTCTCTACGGTCGGACCCTACGCTTTGTATGGCGAGCCGCTGGTTCGAGCCTGCGTCGAGGCGGGTGTCGACTACTGCGACCTCACCGGCGAAGTGCAGTGGATCCGTCGCATGATCGATCGGTATGAAGCCGAGGCGATCCGCAGCGGTGCGCGCATTGTGCATTGCTGCGGGTTTGACTCCATTCCGTCCGACCTGGGCGTGCACTATCTGCAACAACAGGCTTTGCAAGCATTCGGTGAACCCTGCGACCAGGTGAGTATGCGAGTGCGCGCGATGCGCGGTGGGTTCTCTGGTGGCACCGCCGCGAGCCTGATCAACGTCGCGCGTGAAGTCAGTGCGAATCCCGCGCTACGTAAGGAACTCGCCAACCCGTACTCGTTGTGTCAACTCGGCGTCGCGGCAGAGGGTCTCAATTCTGTGAGACAAGGTGCAACGAAACTGTTTGCGCGTGATGCGGCGACGGGCGGCTGGATCACGGCCTTCATCATGGCAGCGATCAACACGCGCATCGTGCATCGCAGCAATGCGCTTTCCCGCGGCAGCTATTCACGAGCGTTTCGCTACGACGAGGCCGTCAGCACAGGGCGTGGCTTGCGCGGTTGCCTGACTGCGGTCGGCGCGGGGGTAGGCTTGTCGCTGTTCATGCTGGCGAGCGCCATCGGCCCGATGCGCGCACTACTCGAGCGCTTTGTGCTGCCCGCGCCCGGTGAAGGGCCGAGTCCCGAGGCCCAGGCCAAGGGTTTTTTTGATCTGCGATTCTTCGGTCGCACCGCGAGCGGGCGCCGGGTCCGGGTCAAGGTGACCGGTGATCGGGATCCGGGATATGGATCGACGGCGAAGATGCTGGGTGAGGCTGCGATGTGTCTGGCTTTCGACGTGTCGCGCGATTCGGTGGGCGGGGGCTTCTGGACGCCCGCCACGATATTCGGCGATCGGCTCGTCACGCGTCTGCAGGCGCATGCCGGCTTGCGCTTCGAGCGGCAGGAATGAGGTCCCCGCGCGGATGAGCAGCTTTGACGTGCTGCTGGTGGGCGGTGGTGCCAGCGCGATTTTTACGTTGTTGCAGTTCACTCAGGCGATGCCGTGCTGGCGCATCGGTTGGGTTCGCGCGCAGGCCGGTGTCGGTGTCGCCTACGCGACCGCGAGTGTCAGGCACCTGCTGAATGTGCCGGCTGCGCGCATGGGCGCCTATGCCGACGCGGTGGATGACTTCGATCGCTGGTTGCGCAGCAACCCCGAGTTGTCGGGTTCCGCCGAAGTATTCGTGCCGCGAGGGCTCTACGGACGTTACCTCGCGCAAATGCGCGAGAGAGCGCTTAGCACGGGGCAGATCACCGTGCTCGAGGGCGAGGTGCTGTGTTGCCATCGGCCTGCCAGTGCTGACTGGCGCCTCGAGTTGACCGACGGACGGCGCCTCGACGGCGCGCGTGTGGTGCTGGCACCCGGGCTGCCGTCGCTCGGAAGCGATTGGCCCACACATACCGCACTGGTCGCGGACGCGTGGTCGTGGTGGTTGCGGCTGCCTGCCGACTGGCAGCCGCCGTCGGCAGAAGAAACGATCACGCTCGTGGGCAGTGGGCTGACTGCGATGGACATGGTCGTTGGCCTGCGAGAGCGGGGATTCGAGGGCCACATTCGTGTGCTGTCCCGTTCGGGTCAGTGGTCGTGCGCGCACGACGATACCGCGCCGCTCGATGCCGCAGTTCAAGCGCAGTTGATTGCCGGTTTGATAGTTCGGCCGACAGCCCGCGACTACGTGCGTGTGTTGCGTCGTGCTAGCGCTCAGTATCCATGGCGTGCGGTGATCGACGCTTTGCGCCCGCACAGCCAAACATTGTGGCAGGCGTTGCCGCTGAACGAGCGCCGCCGTGTCCTCAGACATGGTTTCGAGTCATGGAATCGGCTGCGTCATCGCGCACCGCCCAGCACGGCCCGAGCCATCGCCGAGGATCCGAAGCTCTCCATCGCGCGCGCGCGGGTCACTTCGCGCTTGGCAGAACAACTCGCGGAGTCTTCCGCGTTGGTACTGAACTGCGGCGGGCCCGTACTCAGTCGCGGTGGTCGATGGCCGCGCGTGTTCGAGACTCTGCTCGCCGACGGGCATGTTCGTATCAATGAATTAGCGACGGGACTGCAATCCTTACTACCCGCCGAATTGGCCTTGCTCGGTGCCGTGCGCTTTGGCGAATTGATTGAGTGTACGGCGGTCCCTGAGCTTCGCCAGCACGCGGCCGATCTCGCGCGACGGTGGCGCGATACCTGAGCCGTTACGGGGCTTTGAGCACGCCTCGTCGTTTGAGTTGCTCGACCTGCTGCGCCACGAGCGCGACGCCCTCGCTCGCTAACTCCATCGGCGTGTGCAGAAAGCAATCGAGCGGAAAGCCCGGAAAATCTTGGTAAGCGGCTGCGACGGTTCGCGGATCGAAACGCACTGATGGATCGTTGGCGTAGGCGGCGCGTGCGCGGCGTAGCGCGCCCAGTTCGATGCGCCCGATCAGCGGAATCACACCCGGGCCGTCGGCACAGGCGACGAGTTCACCGTGGTAGTCGATCAGTGCCGAATGTCCACGATTCATGGCCGTCACCGGCGCGCCTGCGAAGAACTGTTCGCTGCCGGCGTTGGCTGAGGCCACATAGACCATCTGTTCGGCTGCATGGGCGCGCTTGGCCTGATACCAATAAGGCCGGCGATTGCTGTGAATCTCGCTGGTCGGATTGCAGATCACCTCGGCGCCGCGCATGGCGAGTGCGCGCCACAGTTCAGGCCAGTTCGAATCGAAGCAGATCAGGGTTCCGAGTCGGCCGATGGGTGTGTCGATCACCGGTACGAGCGCGTCGACGCCGTAGCGCTCGACATAGGCGCTGTAAAGATTGCCCGGGGTGGTGATGTTCAGGAGGCCGTTGAGATCGGCGCATTGCAGCTTGCGGTAACGCAGCACGATCTCACCCTGCGGGTCGATGATGACCGAGGTGTTGAAATACCGACGCGGCCAACTGGGGTCGTACTCGAGGACGGCGCCGCACACGTAGACGTTACAAGCCTTCGCAAACGCTGCAAGCTCGGCCGTTTCGGGCCCAGGGATGCGGATGCCGCAGCGTTCCCAGTACTCGTGCGGGTGGCTGCCATCCGAGCCTTGCAAGAAAAACTCCGGGAACACCACGAGGCGAGTGCTAGGACGCATCGCGAAAAGCCGGGCGAGGCCCAGCGCGCGTTTGAGGTTGTCGGCCACCGTGGCATCGCGCGTATCGGGGTTTGATACGAAGGCCTGATGCGTTTGCATGAGCAGCACGTCATAGGCTTCAAGCGCAGCTGCGTTGGCAGTCGGAGCGGCGAGGCGCGGCACGATCTCACCACGGGCGTACTCGGTTGCATAAAGACCAGTCCGCAACTGCGCCGGGAAATTCACCCACGGTTCAATACGGCGGGTGCGCAACGAGGGTATATCGAGTGTGGCGCGAGCCGAGGTGCCACCGCCCTCGAGCAGCAAATGTCCGTTGTGGTTCCAGATCTCGTGTCGTGAGGGCTCGAGGTTCACCGAGGCTACAGCCGCGTGGTTCTCCCACGCACGAGCGCCGCGGCTTAGATGTCGCGCGGCGCTGCGCTCATCGAGGCCATCGGCCAGCGGTGCCAGCAGGATCTCCGCCCCGGCAAAGAGCGCGAGCCTCGCGTACTCGGCGTGCAGCAAATCAGTGCCGGGTAGGCAGGCGAGGGCACCATGCGAACTCGAGATCACTTCGATCTGCCCCGGCGTACCGGCGCTCTGCGCGAGGCTAGGCTGCCACAGTTCGAGTCCCTCGCCGGGCGCGAAAATAAAACCGAGGGTGACACCCCCGAAGCAATCGGCGCCCGCGAGGATGATCTGCAGGCTCTGCGCTACCTCGCGCAGCACGGCGATCGCGTCGTCGGCGCAGTCACGCGACTCGAGTCCTTCACCCCCCGAAAGGCAGCCGAGCGGCAGCAGCACGATATCCGCCGGGGCCCGCAGTTCGTGTTGCAGCGCGGCGGCCAGCGTTTGTGCGTTGGCGAGTGCGGTATCGGCGAACCGACCCCGGCTGACCGCCGGCGCCAGGGTGATCAGTCGAGTCATGGATGACCCGTCGTGCTGCGTGCTACGAACTCGATAGGCAGCGACTCCAGGGCCCGCATGTTGAAGTGTGGCTTGTAGCGCGGCCGATCGGTGTCTTGGCGAAGGCGGATGTCGTCAAGCCGCTCCAGAAGTCTCGTGAAGGCAATGGTTAGTTCCGCCGTGGCGAGCGTTCGACCGATGCAACTGTGGATGCCGTGCCCGAAGGCGAGATGCCGCGCCGCATTCGGACGGTTGAGATCGAGCGTGCTCGAGTTCTGAAACTGACGTTCATCGCGGTTGCCGGCGGCGAACATCAGCAGCACGATGGCGCCCTCGGGAATCGTCGTCCCGCTCAAGGTCACCTCGCGAGTGCAGCGTCGGTAGAGTCCTTGAGCGGGCGATTCGAGGCGTAGTGATTCGTCGATAAAGCGCGGGATCATGGCGGGATCAGCTCGCAGTCGTTGCTGCAGCGGCGGATCGTCGATCAGCATCAGCATCGCCGCCATGAGGTGATTTCGCGTAGTTTCATTGCCCGCGACCATCAGCTGCGCGCAGAGCGCGAGATACTCCTCATCGCTCAGACGCCCGCCATCGGGTCGGTCTGCCACGGCGAGCATCGACAGCAGGTCAGCGGCTGGCGCAGCGATTTTTTCGGCTCGCTTGGCGATGAAGTACTTTTGAAACTCGATGATCCGGCGCGCACATTCGAGTTTGTGTTCGGCGCTGATGGTTGGATCGAAGGATTCGATGTACGCATCCGTCCAACGCTTGATGTCCGCGGCTGCACTGCGTGGCAAGCCGAGTTGGTCGGCGATCACGTCGATCGGTAGCGGTAAGGCGAATTCGGTCAGAAAATCGGCCTCGCCCCGCGCGGCGAATCCATCGATGAGTTCGCAGACGTGCGCGTCCAGGTAGGTATGCAGACGCTTGACGGCGGGCCCCGTGAACAAGCGCTCGACGATGCGCCGGAAGATCGTGTGGCGCGGCGGATCGACCTGGCTCAGCACGTCGGCGACGACCCAGCCCTCGCGTCGATATAGATCGTCGGAGGGCGACACATCGGCCACCGCCACGTCTCGTCGCATGTCGATCTGGCTCGAAAACGTTTCGCAGTCGAGCGATGCGGCGACGACATCCGCGTACCGCGTGATGAGGTACAGGTTCATATTCGCATCGTGGTACACGGGTGCATCGCGATGCAGCGTGGCGTACATCGGATAGGGGCACTGCTGGACCGAGGGTTCGGCGAGCGACAGCGTCACGGGGCAGACAGAACTCATGCGGCCTAGGCTATAGTCCGATTCGAAGGGGCGTCAATGTGAACGCGCCCGCTGTTCGGGGGGTGAATGGGGTCGATCAACCGCAGGGCTGCGCTCGCCGGCCTCAGTGCAGCAATGGCTACCAGCGCCGTATCTACACAGGCGCAGAGCCGAGCTAATGAATCGATAGATGAATCGATAGATGAATCGATGTTCGCCGTAACCGACCTCATTCCGGTGATCGGTCGCACCGACGGCTCGGTGGCGATTCGCTGGACCGATGGTGTGTTGACGGGTCATGTGGACGCCAAATCGGTGCCCTTGTGTCGAGTGCTCTCGCAGATTTTCTCGCGTCACCGCCTGCGTGCCGATGGCGGGTTCGATACCGTGGTGTTTGAGCTCGCGTACTTCACCGACCTCGAGCGCCGTGAATTACTCGAGAACTGGACCAACCCGATTACCGGGAAGACTGTCGTCGTGCCGAAGACCATGCTCGGGCCGAGTCCCTACGTGATCACGCCTTCGCTGCAGGCGCTGCGTGATCTGCGGTATTCGGGTGGCGTGCCTTTCAACCACCGGTTCGTGGTGGAGTCCGTGAGTGATGATTTGTGGGTTACCGAGAGTCTTGACAGTGTGATGCCGGCGCCTGCACCCGGCGTGCCGCCGTTCGGTTTTCACGAGAACTTCACTTATCGGGCGAGTCGTGCTGCGATGCGTGAGCGTCGAGGGCTCGATACGTTGGTGCAGAAGCACAACGTGCTGAGCTGGCGTCCCTGGATGATGATGCAAGGGGTTGCGGGGATCACTACCACGCGGGCGTATGGGCGCGTCATTGACGATGTCGATCGATTGCCTCAGGCGTTTCAGCGTCTGAATGCGCGCCATGGCCAAGGCATCGTCGATGATCTGCCGGGACTGCTCAAATTCGCCGTGTGATACGGTGGCTGAATCAAACAGGGGAGAGGGAAGAATGTCGGAACGAGACGTGTTGCTGCGCGAGTTGCTGCACCTGACCAGCACCCACAAAGAGGGGTTCAAGTCAGGGACCCCTGATTCCCAACGCATCAACGCGATCATCGACGAGCTGGCGCCGTTGTCCCGCTATCCCGATGCGCTTAATCACCCGGAGATTTTTCGCGGGCATTGGGCAGCTGATTATCACAGCATCGGTCGGCTCGTGGGCGGCAAGGAAGCGCAGGACGAGGGCGTGGGTGTGACGGTGTCTCTGAAGGTATTTTCGATGGGGCGCCTGCCGGATATTCCCTCCACCTTTCTCGGCAACGGACTCGAGATCGATCCCGACAGCGGGGACTACAACTTCGTCGCTCAGTTCCTGCTCGGCGAGAAGCGGATACCGAGCTTCCACTTTTCGTTCGCCAAGTACCGACGCAGCGAGGAAAACCTGCGGCGTTTCTTTGTCGATTTCTGCGGCTTCAAAGTGGTGCCGGCTGACCCCAACATGTCGATGGAGGAGTTCGCCCGAGAGATTGGCGTCGATGATCCGTCGCTACTATCGGCCGATCTTCAGCCACGCACCAAATTGTGGTCTGATGTGGCCTACATGGATGACGAAATTCGCATCCAGCTGGGTCAGCTCGGTGGACATTACGTGATGGTGCGCACGGACCTTCCGATGTATTCCATCGAGTACTGGAAGGATAAGTCGATCGCTCCGCCTACGGCGGTTTTCACCCGCGCGTGAGTGCCCCACTGCCGCGTTGGGTGACCCTCGGCTGGGCGAGTGGGACACTGGGCTCGAGCACGCTGCTTGGCGCCATCAATCTCGTAGTTTTGTTCTACTTTACCGAGTATCTCGGCATCGCGCCGGCGACGGCCGGCGTGCTGATCTTCCTCTCCCGCATCTGGGACATCGCTGCCGCGGTGTGGATCGGTCAATGGAGTGATCGTAGTCGTACGCGCATGGGACGACGCGCACCGTTTCTGTTTGCTGCGGGTCCTGTGTGCGCGGTCGCGTACGTCATGCTCTTCGCCGCACCGGTCAGTTTGCAGGGGATGGCACTCGAGGCCTACGTGCTTGCGGCGCTCATTCTTTACGCGACGGGCTACAGCCTCTTTGTCGTGCCCTATCTCGCTGTCCCCGCCGAGGTCACTGCCGTGCCGCACGAGCGCACCACAATGATGTCGTGGCGCGTCGTGGTGATGACTTTCGCCAGTTTGAACGTGGCCGTGCTCGGGCCCGTGCTGCTCAACACCTTCGGCAAGGGGCGTGAGGGTTATTTCGGCATGGCGGTGGTGCAGGGCGTCATCGTGCTTACCTTCATGTGGCTATGCGCCGCCGTGGTGGCGCGTGCGCCAGTCCTGGGGACTGCACCGGCGGTGTCAGGTAGTTCGCTCGCGCAGTTGCGGGTGGTGTTGGCTAACCGACCGTTTCGGGTCTTCATCGGCGCCAAGCTGCTGCAACTGACGGCAGTCGCCAGTACCTCGGCGTCGCTCCTTTATCTTGCGCGCTACGTGCTCGCGCAAGATGAGGGGTTTCTCATTCGCTTTGGCGCCTTGCAGACTCTCGGCACGTTAGCGTCCATTCCGATGTGGAACTGGCTCGGCAAACGCTATGGCAAACGCCGGACCTATATGGCTGCAGGTCTCGTCTATGCACTGATCGTGCTCAGTTGGCTGACGAGCGCGTTGGGTGAGCCGAGTTGGGCGACGGACTTACGACTGCTGTTAATCGGCGTCGGTTCTGCGGGTTTGCTGGTGATGGGATTCTCGCTGCTGCCCGACACCATGGCGCACAACACCAGAACGAGTGGACTCGCGCTCGAGGGCACAATGTCTGCCGTATACAGCGTGGTCGAGAAGGGTACGGCGGCACTCGGTCCGCTGCTCGGCGGGTTGGTGCTGCAGTTCTCCGGTTTTGTCAGCGCCGCTGGTGGCAGTTTGCCGCCGGCGCAACCGCGCTCAGCCATTATCGCGATCTTTTTATTGACTGCGATCATCCCTGCGATTTGCAACGTGCTTGGAGCATGGTTGCTTACGCGCTTAGTGCTTGAGGAGGCAGAGGTAGCAGGGCGGGTGCGGACATGAGCGTCGCGATGCCCGCTGTCGATGAGTCGGTGCTGGCGCGGCGAGCGCAGATCGTCGCGGCGCTGCGGACTCTCGTGTCGGTGGATGGTGTGATCGACGAAGTGGTGCGGATGCGGCCCTACGAGTCCGACGCGCTAACGGCTTATCGTCAATTGCCTCTCGTGGTGGTGTTGCCGGAGACCACCCTGCAGGTGGCGGCGGTGCTGCGCTGGTGTCACGCGAACGGCGTTCGCGTCGTGCCGCGCGGCGCTGGCACCTCGCTCTCCGGGGGGGCGCTGCCGCTGGGCGATGCGGTCTTGCTGGTGCTATCGAAGTTTTCACGCATCCTCGAGATCGATGCAGAGGATCGTCTCGCCATCGTGCAGTCGGGTGTTGCCAACCTCGCCATCTCTGCAGCGGCCGAGCCGCACGGTCTCTATTACGCACCGGACCCCTCCAGCCAAATCGCCTGTTCCATTGGCGGCAACGTCGCCGAAAACTCTGGCGGTGTGCACTGTCTCAAGTACGGGCTGACCACGCACAACGTACTTGGTGTACGGCTCGTGACCATGGAGGGCGAGATCGTCGATCTAGGCGGTCGCGCTTTTGACTCGAGCGGACTTGATCTGCTCGGCATTGTGGTGGGTTCGGAAGGCCTGCTGGGTGTCGTGACTGAAGTCACGGTTCGGCTGCTGCCGAAGCCTGAGGCGGTGCGCGCGTTGTTGATCGGCTTTCCTACCGTTGATGATGCGGCGCGTTGTGTGGCGGAAGTGATTGCGGCAGGCATCATTCCGGCGGGTATGGAGATGATGGATCGACCCGCCATCCATGCGGCCGAAGCGTTCGTCCAAGCCGGTTATCCGCTGGATGCCGAGGCGCTGCTGATCGTCGAAGTCGACGGCCCTCCCGCCGAGTGTGACGAGCTTGTCGCTCGGATCGAACAACTCGCGAGGCGCAATGCTGCGCAGTCCTGTCGCAGTTCAACGAGCGAAGCGGAACGACTGCGATTTTGGGCAGGGCGCAAGGCGGCCTTCCCGGCGGTGAGTCGGATTGCCCCAGATTACTACTGCATGGATGGCACCATCCCGCGTCGTCGCTTGCCTGAGGTGTTGCAGCGGATCCGCGAACTATCGCAACGTCATGGTCTTGGCGTCGCGAACGTGTTTCATGCAGGCGATGGCAACCTGCATCCGCTGATCCTCTACGACGCCAACCAGCCAGGGCAACTCGAGCGGGCGGAGGAGTTTGGCAACGACATTCTGCGGCTTTGTGTCGAGGTGGGTGGAGTGCTCACCGGTGAGCACGGCGTCGGCATCGAAAAGCGCGATCTGATGCCCGAGATGTTTTCGGCTGACGATCTCGCGCATCAGCAACGTGTGAAGTGTGCGTTCGACCCGCAGCAACTGCTGAACCCGGGCAAGGTTTTTCCGGTGTTACACCGCTGCGCGGAGCTCGGGCGGGTGCATGTGCACGGTGGTGCGGTCCGCTTTCCTGAGTTGCCGCGTTTCTGATGCGACCGGGTAGCGAAAACGAGGTGCTGGAGCTCGTGCGCGAGGCGATGGCGCGATCTCGGCGCCTCGAGTTGCGCGGTGGTGGATCGAAGCGCCAGATCGGTGCGCCGCTCGATAACGTCGATGAGATTGATGTACTTGAGCTGACAGGGTTGCACGGCATCGTCGATTACGACCCGTCTGAGCTCGTGCTGACAGTTCGCGCCGGCACGCTCTGGGCCGAGGTTGAACGGGCGCTAGCCACTGAGCGACAAATGCTGGCCTGTGAGCCGCTCGATGTGGCGGCGACCTTGGGTGACGCCGCCGGTCGCATGACGGTGGGTGGTCTGGTGGCCTCTGGGCTGTCGGGTCCGCGTCGCGTGGTCGCGGGGTCGGTGCGCGATCACGTGCTGGGGTTTCGCGCCGTGTCGGGTCGCGGCGAGTTGTTCGTCGGCGGTGGTAAGGTGGTCAAGAACGTCACGGGCTACGATTTGCCGAAATTGTTGACCGGCAGTTGGGGACGATTGGCCGCGCTGACGGAAGTCACCCTCAAGGTTTTACCAGCGCCCGAGGTCGCTCGCGTGTTTGCGCTCAAGGGACTCGATGCCCCGCTCGCGTGGCAGTGCCTGGCGCGTGTTCTCGGTTCCTCGGTTGGCGCGACGGCCGCCATGCATTTCGGGCCGGGTACCGTGGGCGCCGAGTCGCTCACCGTGCTGCGGCTCGAGGGGTTCGCGGCTTCGGTCGCTGCGCGTCTGCAGGCCTTGCAGGCGCTGATCGGTGCGCGCCACGAGCTGCATGCACTCAGTGAAGCGGAAGCGGTGGGTTTGTGGGGTTCACTCGCAAGTCTCGATGTGCTGCCGCCGGATCGACCGATCTGGCGTCTGAGTGTTCCGGCCCGTCAAGCGCCGTCGCTGCTGGCGCGGTGTGCTGCCGTAGGCGATCGATGGCTC
Organism: Nevskiaceae bacterium; assembly: GCA_018883185.1. Classification (GTDB taxonomy): domain Bacteria; phylum Pseudomonadota; class Gammaproteobacteria; order Steroidobacterales; family Steroidobacteraceae; genus UBA964. Next base: position 5,203 of record VEQP01000035.1, on the reverse strand, counting down.
TTCGACTGGGGCGGTGCCTTGTGCTGGCTCGCGAGCGACGTCGATCCCGAGCGCTTACGCACGGAGGTGGCTGCGGTCGGGGGGCACGCCATGCTCTGGCGCGCTGACGCCGCGCTGCGCAGGCGGGTGCCGACTTTCCATCCCTTGCCCGCGGGACTCGGCACCCTGGAGGACCGCGTTCGTCGTCAATTCGATCCGCTGGGTGTGTTCGCAACGGCACGGTTTGCAGGCGGGGCACATGCGCACTGAGTTTTCGGCGGAGGCACTGCAGGATCCGGCAACGGCGGCGGCCGAGGCCGCGATTCGTCGTTGCGTCCGCTGCGGCTTTTGCACCTCGACGTGCCCTACCTACGTGCTGTCGCGTGAAGAGCTCGACGGACCTCGCGGGCGGATTTATTTGATGAAAGATATGTTGGAGAACGAGCGACAGCCTACGGCCGAGGTCGTTCAACATATCGATCGCTGCCTATCGTGCCTGTCCTGTGTGACCACCTGTCCATCGGATGTGAACTATCGGCATCTCGTCGATCACGCACGGCGTTACATCGGTGAGCGTTACCGGCGGCCTTGGGGCGAACGACTGTTCAGGCGAATGCTGCTGGCCGTGTTGCCTTATCGCCGCCGCTTCGCACTCGCGCTCACGGTCGGTGCGCGTCTGCGACCGTTCGCGGCAGGGGTGCGACGCATCCCGGGGCTGCGCTCGTGGGCGAGGATGCTAGAGAGCATTCCGGCTACGCGCCCGCGGACGCCTTCGCCCGCGCTCTCGTCGACGCCATCGTTGCTATCGAACGGACAGCTTCCCCGTAGGCGGGTGCTGTTGGCACAGGGCTGCGTCGAGGGTGCGCTGGCGCCCGGTGCGCAGGCAGCAACGCGACGCCTGCTCACGCGGCTCGGCTACGAGGTCATCGTGAGCGAGCGCGAAGGGTGCTGCGGTGCGCTGGCGCACCACTTGGGCGAACACGAGCAGTCCATTGCTGCGCTACGGCGTAACGTGGCGGCGTGGGGCGGCGAGGGTGAGGTGGCCGCGATCGTCTCGACAGCTTCGGGCTGCAGCTCGATGCTCAAAGATTATGGCTGGTTGCTCCGGGGCGATGCCGCCTACGCAGCGCCTGCCAAAGTCGTCGCGGAGCGCGTGGCCGATGTCTGCGAGTTTATCGACCGGGTCGGCTTGCCGAAGCCCCCTGGTGCGGCTGCGGTACCGCCGCTGCGCGTGGCTTATCATCCGCCGTGCTCGCTGCAGCATGGCCAGCGCTTGCGCGATCTGCCGGTCCGGTTGCTGCGTGAGGCGGGCTTCGAGGTGCAGTTACCGCAGGATGCACACCTCTGCTGCGGCTCGGCGGGTAGTTACAGCCTGCTGCAACCCGACATCGCAGACGCCTTGCGCGAGCGCAAGCTCGCAGCCCTTCACCGCACGCAGCCGGACGTCATCGTGACCGGCAATGTCGGCTGCGCCGTGCATCTTGCGGCGGCGGCGGGGGTGCCCGTACTGCACACGGTGGAGCTGCTCGACTGGGCCTACGGCGGGCCAGTGCCGGATGCGCTGGCATTTCGGTCGGGGTGACCGGCGACTGACATGCCGGGCGTCTGCCGACACGTATGATGGTGCCCGGGAGAGGACTCGAACCTCCACGGTGTTACCCGCTAGTACCTGAAACTAGTGCGTCTACCAATTCCGCCACCCGGGCAGGGTGGGCCGCGAAATCTACGCAGGGTCACGAGGACTGTCAATGAAGGAAGCAATATGAAGCGTCGCAAGGCCAGCGGGAGGACGCGCGGTGGCTCGGGCGGGAACCGGCACCCGGGCGGAAGCGAGCGTCGCTCCGAGCGCCGTGGCGGTGGCCCGCGACGTGAGCGAGACAAGGGCGCTTCGGCGTCTGCCGGCACCCTTGAGGGGGTCGTCAGCGCACATCGTTCCGGGTTCGGTTTCGTCAAGGTCGAGGGTCAAACCGAAAGTGTCTTCCTGCCGCCGCCGCAGATGGCCGGACTCACTTCCGGGGATCGCGTGCGAGTGCGGGCCCGCAAGGATCACACTGGACGCTATTCCGGCGAGGTGGAGGCGGTGCTCGCGCGGGGCGTGACAGCGTTTCTCGCCACGATCGAGATTTCCGGGCGTACCGCCTTCGCGCATTCGGTCGACCGCCGCTTGAGTCTGCGTTGCCTCGTGCCCCCCGATCAGTTGGCGGGCGCCCGCGCGGGCGACTGGGTCATCGCGCGCATCACGCGCTACCCGGATGCCCATCGAACGGCCATGGCGGCCGTCACCAAACGGCTCGACCTCGATCGGCCTGTCGAGATGGCTTGCGAGACGGCGATCGCCCGTTATTCCCTGCCGGTTGAATTTGGTGCCGAAGCGCTGCGTGAGGCTGAGGCCCACGGCGCGCGCATCGATCCGCGCGAGGTTCGCGGTCGTGTCGATTTGCGCGAGATGCCGCTTGTGACCATCGATGGCGAAGACGCCCGCGATTTCGATGACGCCGTCTATGCCGAGGCGCAGGGCACGGGCTTTCGGCTGGTGGTGGCGATCGCCGACGTCAGCCACTACGTGCGGCCGGGGTCGGGGCTCGATCGCGATGCGCTCGAGCGCGGCACATCGGTGTATTTCCCGAATCGCGTCATCCCGATGCTGCCGACCGGCTTGTCCAATCATCTCTGCTCGCTGGAGCCTGAGGTCGATCGCTTGTGCTTCGTTGCCGACATGAAAATCGGTCGAACGGGGCAGCTGCGCGAGTGGAAGTTCTACCCTGCGGTCATGCGCAGCCATCACCGCCTCACCTACGAGAAGGCGTACGCGGCGCTTTTCGAAGGGCGTCCTGTCGAACGTAAGGCACTGGGTCCGTTGCTGCCGAAGTTGCAGCCGCTCGTCGATCTGTATCGGGTGCTCCTCAAGGCGCGTCACCGTCGCGGTGCGCTCGATTTCGAGAGCAGCGAGCCGATCTACGACTTCGATCCCAACGGGCGCGTTCGTGGCATCAACATGTATGCCCGTAACGATGCGCACAAGCTGATCGAGGAATGCATGATCCTCGCTAACGTGGCAGCAGCCGGCGAGTTGAAGGCGGCCAAAGCGGGCGGCCTGTACCGCGTGCACGGCGTTCCGGAGGAGAAGAAGCTCGATTTGCTGCAGACGGCGCTCGCGGCACTCGGCATCGATGCGGAGCTGCCGGAAGAGGTGCAGCCGCGCGATCTGCGCAAGATCACCGAGCGTCTTGGCAAATCGCCCGACCGGCCTTTCATCGAGTCGCTGGTGGTGCGCTCCATGCCGCAGGCGGTGTACCAGCCCACCAATATCGGGCATTTCGGCTTGGCGCTAGAGGGGTATGCGCACTTCACCTCGCCGATCCGTCGGTATCCCGATCTCGTCGTGCATCGAGCGCTCAAGGCCGTCTGTGATGCGCGCGACCCGACCGGTGCGCGCAGATCGGCCGACGAACTCTCGGTGCTCGGTCAGGAGCTCTCGAAGCTCGAGAAACGCGCCGACGAGTCCGATCGGTACGTCGACAGTTTCCTCAAGTGCTCCTATCTGCGCGAGCGTCTGGGTCAAACGTTCGAGGGCTTGATCACCACGGTCGTCGAGTACGGCTGCTTTGTGCAGCTGCGCGGCCTCGGCATCGATGGTCTGCTGCGAACCGAGGCGCTGGGCGATGACGAGTACGTGATGGAGGCAAGCGGCCATGCGTGGCTCGGCCGACGCACGCGACGGCGCCTCGCGATCGGCACGGCGGTGCGCGTGATTGTGACCAACGCCAATCCGGTCGAGGGGCTCATCGACCTCGAGCTCGCGGAGTAACATCGCCGCATGAGCCAGGGCGAGTACATCCACGGTCTCCATGCAGTGCGGGCGCTGTTGAAGCGGGACGCCTCGCGGCTACGTGGCATCTGGGTGGCACGGGGTCGCGATGACGCGCGGATCAACGAACTGCTCCAGCTCGCGGCTGAAGCGCGTTGCGCCGTGCAGCGGGTGGACGCCGAGCAGTTGGCGCGACGAGTCGGCGGCGCGGCCGTGCACCAGGGGGTGGTGGCCGAGGTGCTGCCCTTACCGCCCTGGCGTGAAGACGATTTGAACGCCGCGCTCGTGCGCCTACACGCGGCAGCGAGCTCCTCGCAGCCTTTCGCGCCGTTGTTGCTGGCGCTCGATGGCGTGCAGGATCCGCACAATCTCGGCGCGTGCCTGCGGACCGCGGATGCCTGCGGCGCAATGGCGGTGATCATCCCTAAGGATCGGGCGGTGCAGATGAATGCCACCGTGCGCAAGGTGGCGGCGGGCGCCGCCGAGAGCACGCCGATCGTGGTCGTCACCAATCTCGCCCGCAGCCTGCGTGAGCTGAAGGAGCACGGACTTTGGGTCGTGGGCGCGGCGGCTGAGGCCGACGCCGTGGCGGCCTCCGTGGACCTTCGCGGCCCGACCGTGCTCGGCATGGGAGCCGAGGGCAGGGGGCTGCGGCAGAACACCCGCCAGCACTGCGACCTGCTGGTCAGGCTGCCGTCACTGGGAACGGTCGAGAGCCTGAATGTCTCCGTCGCCACGGGCATGCTGCTGTATGAGGCGGTTCGCCAGCGTCGTCCGGAGGGTTGAAGCCGGGCTTCGGCCCCCCCGTCGGCTTGCTGCGCTACGGCCGTTTGGCTATAGTTCGCGCCCCCCGGAAGACCGGGGACTTCCTTGCCACACCCGCAGCGCCTCGCGGGGTGGCTTCACAACCGCAAGGAGATCACATGAGGCACTATGAAATCGTGTTTCTGGTCCATCCAGACCAGAGCGAGCAGGTTCCGGCCATGCTCGAGCGCTACAAGGGCATGATCACGCAGGGCGGTGGCCAGATCCACCGTCTTGAGGATTGGGGCCGTCGCCAGCTGACGTTCCCGATCGCCAAGGTCCACAAGGCCCACTACATCCTCATGAACATCGAGACCGACCAGAAAACTCTGGCCGAACTCACCGGCGCGTTCCGCTTCAGCGACGCGGTGCTGCGGCACCTCGTGGTGAAGATGGATGCTCCGGTCACCGAGCCCTCACCGATGGCGCGTGCCGCCGAGGAAGAGGCCAACGGTGGCAACGGGGAAGGCGTGGATCGTCCGCGGCGCATGCGTCGTGACGATCTCGGCGATGACGAGATGATGGCGGAGTAATACACATGAAAGATGGCAAGCAGGGCGCCGGCGGCAGCCGCTTCACGCGCCGCAAGAAATTCTGTCGCTTCACCGCCGA
>VEQP01000034.1 GCA_018883185.1 Nevskiaceae bacterium | reverse complement strand
CGCGCACGAAAGTCGCGGTGAAGCCCCCTCGAAGATGAATAGATTGAGAAAGGCACGACCAGTAAGCACTGCCCGGTCAATCTTCGTCAGCGCGGCTTCCTCAGCGACCTCTGACCAAGCAGCGTGTAGCCGCTCAATCTGATCCGCAATCAGGTCGTCCGCTGCCCTGGTATCAAGCAAGAAATTCGGCGCAGCTGCCAAGCAGGTTGTGAGGCGACTCATGCGGTCGTCCCCCGTGATCAGCATGGCCTGAGAAGCCTCATTTCCTGTCCGATTCTGTGGACATAGGTCATAAGCTGGCGTTAGCGCGAGCTGCTTGCCATCCGGTGACCACGCCGGCGCGCCGTTGACGCCGGCGCGAGCCGACACGCGGCGTCGCTCTGCGGTGCGCACGGTTTGGACGTAGATGGCGGCGCTGCGGGTCTCGAAGCTCACATAGGCGATCGACTCCCCATCCGGCGACCACGCGGGCGACATGATAGGCAAACGCGACTCCAGAATGGTTCGCGGACTCTCGCCGTCGGCATCGGCCACGATCATTCGGTAGCGCAAGGCCGGGGCTACGCCATCGACCGCGACATAGGCCACCCGCGTGGCGAATGAGCTGCGCACGCCCAATATTCTTTGGTAAACGCGATCGGCAATGCGATGCGCAGCGTTGCGCCAGGCCGTCGGCGCCGCCGTCACGCTCTCCGCGAGCAGCCGCTGACCCGTGAGCAGGTTGACGAGTTCGAACTCGAGGGTCACCCGGCCATCGCCCGCGGGCACGGCACGGCCCGTGACGATGTAGTCGGCGCGAGTGCGCTCCTGCAGCACGAAGCGGCCGCTTCGGGAAAGGTCTTGTCCAACCACTTGCGCGGAAGGCTGGGCGTCGTCGGTGAACGGGGAGATCACGATCGGCACCGGCGCCGTCACCCCCGAGGTGATATCCACCTGCAATTGAGCCCGGGCTGAAGCCGACATCACCAGCAGCACGAGCGTCGCCAGACCGTAGCGCACAGCGCGGGAGAATCGTTCAATCATTGGGACGGAACCTCAGCTCCAGATTGCGTTCGAACAACTCGGCCTCGGGAGGTGGCGGCAGCGGCGAAGCACGAAACACGGCCGCCTCGATTGACTGGCGGACTGCCTCGTCGCCGTTGCACTCACGCACCTCAACGCGCACCACCGTACCGCCCGGCACCTGCGTTACCGCGACACGGCAATCGATGCCGGCCCGCGCCGTGTCGGGACGCAACCACGCGCGTTGCACCCGCGCCTGAATGGCCGCCGCCCATTGTGCACTGAGCGATGCACGGCGGGCAGTCTCCGCGCGTTTCCGCTCGGCAGCGAGTTCCGCAGCCAAACGGCGCTGCAACTCCGCTTCTTTTTCGGCTTGTGCCGCGAGCGAACGCCGTCGGTCAGACTGCTCCTGATCGTCGATGAGTTTCTGCAACTCGGCCTGCCGCTGTTGCTGGGCGACGCGCTGCTGCTCGGCCTCTCGCTGCCGCTCGGCTTCGCGCTGCTGCTCGGCCTCGCGTTGCTTTTCGACTGCTCGTTTCTGCTCGGCTTGGCGTTGTTGCTCGGCTAGACGCTTGCGCTCGATCTCTCGCTGCTTCGCCTCGGTCGCAGGAGGCTTTTCGACTGCCGGAGGTTTTTCGACTACGGGGGGCTCAGGCGCAGGTTCCGGTGCAGGTTCCGGCGCGGGTTCCGGCGCGGGCTTGGCCACGGGCAGCGGTGCGACATCGCTCGCGGCCACCTCCTCCGCCGTGACGATACGACCCTCGAGTGCGAGAGCCTGGGGCGCCTCTTCCGTCTCGCGCCACTCGCGCAGGCCAAAGAAAACGATCAATGCGACCAGCAGCGCATGCAGCGCGATGGAGAGCAGGTAAGGTTTCAGCCGCGACATCGGGTCGCACTCACGAGCGCGCGCGCGGCACCGCCACGGGGTCCGTGAGGAAGCCGACTTTCACCGCTCCGGCACGCTGCAGCAGCACCATCGCCTCGACCACGCGCCCGTAGCTGACCGTGCGATCGCCCTTGACGAAGACGGGCAACCCCGGCGTGTTACGCAGCAACGCGGCCACGCGGGCCTCCAGCAATTCGTCGCTGAGTGGCGCCTCCGGGTCCTCTCCCTGATTGAGATACAGCTTTCCGGCAGCGTCCACCGAGAGAATAAGCGGCGGTCGATTTTGCAGTTCAGCCGGATCGATGGGTTCTGCGGCAGCATTGGGCAGATCGACTTTCACGCCCTGCGAGAGCAGCGGCGCAGTCACCATGAAAATGATGAGCAGCACCAGCATCACGTCGATGTAGGGCACGACGTTGATTTCGCTCATCGGCTTGCGCCGGCGGCTCGGTTGCGCCATAGCTTAGTCCGCCGCTTGCGAACCGCGCGTCACGTGACGCTGCAGGATCGTTGAGAATTCCTCGGTGAATGCGTCGTAACGCATCTCGAGGCGCCCAATCTGGTCGGCGAACCGGTTGTAGGCCACCACCGCGGGGATCGCCGCGAACAAGCCGATCGCTGTAGCAACCAGCGCTTCGGCGATGCCGGGCGCTACGGTCGCGAGCGTCGCCTGCTGCACGGAGCCCAAACCGACGAAGGCGTGCATGATGCCCCACACGGTACCGAAGAGCCCCACGTACGGACTCGTCGAACCCACGGTGGCGAGCGTGGACAGACTCTTCTCGAGATATTCGACTTCCTTGATCTGCTGCGCCTTCATGCCACGGCGCGCGCCCTCGAGGAGAACGTCGGCCGCGTCGACACCCTGCTGGCGCAAGCGCGCGAACTCGCGGAAGCCCGACTGGAACACGCTCTCTATGCCGCGCGACTGGCCACGTGATTCAATCGACTTGTAGAGCGCCGCCAAATCCCCACCGGACCAGAACTCGGCCTCGAAGCGCACGAAGTCGGCCCGCGCACGCGAAATCACTGCACGCTTGTGGAACACGATGCTCCATGAGTACACCGATGCCGCGGCGAGCATGAGCATCACGAGTTGTACGACCAGGGTCGCTTCGGCAATCAATCGGAGAATGGACAAATCATTCACGGTAAGTACTCCGCTATGCGTCGTGGCCGCATCGTTCGACCGTCGAGGCACACTACCCTGACTGTCGCTTCGATGAGAAGTTCGCGCTCCGCTCCGGCAGTGCTGCCCTCTTCAGTGCGACCTTCTTTGTAGATGCGCTGCTGGAATATCACCGTCGTGCGCCCATCCGGCACAGCCTCGCAGGTGACGAGCAAACGGTCGTCAAGTCGGGCGGGCGCCTTATATTCGACATTGACGGCCAACACCATGAATAGCACCCCGTGTTCGGCGGCCAGTCGTGATTGATCGACCCCCTGTGCACGCAGCCACTCCGTGCGCGCACGCTCGAGATAGCGCAGGTAATTGGCGTAGTAGACAACTCCGCCTGCGTCCGTGTCTTCCCAGTAGATGCGAACCGGCCAACTGAAGGGACTCACGCCCCCTCCTCGAACAACGGCAGCGCGGCACCTGCCCGTGCCGGCATCGTCAAGCCGAAATGCTGATAGGCGGTGCGCGTGGCGATGCGGCCGCGGGCCGTGCGCATCAAAAAGCCCTGCTGGATCAAGAACGGTTCGATCACATCCTCGAGCGTGCCGCGTTCCTCACCGATGGCGGCGGCGAGGCTGTCGATCCCCACCGGCCCGCCATCGAACTTGTCCATGATGGTCGTGAGCAGCTTCCGATCGAGCGCGTCGAAACCTGCCGGGTCAACGGCCAGCAGATCGAGCGCCGCTACAGCCATCGCGGAGGTGATGCGCCCATCGCCACGCACTTCGGCGTAATCGCGCGCACGGCGCAGCAGCCGGTTGGCGATGCGGGGCGTGCCGCGCGCCCGCGCAGCGATCGCCGTTGCGCCGTCGTCCTCGAGCGGTACACCGAGAATCCCGGCCGAGCGCAGCACGATGCTCGTCAAATCGGCGACATCGTAAAACTCGAGCCGCTGCACGATGCCGAATCGATCGCGCAGCGGCGAAGTCAGCAGCCCCGCACGCGTGGTTGCACCCACCAAGGTAAACGGTGGCAGGCTAAGTTTGATCGAGCGCGCCGCCGGACCTTCGCCAATCATGATGTCGAGTTGGTAGTCCTCCATCGCCGGGTAAAGCACCTCCTCGACCACGGGCGACAGTCGATGGATTTCATCGACAAACAGTACGTCTCGAGCCTGCAAATTGGTGAGGATCGCCGCCAGATCTCCCGGTCGCTCAAGCACAGGGCCGGACGTCTGGCGCAAGTTCACGCCGAGCTCGGTGGCGAGGATATTCGCGAGCGTCGTCTTGCCAAGACCCGGCGGTCCAAAGATCAGCACGTGATCGAGCGCTTCGCCACGCGCGCGCGCAGCATCGACGAAAATACCGAGCTGCTCCTTGACCGGACGCTGACCCACATAGTCGGCCAGTCGCTTCGGACGTATGGCCCGATCAATGGCTTCATCTTCCCGACCACCCTCAGCACTGACCAATCGCTCGTTCATCGGTCAGCTCCCTGCAAGGCTCGTCGAATCAACTCTTCGGTGCTCGTGGCCTCACCGCCCGCGGACTTCAGCAAGCGACTGGCCTCGGCAGGCTTGTAGCCAAGCGCCACCAGCGCAGCGAAGGCCTCGCCCTCGGCACCCGTGCTCGTCGCAACGCCTAGACCTGCGGCAGGCGCCGGGGTCGCGAGGCGATCGCGCATCTCGATGATCAGTCGCTCGGCCGTCTTACGGCCGATGCCCGGGATACGCGTCAGCGCTGTCGCATCCTGCAAGGTCACGCAGGCCGCGAAGCCCTCGACCGAAGTACCCGACAAAATACCCAGAGCCATTTTGGGTCCAACGCCCGTGACTTTCAGCAACGAACGAAACAACTGACGCTCGGCATCGCTGGCGAAGCCATAGAGCACGTGCGCGTCCTCGCGAACCACGAGGTGCGTCAGCAGACGCACCTCCTCGCCGACGGCCGGCAAGCCGTAAAACGTCGACATTGGCGCCTCGAGCTCGTAGCCCACACCGCCGACCTCAAGCAACAGTTGCGGCGGCGCCTTCGAAACCAACCGGCCGCGCAGCGAGCCGATCACCCGACACCTCCAGCCATGAGCAGCCCGAGCTTGCGGTGCTGCGCGTGGCACATTGCCACCGCAAGCGCATCGGCAGCATCGCTTGTGACCTTGCCCGGCAACTGCAGCAACGTGCGCATCATGTGCACGACCTGCATCTTATCGGCGCCACCAAAACCTACTGTGGCGAGCTTGATCGCTCGCGGTGCGTACTCGGCAAGCGTAACCGCCGGTCCCAACGCCGCGAGTGCCGCACCGCGCGCCTGCCCGAGCTTCAACGCACTTTCCACGTTGCGATTGACGAATACTTTTTCGACGGCCACTTCCTCAGGTTGATGCACGGCGATGAGCTCGGCAACACCGGCGTGGATACGCGCCAACCGTTCCACGAGCGGCAAAGCATCGACCTCGATGCGACCCTGTGCGAGACAGCGGATCTGCACGCCGTCGACTTCGATCAACCCATAGCCGGTGCGGCGCGACCCCGGATCGAGACCCAAGATGCGGCACGCGCCCAGCACGATGGGCTTGGGCGGCGGCGCGGACGGCTCCACGGCGGAAGTGGCCGACGATCGCGGTTGATAGGCCCGCCAGGACTTCGACCGATAACGCGGCATGCGTTCGCGACCCCGGAAAATGCGCCCGAAAACGATGCCGGTATGATACCCGGATTCGTCTGACCCCGAGCAGTCCCAAGGCAGTCGAAAAAGGAGTTCGTCGTGCGCGTCGTCGATGCCGTCCCGCCCGTCATCCAACAGGCTATCGATGCCGCTGCCGCGCTGCTGCAGGATGAGGGCTGGCCGCAGGCCGCGCTCAGCACGGCCGCAGTCGCGGCGGGTGTTGTCGGGGCGCTGACCGACGACGCGGAACTCGCGGTGGCGGTGCTGATCCGCGAGGCGCAGCACCAGCCGGGCGCCAACTCCCACCTCGACCCTCCACTACCCAAGGGGCTGAGCAGCCCCACGCTGGCAGCGATCGAAGGTCTGGCGCGCCTCGGCGAGTTCACTGCCTCGGCGCATTGGGATTCCGCAGGTGGATTGCACGAGGCGCAGGCCGAAGTGCTGCGCAAGATGCTGCTGGCCATCGTCGCTGATCCGCGCCTCGTGGTTGCTCGCATCGGCATCCAGCTGGCGCGGCTGCGCGCCGCAAAGGGACTCACGGACGCTGCACAGCAGCGACTCGCCGCGGAGACCCGCGCCGTCTTTGCGCCGCTCGCCAACCGGCTTGGCATCTGGCAAGTGAAGTGGGAACTCGAGGATCTGGCCTTTCGCTATCTCGAGCCGCAAGACTATCGACGCATCGCCGCAGCGCTCGCCGAGAAGCGCATCGATCGAGAGCGCTACGTCGAGGAGTTTCGCGGCGCATTGCAGCAACGCCTCCTCGCCGAAGGCATTACAGCCGAAGTCAGCGGTCGCGCGAAACATATGTACAGCATCCACCGCAAGATGCAGCGCAAGCAGCTCGCCTTTGAAGAGCTCTTCGATGTTCGCGCCGTGCGCATCCTCTGCGCGAGCATTCGCGATTGTTACGCTGCGCTCGGCGTAGTGCATGGCGGCTGGACGTATATCCCCGGTGAATTCGACGATTACATCGCCACTCCCAAGGACAACTTCTACCGCTCTATCCACACGGCCGTGATCGGCCCGCAGTCCTTGCCGATCGAAGTGCAGATCCGCACGCAGGAGATGCACCAGCAGGCCGAGCTCGGCGTTGCCGCCCATTGGCTGTACAAGGAGGGTCGCCAGCGCGATGCGAACTACTCGCAGAAAATCGAGTGGGTACGCCAACTGCTCGAGCCAATGGAGGACGGCGCGACCGCTCGCGATGCCGACTTCATCGACCGAGTGCGATCGGATCTGTTCGAGGATCGCGTCTACGCCCTGACGCCGCGCGGCGAGGTCGTCGATCTACCCCGCGGCGCCACGCCGCTCGATTTCGCCTACCAAGTACACACGGGCCTCGGCCATCGTTGCCGCGGTGCAAAAATCAACGGGCGGATAGTGCCGCTGACCCAAACCCTCGCCAACGGCGAGGTCGTCGAGATCATCGCCGGCAAGGAAGAATCACCGAGCCGCGATTGGCTGATCCAGGACGGCTACCTCGCCTCGCCCCGCAGTCGCGCCAAACTGCGCAGTTGGTTCCGGCGGCGCGATGCCGATGTCAACGAAGCCGACGGCCGGGCGATCGTCGAACGGGAGTTGGCGCGTTTTGGCGCCCGCTTCGATTGTGTGCCGATGCTGGCCCGTGAGCTGAAGGCCTCCGACCCCCGCGAGCTCTTCCGCTGGCTGGGTGAAGGCGAAATCAACGTCGCACAACTGCTGCGCCCGCTCGCCGCTCGCGGCGCAGCAACGACTCCGCCAACCGAAGGCATCTCGAAGCCACGCAGAATCACGCCCTCGCGCTCCGCGCACGGACCATTGCAGCTCGTAGGACTCGGCGACTTGCCGCTCACCGTGGGGCGTTGCTGTGCGCCGGTGGCACCGGAGCCCGTGGTGGGTTATCTGACGCTGGGTCGTGGCGTCACCGTGCACGCCGAGCGCTGCGCCAACCTCGCGCGGATGCGCTCCACGCACGCCGCGCGCTGCCTCGAAGTGCAGTGGACCGATGCGCGAGGTACTAGCGAATAAAAAAGCGGCGCCCGCCGAATGCGCTGAACCGCAGCGGGCTCAGCGATTCGGCATGTCGATCGCGCGCTTGTCGGCCGCCAGAGCAGCCTCGTGCAAGGCCTCCGACAGGGTTGGATGCGCATGGATCGTGCGCTGCAGGTCCTCGGCGCTCGCCGAGTACTCCATCGCCAACACCGCCTCGCCGATGAGTTCTCCGGCCATCGGCCCGATGATGTGCACCCCGAGAATTTGATCGTCATCTTTAGCTGCGATGACTTTGGCGAAACCCTGCCCAGCTTCCATGGCTCGCGCACGGCCACTGGCCATGAACGGAAAGCTGCCAACTTTATAGGCTCGCCCAGTGGCCTTGACCTGCTCCTCGGTGGCACCTACCCAGGCGATCTCAGGCGCGGTATAGATCACCGAGGGAATGGCCGCGTAGTTCACGTGCGCATAGAGCCCCGCGATACGGTCAGCGACCGCAACACCCTCTTCCTTGCCCTTGTGCGCCAGCATGGGTCCACGTACGCAATCACCGACGGCCCACACGTTCTCGACACCGGTGTGACAGTGATCGTCGACCTTGATGAAGCCGCGCTCATCGACTTGCACGCCCGTGCCTTCAGCGAGAAGACCTGTCGTGTTCGGCCGTCGACCGATACAGACAATCAATTTGTCTACCGTCAGGCTCTGTGTAGCGCCGGCGGCATCGGTGTATTCGACCTGTACGAGCTCACCCTCGACGCGCGCCGCGGTGACTTTGGCCTCAAGACGGATGTCGAGTCCCTGTTTCTTGAAGTGCTTGAGCGCTTCTTTCGCCAACTGCTGATCGGCCATGCCGAGGAACGCAGGCATCGCCTCGAGCACCACCACATCGGCGCCTAGACGACGCCACACGCTGCCGAGTTCGAGTCCGATCACTCCGGCACCGATCACGCCGAGTCGCTTCGGCACGGCGGCGAATTCGAGTGCGCCCCAACTATCGACGATGCGCTGACCATCGAACGGCGCGCTTTTCAGAGCCATGGGCGTCGAGCCACTCGCCAGCACCACATGACGCGCCGTCAGCGTCTGCTGAGTGCCGTCGTGCGCTGTGAACTCCACCTGCCGCCCCGGCAACAGCCGACCATGTCCCTGCAGCGCGGTCACACCCGCCGCTTTGAGCAGTTGATTGATTCCGCCCGTCATGGTCTTGACGATGCCCGCCTTGCGCTTTTGCATCGCCGCTACGTCGAACGACAGCGCCCCCGTCTTGATGCCGTGAGCCGCGAACTCGCTCTGAGCGCGGTGAAAGAGCTCCGAAGACTCGAGCAGTGCCTTTGAGGGAATGCAGCCCGCATTGAGACAGGTACCACCGAATGCGGTACTGCCGTCGTAGTTTTTCCACTCGTCGATACAGGCTACTTTCAGGCCGTTTTGCCCGGCGCGGATCGCTGCCGGGTAGCCGGCGGGGCCACCACCGATGACGACGACGTCGAATTCACTCATGGCGCTCTCCGCTTCAAATACCGATCAGCATGCGACCCGGGTCCTCTAGGCATTCTTTGATTGCCACGAGGAACTGCACCGCTTCGCGACCATCGATGATGCGATGGTCGTAGCTGACCGCCAGATACATCATCGGGCGCACCACGACGGCGCCATTGATCGCCACAGGTCGATCCTGAGTCTTGTGCATGCCGAGGATCGCGCTCTGCGGCGCATTCACGATGGGTGTGGAGAGCATCGAGCCGAACACCCCACCGTTGGTGATCGTGAAGGTGCCGCCCTGCAACTCTTCGAGTGCGAGCCCGCCCGCACGCGCGCGGGTGCCGAAATCGTTGATCTGCCGCTCGATGTCCGCGAAGCCCATATTTTCGGCGTTGCGCAGCACGGGCACCACGAGGCCACGATCGGTAGAAACGGCCACGCCGATGTCGTAGAACTCGTGATAGATGATATCGGTGCCATCGACGGCCGCATTCATCACTGGGAACTTGCGCAGCGCCTCGATGCTCGCTTTGACGAAGAAAGACATGAAGCCGAGCTTCACGCCATGCTGTTTCTCGAAGCGATCCTTGTGACGGGCGCGCAATTCACTGACGGCAGTCAGGTCCACCTCGTTGAACGTGGTCAGCAGTGCTGCAGAGTGCTGCGCCTGCACCAGCCGCTCAGCGATGCGCTGACGCAGCCGTGTCATCGGCACTCGCTGCTCGGCCCGCGGACCCGGGGGCGCTGCGACCGCCTTGACCGCAGCCTTTGATGCGACTGGAGCGGCTGCAGCCGGCGCCGCCACGGCCACTTTCTGTTTGCTGGCCTCGGCCATCACATCCGCCTTGGTCAGGCGCCCATCGCGACCCGAGCCGCTGACGGCGGCAGGGTCAACGCCACTCTCCTCGACCGCGCGTCGCACGGCCGGACTCAACTTCTCCGCTGCCGCGGACTTGGCCACAGGCGCGGCCGGGGCTGCGCTCGCTGCGGGCGTGGCCGAAGGAGCCGGCTTCGCGGCCGCCGCACCGGGCTCGAAAATCGCCAGCAGATCACCGCTCTTGACGGTCGCGCCCTGCGCCACTTTGAACTCTTTGATCACGCCCGCCGACGGCGCGGGCACTTCAAGCACCACTTTGTCTGTTTCCAGATCGGCGAGATTCTCGTCTCTCGAGACGGACTCACCAGGCTGTTTGCGCCAGGCCACCAAGGTGGCATCAGCGACGGATTCGGGAAGTTGGGGAACGCGGATTTCCATGGTCATGGGGTGGTTTTCCTGATCAACGCTTGCGACGGCCAGCCGCGGCTTCGCGCGCGGGTTCGGCTGCCTGCTCGGAGAGACGCTTGGTGGTACGGGTATCGTCTTGGCGTGCCGGTGAGGTCAAAGCGGCCTGCACGAGGCTCGCCTGCTCGGCTTCGTGGATCTTGCCGATGCCGGTCGCGGGCGCCGCGGCGGGTGGGCGGCCTGCATAGAGCAACACGCGCTTGCCAGCCAGGGGACGCTCGAGGCGATGGCGAATCTGGTACCAGGCGCCCTGGTTCTGCGGCTCTTCCTGACACCAGACGATCTCGGCTGCGTTCGGGTAACGGGCGATGATCGCCGTGTACTCGTCGGCCGGGAACGGATAGATCTGCTCGAGACGCACGAGCGCCACATCCTCGGCCGCCAGTGCCCGGCGTGCTTTGAGCAAATCAAAGTAGACCTTGCCGCTCGAGAACACCACGCGACGCACCTTGGCCGGATCGACCGGGTCGACCTCATCGATGATGTTGCGGAACGAGCCCTGTTCAAGATCGGCGAGAGCCGAGACGGACATCTCGTGCCGCAGCAGGCTCTTCGGGGTCATCACGACGAGCGGCTTGCGGAACTCGCGCAGCATCTGTCGACGCAGCATGTGGAACATCTGCGCTGGCGTCGAGGGCACGCACACCGACATGTTGGCCTCCGCACATAACTGCAGGAAGCGCTCAAGGCGCGCCGAGGAGTGCTCGGGCCCCTGACCTTCGTAGCCGTGCGGCAAAAATAGCGTCAGGCCGCAGAAACGTCCCCACTTGGACTCGCCGGAACTGATGAACTGATCGATGATCACCTGCGCGCCGTTGGCAAAATCGCCGAACTGGCCTTCCCAGATGACGAGCACGCCGGGATCCGTTTGCGAGTAGCCGTATTCGAACGCGAGCACGGCCTCCTCCGAGAGCACCGAGTCGATCACTGTGAAGCGGGGCTGCCGCTCGGCCACGTGTTCCAAAGGTACGTAGGTGTTACCGGTTTGCTGATCGTGCAACACGGCGTGGCGGTGGAAGAATGTGCCACGTCCGGAGTCCTGCCCCGAGATTCGAACGGCATAACCGTCTTCGAGCAGCGAGGCGTACGCCAAAGATTCAGCGCAGCCCCAATCGAGCGGCATATCGCCGGCAATCATCTTGGCGCGATTGGCGATAACCTGTTGCACACGCGGGTGCAGCGAATGACCCGGCGGCACCGCGACCAGACGTGCGCCGAGCGCCTTCAGGCGGCGTCCCTCGACCCCTGAGCGCACGGGCGCCGTCCAGTCGATGTTGCGCATGTAGGCGCTCCAATCGACCGTGTACTTGTTGCCGATCATGCCGAGCGAGGCCTTGGCTTGCGGCCGACCTTCGTCGAGTCCCGAACGATACTGTTCGACGAGACCATCAGCCTCGAACTGCGTCAGCACGCCATCGGCCACGAGCCGATCGGCATAGATCTTGCGCGTGGTCGGATGCTTGCGGATGACGTTGTACATCACCGGCTGCGTCGCAGCCGGTTCATCGGCCTCGTTATGACCGAGCCTTCGATAACAGACGAGGTCGATCACCACGTCCTTATGGAAGCGCTGGCGATATTGCATAGCGAGACGCGCCACGAACACCACGGCTTCAGGGTCATCCCCATTGACGTGGAAAATCGGCGCCTCGAGCATCTTCGCCACATCCGAGCAGTACATCGTCGAGCGCATGTCCTGCGGATCGGAGGTCGTGAAACCCACTTGGTTGTTGACCACGATGTGCATCGTGCCGCCCGTGTAGTAGCCGCGCGCCTGCGACAACTGCATGGTCTCCATGACCACGCCCTGTCCGCCAAAGGCGGAATCACCGTGGATCAGGCACGGCACCACGCGCTCGCCGCGCACGTCGCTGCGCCGCTCTTGGCGCGCCCGAACCGAACCCTCGACCACCGGGTTGACGACTTCGAGGTGCGAGGGGTTGAAGGCCAGACCCACGTGCACGTTGCCCCCCGGAGTTCGCAGGTCGGCCGAGAAGCCCTTGTGGTACTTCACGTCGCCTGATCCTTTGATCTGGGACACGTCGTACTTGCCCTCGAATTCGCTGAAGAGCACCGACGGTGCCTTGCCCAGCACATTGACGAGCACGTTCAGGCGGCCGCGATGGGCCATGCCGATGACGAACTCTTCCACGCCCATGCCACCGGCCGTCTGCACGAGATCATCGAGCAGCGGGATCAGCGAATCACCGCCCTCGAGCGAGAAGCGCTTCTGACCAACATACTTGGTGTGCAGGTAACGTTCGAGCCCTTCGGCAGCCGTGAGCTCCCAAAGAATATTTTTGCGCTCCTCCGCGGAGAACACATAGCGCATGCGCCCGGACTGGAAAGCGTCCTGCAGCCACAGGCGCTCCTCGGTGTTCGACACATGCGCGAACTCGGCGCCCACCGAACCGCAGTACACGTGCTCGAGCGTCGCGATGATCTCGCGCAGCGTCGCACGCGCCGGCACGTTGTTGACCCGACTGCCGGTAAAGAACTGCGTGTCGAGGTCCGCCTCACTCAAACCAAAATAATCGAGCTCCAGCACCCGCGGCCGTTCACGGCGCGTGAGTCCGAGTGGATCAATTTTGGCAACGAGATGGCCGCGGTTCGCGTAGATCTGCACCAGCCGCGACACCGCGCCCTGCTTGGCGCTGGCATCGCCATCGAGGGCGGCAGCCACCGCACCGCCGACCTGACGGGCGGCCTGCGCCCGCGCGGCAATGGAATCTTGAATCGCACGATGCGATGCCTCCGGCCGAGTCGGCTGAGGCCATTTGGCGAAGTACTCCCGCCACGTTGGACTTACCGTGGTCGGATCGGCCAGGTATTGCTCGTAAAGAGATTCGACGTACTCGGCATTGCTGCCGTAAAGCGGAGAAGAAGCGATTTGCTCGCTGCGCGTGGCGCCCATGTAAAACCGAACCCCCGGGTCCCTTAGCGAAAGGGCCGTGATTCTATCTCATCCGCCGACACGGAGCCGCGGTTTGGCGGAAACGCGCGCAGATTCACGGGGTTGGCAGCGGGAGGTACTGGCGCCCCCGGCCGGAGTTGAACCGACGACCTACCGCTTAGGAGGCGGTCGCTCTATCCACTGAGCTACGGGGGCACTGAGCGGAACACTAAGCGGAAATGGTGGAGCGGAGGAGGATCGAACTCCCGACCTTCGCATTGCGAACGCGACGCTCTCCCAGCTGAGCTACCGCCCCACACGAGGGCGCGGATTCTAGCACCCCTCGCTGCGGCCGAAAGGGATTTCATCCACCCATCGAACATCAGACCACTATCTCGGAGTGATATATCGAGCCGATAGCATACTGCGCCCATGGATACGCAAACCGTTTGCCTCGGCCTGCTCACCTTCGGCGAAGCCAGCGGCTATGACCTTAAAAAACATTTCGAAGCGACACTGGACCATGTCTTCGCCACCGGCTTTGGCTCGATTTACCCGGCACTGGCGGCACTCGCCGAAGGCGGCTTCATCGAATGCCTCGGCGCCGAGGGCGAAGGCCCCACGCAGCGCAAGGTCTACCGGATCACTGCACGCGGCGAAGAGGAGCTGAAACGGCGCCTCGCGACTTCGCAGCCTAGCCACAAACTGCGCTCCGAGCTGTTGGCCCTGCTCTACTTTTCCCATCTCGTCCCTCCGCAGCGTGTGGCGGAGTTGCTCGATGAGCGCATCGCCTCGATGGAGGCGGGCTTGCGCCACCTTGCACGCTCAGGATGCCCGGGCGAACACCGCTGGCCGGGCAGCGTGCGCTTCGTCAACGGCTTTGCTTCGGCCTTGATCGAGGCCGGGGTGCGCTACATGAAAGATCACCGCCACCTTCTTGAACAGGATCGGACCACCCAGCCATGAGTGCAATTCGTGAATTCCTCGCGCGTCTGACGCGCAACCCTTGGCAATTGGCCGCAGCCGTGCTCTTGATCACTGCAGCGTGGGTCGGCTCGGGAGTGTTGTTCCCGCATCGACGCGAGCCCGAGCGGGCCGCGCCCGCCGCGACGGCGCAGTCGCTGCCGGAAGTCGTGGTGAGTGACCTTCGCGCCGAACCCGTGACCCGGACGGTCACGTTGTTCGGTCGCACTGAGCCGGCGAGAACCGTGGAGTTGAAGGCCGAAACCACCGGCCGCGTCGTGTCGGTCGGGGCTGCGCGGGGCACGCGGGTCGGCGCCAACGCCGTCATCGTGCAACTCGATGATGCCGATCGGCTGGCCCGTCTCACACAAGCCCGAGCCACGCTGCGCCAAAGGGAAGTCGAGTTCGAGGGTCAAACCAAACTCAAGCCAAGCGGCTACATCTCCGAAGCCAAACTCGCCGAGTCGCAGGCGCAGCTCGAAACCGCGCGCGCCGAACTGCGGCGCGCCGAACTCGACATCGCGCGGATGACCGTGCGCGCACCCTTCGCCGGTGCTCTGCAGGAGCGTTTCGTCGAGCAAGGTGACTACGTGTCGCCCGGCATCAAGGTCGCAAGCTTCGTCGATGAACGCACCCTGATCGTCGCCACCAGCGTTGCCGAAAATCAGATCGGCGCCTTGCGCCGTGGGCTGAGCGGCGAGGCGCGACTCGCCACCGGCGAGCGCGTCAAAGGCACACTGCGATACGTCGCGCCGGTCGCCGAAGGCAAGACTCGAACCTTCGCCGTCGAACTGGAACTGCCCAATCCCGGCGGCACCTTGCATGCGGGTGTCACGGCACAGGTCGATGTTCCAGTCGGCACCGTCCGCGCCCATCGCTTGCCGCCCTCGCTCCTGACGCTCGATGACAGCGGCGCGGTGGGCGTCAAGATCGCCGACGCTGCGGGCAGGGCAGTGTTCGTACCGGTGCAGGTGGCACGCGCAGACACTGAAGGAACCTGGGTCACCGGTCTGCCGGATCCCGCCCCGGTAATCACCGGCGGCCAAGGCTATGTGAAGGCAGGCCAACCGATCCGCATCACGCGGCTCGCGGGGCGCTGAACCGTCATGGGCAATCTGATTCGTAAAGCAATGGGGCAGAACCGCGCAGTGTTGCTGTCGCTCGCCGCACTGATTCTCGGCGGACTCGCGACCTACGTGAGCATGCCCAAAGAATTCGAGCCTGACGTCGAAATGCCGTTCGTCAACGTGCGCTTGATGCATATCGGCATCTCGCCGGAGGATGCGGAGCGACTGCTGCTGCGACCCATCGAGCAGCAGGTGCGAACCCTCGAAGGGGTCAAGCAGATCAGCTCACTCGCCTATCAGGACGGCGCAAACATCACCCTCGAGTTCGAGGCCGGACGCGACACGGATCTCGCGCTCGCCGACGTGCGCTCGGCGGTCGATATCGCCAAGTCCAAACTCCCAGGCGATACCGAAGAGCCGGTCGTCAGCGACTTTCGCATTGCCCAGCAGCAACCGATCCTCAACTTGAACGTCGCCGGCACCATTGCCGAGCGTGATCTCGTCGAGCTCGCCCGCAAACTCAAGGACAAGATCGAACTCGTTCCCGGCGTGCTCGAGGTATCGATGACCGGGGCTCGCGAGGAACAACTCGAAGTGCTCATTGATCCGGCGCGTCTCGAAAGTTACGGCCTCTCCCAGACCGAAGTGCTGCAGGTTTTCCAACGCAATAACCGCATCGTCGCTGCCGGATCCCTGCAAGGCCAAGAGGGTCGATTCCCGGTGAAGGTGCCGGGCGTGTTCGAAACTGCCGAGGATGTGCTCGGCCTGCCCATCAAAGTGGATGGCGATCGGGTTGTGAGATTCAGCGACGTGGCGAGTGTTCACCGCTCGTTCAAAGACGCCGAGACCTACGCCCGCATCAACGGCGAGCCCGCCATTGCACTCGAGGTGATCCAGCGTACCGGTGCCGATGTGGTTCGAGCCGCCGATACCATCAAGCAACTGATCCGCACCGAACAAGCCACTTGGCCGAGTGGCGCCAAAGTGCTGATCTCCAACGACCGCTCGGCCGACATCGTCGACCAGTTCAACGAACTGCAAGGGCACATCGTCGCGGCGGTGGTGCTGGTGGTGATCCTTATTCTCGGCTCGCTCGGCCTACGCAACGCTGCGCTCGTGGCCGTTTCCATTCCAGGCTCATTCCTCGTCGGCATCCTCGTGCTCGGCGCGCTCGGCCTATCGATCAACATGATCACCATGTTTGCGTTGATCATCTCGGTAGGCATCGTGGTAGACGGCGCCATCATCGTCGTGGAATTCGCCGACCGAAAGATTGCCGAAGGACTCGCCCCGGCCGAAGCCTATGCCGTCGCAGCTGAGCGGATGTTTTGGCCGGTCGTATGCTCGATCGGCACGACACTCATCGCTTTTGCTCCACTGGCGTTCTGGCCTGGCATGGTCGGCAAGATGATGTTCTACATGCCGGTGACACTCATGGCAGTGCTCGCCGCCTCGATCGTGATGGCGTTGCTCTACGTGCCGGTGATGGGCGCGATATTCGGCAAGGCGGAATCCCACTCGGCGAGCGGTGAGCGGCGCAACCTGGCGATTGCCGAGACGGGCAATCTGGAGGATCTCACCGGCCTGACCGCTCGCTACTACCGCTTCCTCAAACGCGCGTTGGCTCGGCCCACCTGGATCGCCGGCGGCATTCTCGCTTTGACTGTCGGCATTTTCGTACTGTTCGGCAAGTTCAACCCCGGCTTGGAATTTTTCCCCAAGGTCGATCCGCCCTTTCTGACGGTCGAGGTTCGCGCGCGGGGCGACCTCTCCGCCACGGAAAAAGACGCCATGGTGAGAGCCGTCGAAGCACGTCTACTCGGCATGCCGGACGTCAAATTCCATTATGCGAAAACCGGTGCGACCGGTGGCGCCACGGCGCAGAACGAGTCCGATCAAATCGGTAGCGTGCAGCTTATTTTGGTCAATTGGCGCGACCGTACGCGCAGCATCGACGAACTGATCGCCGACGCTCGGCGACGCCTCGCGGGTCTCCCCGGCGTGATCGCCGACGTGCGCCGCCTCGCGATGGGGCCGGAACGCGGCAAACCGATCGAGATCCAGGTGTCGGCACGCAGTCCTGCCGAACTCTCACCCGCCATCGCACGTTTGCGCACGGCTCTCGAATCGATTCCGGGCGTGGTCAACGTGCAAGACAACCGGCCGCTCCCTGGGATCGAATGGAAACTCGCCGTCGATCGGGCGCTCGCGGCGCAATTCGGCGCCGACGTCTCGCTAGTGGGCAGCGCCGTGCAGCTCATCACCACGGGCGTGAAGGTGGGCGAGTACCGTCCCGATGATGCCGAGGACGAGATCGACATTCGCGTGCGCCTGCCGGCAGCCCATCGAAACCTCGAGCAACTCGATGCGATGCGCATCACCACCCAGCAGGGACTGGTGCCCATCAGCACCTTCGTGCAACGCAGCGCCCAGCAAAAGGTCTCCGCCATCAGCAAGACGGACCTGCGCCCCACCATGCGCCTTGAGGCCGACGTCGCCGAGGGTGCACTCGCCGATGGCATTGTGCGCGAGCTGCAGCGGCGCTTGCCGGAACTCGGACTCGGCGACTACACGAGTGTCAGCTTCAAGGGCACGGCGCAGAGCCAACAGGAATCACAGCAGTTCCTGAGCATTGCCTTGTTGCTCGCCCTCTCCTTGATCGGTGTGATCCTGGTCATGGAATTCAACAGCATCTCGCAAACGCTGTTGATATTGACAGCGGTGATGTTCGCCACCGGTGGCGTGATGCTCGGATATCTCATCATGCAACGCCCGTTTGGTCTCGTCATGGGCGGCATCGGCATCATCACGCTGGCCGGTATCGTGGTGAACAACAACATCGTGCTGATCGACACCTACAACATCCTGCGCCAGCAAGGGCTGAGCGCCTACGATGCGGTGTTACGCACTTGCGTGCAACGCGTACGCCCCGTGCTGCTCACCAAGATCACCATCATCCTTGCACTGCTGCCGCTCGTCTTTGCCGTGAACATAGACATCCTGGGCCGCGAGGTCACCGTCGGTGGCACCTCGGCACAGTGGTGGGCCCAGTTGTCGACGGCTGTGGTCGCAGGCGCCGCATTCGCCACGGTGCTGACGCTGCTCTTCACCCCAGCCTTGATTCTGCTGCAAAACCGCGTGGGTGAACGCCTGCGTCAGTACCGCAATCGCAAGACGGAGGCGGGCCCGAAGCGCGTCACGGTGACAACGTAAACGGCGTCATACTCGTCGTCGGCTACGGTGACCTCGGCGCGACCTCGCGTCAGTTGCTCGATCAATGCGGGCACCGTGTTCGAGTGACCCACCACGACGACACGCTCGCCTTGGTGGTGTTCGCCGATGTCATCGAGCAAACCCTCGATGTCATTGCCGGCACGCGTGGTCACGGTGACTCCGAGGCGCGCCGCCAGAGGCGAGGCCGTCAGTTGTGCGCGCCGCGTGTCACTTGCGTAAACAGCCGCGACATCCGCCTCCCCTAGCAAGCGCGCCAGGCGCAGCGCACGCTCCTGACCTTCGACCGACAGCACCGGATCGGAACCCGACTCGGGCGGCGCTTTTTCCGCGTGACGGACCAGCACCACGGTGGTGCTGGTCGAGAACAGATACAAACTGACTCGCACCGCCACCAGCAGCAGCAAGCTCAGGATCACGGCGGACAGCAGCGCCACCCAGATGGGTGCAAAAAAAGTACGCCGCGTTCGGGTGATGCCTGGGGCCTTCATGGCGCCCTCCGGCTCAGCAGCCATTGCCACGACATCAACTGGTGTTGCCCTTGAAGATTGCGATACACCACCGCCTCGGCCATGCGTGGCTGACCACCGAGCTCGACGCGCAACCGCAAACGGAAATTCAAACCGGCTACGACCTGCCTATCGACCCGCTCGATCGCGACCAAACGCAGCGTCGTCCGCTCCTGCAAGGCTCGATCGCGCACAGCGATTGTCGCCGCTGCCCGATCATCGGGGCCTATGGAGGCCGCCACCTGGTACGCACCCGGCATCGGCGGCACCGGCGCAGCGCCAGGCGATGCACTCGCCACGACCGCCGCGCTCGACATCGCGAGCAGCAGCCACGCCACGCCGACTGAGGGGACCCTGCATTGCATGGCGCCAGACTATACACTTGGGCGAGATCGCTGAGGCCCGTCGTGAACCCGATCGTCTATGCCATCCCCGTCTTCATGCTTACCATCGCCGTCGAGGCGTGGCTGGCGCATCGGCGGCGCATCGCAAACTACGATATCGCCGATGCCATTACCAGCCTGCATTTCGGAGTGCTCAGCCAGGTGTCCGGCGTTTTCGTCCGCGCCTTGAGTTTCGGCGCGTACGTGTTCGTGTTCGAGCAGTTGCGCTGGTTCACCCTGCCGGTGGACAGCGTATGGGTGTGGCTGCTGGCGCTGATCGCCTACGATTTCATCTATTACTGGGTGCATCGCTTCGGGCACGAGACCCACCTGATGTGGGCGGCGCATCAGGTCCATCATTCCTCGGAGTACTTCAACTTGTCGACCGCGCTGCGCCAAACTTCGACGGGCGCATTCGCTTCGTTTCCGTTTTACCTGCCGATGGCCTTGTGCGGCGTGCCTCCGGTCGTGTTCGGCGCCGTTGCCCTGATCGATCTGCTCTACCAGTACTGGGTTCACACGGAACTGGTGCGCAAACTCGGCTGGGTCGATCGCGTGTTCGTCACGCCCTCGAACCATCGAGTCCACCACGGGCAGAACGATTACTGCATCGATCGCAACTACGGCGGCATATTTATTCTTTGGGATCGGCTGTTCGGTACCTTCGTCGAGGAGCGCGACGACGAACCGGTGGTGTACGGCATCCGCAAGCCGCTCTCGTCCTACAACCCGCTGTGGGGCAACTTGCACGTCTATCGCGATCTGGGTCGGCGCATGCTGGCCAGCGACTCACCGTGGGCGGCCTTGCGCGCGCTGATCTCCCGACCAACGGCGGGTGCCGCGCACACCGGTGCCTCGCAAAAGGATCACTTCGATCCGGGCAATTTCACGCGCTACGCACCGCCAACCACCCAAGCGACGCGGATCTACGCCGTTATCCAGTACGCGTTGCTGATCGCACCGACAACGCACTTCATCGCCGTGGCACCGACACTCGCGATGGGCGATCGAGTGGCCTATGCGCTGCTGATTCTCGCTTGGACGATCGGCGTCGGCTGGGTGCTTGAGGGTCGTCGGCATGCGCGCCGGCTCGAAGCACTGCGCGTGGGTGCCACGGCTGGCGCGTTGTTGTTGCTGCCAACTTGGTTTGGCTGGAACGCCAGCACGGGTGTCGCACTCGCCATCGCCGCCCTGACACTCGGCAGTCTGCTGCTTTTAAGGCAGGCACAAACCACCCGCCAAGACTCTGCCGGCGCGGCGGCGTAGATGCGTCCCCGCCCACGCATGTTGGCCGTGGCACTCGGGGTTCTGGCACTCGGGCTGCTTGGGTACACACAACGCGCCACCGTGGCCGTTTGGTTAGCCGAGCGTGGCCTTGCTCGCATCGCTGCAAACAGCGATCCGCTGTCAGCACTCGCGGACGGTTTGCACGTCGGCCTGTGTGGCGCAGGCTCGCCTTTTCCAGACCCCGAACGCAGCGGACCCTGCACCGTGGTGATCGCCGGACGGGATATGTTCGTGGTCGATGCGGGTGGCGGTTCGGCAGCGCAGCTGGCACGCATGCAATTGAATCCCGGGCAACTCAAGGCCGTGCTGCTCACTCATTACCATTCTGACCACATCGGTGGTCTCGGCGATCTGTTGCTGCAACGCTGGATCGGCGCGAATGCCACGCGACCCCTGCCCGTGTACGGCCCGGCCGGCTTGCAGCAGGTACTCGCGGGCATCGAGACGGCGTACCGACTCGATGCGGGTTATCGCACGGCCCACCACGGCGAAACCGTAGCACCGCCTGCAGGGTTCGGCACCGAGCCGCGACCCTTCGACCTTGGCGCGGCGGAGCGTCGCGTATTGATCGATACACCCGAGCTACAAGTGGTGGCCTTCCGCGTCGATCACGGGCCGGTGTCGCCGGCCGTCGGCTACCGCTTCCGCTACAAGGATCGTCAGGTTGTCATTAGTGGCGACACCCGGCGCAGCGCAGCCGTGCAGCGTGAGGCACAGGGCGTGGATCTGCTGGTGCACGAGGCGCTTTCGCCGCAGCTCGTACGCATGATGGAACACAGTTTCGTGCGCGCTCAAAGGCCACAGCTCGCGCAGATCATGGCCGACATCCGCAACTACCATGCATCCCCGGTAGAAGCTGCACAGCTCGCAGCGGCTGCGGGCGTTCGAATGCTGGTGTTCAACCATATCGTCCCGCCCTTGCCGGTGCCTGGCCTTGAAGCCAAGTTTCTCGAGGGTACCGCCGAAGAATTTGACGGTCCGATAAAGGTCGGTCGCGACGGCGACTGGTTCAGCCTTCCGGCCGGCGGGCACAGCATCGAAAGAGCTCGTCGGCCATGACGGCTTCGCTCGCACGCGCGGGGAGTCTTTTTTTAACCTCGCCTGCGTTACGCGACGCGGTGCGTGCTGCGCACGCTGCCTGGCGCAGAGCTCGCGGCCAAACACCCTGCGTGCATGTTTTCCACGACCCGCAGGATCCCTACAGTCACCTGCTAGCGAGCGTCATGCCCGCCTTCGCGCAGCGCTACGCAGTGCAGATCGTTGACCATCTTGTGCCACCGCCCGATGCCGATGCCGCTCCTGAGGCGCTTGCGCTCGCCGCCTGGGCGCGACGCGACGCCGAGCGACTGGCGAAGCACCATGACCTCATCCTGCCCGCAGCCTTGCCCGCACACTTGCGCGTCACACCGCAGGCACTGGCGGACGGTGCAGGCTTGCGACGACGCCTTGGACACTACCTTGGCGCCACGCTCTACTTCGAGGGCGAGTGGTATTGGGGTATCGATCGCCTGCATCACCTCGAAGCGCGGCTGCTGCGAGCTGGCCTGCGCAAGCACCTCGGACGCGAGCCTTTGTGGCCCGCGCCACCCGTCCCTGCCCTGCTCCCAGGCGCCGGCGCGCGCGGACGGCGTCTGACCTTTTTTTGCTCGCTCCGCAGCCCCTACACCTACCTCGCTGTCGCACGGGTCCGCGAATTGGCCAAGGCGTATCAAGCCGAACTCGAACTCGCGTTCGTGCTGCCGATGGTGATGCGGGGGTTGCCGATCAGCACTGCCAAGCGGCTCTACATCGTCCGCGACGCCAAACGCGAAGCCGAACGACTGCAACTGCCTTTCGGCGACATCGTCGATCCCGTGGGACCACCCACCGAGCGCGGCCTGGCCGTGCTGCATCACGCGATCATCGCGGGTCGCGGCGAGGACTTCCTCGAATCGTTCCTGCGCGGGGTGTTTGCCGAGGGCATCGATGCTGGCAGCGAGCGCGGCCTAAGGCGAATCGCCAGCCGCGCGGGAATGAACGACGCCGCGGTGGCGCGGGCGCTTGAGGATCCGTCTTGGCGCAGCCTTGCAGGGCAACACCGTGACAGAATGCAACGGCTCGGTCTCTGGGGCGTGCCGTCGTTTCAGGTGGACGATCGTCCCGGGCTTTGGGGACAGGACAGGCTATTCATGGTCGAACAGGATCTGGCGACAGCATGACACGTCAAAGAATGATCAGATGGGCGGCCCTCGGACTTGCCGTCACCGTAACGCTCATTGCAGGCTACTACGCCATCGGGGGCCGCACGGGCCTCGCGCTGCTGGGCGTGCGGCTCTTCCTGCGTGAGAACAATGCGCCATTCCGCGACGTGCGCTGGCAACAAGGGCCGCGCTCGCCAACCGCTGAGCTCGAGGCGCGAGCGCCGAACGTGGTGCTGATCGTCGTCGATGATCTGGGCTACGCCGATCTGACGCTGCATGGGCGCGGACTCGCGCAGGGACGAGTGCCGACGACCAACATCGACAGCATCGCCCGTGAGGGCGTGGCCTTTGACACTGCATACGCCGGCAACGCCACCTGCGCGCCCTCGCGGGCTGCGATCATGACGGGACGCTACGCCACGCGTTTCGGCTTCGAATTCACGCCCACGCCCCAAGCCTTCATGAAACTGGTGATGCAGTCGGGCGCGCCGGGACGCGAATCGCGGGCACCGATCTACCATGCCGATCGTGAAGAAAGCCAACCGCGCTACGAGGACATGGGGTTGCCGACGAGCGAGATCACCATCGCACGGCTGCTCAAGGCGCGCGGCTATTACACGGCGCACATTGGCAAGTGGCACCTCGGCGACAGTCCGCAGTTCCGCTCCTACGCCCATGGCTTCGATGAGTCACTGTCGCACTTGCACGCAGCTTCGATGTATCTGCCGACGAATGACCCGCGCGTCGTCAACGCCATCCCGAAGGTCAATCCCGTGGATCGGTTTCTCTGGGCGGCCGAACCCTGGGGCGTCCGATTCAACGACGGGGAAGTGTTCAAACCTGATCGCTACATGACGGACTACCTGACCGACCACGCAGTGCGCGTGATCGAGAGCAATCGTCATCGACCTTTCTTTCTCTACCTTGCCTACAACGCGCCGCATACGCCGCTGCAAGCGACTCGCGAGGACTACGACGCGCTTCCCTTCATTGCCGATCACACGCTGCGGGTTTACGCGGCGATGATCCGTTCATTGGATCGGAACATCGGCCGTGTAATGCAAGCCTTGCGTGATCAAGGAATCGACCGCAATACGCTGGTGATCTTCACGAGCGACAACGGCGCTCCCCACTACATCGACCTGCGCGGCCGCAATGCTCCGTTTCGCGGTTGGAAAGCCACCTATTTCGAAGGCGGCATCCGCGTGCCGCTGCTCATGCGCTGGCCGGCGGGCCTGCCGGCCGACCGGCGGGTCAGCGGGGTCGCTGCCCACTTCGACATCTTCGCGACGATCGCTGCAGCGGCAGGGCAGCCTGTTCCGACCGACCGCCAGATCGATGGCGTCGATCTGCTGCCATTCGCACGGGGCACGGCGACGACCGCATCGCCGCATGAACGCCTCTTCTGGCGCACGGAGGACTACCTGACGATGCGCGAAGGTCCCTGGAAACTGCAGGTCACGCAGCGACCGCGCAAAGACTGGCTGTACGAGCTCGCTGCCGACCCCGGTGAACGTCGCAATCTCGCCGCGCTGGAGCCCGAGCGCGTCGCGTCAATGAAAGCCTCGATCAACCGTTTCAATGCCGAGCAGGCCAAGCCGATTTGGCAGTCCCTCGGGGCGGCCTACGTGCCTATCGACAAGATTCTCGCCGACCCGCTGGCTGCGGAGGACGAGTATGTCTACTTCGCCAACTGAGCCGCGCACGGCGCCGGCCATCGTCATCACCGGCGCCTCGGCCGGCATCGGGCGGGCACTGGCCTGCGAGTTCGCAAAGCGCGGTTGGCGTCTCGGGCTTGCGGCGCGTCGACTCGATGCGCTCTCGGCGCTACGCGATGAGCTGCACTCCCAGCCAGGTTCGGACGCGACCCAGATCGAATTACTGCAACTCGACGTCGACGACGAAGAGACCGTCGCACCACGCTTGTCGATGCTGTTCAGCGCGCTGGGTACCGTGGACGTGGTCGTCGTGAACGCAGGCATCAATGCGTTCTCTTCGGTGGGGCGCGGTGATCTGGCCACCGAGCGACGCATCTTGCGGACCAATCTGCTAGGTGCCATCGCCACCGTTGATGCGGCCGCCGCGTTTTTCATGCCGCAGCGACGCGGCCATATCGTCGCCATCGCCTCGGTGGCAGCCAAGGTCGCGGTGCCGCGCCAAGCCGCTTACTGCGCGAGCAAGGCGGGTCTTGCTCATTACATGGATTCCGCGCGTATCGAGTTGTCACGGCACGGCATCACGGTCGGCACCATCCTGCCTGGGTTCGTGGTCACCGACATCATGCCCGACATCGGCAAGTATCCCTTCGCCATCGCCGCCGACGTTGCGGCCCGCGACATGGCGCGCGCCATCATTCGTGGCCAACGCACCGCATACATTCCCTCATTCCCCTGGCGATGGGCGCATCCGCTGCTGAACGCGCTGCCCACATCGCTCTGGCGTCGACTCAACCGATGACGGCCACCGATTTCACGAGCGCCCACACCGCAGTGCCGGGTGCAAGGCTCAGCGCCTGCAGCGCACGCCGCGTCACCCGCGCCAACAAGGCGCTGCCGCTGCAGTCAAGGCGCACCAACACTTGTGAGGGATGATCGTCTGCAATGACGGCGGTGATCACCGCGCGCAACTGGTTTTGGATACTCGAATCACGCGGCTCGCTGACCGCCAGACTCACGTCTCGGGCCAGCACCCGCAGCCGGACCATTTGCCCCGCCTGCCAGCCTTGATCGCGTACCCAGAGCGAACCGCCGGGAAAGTCAACGCGCGACAACTGCCAGAGCTCATCGCGCAGCGCGATCTGACCCGAGAGCAACACACCGGCCTCTTCGCCCACGATGCTCGGGTTCTCCACGCTCGCCAGCACTTCACCGGCGGGCCCACTCGCCTTAACACGTCCGTTCTCGAGCACGAGCAGGTGATCTGCCAGACGCGCCACTTCCTCCATTGAATGTGTGACGTACAGCATGGGCAGGGCGATTTCGTCCCGCAGTCTCTCCAGCCACGGCAGGATGTCGCGACGCCGAGCGGCATCTAGCGACGCAAGCGGCTCATCGAGCAGCAGCAACCGCGGCTGACTTGCCAGCGCGCGAGCGATCGCCACTCGTTGTCGCTCGCCGCCCGACAAACCTTCAGGCCTGCGCCGCAACAAAGAGCCGATGCCTAGCAGTTCGATTGCGGCAGCCAGCGTCGCGGCGTCTGCCGGCGCATTGGAGCGGCGCAGACCGTAGTCGAGGTTGCCCTGCACATCGAGATGCTCGAAGAGACTGGCCTCCTGAAAAATGTATCCGAGTCGACGCTGCCACGTCGGCACGAGCCACCGCCGCGCGGAGTCCTGCCACACCGTCTCGCCGAGCGACACGCGACCCTCAGCCTCGGTCTCAAGCCCCGCGACACAGCGAAGCAGAGTCGTCTTACCCGAGCCCGACGCGCCGAACACGCAGCTGATCCCGCGTGCAGGCAGCGCGACCTCGATGTCGAACGTAAAGCTCTCGCGCTCAAGCCGCAGCTGCAGCGATAAGCCGCCGTTGGCAGAGCGCGTCACAGTAGTCGCCCTGCACGCGAGCGAATTGAAGAGAGCAGAAAGAGCACTGCGAAGGAAAACACCACCATCAGCGCCGAGAGCCAGTGTGCTTCGCTGTAGCGCATGGCTTCGACGTAGCCGTAGATCTGCGTGGAGATCACGCGGGTTTCGCCGGGAATATTGCCGCCGATCATCAGCACCACACCGAACTCGCCCACCGTATGCGAGAACCCGAGCACCGCGGCGGTGATCAGCCCGGGCCGAGCCTGAGGCAGCGCCACACTGAAAAAAGCATCAAGTGGTCGTGCGCCGAGCGTCGCCGCCACTTCCATCGGTCGCGGCCCCATGCCTTCGAAAGCTCGCTGGATGGGCTGAACGGCAAACGGCAAAGAAAAGATGACCGAACCGATGACCAGCCCGGTGAATGTAAAAGACAACACTCCGAGCCCCAAAGCCTCGGTCAGTCGACCGAGCGGCCCGTCCGGACCCATGAGCACCAACAGATAAAATCCAAGCACTGTGGGCGGCAATACCAGCGGCAAAGTGACCAGCGCAGCCACCGGCGAGCGCCACATCGAGGGCGTGCGTGCCAGCCACCAAGCAATCGGCGTGGCGATGATCAGCAGGAGCAGTGTGCTCAAACTCGCCAACTGCAGCGTGAGGGTGACCGCGCCAAGCACCGACTCCTCGCTCACGAGCCCTCCGACGAAAACTCGTAACCGAACCCTCGCATCACAACGCGCGCGCTCTCGCTGCGCAGGTACTCGAGCAAGGCAATCGCCGCGGCGTTGTCGCGCCCGCGCTGCAACAGTACGGCATCCTGCGTGATCGGCGAGTGCCATTGCCGCGGCACAACCCAGGCCGAACCCTGCTTGATACGGTCATCGCTCATCACCTGCGACATCGCCACGAAGCCGAGTTGCGCATTACCCGAGGCGACGAACTGGTAGGTCTGTGCGATGTTCTCGCCCTGCACCATTCGGCCCTGCACCGATGCACGCAGGCCGAGACGATCGAGAGTTTCCATCGCCGCCTTGCCATACGGCGCGAGCGCCGGGTTCGCCACCGCCAGACGCGCCCAGTCGCTGCGCCGCAACACGGCACCCTCGGCATCCACCCGTCCGGGGTCACGGCTCCAGAGCACGAGTCGACCCTGGGCGTAGGTGAATCGACTCCCTGGCACGCCGAGTCCCGCCTGAAGCACGGCCGCTGGACCAGCCGCATCACCGGCGATAA
>VEQP01000011.1 GCA_018883185.1 Nevskiaceae bacterium | reverse complement strand
CAACACCACCATCATTCGCTCGAATTACCTGTTCGACGAGAGCGCCCGCC
Source organism: Nevskiaceae bacterium (assembly GCA_018883185.1). Classification (GTDB taxonomy): domain Bacteria; phylum Pseudomonadota; class Gammaproteobacteria; order Steroidobacterales; family Steroidobacteraceae; genus UBA964. The sequence continues at coordinate 86,237 of VEQP01000011.1, read as the reverse complement.
TCTACGACCATGCGGTCAAGATGTGGGGCGATTTGTCGCAGGTGCTCAACTACAACGTCATGTTCTCACCGCGCGGCGTGATGATGCTGGCGCACACGGTGCACGATGTGCAGGTTGCCAAGCGGCATATCCACGCCAATCGTTGCAACGGCGTCGACAACGAATGGCTCTCCCCCGAGGAGGCCAAGGAGTTTTGTCCGCCGCTCAACATCGAACCGGGGCTGCGTTACCCGGTGCTCGGCGCAGCGCTGCAGCGTCGAGGCGGCACGGCACGCCACGACGCTGTAGCCTGGGGTTATGCGCGGGCCGCCGATGCGCTAGGCGTCGACATCGTCGAGAACTGTGAAGTCACCGGTATCCGCCGCGATGCCGATGGTGCCGTCGAAGCACTCGAGACCTCCCGTGGCCTGATCCGCACCCGCAAAGTCGGCGTCGTCGCCGCGGGCAACACCAGCGTGGTCCTCGGCATGGCCGGCGTGCGTGTACCGCTCGAGAGTTTCCCGCTGCAGGCCTTGGTCTCCGAACCCATCAAGCCCGTGTTCCCCTGCGTCGTGATGTCGAACGGAATACACGCCTACATCAGCCAGTCGGACAAGGGCGAACTGGTGATCGGTGCAGGCACCGACGTGTACACCTCCTATACGCAGCGCGGCGCACTACACGTGAACATGCACACGCTCGAGGCCATCTGCGAACTGTTCCCGATGTTTCGCCGCATGCGCATGCTGCGCAACTGGGGTGGCATCGTCGACGTCACGCCGGATCGCTCGCCCATCATCGGCAAGACACCGGTCCCGGGTCTCTATGTGAACTGCGGCTGGGGCACAGGCGGCTTCAAGGCCACACCGGGCTCGGCCCACGTGTTCGCCCACACGCTGGCTCACGATGAGCCGCATCCGATCAACGCGCCCTTCACGCTGGAACGCTTCCGCGAAGGTCATCTCATCGACGAAGCCGCCGCAGCGGCCGTCGCGCACTGAGCACGACGATGCTTCTCATCCACTGCCCCCATTGCGGAACACGTCCGGAGCTGGAATTCAGCTACGGCGGTGAAGCGCACATTGCACGCCCCGCCGATCCGTCTTTGGTCAGCGATGAGGACTGGGCGAGTTATCTCTATCTCCGCAGCAACACCAAGGGCGTACACGCCGAGCGGTGGCGACACGTGCGGGGTTGCGGTCGTTTTTTCAACGCATTGCGCGATACGACCAACGATCGGATCCTCGTCACCTATAAAGCAGGCGAGAAGCCGCCGGGAGAGTTCCGATGAGCAACTCCCGTCTGCCTGCCGGAGGCCGCATCGATCGCAGCCGTCCGCTGCGTTTCAGTTTCGATGGCAAGGTCTACAGCGGATTTGCCGGCGACACGCTCGCGTCAGCCCTGCTCGCCAACGGTGTGCACCTGCTCGGCCGCTCATTCAAATACCACCGCCCGCGCGGCATCATGACAGCCGGACCGGAGGAGCCCTGTGCGCTCGTTACGGTACGACGCGACGAGGCACGCTGTACGCCGAACCTGCGCGCCACACAGGTTGAGCTTTACGACGGTCTTTGCGCCTTCAGCCAGAATCGTTGGCCGAGTCTCGCCTTCGACATCGGTCAGATCGCGGAATGGTTTTCAGCGCTGCTGCCCGCAGGCTTTTACTACAAGACCTTCATGTGGCCGCGCAGTGCGTGGCACAAGCTTTACGAGCCGCTGATCCGTCGCACGGCAGGTCTCGGCAAGGCACCTCGCCTCGCTGATCCGGACCGTTATGCACAGCAATACGCGCACTGCGATGTGCTCGTGATCGGTGCGGGAGCCGCAGGTCTCGCCGCCGCGCAGGCGGCTGCCGCTAGCGGCGCACGGGTGATCATTTGCGACGAGCGCCCGCAGATGGGCGGGACGTTGCTGCTCGACGATGCAGCGCGCATCGATGGCCGCACTACCGCGGAATGGGTCGATGCGACACTCGGTCAACTGCGTGCCAATCCACGGGTCCGCGTACTGCCGCGGACCACGGCGTTCGGCTACTTTCCGCACAACCTCATCGGTCTGAGCGAGCGCCTGACCGATCATCTGGCCACGCCACCGCCCGGCCTCGCACGCGAGCGCCTCTGGCAAGTGCGGGCGCGTGAAGTCGTTCTTGCGACGGGCGCCATCGAGCAGCCGCTGGTGTTTCCGGGCAACGATCGCCCGGGCATCATGCTATGCAGCGCAGCATTGCACTATCTCAAGCATCACGCGGTACTGCCCGGGCACCGGATCGTCGTGGCGAGCGCCTGCGACAGCGCCTACCGCGTCGCGCGTTCGCTGCAGGCCGCTGGCGCCAAAATCGTGCAATTCATTGATCTGCGATCGCAGGCCGATCGACCCGCACTGCTGGCTTTGCGCGAATCGGGCGTATCCTGCGACAGCGGCCTTCGTATCGTCGCGACTCGCGGCGGTAATCGCGTCACGGGCGTCGACATCGCCCGCATCGACTCGAGCGGCGCACTGAGTGAACGTCGCTCGATCGACTGCGACCTCGTGCTCATGGCGGGTGGTTACGTGCCGAGCGTGCATCTGTTCTCGCAGTCCCGCGGTCGACTTCGCTACGATGAAACGCTACAGGTATTCGTGCCTGGCGAGTCCGCCGAACAGGAGCGCTCGGCGGGCGCGTGTCGCGGCATCGCTGCTCTGGCCGAGGCCTTGCTCGATGGCGCACGCGCCGGCGTCGCGGCTGCTGCCGCGGCACTCGGCGCGGGCGATTCGGCCATCGCCGTGCCGAACTTCACAGTCGAGCGGTCAGCCAATGCAGCGCCACCGCTCGACGTGCCGCGTGCCGAGCTGGCCACGCACGGCCCGAAAGCGTTCGTCGATTTCCAACACGATGTCACGCTGCGCGATCTCGATCTGGCGGTACGCGAAGGCTTCCGCTCGATCGAACACATCAAGCGTTACACCACGACCGGCATGGCGACCGATCAGGGCAAGACCTCGAACCTCAACGCGCTGCATCACGCCGCGCGCGAGCTTGGGCAGGCAGTGCCCGCGGTCGGTCTGACAACCTTCCGCATGCCCTACACCCCCGTCACGTTCGCGAGTTTCGCCGGACAAGCCCGGGGCGAACTGTTCGATCCCGTCCGTCGCACACCCATGCACGCCTGGGCCGTGCAGCAGGGAGCGGTGTTCGAGGATGTGAGCCTGTGGAAGCGCGCGCGCTACTTCCCGCGCGGCCGTGAGGACATGCATGCCGCCGTCGCTCGCGAATGCCGCGCCGTGCGCGAGCACTGCGGCATCTTCGATGCCTCCACGCTCGGCAAGATCGCGGTGGTCGGCCCGGATGCGGTCGAATTCATGAACCGCATGTACGTCAACGAGTGGAGCAAACTCGCCGTTGGCAGAAGCAAGTACGGCGTGCTGCTACGCGATGACGGCTTCGTCTACGACGACGGTGTCGTGGCACGCGTGGCGGAAGATCGCTTCCACGTGACCACCACCACGGGCGGCGCGGCGCGCGTGCTCGCGATGATGGAGGACTACCGGCAGACCGAATGGTCCGACCTCAAGGTCTGGCTGACCTCGACCACCGAGGAGTGGGCGGTCATCGCACTGCAAGGGCCGCGCGCCAGAGAGCTGCTCGCGCCGCTCGTCGATGGACTCGATATCTCGGCCGCAGCCCTACCGCACATGGGTGTGGTGGAAGGCACGCTGCAAGGCGTGCCGATGCTGCTCTTTCGCGTCAGCTTCACCGGTGAGCTCGGCTTCGAGGTGAACGTACCGGCCAGCGAGGGCGCCAAAGTCATCGCGGCGCTCCACGCGGCGGGTGAACGCTTCGGACTCACGCCCTACGGCACGGAAACCATGCATGTGCTGCGCGCCGAAAAAGGCTTCATCATCATCGGTCAGGATACCGACGGCACCCTCACTCCCGATGACGTCGGCCTCTCCTGGGCCATCGGCAAGAGCAAACGCGATTTCGTCGGCAAGCGCGCCCTGGCAAGGCCCTCGATGCAGCGCAGCGATCGCAAGCAACTCGTGGGGCTGCTGACGCGCGACCCGCAGGTTGTTCTAGAAGAAGGCGCGCAAATCGTCGATACCCCAAATCAGCGCGCGCCGATGACGCTCATCGGGCACGTGACCTCCTCCTACGCCAGCGCCACGCTGGGCCGCTCTATTGCGATGGCGGTGGTCGCTGGAGGTCGCTCACGCATGGGGCAGACGCTGTACATCCCCATGCCGGACGGGGAGATCCCCGTCGAAGTGTGCAACCCGGTGTTCTACGATCCGAAGGGAGCGCGCCTCAATGTCTGAGTCGATGAGCGGGTTGTCGGTCGCGAGCCCCACTGAGCGCTTCGTGCTGCAAGCCGATGCGATGACACTCGCCGCGGCAGCGCAAGCGCTCGGTTTCGACTCGGATGTCGTCACAAGCGAGGCGCGCGACAACGGTGCGTTCGCCCTGCTCTGGCTCGGGCCCGACGAGCGCTTGATACTCGCGTGGCAAGACCAGACGCCGCAGATCGCCCCGCGAGTGGCGAGCGCCCTCGCTGATCAGCCGCACTCGCTGGTCGAAGTGACCCACCGACAGGTCTCGCGTCGACTACAGGGCCAAAGCATCAGCGAATTGCTTAATTGCGGCTGTCCTTTGGATCTCGAGCCGACGCAGTTTCCCGTAGGCCGCTGCAGCCGAACGCTGTTCAACAAGGCCGAGATCGTGCTCTGGCGTCGTGGCTCCAACGATTTCCACGTCGAGATCTGGCGTTCTTATGCCGACTACTTCGAGCGCTGGCTGATCGAAGCCGCGCAGGATCTGCCCGTCTCAACGCTGTGACGTTTCCCAACCCTCAGCGAGGTGGAAGCCCACCTTCGCTGGCGGCAGCATTCCCCCGCCCAGAATGTGATCGGCTGCTTTTTCGGCCAGCATGATCGTGGGTGCGTTCAGATTACCCGTGGTCACAGACGGCATGATCGAGGAGTCGACGACGCGCAAGCCCTCAAGCCCTCGCACGCGGGTCTGCGGATCGACGACAGCCATTGCATCGTTCGCATCGCCCATTCGGCAGGTACCGCAGGGGTGATACGCACTCTCCACGTGCCGGCGCACGAAAGCGTCGATCTCGGCATCGGTTTGTACGCCAACACCGGGCTGGATCTCGCGACCTCGGTAGCGCTCGAACGCGGGTTGGGCAAAGATTTCACGCGTCAGGCGAACGCAGGCGCGCATTTCCACCAGATCTTCGGGCTCGCTCAAATAGTTGAACAGGATCCGCGGCGCCTCGGCCGGATCCGTCGAGCGCAAACGTACCCAGCCGCGGCTGCGCGAACGCATCGGCCCGACGTGGGCCTGAAAACCGTGTTCGCTGGCTCCGCTCGAGCCGTCGTAGGCCACAGCCAAAGGCAGAAAGTGATACTGGATGTCGGGGTAACGAACCCCCGGTCGACTGCGGATGAACCCGCCCGTTTCAAAATGATTGGTGGCGCCGAGCCCTGATCGCGATAGCAACCAGCGCGCGCCGATCCAGGCTTTCGACCACGGTCGCGTCGCCGAATAGAGACTCACGGGCTCGCGACAAGCGTGCTGGAAATAGAACTCGAGATGGTCCTGCAGGTTTTCGCCGACGCCAGGCAGCTCGTGCGCCACCGCGATGCCGAGCGCCGCCAGCTCATCTGCAGGTCCGACACCGGAGAGCTTGAGCAACTGCGGCGAATTGATGGGGCCCGCACTGACGATCACTTCACAAGTCGCATGCACGGTGTGACGGCGCGAGCCTTGGCGGTATTGCACCCCGCTCGCGCGTCCCTGTGAGAGCACGATACGCTCGGCCAAAGTGCCCGTGCGCACGGTGAGGTTGGGTCGGGAACGGATCGGGTGCAAGTAAGCGACCGCAGCGCTGCAGCGTTGTCCGCCACCCACCGTCATGTCGAAGCGGCCGAAGCCTTCCTGCTGAAAACCATTGATGTCGTCGGTCAGCGGGTAACCCGCCTCGCGCGTTGCCGCGAGCCAGGCAGCGTGCAGCGGGTTTTGCAACGTTCCGTAACGTGTCTGCAGCGGACCCGAATCACCGCGATAGTCGTCACCACCACTCGCACGAGTCTCTGCGCGACGGAAATACGGCAACACGTCGGCATAGCCCCAACCGTGCGCACCCTCCTGCTGCCAGCGTTCGAAATCGAGCGGGTTACCGCGGATATAGACCATGCCGTTGATCGACGAGGAGCCGCCCAGCACCTTGCCACGCGGCGTATGCAATCGACGGCCCTCGAGACCAGGCTCGGGCTCGCTGTGGTAGTACCAGTTGTAGCGCCGCCGATTCATCGGAATCGCGAGCGCCGAGGGCATGCGAATGAAGACCGAGCGATCGGAGCCGCCAAACTCGAGCAGCAGCACGCGCTTCTTGCCGTCCGCCGTCAGCCGATTGGCCAGCACGCAGCCCGCCGAACCCGCACCGACGATGATGTAGTCGAATTCCTCGTGGCGCATGGGGCTATCTCAGTAGGGTGAGTCGATGTTGCCCTTAGCCACGTACACGCTCTTCAACTGCGTGTAGTACTCCATGGTGATGCGGCCGTTCTCGCGACCGAAGCCCGAGTGCTTGTAGCCGCCGAAGGGCAGTTCCATCGGACAGACGTTGTAGTGGTTGATCCAGCAGCTGCCGGCTTGCAGTTTCTCGATCACCCGATGCGCGCGGTTCAGATCCTGCGTGAACACGCCCGCCGACAGGCCAAACTGCGTATCGTTGGCACGCCGGATCGCCTCCTCCTCGTCATCGAACTCGAGCACCATCATCACCGGTCCGAAGATCTCCTCGCGCACGATACTCATGTCGTCATGACATTGATCGAACACGGTCGGGGTGACGTAGAAGCCGCGCGCGAGCGGGCCGTCGGTGACCCGCTTGCCGCCGATGAGCAGACGTGCGCCCTCGGCCTGGCCGCGCTCGATGTACGACATGACCTTGCGCAGATGCTCTTCGGAGATCAGCGAACCCACCTGCGTTGTCGGATCAGCCGGGTCGCCGATCTTCATCACCGCCACCCGAGCCAGCAAACGGCGCAGGAACTCCTCTTTGATCGAACGATGCACGAAAACGCGGGTCGCGTTCGAACACACCTCGCCAGCGGAGTAGAAATTGCCGAGCAGCGCGCCCGAAACCGCCTGATCGAGTTGTGCATCGGGAAAGATCAGCAACGGCGACTTGCCGCCGAGTTCGAGGGTCAGATGCTTCAGCGTGCTCGCGGCGTCCGCCATCACAGCTTTGCCGGTTTCCACTGCACCGGTCAACGACACCTTGGCGATCCCCGGATGGCGCACCAGCAACCGACCCGTCTCGGTGCCGCCCTGCACGACTTGGAAGACACCCTCAGGTACGCCTGCGGCACGCATGATCGCCGGCAACTCTGCGGCACTGAGCGGCGTGAGTTCGGCAGGCTTAAAGATCATCGCGTTGCCAAACGCCAGCGCCGGCGCCGACTTCCAGCAAGCCGACTGCATCGGATAGTTCCATGCGCCGATACCGGCTACCACGCCGAGTGCTTCACGCCGGGTGTAACCAAAGGCCGCCGGTCCAAGATCGATATGCTCGCCCGAGGCACCCGTCGCCAGCGCGGCAAAGTATTCGAAGCACTCGACACCCGAGACGATGTCGACAACGCGGGTCTCTTGAATCGGCTTGCCGGTGTCGCGCATTTCGATCAATGAGAGCTCATCGTTGCGCTGGCGCAGGATGTCCGAAACGCGGCGAAGGATGCGCGCCCGTTCCGTGCCAGTGAGCGCGGCCCAGGCAGGCTGCGCGGCCTGCGCACGGGCAACCGCCTCGTCGATCTGCAGCGGCCCCGCCACGGGCACCCAGGCGAGCACTTCGCCGGTGGCCGGGTTGTGGCTCGCCATGCGCTCTGCCTCACCTGAACCCCCGCGATCAATCGACTCGGTGCGGGTGGATACCTCGGGCACCGGCGGCAGACGCTCAGCGAGCGCGGTCGTCACATGCCGCAGTACCCGTTCGCTGAGCTGCGTGCTATCGCCGGCCGTCGCCCCCGCCAACGCCGCCTGCAGCCACGTCCCCTCGAGCAGCGCCGCGATACTGGTGGCGCGCTCGGCAAGCTCCGACGCCGGAACGAGCGACCGCAAGGCGCCACGGAGCGTGGAGAGCATGCGTCCCTGATACACCCGCTGAATGCGCGCGAGCGAGGCCGACTGGTGCACGAGACTCCAGAACGCGAGCCATGCGCGGCTGTCACTGGCGCGCAAACCCTCGGGTGACAAACAGGCCTCAACGCAGGCCTTGAGCCGATCGCTCGGCGTCGACGCCGCGGTCAAACGCCAGCGCAGTTGCTGCCGATGCTTCGCGAGCAAGGCGCGAAACGCCGCTTCAAGCAGGCCTTCCTTGTCGGTGAAGTAATGCGCCACCAGGCCCGCCGACACGCCCGCCTTGCCGGCAATGTGGGCGAGGGTCGTGCCCTGTGCACCGACTTCTGCCAGACTCGCCAGCGTGACTTCGATCAGTTGCAGGCGGCGACTGGCATCGGCCGAACGGCCATGAGAGGCGCTCGCCGAAGGGGTTGTAGTGTCGTTCAATGTAATCTCCGGATCGGCTTAAAAGGCGCCACTTAAACCTCGAAACAGCGTGAGAAGTTCAAAAAATAAACCCGCTGAAACATGAAGTTAGGTAATTAACCGAGGGTTAGATGATAGGTCTTGAACGCTCGTTCAAATGGCTTCATCTTGGCGCGCATACTGCCGTGATGCGCGGTCTTGGGTCAAGTCTCGCCGGCCTTGTGGCGAGCGTCCTTTTGGGACTACTACCCTCGCTCGGGGTCGCGCAGGCGAACGCCAGCCAGACGGGAGAGCCGGCCGCCTGTGGCCGCGTGCGCTTCGCCGACATCGGCTGGACAGACGTCACCGCGACGACCGGTTTTGCAAGTCATCTCCTCCGGCAGCAAGGCTACAACCCGCAGGTCACCGTACTGTCGGTGCCTGTGACTTTTGCCGCCCTGCGCAACCGTGACATGGATGTCTTTCTCGGCAACTGGATGCCCTCGATGCAGGCTGACCGGCAGCCGTATCTCGACGACGGCTCCGTGCAGATCGTCGGTGCCAACATGCCGGATGCGCGCTACACGCTGGCGGTACCGGCGTACCTGCACGAGCAAGGACTGCGTGACTTCGCCGACATCGCGCGCTTTGCAGGCGCCTTGCAACGCAAAATCCATGGCATCGAGCCCGGCAACGACGGCAATCGATTGATCCTCGATTTGATCAAAGGCAATCGCTTCGGACTCGGCGGCTTCACCCTCGTCGAGTCGAGCGAGCAAGGCATGCTCGCTCAAGTCGAGCGCAGCGTGGCGGCGCGCGAGCCCATCGTCTTTCTGGGCTGGCAGCCCCACCCCATGAACTCGCGCATCGACATGCGCTACCTGACGGGCGGCGACGACAGCTTCGGACCGGATTTCGGTGGAGCGACGATCTACACCCTGGTCCGCGCAGGCTATCTCGAGGAATGCCCCAACGTCGCACGCCTGCTCCGCAACCTGACGTTCACAGCGGCCATGGAAAACGAGCTGATGGACGGCATTCTCAACCGAAAGCTGGACCCTGAGGTGGCGGCAGCCGAATGGTTGCGCGCACACCCCGAGGCCTTGCCCCGCTTTCTCGCGGGAGTGCAGCGCTTCGGCGGTAGCGCGACTTCGACAACAGCTGCGAGTGCCGGCTCGGCGTCTGCGCCTCCGCCAGCGAGTCTCGAGTCGCGACTTGCTGCCCACAAGATTCCGTTGGGTCAGTTCATTGCCGAGGCCATCGGCTATGCCCAAGTGCACGGCAAGCCTGTCTTCGATGCGGTGTCGATCATCGTCGGGGGTGCGGTTGATGGGGTACATGCAGCCTTACGCGCCCTGCCCTCGTGGCTCATCGTGCTGGTCACTGCGGCACTCGCCTGGTTGCTGCAGCGCTCTTGGCCACTCGTCGCATTCGTCGCGTTGGCCTTGCTCTTCATCATGAACCAGGGCTATTGGGCAGCGACGCTCGAAACTCTGGCGCTCGTGGCGGTCGCCACGCTCGCGGCGACCGCGATTGGCGTACCGCTCGGTATCGCGGCCGCGCATCGTCCACGGCTGTACTCGGCGCTGCGCCCTGTGCTGGATTTGATGCAGACCCTGCCGACCTTCGTCTACCTGATCCCGACCTTGGTACTGTTCGGTCTCGGAGTGGTGCCGGGCCTGATCTCCACAGTCATATTTGCCCTACCAGCACCGGTCCGTCTGACCCATCTCGGCATCACCAGCGTGCCCCGCCCCCTGCTCGAAGCCGGTGACGCCTTCGGTGCCACGCGCTGGCAGCGCCTGCGAACCATAGAGCTACCCGCCGCGCGTGCCTCGATTCTCGCCGGCATTACCCAGTGCATCATGCTGAGTCTGTCGATGGTGGTCATCGCCGCGCTGGTCGGTGCAGGCGGCCTCGGTGTTCCAGTTGTTCGGGCGCTCAATAGTGTGCAAGTCGATGTGGGCTTCGAGGCGGGTCTGGCCATCGTATTGCTCGCCGTAATCCTCGATCGTTTGAGTCGGCCCCGCGACGGGAGGCGCCCCTCGTGAGCACCGCACTCGAGTTTCGCGATGTCGATGTGATCTATCCGCGCGGCATCGGACGGGCCGCAGCAACCGCGGTCCAAAAAGCGCTGACGCGGCTCGATGCCGGCGACGAACCGGCGGCGATCAGTGCGGAGGAGGCGGTCACGATCGCAGTGCGCGCGGCGAGTCTTCATCTGGCTGAGGGTGAGATCTGCGTATTGATGGGCTTGTCGGGCTCGGGCAAGTCGACCCTGCTGCGCGCGGCGAACGGCCTCGCACCGGTCACGCGCGGCAGTGTGAGACTCGGCGCCGGCGGTCCGACACTCGATGTGGCAGGCTGCGATGCGGCCACTCTGGCGGCAGCGCGGCGACACCGCGTCAGCATGGTGTTTCAGCACGCGGCGCTGCTCCCATGGCGCACGGTCGAAGAGAACGTCGGCCTCGGTCTACAACTGCGCGGCGACTCCCCCGCCGATCGCGAACGCATCGTGGCGCAGGCGCTGCAGTGGGTGGGGCTCGCCGATTGGGCGAAGCGATCAATCGATGAATTGTCGGGCGGCATGCAACAGCGAGTGGGACTCGCACGCGCTTTCGCAACCCAGGCACCGCTGCTGTTGATGGACGAACCCTTCTCGGCGCTCGACCCGTTGATTCGCAGCCGTCTGCAAGAGGAGCTTCGCGCGCTGCAGCAGCGCGCCCGCAAGACGCTGCTGTTCGTCAGTCACGACCTCGATGAAGCGCTACGCCTAGGCGATCGAATCGCCATCATGGAGGGCGGGCAGATCGTACAGACGGGCACGCCGCAAGACATCGTGCTGCGACCCGCGACTGCGCGTGTGGCCGAATTCGTGCAGCACATGAATCCTTTGACAGCGCTCACCGCCGCCATGGTGATGCGACCGCTCGCGGAGCTGCCGCAGTCAGATGGCTACCGTCTACTGGATGACGCAGGCCTTTACCGACTGCGGATCGACGATGACTCGCCGGTGGCCCAGGTAACCCGAGACGAGCGCAGGCTGCAGCTCGAACAGGTACATGGCAGCGTGTCGCTGCGCGAGTTGGTGCGACTGCGGCAGTCATCAGGGCATCCGCTACTCGTGAGCGAAGCGGGACGCGTGGTCGGCGTGTGTGATGGCGCCGATATCCTGCGCGCACTCGGCCAGGCCGGCGCGGGCGTACGCTGAGCTTGAGGTGCAGCGGGTCCGACCGCCACCCGGCTCAAGGCGCGAAACGGGGCTATCAGTGCTCGACGGGTTCGAGCGCTACGACCGCTGCGCGCGCGAGTGGATGCAGCCCCTCGGCCTCGCCGTTCGCCACAGCGGCCAGTAGCTGCGCGCGCATGCGCGGCTCCCAGAACTTCTGCAAATGGTCAGCCACACTGAGCGGCGCTTTCTCGGCGCCTTCGTGGGCAAAGAAAGTCGCAATCTGATTGGCCATGCGAACGAGCTTCTGCGAATTCATTTGCCTACCCTCTGCGGTGCACTGAACACCTCGAAACCATCCTCACGCGCCACGGCGATCAGCGTCACGCCAGCCGCTTCAGCCGAACGCACCGCCAAAGCGGTCGGCGCCGAAACTGCCACCAGAATGGCTGCCCCCATCATCGCCGCTTTTTGCACCATCTCGACCGAGACCCGGCTGGAGATCACCACGACACCGCTTGCCGCCGACTCATCGGTTCGCGCCAGTGCACCCGCGAGCTTGTCGAGCGCATTGTGCCGACCCACATCCTCGCGAACCATCGACAGTCCAGCATCCCGCCGCCAGAAGCCGGCAGCATGCACCGCGCGTGTTCTGCGATTGAGCGGCTGCGCAGCCGCCAGAGCACCCACCATCTCGCGCACCTCAGCCCGCGACACCACGAGCGAGCCCGAAACACGCGGCAAGGGTCGCAGCGCTTCAGCCAGACTCTCGATGCCACACAGCCCGCAGCCCACGGGCCCGGCCAGACGTCGTCGTCGCTCGAGGCTGCGCTCGGAGGCCTCACCGCCCAGCGTCATCCGCAACTCGAGACCCAATTCGTGACGACACACCTCGATCTCGGTGAGTTCGCCTCGGTGCGCGATCAGTCCCTCGTTGAGCGAGAAGCCGACTCCAAAGTCCTCAAGGTCGAGCGGGGTCGCCATCATCACCGCATGCGAATCGCGGTTGTAGGTCAAGGAAATCGCCACTTCCTCGGGGACACTGCGCTCGCCCCACTCCTCACCGACGCGGCCGACGGCCAGCCGCCGCAGTTCAACTGCGGGCGGCGGCAGTTCCATTGGAGGGCAGCACCTGCACTGCAGTGACTTTGTATTCGGGGCAGTTGGTCGCCCAGTCCGAGAAGTCGGTCGTGACGACGTTGATGTGCGTGTCGGGATGATGGAAGGTGGTGTAGACCACGCCCGGCGCCACACGATCGGTGATTTCCGCCTGCAATTCCGTGGCCCCGGTACGACTCGCCACACGCACGCGATCGCCATCGCGAATGCCGCGCTGTTCGGCATCGTGCGGGTGGATCTCGAGCAGATCCTGCGCGTGCCACTGCGAGTTGGCCGTACGACGGGTCTGGGTGCCGACGTTGTACTGCGAGAGGATTCGCCCCGTGGTCAGCAGCAGCGGGAACCGTGACGTCGAGCGTTCTTCAGTCGGCACATATTCGGTGACGATGAAGCGACCCTTACCACGCACGAAGCCAGCGGAATGCATGACCGGCGTGCCCGTCGGTGCCTTGTCGTTGCAGGGCCACTGAATCGAGCCGAGCTCATCGAGCTTCGCATAGCTCACGCCGGTGAACGACGGCGTGGTGCGAGCGATCTCGTCCATAATCTGCGACGGATGTGCGTACTGCATCGGGTAACCGAGCGCCTGACACACTGCCATCACCGCCTGCCAGTCTGCCAGCCCTGCTCGCGGCGGCATGACCTTGCGCACACGACTGATGCGTCGCTCGGCATTGGTGAACGTACCGTCCTTCTCGAGGAACGACGCGCCCGGCAGAAACACGTGGGCGTACTTCGCGGTCTCGTTGAGGAATAGATCGTGAACCACCACGCATTCCATCGCAGAGAGGCCCGCCACGACGTGCTGGGTGTCGGGGTCCGACTGCGCGAAATCCTCGCCTTGTATGAACAGGCCCTTGAAGCTGCCATCGAGCGCCGCGTCGAACATGTTGGGAATGCGCAGCCCGGGCTCGGACGCCAGCGGCACGCCCCAGATATCTTCGAACAACTCGCGGGTCGCCTCGTCGGAGACGTGCCGATAGCCCGCGAACTCGTGCGGGAAAGAACCCATGTCGCAAGAGCCCTGCACGTTGTTCTGGCCGCGCAACGGGTTGACGCCGACGCCGGGGCGTCCGATGTTGCCGGTCGCCATCGCGAGATTCGCGATGCCCATCACCATCGTCGTACCCTGACTGTGTTCGGTGACACCGAGACCGTAGTAGATCGCCCCGTTGCCACCCGTCGCATAGAGCCGCGCGGCGGCGCGTACCGTCGCCGCAGGCACGCCGGTGATGCTCTCAGTGGCCTCCGGGCTGTTGCGCGCTTCGGCGACAAATTGCGCCCAGGTGCTGAACTCCGGAAGGTCACACCGCTCGCGAACGAATGCCTCGTTGACCAGCCCTTCGGTGACGATCACGTGCGCCAGCGCATTGATGATCGCGACGTTGGTGCCCGGCCGCAACTGCAGATGCTGACTCGCCTCGATATGCGGCGTACGCACGAGATCGATGCGGCGCGGGTCGATGACAATGAGCTTGGCGCCCTGGCGCAAACGGCGCTTCATGCGCGAAGCAAACACCGGATGCCCGTCGGTCGGATTCGCGCCAATCACCACGATGACATCGGCCTGCATGACCGAGTCGAAGTCCTGGGTTCCTGCAGAAGTTCCGAAGGTCTGCTTCAGGCCGTAGCCGGTGGGCGAGTGGCACACGCGCGCACAGGTGTCGACGTTGTTGTTACCGAACACCGCACGCACCATTTTTTGCACGAGGAAGGTTTCCTCGTTGGTGCAGCGCGAAGAGGTGACCGCGCCGACGGAATCCTTGCCGTACTGCTGCTGGATGCGGCGGAACTCGCTCGCGATCCGTCCCACGGCTTCATCCCAACTCGCCTCGCGCCAGGGCTGATCGATGCGCTCGCGCACCAGCGGCGTCAGCACACGATCCGGGTGCGTGGCGTAACCCCAGGCGAATCGACCCTTGACGCAGGAGTGGCCCCGATTGGCCTTGCCGTCATCGTGCGGCACCATGCGCACGACCTCGGTGCCGCGCACCTGCGCTTTGAAACTGCAGCCCACACCGCAATAGGCGCAGGTGGTGAGCACCGTGCGCTCGGGCTGGCCGATCTCGATGACGGTTTTCTCGGTCAGGGTCGCAGTTGGGCAGGCCTTGACGCAGGCGCCGCAGGAGACGCACTCGGAGTCGAGGAAGGATTCATCGGCGCTAGCGGCGATCTTTGACTCGAAGCCACGCCCCGCCACCGTCAAGGCCAGTGTGCCCTGCACCTCATCGCAAGCACGCACGCAGCGCGAGCAGACGATGCACTTCGAAGCATCGAAGGTGAAATAGGGGTTGGACTCGTCTTTCGGCGCCGACAAATGGTTGGCGCCATCAAACCCGTAACGCACTTCACGCAGACCGACCGCGCCTGCCATGTCTTGCAACTCGCAATCGCCGTTGGCCGAACAGGTGAGGCAGTCGAGCGGGTGATCCGAGATGTAGAGTTCCATCACGCCGCGACGGAGCGATTTCAGCTTGCTCGTCTGCGTGTGGATCCGCATACCTTCAGCCACTGGCGTGGTGCAGGAGGCAGGCGTGCCTGCGCGACCGTCGATTTCCACGAGGCACAGCCGGCAGGAGCCGAAGGCCTCGAGCGTGTCGGTGGCGCACAGTTTGGGAATTGAAATGCCGGCTTCGGCGGCCGCACGCATCACCGATGTGCCGGTCGGAACCTCGATGCGCAAGCCATCGATTTCCACTGCAACCGTCGTCTCGCTCGTCGACGGGGGTGTACCGAAATCCCGATCCAGCATCGCGTTCATGGGCGGTGAAAGTCCTGCGGAAAGTGGCGCAAAGCGCTCAGCACGGGGAACGGCACGAAGCCTCCAAGTGCACAGAGCGACCCGAGGCGCAATGTATGACACAGATCTTCGAGCAGGGCGAGATTACTGTCGACATCCCGACCGGCAATGATTTTATCGACGACTTCCATGCCGCGTACCGAACCCACGCGGCACGGCGTGCATTTGCCGCAGGATTCCGCCGCGCAGAACTCCATCGCGAAGCGCGCCTGGCGGAGCATGTCGACAGTCTCGTCGAACACCACGATGCCACCGTGACCCACAAGACCGTCGCGCGCGGTGAAGGCCTCGTAATCGAGCGGCGTATCGAATAGGGCTCGCGGAAAATACGCGCCGAGCGGACCACCCACCTGCACGGCACGCACGGGGCGCCCGGATGCGGTGCCGCCGCCGATGTCATCGACGAGCTCCGCGAGGCTGATACCGAAAGCTGCCTCGAACAATCCGCCGTGGCGAATGTTGCCGGCTAGCTGAATGGGCATGGTGCCGCGCGATCGGCCGTGGCCGAGTGCGGCGTAGGCGGCAGCGCCGCGCAGAAGGATCGAGGGTACGGTCGCCAAGGTCAGCACGTTGTTGACCACAGTCGGCTTGCCGAACAGGCCTGCATGCGCCGGCAGCGGCGGCTTGGCCCGCACCTGACCGCGCTTGCCCTCGAGACTCTCGAGCAGCGCCGTTTCCTCGCCGCAGACGTACGACCCTGCACCGATGCGCAGTTCAATGTCGCACTCGGCAAGCAGCCCGCGAGTGCGTGCAAGTTCGAGAGCCTGTTCGAGCACCTGTATGGCTCGCGGGTACTCCGAACGAATGTAAATAAAGCCCTTGCGCGCGCCGACCACGAAACCGCAGATCGCCATGCCCTCGATGAGCGCGAGCGGGTCGCCTTCCATCAGCATCCGATCCGCGAACGTTCCCGCATCGCCCTCGTCGGCGTTGCACACGACGTAACGAATATTCGCCTGCGTCTCGCGCACGGTGCGCCACTTGATGCCCGCTGGAAACCCGGCACCGCCTCGACCACGCAGCCCCGACTCGATGATCGCCGCCAGCGTGGCCTCGGCGCCCTGCAGACGGGCCTGCGCGAGCGCCTGCCCACCGCCGTGGGCGACAAAATCATCCCATGACAATGGATCGATGATGCCGCAACGCTCGAAGGTCCAACGCGTCTGACGAGCCATGAACGGCTGCAACTCCGGCGCGCCGATGCGCCGCGCATGCGCGCCACCCTCTAGCCAACCGGCCTCGAACAAACTCGCGACATCCTCGGCGCTCACGGGTCCGTAGCCGATGCGACCCTCGTCGGTCTGCACCTCGACGAGCGGCTCTAGCCAGTGCATGCCCCGCGAGCCCGTGCGGACAATCTGCACAGCCACCTGGCGTCGCGACGCCTCGGCCGCAATGGCAGTGACCAGGGCATCGGCGCCGAGGGCGAGCGCAGCGGAATCGGCAGGGACGAAGATGCGATGGGTGCGGCTCATGCGATCAACGTCCGCACTTCTCTAGGGCTGCCGCCA
This sequence comes from Nevskiaceae bacterium, assembly GCA_018883185.1. Taxonomy (GTDB): domain Bacteria; phylum Pseudomonadota; class Gammaproteobacteria; order Steroidobacterales; family Steroidobacteraceae; genus UBA964. The sequence continues at coordinate 69,144 of VEQP01000011.1, read as the reverse complement.
AACGCGGCCAGTTGGCGCGGCCCACAAGTTCGTCACCGACAAGTGCTGCCGGTGCGACCGAACACAGTCCGAGGCAAAACACCGGCTCCAGCGTCACCCGCCCATCCGCCGTCGTGCCATGCCAGCTCGTGCCAAGTTGTGCGCAGGCTTCGCTAGCCAACTCATCGGCCCCCATCGCCTGACAGGCCTCGGCGCGGCAAAGTTTGAGACTCGTGCGTCCCACCGGCGCGCGACGGAAATCGTGGTAGAAACTGATGACGCCATGCACTTCGGCGCGCGAAATATTGAGTGCCTCGGCCACCTGCGTCGTGGCCTCCTCAGGTAGATAACCGAAGGCGTCTTGCAAGGCACGCAGCACCGGCAACGCGGGCCCGTCCAGATGCCGGTGCGCCTCGATGATCTCTGCGGCCTTGCGGACATCCCACGCCATCGACGATCCCCTAGAACATGCCGACGACGCGACCGGCGTCGTCGATGTCGATGTTGCACGCCGCCGGCATCGCCGGCAAACCCGGCATGGTCATGATGTCGCCACAGATCATCACGATGAATTCCGCACCCGCTGCGAGACGCACCTCGCGCACATTGACCACATGACCACTCGGAGCGCCACGCAGCTTCGGGTCAGTGGAGAAGGAGTACTGAGTTTTCGCGACGCACACCGGGTAGTGACCGTAGCCATTTTCCTGCAGCGTACGAATGCTGGCGCGCACCTTGGCATCCGCGGTGATGTCGGACGCCCCGTAGAGTTCGGTAGCCACCTTCTTCATTTTTTGCCAAAGCGGCAGGCTGTCCTCGTACATCATCGAGAAGTAGTTCGGTTGCTCGGTCAGACGCACCACTTCCTCGGCCAGGTGCGTGGCACCCGCGCTGCCTTCGGCGAAATGCCGCGCCGTAACCACCTTCACGCCGAGATGGCTCGCACGCTCGTGCAGCGCCTGGATCTCGGCTGGCGTGTCCTCGGCACGATGATTGATCGAGACGAGGCAAGGCAAGCCCATGCGATCACGCACATTGGCAATGTGCCGCTCGAGATTGGCCATGCCCTTCTGCAGAGCTGCGACATTTTCGACGCGAAGATCAGGCACCTCGACGCCGCCGTGATACTTCAGCGCACGAACGGTCGCCACGATCACTGCGGCCGCGGGCTTCAGGCCCGCCTTGCGACATTTGATGTCGACAAACTTCTCGGCGCCGAGGTCGGCACCGAAACCGGCTTCGGTGACCACGTAGTCGCCGAGCTTAAGTGCAGCGCGTGTGGCGATCACCGAGTTGCAACCGTGCGCGATATTGGCAAACGGTCCGCCGTGAATGATCGCCGGGTTGTTCTCGAGCGTCTGCACCAGATTCGGTGCCAGCGCATCTTTGAGCAGCACGGTCATCGCACCATGCGCCTTCAGATCGCGCGCGAGGATCGGCTTTTGGTCACGCGTGTAGCCGACGACGATCTTGCCGAGGCGCTCCTTGAGATCGGCCAGGCTGGTCGCGAGGCAAAAAATCGCCATGACTTCCGAAGCCACGACGATGTCGAAGCCGTCCTCACGCGGAAAACCATTGGCCGTCCCACCGAGCGACGCCGTAATCTGCCGCAGAGCGCGATCGTTCACGTCCACCACTCGCCGCCAGGTGATGCGACGCACATCGAAACCGAGCTCGTTACCGTGATGAATGTGGTTGTCGATCATCGCTGCCAACAGATTGTTGGCGAGCGCGATGGCGGCAAAGTCGCCAGTGAAATGCAGGTTGATGTCTTCCATCGGCACGACCTGCGCGTAGCCACCGCCAGCCGCTCCGCCCTTCATGCCGAACACGGGCCCGAGCGCCGGTTCGCGCAGACAGACGATGGCACGCTTGCCGATGCGATTGAGTGCATCGCCAAGACCTACGGTGGTCGTGGTTTTTCCCTCGCCCGCCGGGGTCGGCGAAATTGCCGTCACCAGCACGAGCTTGCCGTCGGGCCGATCGGCCAGCGACTGGATGTACGAGAGCGACAACTTAGCCTTGTGACGACCGTAGGGCTCGAGGGCCTCTTCCGGTATGCCGAGCCGATCCGCGGCGAGTGCGGAAATAGGCCGCAACGTCGCGGCTTGCGCGATTTCAATATTATTCTTCAAGAGCTCATCCCCCGTCAGAGTGCAGAGGATTTTGGGCGTCCCGCCCGCTCGTCATCGGCCAAAATGCGACATGTCGTAGAGCGTACGCGACTGGGCCAGCGGACGAACTCAGAGCCGCCCTGCCGTCTCGTCCTCGCGAATCATGCGCAGAATCGAAAGTGCCAGCAGCACACCTACAGCGAGCAGCGGCAGGCTCACCACGACTGTGGCCGACTGCACCACTTTCACACCGCCCTCGACGAACAGCAGCGCGATAGGCGGGATGCCGATGGCAACGGCCCAGAACACGCGGTTCCAGCGCGCCGGATCCTCGCCTGCTCGGATGTCGCGACTCGCGACCGAGGCGAGCGTGAACGAGGCCGAATCGTAGGTCGTCACCATCAATATCGCCGCGACCACCAGAAAACCCAGCATCGTGAGCGTTGGGAACGGCAAGGTGCCGAGAACCTCGGCGAGTGCGTAAGGCCCGGAGTGCTCGCGAATCAGCGTGGTCACACTCAGCGCCTTCGACAACTCAAGATGCATCGCGTAGTTACCGAGCACGATGTAGAAAATGCCGGCTCCCAAAGTACCGAACACCAACAAGCCGAGGATCAACTCGCGCAGCGTGCGCCCACGCGAAATTCGCGTGGCGAAAATCGCCACGAACGGACCATAAGCCACCCACCAGGCCCAATAAAATATGGTCCAGCTCTCGACGAAGCCGCTGCGTTCCACAGGATCGGTCCACGTCACCATGCGCACGAACTCCTGCAGCATGAGACCGAGCGAGTTCGTACCCATCTGCAGAATGAACAGCGTGGGGCCGACAGCCACGATGTAGAACAGCAAGGTGAGTGCAATCCACGTATTCGCATCGGAGAGGCGCTTGAAGCCGCGCTCCAACCCCAGCCAACTGCTTGCGCCAAAGATCAGCACGCTGATGCCGATCACCGTCGCTTCGAGGGCAAAATCATGCGGCACGCCGAAGATCTTCGCGAAGATGCCGGCGATCATCGGCGCAGTAAGCCCCAGCGAAGTCGCGCCGCCGCCGATCAGATTGGCCATGTAAATGAAGTCGATGATCCGCGCGCGGGCACTGCCGACACCGCCGGGCAAAAAGGGCAGACACCCCGAGCTCAAGCGTAGATGTGGCTCGCCGCGCTGGTAGAAGGCATAGGCGATCGCGATGGTAGGCAAACAGAAAATGGCCCAACCGACCGGCCCCCAATGAAAAATGCCATAGGTTGCGGCCCACTCGAGCGCCGCGGTCGAGCGCGGCGCCGCACCCAGCGGCGGGGAGTCGATGTAGAACGCCCACTCCACCACCGCCCAATAAATAAGCGTGGCGCCGACACCGGCGCAGAAGATCATGCCGATCCAGCTAAGCGTGCTGTAGTCGCTCTTGCAGTCGCGACCGCCGAGCCGGATGGATCCGTGTCGGCTGCAGACGATATAACCCAGAAAAATCAGCAGTGCGATGACGTACCACTGGTATAGGAACCCGAGATTGTGGGTCACGCCGTCATAGAGTTGGTTGATGAACGCACCCGCTCGGGCCGGCGCGGCAAAGATCAGTGCACACACACCGCCCAGCACCAATGCCGTGATACCGAACACCGGCCAATCGACAGGCGGCTCCCGTCGTGGCGCGGGCTCACCCGGCTCGACGTGTGTATGGCTGCCCGTACCGCCGCTAGTCCCGCTGCCCACAATGCAACCTCCCGGGCCGCGGCAGGGCCGCCTGCCTCGTCTCGATCTGCTGCAGTGTCTGTTGCAGCGACGCGGCCGGCGGCGCTGCGCGCCGTGTCTCCAGCGACACGTGAATCAGCAACTGCTCGCCCGTCGCGAGCAGCTGCCCCCCCTCGTCGAACAGTTGGCTGTACAGGTGCAGCCGCTTGCCGCTGCCCGACAGCAATTGCGTCAACACGCGGATGCGCGCGCCGGCATGCACCTCGGCAATATGCTGCAGGTGCGACTCCACCGTGAAATAGCTGAAACCGGAGGCGATGTAGCTCGCATCGCAGCCGACCATCTGCATGAAACGATCGGTGGCGGCGCTGAAGACCTCGAGGTAGCGCGCCTCGTTCATGTGTCCGTTGTAGTCGGTCCAATCGATGGGCACGGTGCGCGAGGCCGTCTCGATAGCTTGCGACCAGTCGGGTGTGGGCAGCGCGCCCTGCAGGCGTGCGTCGTGCTCGAGCAGAATTTGACCCGAGGCCCAGTTGCGACCCTTCAGTGCCCGCATCATCGACACGAGGTTGTCATCGCGGATGCGCTCGAGCTCGCGGATGCTACGCATGCCGGACTGCGCATCCGACTGTGAGGAAATCTTTTGCACCAGCGCATCGTCGAGCTCGGGCACGTCCATGAGCTTGGTCCACGGCCAACTGAGGCAGGGACCGAACTGGGCCAGAAAGTGCGCCATCCCCGCCTCGCCACCGGCGATGCGATAGGTTTCGAACAGCCCCATCTGCGCCCAGCGAATACCGAAGCCGAAGCGGATGACATCGTCAATCTCGGTGGTGGTGGCAATGTCATCCTTGATGAGCCACAGGGCCTCGCGCCAGACGGCTTCCAAAAATCGATCGGCGACGTGCGCGTCGATTTCGCGCCGCAAGCGCAGCGGCTTCATGCCAAGGGATGCAAGCAGCTGGATCGCACGCTGCACGTTCGCCTCGGCGACGGTGGCATGCGGGACCACCTCGACGACAGGCAACAGATACACGGGGTTGAACGGATGCGTCACCATGATGCGCGAGGCATCGACGACACCCGCGCCGAGTTCAGAAGGCTTGAACCCCGAGGTGGACGAACCGATGAGCGCCTCCGGTGCAAGCGCCGAGAGTATCTGGCCAAATACTTTGTGCTTGAGCTCGAGCCGCTCGGGCACGGACTCCTGCACCCACTCGGCGCCAGACACCGCGTCCTCGAGACGCGCGTGATAGGTGAGTCGCCCTTCCGTCGGCAGCGCGGTGTCGTACAACCCGGGCAGTGAGCGCCGCGCATTGGCCAGCACCTCGCCGAGCTTGCGCTCCGCCTCCGGGTCCGGATCGAACACCGCCACGTCCCAACCGTTGAGCAGAAAACGGGCTGCCCATCCGCCACCGATGACGCCGCCACCGATGATCGCCGCGCGACGGGTCACGCGTGGGCTACCGGCGCGCGTTTGACGAGCCCCAGCTTGCTGCGCACTGCTGCGGGCTCGAGCACCCGAGCACCCATACGCTCTATGATGCCCACGGCGCGTTCGACGAGATCCTCGTTGCGTGCAAGGACACCCTTATCGAGCCAAAGGTTGTCTTCGAGCCCCACACGCACGTTGCCGCCCGCGAGCACGGCCGCCGCGACATAGGGCATCTGATCGCGCCCGAGACTGAAAGCCGACCAGGTCCAAGCCTGCGGCACGTTGTTGACCATCGCCATGAAGGTGTTCATGTCATTCGGCGCGCCCCAGGGCACGCCCATGCACAGTTGCACGAGCGCGGGCCCCTCGAGCACGCCCTCCTCGACCAATCGCTGCGCAAACCACAAGTGCCCGGTATCGAATGCCTCGATCTCCGGACGCACACCGAGCTCGGTCATCATGCGGCCCATGGCGCGCAGCATGCCCGGCGTGTTGGTCATGACGTAGTCGGCCTCGGCGAAATTCATGGTGCCGCAGTCGAGCGTGCAGATCTCCGGCAGGCAGTCGGCGATGGGGCGCATTCGATCTGTGGCACTGCCCATGTCGGTGCCCACCGGATTGATGGGTAGCGGTGCCTCGGGGGGACCGAGCACGAGATCACCGCCCATGCCCGCGGTCAGATTGATGACCACGTCCGTGTCTGCGTCGCGAATACGATCGGTGAGTTCACGATACAGTGCAGGATCACGACTGGCCTTGCCAGTCAGTGGATCGCGAACGTGGCAATGGACGACGGCGGCGCCGGCCTTCGCGGCGGCGATGGCACTCTGCGCAATGTCGCGCGGCGAGCGTGGCACGTGCGGCGACCTATCTTGCGTGGCGCCTGAGCCAGTGACGGCGCAAGTGATGAAGACCTCTCGACTGAACTGCAGCGGCATGCGAACTCGCCTGTCGTCGGGTTTATCTTGTGTGCCACAATCATGCCACAGCTTGGCTGAAGCGCGAACGGGTACCGAAGATGAATTTCTCGCTCACCGAAGAACAGCGCCTGATCGTCCAGACGGCGAACGCATTCGTCGTGCGCGAGTTGTATCCGCACGAAGCCGAAATCGAAAGGACGGGCCGGTTACCACCGGAACTGCGCGACGAATTGCGCCGCAAGGCCATCGACGCGGGGCTGTATGCAGCCAACATGCCCGCCGAGATCGGCGGCGGCGGCCTCGACACTTTGAGCTGGATACTCTTTGAGAAAGAAATCGGCCGCGCAAATTATGCTTTGCACTGGACTTGCGTCGCGCGCCCCTCGAACATCCTGCTCGCCTGTGTAGGCGAGCAGCGCGAGCGTTATCTGCTGCCCGCGGTGCGCGGCGAGAAATCCGACTGCCTCGCCATGTCCGAGCCCGACGTCGGCTCGGATCTGCGTAGCATGAAGACCCGCGCCCGGCGTGACGGCGACGATTTCGTCATCACAGGTACCAAGCACTTCATCAGCCATGCCGACGAAGCGGACTTCGTCGTGCTCTTTGCCGCCTCGGGCGAAGAGCAGACACCGCGCGGTCCGCGCGCATTGATCACGGCCTTTCTCATCGACCGCGATACGCCGGGCCTCAGCATCGATGAGGGTTATCGCAGCGTGTCGCATCGCGGCTATCAAAACTGCATTTTGCGCTTCGACGAATGTCGCGTACCGAAGACGCAGGTGCTCGGCGAAGTGCATCACGGCTTCGACATCGCCAATCAATGGCTCGGCGCCACGCGGCTGCAGGTGGCTGCAACCTGTCTCGGGCGCGCAGAGCGCGCGCTAGAGCTCGCCACACGTTGGGCGGCCGAGCGCCGTCAGTTTGGTCAGGTCATCGGCAAGTTTCAGGGCGTCGCCTTCAAGCTCGCCGACATGGCGATGGAACTCAAGGCTGCCGAACTATTGACGCTGGAAGCCGCATGGAAAGCGGACCAAGGCACGGTCACCGACGCTGACATGGCGATGGCCAAGCTCAAGGCCACCGAGATGCTCGCTTACGTGGCCGATGAGGCCATCCAGATCCACGGCGGCATGGGCCTGATGGCAGACCTTCCCCTGGAGCGCATCTGGCGCGACGCGCGCGTCGAGCGCATCTGGGAAGGCACCTCCGAAATCCAGCGCCACATTATTTCCCGCGCCCTGCTGCGACCGCTAGGCGCCTGACATGCGCCTGCAGCGGCTGCTTAATCCGCGCTCGATTGCCTTCGTTGGCGGTGCGGAGTGCGCCGTCGCCATCGAACGCACTCGGGCCCTCGGCTTCACGGGTGAGATCCATGCGATCAACCCGCGACGAGCGCAGCTCGGCGGCGTGCCGACGATCACCGCGGTCACGGAGTTGAAAACAGCCCCCGACGCGGCGTTCATCGCTTTACCACGCGCCGCGACGATCCCGGTTGTCAAAGACCTGCGTACGCTCGGCTGCGGTGGTGCCGTGATCTACGCAGCCGGTTTCGCCGAAACCGGTGAGGATGAATTGCAGAGCGCGCTACTGGCTGCCGCTGACGGCATGCCGCTGCTCGGGCCGAACTGCTATGGCTTCATCAACACGACATCGCAGGTGGCGCTGTGGCCCGATGAGCACGGGCTTGCGCGCTGCGAGCGCGGCGTCGCTGTGGTCACCCAGTCGGGCAATATCGGCTGTAACCTCACCATGCTGCAACGCGGTTTGCCGATTGCGATGCTGCTGACACTCGGCAATCAGGCGGACGTCGACATCGCCGGTGCCGTGGCCGATCTCGCTCTCGACCCACGGATCACGGCGATTGGGCTGCACATCGAAGGCTTGCGTGATGTCGATGCCTTCGTCGCTGCAGCCGCCATCGCGCGTGAGCATGGCAAACCCATCGTGGCGCTAAAGACCGGCCGCTCGCCACAAGGCGCACGAATCACCTTCAGTCACACCGCCTCGCTCGCCGGCGCCGATCGTCTCTGCGATGCGCTGCTCGAGCGCTGTGGCGTAGCGCGCGTCTCGACGCTCTCTAGCCTGGTGGAAACCTTGAAGCTGCTGCATTGCGGCGGACCGCTAACGGGCAACCGCTTGCTCTCGCTCAGTTGTTCGGGCGGTGAGGCCGCCCTCGTCGCCGACCTCGCGGTCGAACACGAGTTGCTGTTCCCGCCCTTTTCAAGCAGCGGTGCCTTGCGCGTCGCCGCCACCCTGAACGAACTCGTCACCATCGACAATCCACTCGACTACCACACGTTCATCTGGGGGCAAGGCGACAAGCTAGAGGCCACCTTTACGGCGGCCTTGTCGGACGGCTTCGATGCGGCATTGCTGATTCTCGATACGCCGACTCATCCATCAATGAAAGCCGATTCGTGGCGGATCACGGCGCGCGCCTTCGTGAGCGCGCACGAGCGCACCGGTGCGCGCGCCGCAGTAGTGGCGAGTCTGCCTGAAGGTATGCCAGCCGACCTGGCTGCCGAACTTGCCGCCGTGGGCGTCGCGCCCCTGATCGGCATCGACGATGCGTTGCAAGCCCTGCGCGCTGCGGCATCGATCGGCGACCATCAACGGCGTCCGGCGCCACAGGCGCCGTGGCCTTTGCGCACCGGAGGTCGCGAGGCAGGCACAGAGGTGGCCACCTTACGCGAAGTCGCCGCGAAGGCATTGCTCGGCGCAGCGGGTATCGATGTTCCGCGCTCGATCGAGTGCAGCCTCGCCGAGGCACCCGAAGCCGCGAAAGACCTCGGCTTTCCAGTCGCCGTGAAAATCTCCAACGCAGCCATCGCGCACAAGAGCGACGTCGGCGGGGTCGCGCTTTCACTGAATTCCGCTGACGAGGTGACCGCAGCGGTGGCGAAGATGCGTCATCTCGGCGATCGCGTACTGATCGAGCAGATGGTGACCGGCAGTGTCGCCGAGCTCATCGTCGGTGTGGTTCGCGATCCGCAATACGGGCTCGCCTTATTGCTGGGCGCGGGCGGCGTGCTGGCCGAGGTGTGGGCAGACAACGTCACGCTACTGCTCCCCGCCCGACGCGCCGACATCGAGGCGGCGCTAAACCGGCTTCGCATTTGGCGACTGATCGTCGGCTATCGCGGGCGCCAAGGCGATGCGGCAGCGATCATACAGACGATCGAACGCATCGCAGACTTCGCGGACAAGTACCGTGAGGAACTCGAGGAACTCGACATCAACCCCCTGCTTGCTTTGCCGGATCGAGCCATCGCGGTCGATGCGCTCATCAAGTTTCGCGCAACGAATGAATTCCTGGCGACAGTCACCCCGAGGTCAACATGAGCGGACCGATACGCTGCGAACGTCGCGGCGCAGTGCTCGAAGTCACCATCGACCGGCCCAAGGCGAATGCCATCGATGCGGCAACGAGTCGCATCATGGGGAACGTATTCGCAAACTTCCGTGACGACGCCTCGCTGCGCGTCGCCATCCTGACCGCCACGGGCGATCGATTTTTTTGTCCAGGCTGGGATCTGAAGGCCGCCGCCGCCGGTGAACCGCCCGATGCCGACTACGGCGTGGGTGGTTTCGGCGGATTGCAGCAGTTGCCTGGATTGAATAAACCGGTCATCGGCGCGATCAACGGTCTCGCCTTCGGCGGGGGTTTCGAAATCGCCTTGTCCTGCGACCTGCTACTCGTCGCCGACCATGCGACCTTCGCGCTGCCCGAGATCAACTCTGGCACCGTCGCCGATGCCGCCTCGATCAAGTTGCCACGGCGTATCCCGTTCCACGTGGCGATGGATCTGCTGCTCACCGGTCGACGCATCGATGCGCAGGAGGCCAGGCAATGGGGTCTTGTCAACGAAGTCATGCCCGCTGCGCAACTGATGCCGCGCGCCCGTGAACTCGCGCAGCAATTGGCCGACGGACCACCACTCGTATTCGCGGCGATCAAGGAAATCATTCGCGATACAGCCCACTTGTCGATCGAAGAGGCCTTCGAGAAGGTCACAAGACGTCGCTTGCCCACCGTGGATAGGCTGTACTCGAGCGAGGACCAAAAAGAAGGCGCCCGTGCCTTCGCCGAGAAACGCAAACCGGTGTGGCAGGGACGCTGATAGCATCGGCCTCGGCACCTAGATCATGGGGGTTCTCATGAAGGGCTTTGATCCGCAGAGTCATCGGGAGGCGAGGCGCGCGTGGCAGGTCATGGCCTGCGCTGCGATCACATTGATGAGCGTCGCTACGGCTACGGCGGCCCCCGCATCAATACATCTTCCCGTCCCGTCACTCACGGGTCCGATCACCTCGCCCGCCTCACCCGTCGATCATTCAGCCTTTACGCCCTCGACGGACGCTCTACCGGCGGCAGTCTTGCAAGGGATTCTGGAGATCGCCGAGGGGCGCCTGCAGTCCTCGCCGCAACTGTTGAAACCGCTGATCGAGGGCCGCGATGCGTTGCTATTTCCGGCGATTTCTTTGTCGCTATTCAGCGACGGTGATCTGCTCGTACCGGTGCAACGCGGCAGTATGGTCCGCGAACTCGCAACCAAGCCGCCGCGCAGCTATTGGCGGGTGATTCCTCAGACGGGCCGCATCTGGCGGGAACCGGGCGATGGCGAGTGGTCGCGTGCCGCGCTGCCGTTGATGTTGGTCAACGACACCGAAAACCACGCCCATCAGGGGGTGGCGACCTTCCTCTATCGCGAGGGCGCCGTCAGCGCGTTGCGGCTGCAGTTCGCGCAGCACACAGGCCCCTATCTGCTGAAGCAGCATGCGGTGCTTTGGGGCAGCGCGGCGCTGCGTTGGCGCAGCGCCGCACCGACCGCCTTTGACGCAGAGCGTGCCTTGGCCCGCCGCGAACGCGACGAGCGCTTGCCGGTCAAGCCTTGGACGGAACTCGTCAAACAATTCCCGACCGGCAGCCTGGACGGCTTCGGCGGCCCGGTGCTGCCGCACTGGCAGGTACTCAACGCCGTCGTGTATCGGGGCACGCTTTATGTGCAGGACTCGCCTACACCCTACGGCCCTTATCCTTACCCGCTTGAAATGCGCTTTGGCGTGCGTTCCGTAATGAAAAGCATCGCCGCACCGCTGGCCCTATTGCGCCTCGCGGAAACCCTGGGACCGTACGTGCTCGAGTTGCGCATCGGTGACTATGTACCCGGACTCGATGCCAAGTTCAGCCGCATCCGCTTCATCGATGCTGCCAACATGGCGAGCGGTTTTGGGGGTCTCGGCAGTCTCGTGACGCGTCCGAACGACCCATACGCGGGCTATCTCGAGGGCGACTACGACGGTTGGTACACGGCTCCGTCCTCAGCCGAGAAACTGCAAGCGATCCGCCGCAATCTCAAACCGTATCCTTGGGAACCCGGCACGGTCATGCGCTATCGGGATCAGGACTACTTCCTGCTTGGCGTCGCAATCGATGGATTTCTGAAGTCCGTACGCGGCGCCGACGCAGACCTGTGGCGCATGCTGCAAGAGGAGGTGTTCGCACCGATCGGCATTCGTCAAGCACCGGCCGTGCGCACCCGCGAGAGTAGCGAACGCGACGGTGTCATTTGGGCGAACGCCGGCTACTACCCGACCGTCGAGGAGCTGGCAAAGATCGCCCTTCTGCTGCAAGCCGGTGGCGCTCATCAAGGCCGACAGATCCTGCATGGCCCTTTGACACGCGATCTGCTCGCCGCGCGTGAGGCGCTGGTGCCAACGGTCGACGGCACGCAGGGTGTCGATGCCGCCACACGCACCGCAGCCCCCATGCTGTACCGAATGGGGTATTGGTTCCCCCGCTACGTCAGCGCGCGGGACGGGATCGTACGTCACCTGCCGTCTATGCAAGGCTCCGGCGAGAATCGCGTCACGCTGTATCCGAACGGCATCATCGCCTTGCACCTCGGCAAAGCCTCTGAACTACCGGCGGGCGAGCGAGCCACGAGCGACGATGCCGACGCAACTCATCGCATCATCGAACGACTCGCAGGCTTCTGATCACATGAGCCTGCAGTCATGCTGACCGACATCGCACTCGTCTCTGCCCTGCTCGTGCTGGCGCAACTGCTGCGCGCGTCCATCCGGCCGCTGTCACGCTACCTCATCCCCTCGTCGATGGTCGCGGGCCTGCTGGCGTTGGCGCTTGGCCCGGGCGGTTTCGACCTGCTGCCCTTCTCGCGCGATGCGGACGGCGCGCCGTTGTTGCTCGGTTATCCGGGCGTACTCATCACGCTGCTGTTTGCAACCTTGCTGCTCGGCCACCGACCGCGCGCTGCGCGGGGCGCCGTATGGCGGCACAGCAGTACTTCCTTTCTCTACAACCTCGCCTCCGAGGTCATGCAGTACGGCCTCGTCATTTGCTTAGGGGTAGCACTGCTCGCCGTCGTATTTGTCGACCTGCGGCCGGAGTTCATCGTCATGCTGCCCGCGGGTTTCGCGGGTGGTCACGGTACCGCAGCGCTCTATGCCGAGGCGTTACCCGGATGGGAGGCTGCGCGCAGCGTCGGCTTCACCTTCGCGACGGTGGGCATTTGCTGTGCCGTGTTCGGTGGTCTCACACTCATTAACCTCGCGCGCCGCCGCGGCTGGATTGCGACCGGTGATTCCGGCAGCTCGGCCGCACAAGATCACCAGGGTCAGAGTTTCATGCCTGCGGAACAACAGCACTCGCTAGGCCGCGCCACCGTCAATGGCATGGCGCTCGAGTCGCTGGCGTGGCACGTGGCTCTGGTACTCGGCATCTATGGTGCCGCGATGGCACTACTGCCTAGCCTTCGCGAGTGGCTACCCGCCAATTTCGTGCTGCCCGCCTTTGGCATCGCCATGTTGCTCGGCTGGCTGGTGCAGAGCGTATTCGATCGCCTGAGACTGCGCGGGCAATGCGTTGGCGAATACATCGATGCACAGCTGATCGGCCGGATCGGCGGCTTGTGCTCGGACTATCTTGTCGCCTTCGGCATCGCCTCGATCAATGTGCAGATCGTGCTCGAGTACGCGCTGCCGCTGGCCGTGTTCTCGTTGCTTGGCCTTGCGATCTGTGTAGGCTGGCTGTTGCTTGTGGCGCCGCGAGTTTTCGGTGCTCGATGGTTCGAATCCGCGATATTCACCTACGGCTGGAACACTGGCACCATCGCCTTCGGCGTGGCGCTGCTGCGGGTCGCGGACCCACGTGGCGAGACGCGCGTGCTGGCCGATTACGGCATGGCCTTCATTGCCATCGGCCCGCTTGAGGCGTTGCTCTACACGTTCGTGTTGGCGGCGCTGGCCGCGGGTTATCTGCTGCAGGCAGGTCTTGCTCTGCTGGCGCTGGCAGCTGGGCTGACTGCGCTCGCGCTTTACCGCGCACGGCGCGTCGGTCTCGCCACGCTACCGCGTTAAGCCTGCGAACATGGCCGCACCCGCGCCCCAATTATTGATCGTCGATGATGACCGCACGCTCGCGGCCATGCTCCTCGAGTATCTCGAGATGCAAGGCTTCGAGGTCGCTACCGCCAGCAGCGGTGAGCAAGCCTTGGCCGAGCTACCGCGCCGGCCGATCGATCTCGTCGTGCTCGATGTCGGTCTGCCCGGGATCGATGGTTTCGAAACCTTGCGCCGCCTGCGACAAAGCCACGCGGTACCCGTCATCATGTTGACTGCTCGGGGCGAGGAACAGGATCGGATCGCAGGCCTCACAGCGGGTGCCGATGACTACCTGCCCAAACCCTTCAACCCACTCGAACTTGCTGCGCGTGTTCGCGCCGTACTCAAGCGCAGCCTTGTCACGGCCATTGCTGCGCAAGAGGACAACGCAGGGTTTGGCAATCTCGTGCTGCATGCCAAACGTCGCGAAGTACGGGTGGCGGACCGCGTGGTGCCGCTGACCGCGACGGAATTACGGGTGCTCGAAACTTTGCTGCAGCGTCAGGGCGAAGTGCTCTCGCGTGCGGAACTTACCGAAGTGGCCGTAGGCCGCCCGTTGGAACCTTACGATCGCAGCATCGACTCGCTGGTCAGCAAATTACGCCGCAAACTGACCATGGCGGGCGCTGACGGCGCGGAGATTCGCAGTCTTCGGGGGCATGGTTATGTGCTCGACGTACTGCGCGCAGACGGAAAACGAAAGGGTGGAAACGTCGCATGATGCGACGAGTGTCGCGGCTCTACGTGCGCATGGCGGTGTACATCGGGGCCGCCATCGTCGGCTTCGTGCTGCTCGCCCTCGCGAGCCTCGCACTGATCGCATCCCAGCAATTGGAAAATTATCTGCTTGCCCGCGAGGGCACCTTGGGGCGCGATGCCGCGCAGATCCTCGCGAGCGGCGGACCTTCAGCGCTGCGCGAATGGATGACGGACCCGCGCACCGTTCCCGACGGCGTGGTGCTTTACATCCTCGATGCCGAGGGGCGCGATGTCGCCGGCAAGGCACTGCCTGCGAACTATCGACGCTTCGTCGAGCGCTTCGTGCTCGCCGCCGTGCGCAGTGACGAGCGAAATTTCAGTCCGATCCGCCTCGCTCCCCTGCTCGTCGCTGCCGATGGCACACGCTACGCGTTCCTTCTGCTGCCTGAGCGCATCGCACCCTGGGGCAACGCGGCGACGCTCATTGCCCTGCTCGCCGCAGCATTGATCGTCATTGCCGTAGTGGCCGCACTGATCGCTCGGGCCCTCGGCAAGCCCATTCGGGAATTGCAACTCACCGTGCGCAGCGTCGCTAAAGGCGAAGTGGCCGCGCGCGCGCCAACCGCGGTCACGGCACGCGGCGACGAACTCGGAGCGCTCGCGCGGGATGTCGACGGGATGGCCGAGCGCATCGAGCGTCTGCTAGCGTCACGGCAGCAACTGATGCGGGACATGTCGCACGAACTGCGCTCGCCGCTGGCGCGGCTGCAGGCTGCGCTGGCCCTGGCAGAGCGCAAGCAGCCGCTGCCCGCCATCGAACACGCTCGCATCGTCACCGAACTCGAGCGCATGAATCAGGCCATCGGCGATGTATTGCGCTTCACGCGTCTTGAGGCAGAGCCCATTCGCGCCAAACATTTGCTGCGCATCGATGAGTTGCTGCACACGCTGGTTGAAGACGAAAGGGTCGAGGCGGGTACTCGCGAGGTGCTTTTGGCGCTGGAGGCAACCCCTGATCTAACTGTAGTCGGTGACCCGGCGCTGCTACGCAGTGGCTTCGAGAACATCCTGCGCAATGCCATTCGTCATGCACCGCCCGACACCCGCATCGACATCCGCGCCACATCCGAACAATCACTCGGTGAGCCACCGATCGACATCGTGACGGTCAGCATCGAAGATCGTGGCCCCGGCGTACCGAGCGACATGCTCGAGCGGATTTTCGAGCCCTACACTCGCCTTGCGCCCGCGGGCGACGATAGCACCGGCACGGGACTTGGCCTCGCCATCGCGCGTCGTGTGTTCACCGCCCACGAGGGGTGGATTCACGCCGAACCCGCCACGCCCTGCGGGCTACGGGTGCGCATCCAAATACCCCGCGCGTGTTAGCATTCGCGGCGCTTCGCAGCGCCTAAAGGAGGCCTCATCGTGCCCGGCAAACTGATCCTAGTGCGTCACGGCCAGAGCATCTGGAACGTCGAAAATCTTTTCACAGGTTGGCACGATGTCGACCTGTCACCGCAGGGTCGTCTGGAGGCCGCCGCAGCAGGACGCGAGCTGTTGCGTGAGCAACTCGCCGTCGACGTTGCCTTTACTTCGATGCTCAAGCGAGCCATCCGTACGCTTTGGATCATGTTGGACGAAATGGATCGGATGTGGCTGCCGGTCGAGCGGAGCTGGCGCCTCAACGAGCGGCATTACGGCGCACTACAGGGCCTTAATAAAGCCGAAACGGTGGCCAAACACGGCGAGGCGCAGGTCAAGATCTGGCGCCGCAGCTACGACATCCCGCCGCCGGCGCTGGCGCTCGACGACCCGCGTCACCCGCGACACGACTTGCGCTATGCGGGCATCGATCCCGCGCTGCTGCCGGCCACAGAATCTTTGAAAGACACGCTCGCACGCGTGCAGCCATTCTGGGAGTCGCGCATCGCCGTCGAACTGCGCGCCGGACGTAACGTGCTCGTCACGGCGCACGGCAACAGCTTGCGTGCCATGGTGAAAATGCTCGACAACGTCGCGGAGCGAGAGATCGTCGAGCTCAACATTCCGACCGGCGTCCCGCTGCTTTACGAGCTCGACGAGCAACTTCGGCCGGTGAGCCGCCGCTACCTCGGCGATGCCGCAGCGATTCAGGCGGCCGCTGACGCGGTGCGCCGGCAGACCGAGCGGCGCTAGTCAGTTCGTCGCCTTCGGCGGACCGGGGGCCCAGCCGTCGTACCGACCACCGCCTGACGCCGCTAATTCGCGGAGCCGCCCCGAAATCGAGCGGATGGCGTCGGCGTTGAGCTGCAAGGCACGCTGGGCGTGCACGCTGTAGGGTAAATCGGCGCTGTCAGGTAGGTCACGCACGTCGGCCGCATAACCTTCAGCGCTTAGCTGGGCGGCAAGTTGTTCGGCCTGCTCGCGCGTTGGCATGGCAACAAAAAAATCCACTTCTACGGGGCGGAATGGGTCAGCGCCGCTGCGTCGCAAACGCTCGATCAGCCGCGTGTCCCAGTCATCGACCTTGACGGCGGCAGCACGGCGCACCTGATAGACGATGCGCCACACGGCGATGCCCGCTCCCGCGATGAGAAACACCACAAACCAATCCATGGCAGACCCCCCCGTTGGGCTTACTCGTCTGGCGCGATGGTCACGCGCAGGCCATCCAGCGCGTCGGTCATCTCGATCTGACAGGACAGGCGTGAGCCGCTCTTATGATGCGACAACTCAGCGATGAGCTCACGCTCATCCGACATCGCCGCCGGAATCTTCGCTGCCCAGTCGGCATCAATGTAGACGTGGCAGGTCGCGCAGGAACACATGCCGCCGCAAATCGCCGAGATTCCATAGTCGAGTTCCCGCAGAGTTTCCATCAACTTCTGACCGGAGCGTGCGGGGACATCGTGCTCGCGACCGTCACGGTCGACGACTTTCAGCAAAGGCATGGGCAAATCCTGACGCGGCTGCTTGGAGGGTCGCTAGTGTGCCCGGGCTGCCGCAGCGTTTCCAGTCATGGCCCGTGCCAGGTCGGTCCAGAGGCCATCGAGCAGCGTCCTCGTCCGAACCAAGGTCGCGAAAAGCATGTGCTGCTGCCCCGGCACCCAGCTCATCCAGCGGCGGGGCTCAACCGCGCCGCTGACCACGAGCCCCGCCAGATCCTCCAGACGGTGCCCACGATGGGCGTACTCGAAATCGAGCAGCACCAGCCGCCCGTCGCCCTGGCACAGCAGATTGTCGGTCGAGACGTCGCCATGCACAAAACAATCGAGCTCCCGGTGCGCCAACCCAGGCTCGCTCCCCCACTCGCGTATGCAACGCTCGAGTGGCTGCTCCCAGCGCTGCGCCACATCTGGCGCAAGCCCCGCGAGTCGGCGCTGCAGACTACTCGCTCGATCGGCCAAATGAACCACCGGAAGTTGTTCCGCAGGTAGGGCGCGCAAGACCTCGAGCAGTCCGAGTACAGGCGCGGCGCTGCTCTCGTCATGCCACCAATCCGCACCGAGCTGCACACCCGAGATGAAGGGCATGCTCATCCAACCGGCCTCGAAATCCACGGCCAGCACAGGCGGCGCAAGACCCGACGAGGCCGCCATACGCTGCGCAGTGAGTTCGACGAGCCGATCGGCACCCAAAGACTCCGCGACGACATCCGCCACCCAGTGTCGACGCACGATGTCGCAGCCGCCCTCACTCAGCCGTTGGATCCGGTTGAGGCGCGGCGGGGCGGCGACGCCGGTCAAACGTAGCCCCTCACGCGATAGCCCGGCGCCAGGCGCGCCAACCCGCGATGGCGATCACGAAATAGACGACGTAGAGCAGGCTCACGAAAACCAGGCCCTGCGATCCGTACAGGAACATCGACAACAGGTTGACGACGAACCAATACAACCAATTTTCCAGCACCGCCCGTGCGGTCAACCAGGTCGCCAGCAGACTGAGCCCCGTCACCAGCGTATCGAGATACGGCCATGCCGCTGCCGTGTAACGACCGAGGGTCGGCGCCACCAACAACGTCAGCAGAAGGATCAGCAGCACCGACAAAACGTGCGCCCGAATTGGCCAGCGGTGCACGGTCAGCGCACGCGCGCCTGCCGACTCGCGCGACCAACGCACGAAACCGTAGATCGCCATCAGTACGTACAGTGATTGCAATATCGCCTGCAACGGCAACGCCGCACCCGCGGCGAGCCACGCCAGCAGACCCGAAGACAACGCACCAAAGACCCAGGCGCGATGATCCCGACGAACGGCGAGCAGCGCGTAGCCGAGCCCGGCGAACAAGGCGACGTGCTCGAGGGGTGATGCGGCACGCAGCGATGCGCCGATGGACTGCAACACCGTGTCGATCAATGCACTGTCCAGTTGAGAGTCATGCCCGCCACTCGCGGGTCGGCCTGCTGAACATACAGCTTATCGGGGAAGTCGGGTGGTTCATTGCCAAAGAAAAATCCCCGCTGCGCGTAGGTCTCATTCAGGGCGTTGCGCACCCAGACATCGATGCTCCAACGCGGCGTGGCATATCCGGCTTTGAGGTTGAGCAGCGTATACGGCGCGGAGCGCTGGTCGTGGCTATCGCTGAAGAAAAACGCCGCCACGCGCTGCGCATCGGCTCGAGCGAACCAACCTTGCGGCCGCCGATACTCCACCGACGCCGACACTTGATACTGCGGCGCGTGTGCCTGCGCCCTGCCGTTCAGCGATCGATCGCCGACGACATAGTCGACGAAACGCGTCTTGAGGATGCCGAGCGTGCCACTGATGCTCCAGTAACGAGCGAGCCTGAATGCGGCAGCTGCTTCAAGCCCCCAATTGACACCCCGCGCGGCATTGTCGGTGAGGTAGATGAACGACAGCGGGTCGCCGGGATCGAGTTGCGCCGAAGTGCTCACCTGCTGCTCACTGCGCTGCATGTAGAACACGGCGGCGGAGTAGTCGAGGCGACGCGCGTCGTCCTGCCCTTTCACTCCGACTTCGACACTGTGCAGCAACTCGGGGGTATAGCCGCGACGTGCCGCGGGGATTGCGGCGCCAATATTGAAGCCGCCGCCCTTGTAGCCGCGCGCCAGGGTTAGATACATTCTTTGAGTCGCGCGCGGACGATACTGCAACGAGACGTTGCCACCGTACATGTTCTCGCCAGGCGACAACGCACTGCCATCGGTATCGCGATACCGGGCGCTGCGCTGCTCGAGGCGCAAGCCAGCGCTCAAACTCCACGCCTCGGACCAGTCTTGGGTCAACTGCCCGTACGCTGCGACAGTCTCAGATCGATAGTCGCTGATGAGCGCGCGATAGACCTCCCCGCCGTAGAGATCGAGTTGATCGTTGGTCTCTGCCAGGCGTAACCCGTAGAGACCGGCGAGCCAGCTCCAACCACCCTGCGCAGCACTCGACAACCATCGCAGGTCTTGCGACACGCTGTCGCGCTGGCGCAGAAAACGCGAGGTGAAATCGTAGTCGGGATCGGCACCCCAGTCGCCATCGAACGAGTACGTGATATCCGCCGCGACCAGCGCCGTCTGGCTTCGAAACTCGATCGACTCGCCGCTGCGCACGAGCGTGACGGAGGCGCCGCGCGAGCGTTGCGCGTCGCGCCCCGGATCATCCGAACGGGTACGCCGCGAATTGTCGATAGCGAAGGCATCGAAGCCATTGTCGATATCGACCCAGAGTGTAGACACATCCGCCCGCCACGACTCACCGAGCCGGGTGCCGAGTCGGGCGCGCAGCGTCGTCTCGTCGAAACCGTTGGTATCGTTGCGATCAAGCGTCAAATTGCGCCGCGAGCCATCGCTACGAAAGCGCTGCATGACGGCACGCCAAGCCGTTTCGGAGGATTCCGCGAGGCCTCCGCCCGCCACCACACCGAGTGATCGAGTCGCCTCGCCACCACCACTCGCTTGCAGACTCAACTCGGGCGCGAGCTCCGGGCGGCGGGTCGACAGATTGATCAAACCCGCCAGCGCGTTGGCCCCAAGCGTGGTGCCTTGTGGACCGCGCAGCACTTCGGCTTGGCCTAAATCGAGCAACGTCGCCGGCATGCCGATACCGGAGAAATCCATGCCGTCGATCAGGAAACCGACCGAAGGGTTCGGCGCGCCCTGCCACTGATCCGTCTCGCCAATGCCGCGCAACTGGAAATAGCGGGGCCGGGAACTGCCCGACGCCCAATTGAGGTTGGGCACCATCGGCAGCACGTCCTGCCAATGTTGCAGGCCCGCGGCACGCAGCGTGCCCTCCTCGAGCACCGTCACGCTGGCGGGCAACTCGAGCGCGGGCAGAGGACGCAAGGTGGCGGTGACGACAACTTCCTGCAGCGCACTCGAGGCACCGGTTTCACTCGCGCCCACGGGCTGCAGGACGGCGAGCGCAATGAAGAGAAAGATGATAGATCTGTGCATTACCTGCTCCCTCCGCCGGTACTAACCGGATCAGGTTCAACGGGTTCGTCGCCCCATGCGACGTCTCAGGCCCTCTCAGGCCACCCCTAGGTAGGCGATATTTTCCATTAAAATCATAAGTTTGCAAGTGTTCGGAGTTTTCTCTACCGAGGAGGTAGGCAGCGACCGGGCAAGTGCCTACAATCGCGCCCTTTCGCGGCCGATGGCCGCGACCCGCAGGACGTCAAAGATATGGCTAGAACAATCCGCGTCTTCCAGGTCGACGCCTTCACCCAAAAATTGTTTACGGGCAACCCTGCCGGGGTGGTGCTGGGCGCCGAGGTGCTGAGCGATGAGGAGATGCTCGCCATTGCCCGCGAGCTCAACAACGGCGATACCGCATTCGTGCTGCCCGCTGACGGCACCGACCACGACTTGCGAGTGCGGTTTTTTACCCCCCGCACCGAATCTTCGTTCGTCGGCCACGCGACGGTGGCCACGCACTATGTGCTGTCGATGGCGGGCGATGCACCGCGTCGGCTGCGTCAACGTCAAAAAGCAGGCCTCGTCGACATCGAGGTCCGCGGAGAGGGTGCGGAGCGTCGCATCGCCGTGCGCCAACCTGCTCCGCCTTTGGGGCGCGAGTTGAACGATCGCGAACGACTCGCTGTGCTCGATGCGCTCGCACTCTCGAGTGCAGACCTAGACCCGCGTTTCGAAATGCGTATCGTGGGTGGCGCGGGCAATCGACTGCTCATCGGCGTGCGCGGGCCTCAGCAGCTCAAGCAGATGAAACCCGACTTCGCGCGGCTCAGTACGCTGTCGGCACAGCTCGGTGCCTCGGGACACTTCGTATTCACCACCGACTCCAACATCGAAGGCTGCCTCACGCTCTCGCGCATGTTCTGCCCCGCTATCGGTATCCCTGAGGATCCAGTCAGCGGCAACGCACACGGTTTGCTCGGCGCCTATCTACTGCAGCACGGCGTGTTGGCACGTAACGGTGACCAGGCCCATTTCTCGGGCGCCCAAGGTCAGTTCCAGAACCGTCCAGGTCGCGTCGATGTGGAGCTGGAGTTCGCCGACGGGGTGCTTGCCGGCGTGTGGATCATCGGCAGCTCAGCGCTGGTGTTCGAGACCGAAATCACCCTGTAGCGATCGGTCAGACGCTGCGCCTCCAGCGTACGAGCAGATCCGTCACGTGCGCGAGCAACGCGCACAACAACCATGCGGCGACGAGCGTCCACGGCTCATCGAGCAGTGCAGCGCGCACGGCCAACATCAGCGCCGCACCGGAGACGAGGTTGCCAAGCACTTCGCGGAGCCGGAGCGGACTACGACCGCGCCGCTCTAGCCAAAAAATACCCAAGCCTTCGAGCGCAATCAGCACGACGATGCCGAGCAGCAGACTGCCGTTGCCGAATCCGGCAGCCAAAGCTTCGTTCACGGATGGCCTTGCCGCGGCGCTCAGGTCGGCGCCAGACCGAGCAGATGTGCCAAATCCTTGAAGAAGATACGCAAGTGCGCCATGGGCTGGCGACGGACGAGACGCTTGTGCATGTACGCCTCCCAGGTCAAACGCTGCACGTCCGGGTCACGGCACATTTTGACGAAGCGTTCGCGTCGTTTGTCGTTGGTGTACCAGAATCTCTGCATTAAGCCGAGCACCCAGAACACCCTGCCGTGCGCCGACATGAACTCGCGGCGCGCCGCTCGCAAAGCGTGCGCGTTGCCCGTACGCAGACAACGATCGAGTGCGCGGGCCGACATCCGACCGCAGGCCATGGCGTAGTAGATACCCTCGCCCGAGGCGGGGGCCACCACCCCAGCTGCATCGCCGCAGACGAGCACATCGCGACCGTTATCCCATCGTCGCAAGGGCTTGAGCGGAATCGGCGCGCCCTCGCGGCGGATGACCTCGGCCGCACCGAGCCCCGCGCTGCGTCGCAAGGCTCCGACAGCGTTACGGATGGAAAAGCCCTTGTGCGCGGTGCCCGCTCCCGCACTAATGGTTTCGCCGTGCGGAAAGATCCAAGCGTAGAAATCGGGCGACAATTCGCCTTGGTAGTAGACGTCGCAACGACTGCCATCGTAGTTCCCCGGCGTCGCCTTCGGGGTGCGTAAAATCTCGTGATAAGCGTAGACGAACGGCACCTCACGACCGCCCTCGATCGCCTGTCGCGCGACCTCCGACCGTGCTCCGTCGGCGCCCAATACCATGCGCGTTCTCACCGTGACTTTTTCACGGGTATCTTTGTGCTCAAACTCGACGATCGCATCACCTTCGGTATCGCGATTGATGCGTAGAAAGGTGCCCCGCGCGCGCACAGCCCCGCTGCGCTCCGCCCGCACGCGCAGCCACTCGTCGAACACTTCGCGATCGACCATGCCGACGTAGCCGCCGTCGATCGGCATATCGACTTCTTTGGCAGAGGGCGACACCATGCGCGCCGAGCGGATGCGTGCCACCAGCAACTCGTCGGGAATCGCGAATTCTTCGACGAGCCGCGGCGGAACCGCGCCGCCGCAGGGCTTGATGCGCCCATCCCGATCGAGAAGCAATACGCGCCAGCCTTCTCTGGCCAAGTCGTCGGCCGCCGTGGCTCCGGAAGGTCCACCGCCCACCACAACCACATCGAACTCGTCACGCTGCTGATTGATGTCGTTCATGTCAGCCTCGCCGCGCTGCCGCCCGATACGCGTGCTTCCGCCAAATACGCCGGGCCCGCTGTCGAGCCACCGCCGTCCACCTGCGCTGTGGTGTCCTCACGGCTGAGTCGCACCGCAAAGAGCGTGGCGACGACGAACAGCACGGCTTCGAGCACGAACACAACACCGTACGCGAGCGTGACGGATCCGGTCAGCCAACGCATAAGATCCACCGTCGCAGTCGCGGCAATGCCCCCAAGTCCGAAGGCCATCGCCTGTGCTGCGCCCCACAAACCCATGCGCGTGCCCTCACGCGACTGTCGACCACGACCGACGAGCCCCATCATCGAGCCGATCGCGGCCACCGCAAACGCACCGTTCGCCAGTCCGAGCGCAAACACGGTCGGACGCAGCGGCCACGAAGGTCCGACGAGACCCGCGACCGCCAAAGTGAGCAACATCAGAGCCGAAGCGACACAACCACCGATGGTCCAAGCACGCAGCGCGCCGGCGCGCGTATTCGCACCGGCTGTGCAGATGACCGCAACGATCAGCATGCCGATCAAAGTGCCGCTGCTCATCATGCCCGACAGTCGCGTCGACTCGCCGGGAGTCAGACCAAAGACGGCGCCGGCAAAGGGCTCAAGCACCAGATCCTGCGCGCTGTAGGCGAGCATCGATACGAATACGAAGCCAGCGAGGCGGCGCGAGTGCGGTTCGTTCCACACCTCACGCAGCGCCGAAACAAACCCCTGTGTCGATGCGTCATCTGTCGAGGCCGACGCGCCCCCGACAGCCGCATCGACATTACTCGCGGCGGTGCTCGAGGCGCTAGCTGCGATTTTGCTGCGTGTCTCGATGCGCCAGACCGCGACACAGGTGACGAGAAACGCGGTCGCTGCGACCACTGCAGTGACTTCGACGAGCCGCAGCATCGAAAACGGCTCAAGCATTTTGCCTGCCAGCACGCTTGTGACGATGAAGCCCACGATCATCATCACCCAGGTCACGGTCGCTGCCGCGGCAAGGCGCGATTTGGCGACGTTGGTGGACATCAACACCAGCATCGCAGTGCCGCAGGCACCCACGCCAAGCCCGACCAGCAGGAACGAAAGGGTCGCAAGCATCAAGCCGAGCGGCAGTTGGGTCACCATCAGCGCGGTGGAGATACTGGCACCGACAGCGCCGAGCCCGAGCACAGCCATGCCACCGATGATCCATGGCGTGCGCCTACCACCGACATCAGAGCCGTAACCGAACCGCGGCCGCAGCACCTGCACGAAATAGTGCAATGCGACCAGCACGCCGGGTACGAGCGCCGGCAAGGCCAGTTCGACGACCAGCACCCGATTGAGTGTCGAGGTGGTGATGACGACGATCGCGCCGATCGCCGCTTGCACGAGGCCGAGACGGAAGATTCCGAGCCAGCCGATGTCCCGGGTTTCCCCGCCCGATGTCGCAACGCCCGATTTACCCATCACTCCCCCATCAAGTCGAGACCCGGCAACTCAGGACAAGTGGCGCACCGCGAGAGCACTGACCAGCATACCGAGCACGTAGAGCGGCACACCGGCCGCGTTGTACCAAACGTCGAGCTGTTGGGGCCTGCGCAGCAAACGCGCCATCATCAGCAACTGCCCGATGAGCAGCACAACGATGAGCCCCGCGTGAGCGGGGCGATCCCAAAGAAATAGCAACGCGATCACGGCGATTTGCGCCACCACCATGACGGCGCAGGCCACGCGAGCGGCAAGGTCTACGCCGAGCCGAACCGGCAGCGAACCGACGCCCATGCGCCGATCACCCTGCACGGACTTGAAATCATTGAGGGTCATGATGCCGTGCGCGCCAACACTGTAGAGACCGGCCAGCGCCAAGATGTGCCAAGAGGGAAATGCGTCCGAGATCACCACGGCTGCCGTAACCCACGGCACACCCTCGTAACACAGCGCCACGGCGGAGTTGCCCCACCAGCCATTACGCTTCAAGCGCAGTGGCGGGGCGCTATAGGCCCAGGCGAGTGCCATGCCGAGCGTCGCCGCTCCGAGCACCCAAGGGCCGAGTGTCGCAGCCACCAGCAAGGAGACGATGGTCCAGCCTATAGCAATGTAGAGACCCCAGTGCCCCGGCATACGACCCGAGGGGATGGGTCGTCGCGGCTCGTTGATGGCATCGACGTGGCGATCGAACCAATCATTGACCGCTTGACTCGTGCCGCAAATCAACGGCCCCGCGAGCAATACACCGGTGAACACCACGGGCCAATGCCCCGGGGGCACGCTGCCCGCAGAAACCACACCACAAAGGAACGCCCACATGGGCGGGAACCAAGTCACCGGCTTGAGCAATTCCAGCATGGTGGACCATGCAGGCCGTCGCTCGGACAAGAGATTGTTTGCCGGCCGGGACATGACTGCAAAATAGCCATGACACCCGGCACTGTCAATTAAAGTTTACGTCTCTTCCGAACTGTCCTGCAGGTCGCCAAGGCCGTAGCGACGCAACTTCACATACAGGCTCTGTCGCGACAGGCCGAGCATCTCGGCTGCCGAGGCCCGATTGTCGCCCGTCAACTCCAGTGCCGCCTCGATACACAGTCGCTCGATCACATCCGTGGTCTCACGCACCAGCTCCTTGAGTGACACGCGGCCGACAAGTTCGGTGAGCTGTTCGACGGAGCGTGGCAATTCACGCGTGGGTCGACCTTCGGCCACCCGGCGGCGTTCCACATTGCGAATGGCGAACCCCAGCCAGCTTTGCCCCTCGAGATCGACCGCGACGGCCGAAATCTCGACCTCGGTGCTCGAACCGTACTCGCCTCGCAGGCTTGTAGCGAAGAAGCGCACGCTGCCGTGCTGGCGAAGGTTGGCGACCAGCACCCCGAGATCGACGCCCGGACGACCCAGCCATCGCTCGAGCGACTCGTTTCGAACCTGTTCGTCGGTCGCCAGCTGCACAAGATCGAGAAATGCACGATTGGCCGAAACCACGCGACCCTCTGCCGTCGTCACCACGAGGGCGTCCGGCAAGCGCTGCGTCACCTCGACCCACGGACCGACCGTGCCCGATGCGGTTGCGGGCGCCGCCGCCCCTGGCGTAAAGAGTTTCAGCAAGGCGTGCGAAACGTTGTCCTGTCGAAACAGCGTGCCCTGCAACCGGCACTCGCGACCGCCGGCGCTGCGCAGACGCAGCTCCTCGGCACGACCTGCCGTACGCAGCCCCACCAGCCACTCGCCGAGAGACTCGGAACTCCGCGCATCGAAAGCCTCAGTGACTGCGCGACCGACCAGGCGCCGCCCGGTGTCACCCAGCAAGGCGGAAGCGGACGGATTGAGCTCAACGACTCGCCGCGTCTGCAAGTCGACCACGACGATGGCATCCGACACTGTTTGCAACAGCAAACGATAGCGGGTCTCTGCAAGCCGCAGTCGCGAGTAATCGCTCTCGATAGACTGCTCAGCTTCGATGACCTTTTGCTGCAGATTGGCGAGCGCACTGAGGTCACGACCGATCGCGAGGCTACGGCCATCGCCATTGAGCGGCCGCACGCTGTACTGCACGGCGACTGTATCGCTGCCACCCGGCGCAGGGTGATTGAGTTGGCGCGGCAGCGGTTCTGCGTGCTCGAGATCTGCCATCAACAACTCGACCTTGGGCCGGCTGTCGGTGGTGACCACATCGATAAAGGGGCGTCCGATCCAGTCGGGCTGCAGGGCGGACGAAAGCGTTTTGCTGCCGATCGACACGTCGCGGATCACACCGCGTTTGTCGAGCAGCAGTGCGATGTCCGCTGCCGCATTAATGAGACCTGAGACCGTCTCGCCGTCGAGTCCGGTTAGGGCCTTCCTTGGCGCCTTGAATGTTTTCACTGTAAAACCGTGTCAGTTCCCTTGACTCACCCACTCCAGCAATCGCTCTGCCTGAGCCACGGCCTCGCGTGCATCAACCGCCGTGGCATCGGCTCCAACCTGGGTCACCCGATCGGGGTGACCGGAAAAAGGTATCCCGCCTACCATGACGCGGATGCCGCGATGCAGCGAGCTGCGCCGGATACGCCGGACAAGGGCGCCGAGCGCCTCGAGTTGCTCCGGTGCACCGATGGACACTCCAACGAACGCGAACCACTCCGTATTGACGAGTGTAAGTATATCGTCGTCGCTCGCACCGGGCGCATCCCACACATCCCAATGGGCACGGCGCAGCATCTCCGCCACGATTTGCGTACCAAACACGTGTTGCTCGCCTGGCAGCGACACCAGCAGCACCCGTCGCCCACCGGCGCCGGATGCGGCCAACATCGCAGAGTCGCCACTCAAATCATGCGCAATGCCCTGCAGATAGCGCAGCCCCACCGTGACCCCAATGAAATCGGCACACTCGGTCTCCCACATCGCACCCAGGTGGCGGGCGGCTGGCGCGAGCAGATCGAGCAAGAGGGTTTCGGTATCCACGCCGCGCCCGCGAACCGCAGCGACGAAGCGTTCGGCTTCGACCTTTTCGCGCCGAAGCACGAGCTCGGCCAGATGAGAAATGTCGTATGGGGTCGGCGTGGTCGCTGGTCGCGAGTCACCATCAGCCACCCGGTCGGGCGCAGCGGACTCGACTCGCGAGCCCTGCCGACGATGCGCGAGCAGCAGGCGCGGAATGACCTCGCCTTCGATGGTGTGGAGAAGTGTCTGGCGTCCCCCGCTACGCGGAGGGCCCCGTTGTGATGAGAAGTCCATAAATCAACCCGCCTCGCCCACCGCCCAGTGCTCCCGCCGGGCTGCGTGCTGTCGAAGTACGACTTCCTTGTGGATTGGTCCGGTGGCGGTCAATCGCCCCGTTAACCCCCTCTCGAAGTCACACCTTACCTGTATATTTTCGCGGCCGCTATTTGTCAACCTATGTAGACGTCATTTTTAATTGACACTTGCCGCGTCCTTCACTAGATTGACCGTGGATTAGCCGGTGCGAGTACCGCCATGTTCGAGCCCCGCAAGGCAGCCGTTGGCCGCCCGTTGTACACCCCCGAGGAGCGCATCCGCCGGGATGGATCCCCGTGGACGATCGTGCAAGGCGTCTTGGCACCGCTGCAGTTGCTCGCCTTTCTTGTCAGCCTGTGGCTGGTGTTGCGGTTCCTGCAGACCGGAGAAGGTGCCGAGGCCGCGACGCTGTCGGTCATTGTCAAGACACTATTTCTCTACGCCATCATGGTCACCGGCGCGATCTGGGAAAAACGCGTCTTCGGCGTGTGGCTGTTCGCACCAAGTTTTTATTGGGAGGACGTGGTCAGCATGGTCGTGATCGCCCTGCACACGGCCTACCTGTATGCCTTCTTGACCGATGCTCTCGGGGTTCGCGAGCAGCTGCTGCTGGCCCTGGTCGCCTACGCGAGCTACGTGATCAACGCGCTGCAGTTTTTCTACAAGCTGCGCCTCGCGCGACGCGAGCCCTCGAGTGTGTCACACCTTAATTCTTCAGCCCGCACTTGGGTGACCGAGCGATGAGCCTGCCGCGCTGGGCACAAGACTCACGTTTTCTGCCGTTCGCGGACGCCGCGAGCGCCGACCTGCCGCTGCGACGATTGCTGCGGCTGTCGCTATTTCAGGTCTCGGTAGGCATGGCCCTCGCCCTGCTCAACGGCACGCTCAATCGCGTGATGATCGTCGAGCTGAATGTGCCGGCGTGGATCGTTGCCGCCATGGTTGCCCTGCCGCTGCTGTTCGCGCCGTTCCGCGCCTTTCTCGGTTTCCACTCCGATAACCATCGCTCGGTGCTCGGCTGGCGGCGCGTCCCTTACCTGTGGTTCGGCACGCTGCTGCAATACGGCGGCCTCGCCATCATGCCGTTCGCGCTGATGGTGCTGAGTGGCACGGGTCGTGGCCCGGTCGAGATCGGTCAAGCTGGTGCGGCACTGGCGTTCCTGATGGTGGGCGCCGGCTTGCACGCGACGCAGACGGCAGGGCTTGCGCTCGCGACCGATCTTGCACCCAAAGAAACCCGGCCGCGGGTGGTAGCGCTGATGTACGTCATGCTGCTCGTCGGCATGGTGGGCGCCTCTTTGCTGTTCGGCTGGCTGCTCGGGGGCCGCTACTCGCACCTGCGTCTCATCCAGACGATACAGGGCGCTGCAGTGATCACATTCCTGCTCAACGTGATTGCCCTCTGGAAGCAAGAACCTCGCGATCGGACACGCAGCTCCGTCGCGACGAGTCAGCCTAAATTCCGCAGTGTCTGGCGGGACTTCACGGCGGCGCGTCCCACTCGCCGCCTGCTCGCTACGGTCGGATTCGGCACGGCCGCATTCAGCATGCAGGATGTGCTGCTCGAACCCTACGGCGGCGCGATTCTGCACATGGAAGTCGGTGCAACGAGTCTGCTCACCGCCCTATCGGCGGGCGGCGCACTGTTAGCCTTCGGCGGCTCCGCCCGGGCGCTGCGACGCGGCGCGGATCCCTTGCGGATCTCGGCGCTGGGAATTCTCGTCGGCGTGCTGGCCTTCGCCGCAGTGGTGTTCGCCGATCCACTCGGCTCGCCGGCACTGTTTCGCGTCGGCGCACTGCTGATCGGCTTCGGGGGCGGCCTGTTCTCAGTGGGCACACTGCTCGCCGCCATGGGCCTCGAACGCAGCGACAACGGCTTGGCACTCGGCGCTTGGGGCGCGGTGCAGGCGACCGGTGCGGGGCTGGCCATCGCGCTCGGCGGCGGCGCCTGCAACTTGATCGGCGACATGGCCGTCCGCGGCGAATTGGGGCCGGCACTGGTTTCGCCGGCCACTGGCTACTTGTTCGTGTACCACATCGAGATTGCCCTGCTGTTCGCCGCGCTGGTGGCGATGGGCCCGCTGGTACGGCGTAGCGCAACACCGCCGCTCGCCTCTGGGCGGAATTCATTGGGACTGGCTGAGATGCCTGGTTGATCAGGTTTGGGTTGATAGGGACGTTGAGTGATCGATTTATTGAGGGAGTGAGCACATGACGAACAATTTCCTTGAGTACACCGACACGGCGCAGATCGCGCTCTACGGGTTCTGGATTTTCTTTGCTGGCTTGATCTGGTACCTCCATCGCGAGGACAAACGCGAGGGCTATCCACTCGATACGCATCGTGTCGATCGCAATGGCAACCCCGTGCAAGTCGAGGGCCTGCCGCCCGTACCGTGTCCGAAGACCTTTCTGCTGGCCGATGGCAGCACCGTGCAGGCGCCGAGCGCTTCGCGTGACGATCGCCGGCCAGTGGCCGCGCGTCAGGTCGGTTGGGACGATCGCTACGGTGCCGACGTCGGTGCGCCGCTAGAGCCCACCGGCGACCCGATGGTCGATGGTGTCGGCCCTGCCGCTTACGCCGAGCGCGCCGATCAACCGGAACGCATGCTCGACGGATCGCCGATGATCGTGCCGATGCGCTCGGTCAGCGGCTGGAGCATCGCCTCACGTGACCCGGATCCGCGCGGTATGACCGTGATCGGTCTCGACGGCGCGCAGGCGGGCGTAGTTCGCGACGTGTGGGTGGACAAGGCTGAGCCGCAGATCCGCTACCTCGAGGTGGAACTCAGCCCCGGCGGACGCCCGGTGCTCCTGCCGTCAGGGTTCGTGCGTTACGACGCGGCCGGTCGCAAGGTGAAAGTGGTCGCGATCACGGCCGGACAATTCGCCGGCGTGCCCTCGATCGCCAGCGCCGAGCAAGTCACCAAACTCGAAGAAGACCGCATCACGGCCTACTTCGGCAGTGGTCACCTGCTCGCCGTGCCCTCACGCAGCGAACCGTTGATCTGACCCGCATGGCAACGCGCGCGGTGTTCAGCGAGCACGACAGCGAACCCGTTCGCGGTCTGCCTGCGGTCTTGCCGGAAGGCGAGCGTGTGTTGTGGCAGGGAGCGCCGGACTGGCGCTCCCTGGCTCTCAACGCGTACCAAGTGCGTACGCTGGCGTATTACTTTGGCGCCATCGTGCTGGCACGAGGCATCTACCTCGTCAGTACGGGCAGCTCGATCGGCGATGCGCTGCAAGGTTGCATAGGCCCGGCCGTTTTCTCCCTCATCGGTCTTGGTCTACTCACGGGCGTGGCGGCGCTCGCGGCCCGCAGCACGCTCTACACGATCACCAATCGGCGTATCGTGCTGCGGCAGGGCATCGCCTTATCGAGCTCGCTCAACCTGCCGCTCGGCAAACTACACTCCGCGAACCTGCGCGATCGAGGCGATGGTTCCGGCGACATTGCCCTCGTGCTGCTGCCTGACGAGCGCGTGAGTTACCTCTGGCTGTGGCCGCACGTGCGTACCCTGCGCATCACGCGACCGCAACCGATGCTGCGCAGTCTCACAGACGCGCAGGAAGCCGGTCGAATTCTCAGCCGTGCCTTCGCTGCCGTGGTCTCGCGCAGCAACGTCACGGTCGATGACACTACTCTTCAAGCGCCGCACGGCACGGGCGTGGTAGCGGCCGAGGGGCAAGCGTGAGCACACCGCGTCATGACTTTCCGCGACCGATGCTGTTTGCAGCAGCGGCGCTGATCGTCGGCTCGTTGTTCGTGGCTACCGTCGGGGCGCTGACGCGGCAAGAGACCCCGGCCCTGCGAGGCGATGAAATCGTTGCTGCCTACGACATCCGCTTTGTCGATCAAGCCGATGGCGGACTGACCGCGATGCTCGCCGATGGCGCGGTGCTCGCAAAAATGACAGTCGAGGAATCGGGTTTTGCACGCGGCATCCTTCGTGGACTCGGACGCGGCCGCAAACTTTCTGGCGCTGCAGAGGAAGACCCCTACCGTCTGGTCCGTACCCGCGACGGTCGACTGCTTCTCGAAGATAGCGCGAGCGGTGTCAGCATAGAACTCGGCGTGTTCGGCTCCGACAACGCCGAGTCCTTCGCGCGTCTCTGGCGTGCCGGAGATGCCCTCAAGCCAGCGCGCACCGGATGATCGACTGGACCCTGCTGTGTGGGTCCCTCCTGCTCACCGTTGCGGTGTGGTGGGGTGCAACCGGCATCATCGCTTGGCTGATCGGTCGATCGGTAGATACCTACCCCTCGCTGCTGCGCGGCACCCTCGCTCTCAGCATCATCGCCCTCGCCGCCGTGCTGGTTTCGCGTGATTTACAGAGCGTTGCCGGCGCAGCGGTCGCCTTTCTCGGAGCGATCGGTATCTGGGCAGGCATCGAGGTCAGTTTTCTCACCGGTCGGATCACCGGTCTCACACCGCGAGCCTCCGCCAAGGCCAACGGGTATGGCTGGCGTCATGCGATCGAGGCCATCCGCGTCATTCTCTGGCATGAACTGTTGATCATCGGCGTCGTTGCTTTGATCGCTGCGCTGACGATCGATGCCGACAATCGGCTCGCCTTGGGTACGCTGCTGCTGCTCTGGCTGATGCGCAGCAGCGCTAAACTCAACTTGTTCCTCGGCGTCCGCAACTTGGGCGAAGCGTTCCTGCCGCAACATCTGGCTCATCTGTTGCGCTACATGCAGCACCGGCGGATGAACCTGCTGTTCCCCTTCTCCATCGCACTCGGTGGCCTGATCGTCTGGTGGCTCGGTAGCCACGCCCTGCAGGCGGACTCGGCCTTCGCCGGGGCGGCCTACGGCATCCTCACCACCCTCGCCGCCCTCGCCGTACTCGAACACATCTTGATGGTGCTGCCACTACAGAGCGAACGCTTCTGGCGGTGGAGTCTCGCCAATCGACAAGGAGCCAGCCGACCGTGAACACCCCCACTCGCACGCTCCTCGAGCAGATCGACTCCCCGGCCGACTTGCGCCGTCTCGACGATGCGCAGTTGCCACAACTCGCTGACGAGCTACGCGACTGTCTGTTGCAGACCATCGCGGCAGTCGGGGGGCATCTTGCCGCCGGCCTCGGCACCGTCGAACTGAGCGTTGCGCTGCATCACGTCTACGAAACGCCGCGCGACCTACTGGTATGGGATGTCGGCCATCAATGCTATCCGCACAAGATCCTCACCGGGCGCCGCACGGCCCTCGCCCAAATTCGCAAGCGGCCCGGCATCTCCGGATTCCTCAAACGCGACGAGAGTCCCTATGACACGTTTGGTGCCGGGCACTCCAGCACCTCGATCAGCGCCGCGCTCGGTATGGCGGTCGCTGCTCGCCGACAAGGTAGTCCAGCCAAAGCCGTCGCCATCATCGGCGATGGCTCGATGACGGCAGGTCTCGCTTTCGAGGCCTTGGAGCACGCGGGCGCACTTGACGAGGACGTGCTCGTCATACTCAACGACAACGGCATGTCCATCTCGGAGAACGTCGGTGCCCTGTCGGCCTACCTGACTCGCCGGGGGCGCGATGCGGTCAGTGACGTAGATGGTTTTTTCAACGCACTCGGTTTTGCTTATCGCGGCGCCATCGATGGACACGACATGGCGGCGCTGCTGCACGAACTGCGCGCAATGCGCGATCGTCCGGGCCCGAAATTACTGCATGTGCGGACCGTGAAAGGCAAAGGCTACGCGCGTGCGGAGGCCGAGCCGATCAAATATCACGGTGTCACGCCCTTCGACCCCTCTCTGGGTTTACCGCCCGCCAAGCCTGCCGCGCCGACCTACACGCAAATCTTCGGCGAGTGGTTGTGCGAACTCGCGGCCCAGGATCCGCGGATTGTGGTGGTGACCCCGGCGATGCGCGAAGGCTCGGGCCTCGTCGCTTTCGCCAAGGCTTACCCGGATCGCTATTTCGATGTCGGCATCGCCGAGCAACATGCGGTGACCTTCGCGGCCGGACTCGCAACCCAAGGCTTGCGTCCCGTGGTCGCGATCTACTCGACGTTCATGCAACGCGCCTATGATCAGATCGTGCACGACGTCTGCCTGCAAAACTTGCCGGTGACTTTCGCTGTCGATCGTGCCGGACTCGTCGGCCCCGATGGTTCCACACACAATGGCAGCCTTGATCTGTCCTTCCTGCGCTGTATCCCCGGCATGACGGTAATGACGCCGGGCGATGCCGATGAGCTGCGTGCGATGCTGCGTACCGGCATCGAATCGGGTCTGCCTTGCGCCATCCGGTATCCGCGCGCCGCGGCGATCGGTGGCGGCGCCCGTGTGGCACCCGCGCTGCCCACCGAGGAAGGCGCTGCCCTGCCACTCTGGCCACGCAGTCTGCCGCTCGGCCGCGCCGAGCTGCAACGCCGCGGCTCGGGCATCGCCCTGCTGGCGTTTGGCACCTTGCTTGAGACCGCGCACGAGCTCGCAGACATCATCGATGCGACCGTCGTCAACATGCGCTTCGTCAAACCACTGGACGAGGCGCTGGTGCTCGAACTCGCTTCTCAGCATGAACTACTAGTGACGCTCGAGGAGAACGTGATCGCCGGTGGCGCGGGCGCTGCGGTCGGCGAGGTGCTCGCCCGCCATGCACTCGATGTCGGCGTGCTGCACCTCGGCTTACCTGATCGAAACATCGAACACGGCACCCGCGAACAATGCCTGCAGGATGCGGGCCTCGACGTGCCAGGCCTGTTCGATGCCATCGCCCGCCACAGCAGTCGGATCACCCTGGCGCGGCAAGCGCCGAGGCGTGCGCCGGGTCTGCGTCAGAACGCCATGTTCAATGGTGTATTGCGGCTGCTGACGCGCAGCCAACTGAAGGGCTGAGTTCCCGCGAGGCGGCGCGAGACCGTTAACCGGCGCGGCGCAGGATTTCGGGTAGCCGAAAGCGCGTGGTCTCAGCGAGACCCGGCAATTCGCGGATCAAACCGGCCCCTAAATGACGCAGGCGTTCGCAAACACCGCTAACGAGAATCTCCGGCGTCGAGGCACCCGCGGTCACACCCACGTTACGCACGCCGGCCAGCCATACCGCTTCGATTTCGTCGGCATGCTCCACCAGACGCGCGGGCACGCCGTGATCGGCGGAGACCTCTTGCAGCCGATTGGCGTTGGAGCTGTTGCGAGCGCCCACAACGATCACGAGATCAACCTGTCGAGCCATCTGCCGCACGGCGCGCTGGCGATTCTGCGTCGCGTAGCAGATGTCTTCGAGGCCCGGCCCAACGATATCCGGATAACGCCGTTCGAGCGCTTCGATCAACACCCGAGTGTCATCGAGGGATAAAGTAGTCTGCGTCACGTAGGCGACGGGCGTACCGGGCAACATCGGCAAGGCTGCGATGTCTTCCAACGACCCGACCACGTGAACTGGCCCGCTGACCGAGCCGCGCGTCCCCTCGACTTCCTCGTGACCGGCATGACCGATGACGACGATGACGTGGCCGCGTTGCGAGTAGCGCTCTGCCTGCACGTGAACCTTGGTCACGAGCGGACAGGTCGCGTCGATAACGTGCAGACGACGTCGCGCGGCCTGCTCGACCACGGCATTAGAGACGCCGTGTGCGCTGAAGATGGTCAGCGAGCCCTCCGGAATCTCGGCGATGTCATCGACGAAGATCGCGCCACGTGAAGCGAGATCGCCCACAACGTGTCCGTTGTGGACGATCTCGTGGTACACGTAGACCGGTGCGCCGTGCGTCTCCAAAGCCCGCTCGGCGATCTCGATTGCTCGCGCCACACCGGCGCAGAATCCGCGCGGTTGGGCGAGCAACACGTTCATCAGCCGATCGGCCTCCCGACGACGTTCACCCGTGCCACGGGCGTGGCGGTCAGGTTCTTCGCCGAAGCCGGTGCCGCCGCGGGCGCTGTGGCCGGAGCAGCCGCGGCATCACCCGCTGCAGGTGCCGCAGCACCTTCCATCGGCGCAGCGACCGGCATCGGCTTGGCGCCCTGCAGTTCCGGATAATCCTTGGCCATGCTCGTGCCGAAGTACGGCTTGTACACGCCCTGGTGGCAGGTGCTGCAATTGATCTTCGCCACATCGCCCAAGGGGCCGAGACGTTTATCCGGGAACGTGTCGGTCAGCGGCACGAGGTAGGCGTTGTTCAAGTGACGGGCGAGGCGGATGCCGTGCCACGCAGTACTGCGCTGCGGTCGGCTTTCCTCCCAGCTCGCCCAGGCGCGCGTGTTGTGACAGTAGGTGCAATTCACGCCGAGTGAGTTCGACATGTGCACCATCAACGCGTAGGTCCACTCCGCCTGCTTGATCGAATTGCGATTGCCGGTTGGCAGTGCCGTCGGGCCGTTGACGCGGATGTTCTGCTCGCCGAGCAAGAACGGGGTGTACGGGTCGTACGGCAGGCTCGAGTGACCGATGGTCGTCACACCAAGCCCCGTGATCGCCGAGTTTTGACCCGCGCGCGAACCGACGAACGAGTTCTCCCGACCCGCACCCGGATCGGTGAACCACACGTACTCCGGCACCGGCTGTCCGCGATGACAGGTATGACAGGTCACACCCGTCTTGCCGACATGCGTTTTCCAGGAGCTGTTGATCTCACGAGTCATGCTCAGCATGCGACGTGCGACCTTGTACTGGTACTTACCTTCATCGGCGTAGTTCTCGCCGTTGTGACAGTAAGTGCAGTTTTTCTGCTCCGCCGGAGCCACCCACTCGGTCATCGACAACATCACGCGCGTGAACTCGCCGACACTGAGGTCCTTGAGCACCTGCACGTTTTGGTAGATCTCCGAGGCCAACGGGCCGCTCGTATCAGCCGGCGGTTGCGATGCCGGAACCTGATTTTTCGCAACGAGTTCGGCCAGCAGGCGCGGGTTGGTGTTCTCTTCCATCCCGGTGCCGCGATAACCCAACTGCTGCGTCTCGATGGGCGGTCGCTCGCCGCAACCGACGAGCAGTCCGAGGCTGGCGATACCCGCCAGCACGATGCGTCCAAAGTGATTCATTGCGCGCCTCCCGAATTCAAGGCGGGATCAGGCAGCACGTCGAAGGTCGCCGGATAGCTCGGCGCGACGCCGTGTTTAACTGCCCACAGATACCAGTTGTCGACCGCCGTGCCCGTGAGCAGGATGCCAATGCCTCCCGTCAACGTGCA
Source organism: Nevskiaceae bacterium (assembly GCA_018883185.1). Taxonomy (GTDB): domain Bacteria; phylum Pseudomonadota; class Gammaproteobacteria; order Steroidobacterales; family Steroidobacteraceae; genus UBA964. The sequence continues at coordinate 32,009 of VEQP01000011.1, read as the reverse complement.
CAACACGGCAAACCACCAGGCCCAGCGGTGCACCGACTCCATGGTGGCGTTGAAGCCCATGGTCCAGCGCCAGAACAGCGCCGCGCGCTCCGAGGCGGTGCCGCGATCGAGCACTTGCTCGACTTCGCGTTCGCCACCGTAGCGGCTGACCGCCATGATCGTGCCCGCGTGCATCGCGAACAACAGCACCGAGCCGTACAGGAACACGATCGACAACGCGTGGAACGGGTTGTAGAGCAAATTCCCGTAGCGCAGCGAGAACGCAGCGGTCCAGTCGAGATGAGCAAAGATTCCAAAGGGTACCGCCTCGGACCAGCTGCCCATCAGCACCGGGCGGATGAAGCCCAACACCAGAAACAACCAGATCGCCGAAGCAAACGCCCATGCGGTGTGCGTGCCCATGCGCAGCTTGCGCGCCAGCATGTAGGTTCGCACCCACCACAAGAGCACGGACACCGTCAGAAAGAAGCCCGCCATCAAGTGCCAACCGCCATGCTGCAGCGGTGGCAAACGCAAACCGTACTGCGGCGCAGCAGGTTCCAGCGCTAGCCACGGCAACTGCTTGATGAACTGCAACGGATTCCAGTTCACCGACGCCAGCATGTTCAAGCCGACGATCTCGAAGGCGATGATGAAGCAGATGATCGATATCACCCCGGTGGAACCGAGATAAAACGGTCCGATCTGCGCATCGCCGATCTTACCTAGCCAGTAGTTCGCGCTCGCCTTGAGCCCGCGGCTCCACACGCCCTTCGGGTCGTGCGGTACGCCCGGGTAGTGCGGTGCCTCGACCTGCACGCGAGTAAACAAATTTTGATATTCGGCCATGTTCGTACCCTCAGTTCCAGATCGGCAGGTTGAGCCACCAGGCCCACCAGTCCGTCCAGCTGCGTGTCCAGAAAGGTCCGCTGATGACGATGCAGATCGCACTCCACACGCCCGCGTTGATCGCGATCAACAGACCGAAACGATGGATACCCAAGGTACCGATCGAATAGCCGATGTTGTCGCGGAAGAACGTGTTCTCGTGTTCAGCGCCCTTGACCACCTCACCCTTCGCCGGATTGAGTGCTGACAGCACCAATGATCCGTGCAAAGCCAGCGCGAGCACGGTCGTGAAGAAGAACGTCACGGCCACCATGTGCGCGGGGTTGTAGTGGAAGTGCAAGTACTGGTACGCCACGTTCGACACCCAGTCGAGGTGACTGTAGATGCCGTACGGAAAGGCATGACCCCAGGCGCCAAGCAACAATGGTCGGATGACCTGCAGCGTGACGTAAGCGAGAATCGCGCTACCGAAAGCAACCGGAACATGGAATCCCATGCCGAGCTTGCGACAGATCTCTACCTCGCGAAGCATCCAGGAGACGAAAGCGCCGACAGCGCAGATTGTCACCAACTGCCAGATCCCGCCCTCATGCAGCGGTGCGAGCCCAAGACCGTAACTCAGGTCAGGCGGCGCGATGCTGATCTGCCACAGGTTCCAGGTCGGACCGATGGCTGCCCCGTACACGAGCAGTGCGGTGCCGAGCAGCGCAAAAAACGCTGCGGTGATCCCGAAGAAACCTACGTAGAACGCCCCAACCCAGAAATCGAACAGGTCGCCGCCTACCAGCGTCCCGCCGCGTATGCGGTACTTCCTTTCAAAACTTAGCATTGCCATGACTTATCCCCGTCAAGAGCAGCGTGAAATCCCACCCAGAAACCCGCGCGAGCGTCGCATCCGGCGACGGACCAATGCTCCCTCGGGGGGACACGGCCCGTCGCCTTCAGCGATCCGGACTCAGTTCGGAAGCGGAGCGTTGTGCTGCACGTTGTGGGCCGAAGCCTCAGCCGGTGCAAGACACGAACCACTGCCCGTTCCATCGAGCCAGCACGAATACTTTGTGCTCAATTGCACGAAGTGATTCGTCGCGACGATCGTAGCGACGAGAGCGCCGCCAACGATGATCACTTTACGCGGATCCATTACCATCCAGATTCGCCACATAAAATAACTCCTTCAAAGAATTGATTTAGAACCAGGGAACCCAGTTCCAAATGAGGTAATGGGCAAGCGCGGACACCGCGAACCAGGCCCACGTGCTCAACCAGAAGAACCGGTTGATGGCGCGTGCCTCGTCCGGTGTGGCTCCTGAAATGCTCTTACCATCTGCCATAACTATTCACCTCCTCAGGCTTTACTCGAACCGCGCACTCCCGCACGGAAGGGATTGTCGGCTGCCGCAGAACGGCACCCGCACGACAATGCTGACCCCCTTGACCTCTCCACTCCTTCGTGGCCCTCGTCATGCCGCACGCCCTCCAGCGAGCTCCGCCCGCGCGCGTGTAACGCGGGCCGCCGTAACGCGCTCCTCGCCAGCCTGACGGGCCTCGCGTTCAGCGAGATCACGCAGACGTTTGGCGGCAGAGATGCGTACCAAATAAGGTTCGTTCGCCACATACTCATCGAGCAGTGAGCGCGCGTCCTCGTCCCACACACTTGCCTCTCGGGCGAGGCGTGCAGGTGTCGGGTCAACCTTGTCCATCTCGGTGCCGAGCGGCAGGATGTTGAACAAGGCATCGAACAGGGCATTGCAGACCTCCTGGACCAGGTAGGTCGCCCCCGCATAGCCCATGAAGGGCGTTCCCGTATGACGGCGAATGATCGCGCCTGGGAAGGATGCGGGGATGTACATCGCACGAGGTCCGAGCTCGGCCAGGTACATACGCTCGTTATAGCTACCGAATAACACGAGGGGGGTTTTCTCGCGTACCGATTGACGTACGGCCGCGTTATCGGGCTTGACACCGGGCCGACGCGCATAAGAGAACGTGCACGGCAGACCGAGCTCGGATTCGAGGAAGTGGCGCACACCTCGCGCGTAGGTTTCGCTCGCCACAATGGCGAAACTCGCTGTGCCGAAGAAATCCTGCGTGACTGAGCGCCACAGGTCCCACATCGGCTTGATGGTGGTGTGCTTTTCGCGCTCGATGAACGGCTCGGGGTCTAGCCCCAACAGTTCACCAAGCGTACGTAGAAACTTCGTGGTGCTGTGCAGACCGATCGGCGCCTGCAACCAGGGGCGCTCCATGCCCTCGCACAGCATGCGACCGAATTCACGGTACATGCAGATATTGACGTCGGCGTTGGCCAGGTTGGCAACATCGGCGAGGTGACTGCCGAGCGGGAACACCATGTTGATCTCGGCGCCGAGCCCCTCGACGAGGCGACGGATCTCGGCAAGATCCGAAGGCATGTTGAACACGCCGTAGGAGGGACCAATGATATTGACGCGCGGCTTCTCGCCCTCTTTGCGCACGCGTGCCGGGACTTTCTTCGGGCCGAACTCGGTCCACAGCCACCACAGCGCGCGATTGGCGCACTGCCACTGATCCTCGTCGATGGTTCGCGGCAGGAAGCGCTTGATGCTCGTGCCCTCGGGCGTCACACCACCGCCGATCATTTCCGCGATCGAACCCGTGACCACGACGGCGGGCAAATGCGGATCGAGTACCTTGTGCGCGCGTTTCATCGCGCCCTCGGTGCCATGCTGCCCGAGTTCCTCTTCCGCGAGCCCCGTGACCACAACTGGCAACTCGTGCGGCGGCAACGCGTCCGTGTAGTGCAGCACCGAGGTGACCGGCAGATTTTCGCAACCGACCGGCCCGTCGATGATCACCTGCAGCCCCTTGATGGCGGTGAATACATACACCGCACCCCAGTAGCCCCCCGCGCGGTCGTGGTCGAGCACAAGCATCAGAGCATCTCCTCTGCTTTGCGCGCCTTCGCCTGCTTCTCCAGTCGACGCTTGTACTGTTCGCGAAATTCCGGACGCGCCTCGGGGCGGTCAGTCCAGATTCCGGCGACGTCGCCGCTACCGGTTTCGCCAAAAAACTCTTTCATCGCATCGAAACGCGATTTGCTACCGAGCGCCGTATTGATCAAATGCGCGAGCGACCCGGCGCCTGCAGGACCCATCAAGGGCCGAGAGGAAATCAAGTTCGTGAAATACAGACCGGGCGTACCGGCTTCCTTGGCCTTCTGTACGACAGGCGTGGTGCCGATCGCCAGATCCGGCTGGAATTCCGCCATTGCCGCCAGGTCCTGCTCGAGCGAGGCGCGAAACTGCACGTGTACGCCCTTGGCCTCGAGCCACTCCCGATCCGGATCAGACCATCGAGTGCGCGGGCAGGCTGTTCCCACATAACGCAGATCGGCACCGCTTTCGATGAGCAGGCGCGCCACCAAAAGCTCGGAGCCTTCGTACCCGGACAGGGTGATGCGGCCGCGAATCGGCGCGGCAGCGAGCGCCGCGCGGATGGCAGGCAGCACTCGATTTTTGGCGGCATCGATGCCGGCACGCGGCACGTTGCACGCTTGGCCAATGGCTTCGAGCCAATCTGCCGTACCGTCGTGACCCACCGGCGCAGAGCCGACGATACGCCGTCCGGCTGCGTCGAACTCGCGGTACACGCTCGTATAAAACGGATGAATCGCTGCGACCGCCGCACAATCGAGCGCGGCGTAGAGCTCACGCCACTCGCGCGTCGGCACCAATTGCCCGGCGGAAAGCCCCATGGGCTCGAGCATCATGCCGATGCCCACGGGGTCCGCGGGGAAAACCTCGCCCACCAGCGTGATCGTGGGCTTGCCCGAGCGGGCAACGCGAGGCGCCTGCACGGGACCGGCCTCAGCTTCGTTGCGTGCGTATTTCAGCATCGCACCCGCGAGCACATCCTTGGCCTCGGCATGCGTCGGAATGCCGAAGCCCGGCACGTCGATGCCGATGATGCGTACGCCGTTGATTTCTTTGGGCAACAACTGCAGCGGCACACCAGAAGCGGTCGGCACGCAGAGATTGGTCACCACGATCGCGTCGTAATTCGCCGGATCAGCGATCGAGTGCACAGCGTCGCGGATATCTTCGAACAACTTGCCGGTGACCAGCGTCTCGGAATTGAACGGCACGTAGCCGACCGTGCGCCGCGCCCCGTAGAAGTGCGACGTGAAGGTCAACCCGTACACACAACACGCCGAACCCGAGAGGATGGTCGCGGTGCGGCGCATGCGCAGACCCACGCGCAGCGAACCAAAGGCCGGGCACATGCTTTGCGGCTGATCGTGGGGACCTGCGGGATAGTCTCGCGCGTACTGTTCGAGCGTGGCGCTCTTGCCTGCCACGGCCGCTGCGGCGCGCATCTGCTCCTTGCCACCGTGACAGCCGCTGCCCTCGCCCGCCACGGACGACGGCGGGCCATCGTAGATGACCTCCGTGGTGCCGGTTTCGTGGGCGAGCTCGTTCATCATTCAGACCGTGTCGTAAATCACTTCGAGGGATGGTTTGTGGATCTGCGACGCACCGCACATGTCCTCGAAAGTCGCCGGTTGCAAGGTGACGCCACGACCGACCGCTTCGCCCTTGAATAGACCCAGCAACCCATCCTGCGACAGCGGCTTTGGCCGTACGGGAGGCGCTGAAGCCACGTTTTCGGCGAGTTGCGCAAACAGCGAACCCCAAGTGCTTTCGGGTCGTCCGATGATTTCGTAGTTGGCGCTTTTGCGACGGATTTCTTCGTTCGCCGGAATCGCGGCGAGCACGGGTATCCCTGCCGCCTCGGCAAAGGCCTGCGCTTCGCCCGTGCCATCGTCTTTGTTGATGACAAGCCCCGCGACCCCGACATTGCCGCCGAGCTTGCGGAAGTACTCCACGGCCGAGCAGACGTTGTTGGCGACGTACAGCGACTGCAAATCGTTGCTACCGACGACGATCACCTTCTGACACATGTCGCGCGCAATCGGCAGACCGAATCCGCCGCATACGACATCACCAAGGAAATCGAGCAGGACGTAATCGAAGCCCCAGTCGTGGAAGCCCAGTTTCTCCAGCGTCTCGAAGCCGTGGATGATGCCGCGACCACCGCAGCCACGACCGACCTCGGGGCCGCCAAGCTCCATGGCGAACACCCCGTCGCGCTTGAAGCAGACATCGCCGATTTCCACCTGTTCGCCCGCAAGTTTCTTGCGCGAACTGGTTTCGATGATGGTGGGACAGGCGCGACCACCGAAGAGCAAGGAGGTGGTGTCACTCTTGGGGTCGCAGCCTATGAGAAGGATCTTCTTGCCCTGCTGGGCCATCATGTAGCTGAGATTCGCGAGCGTGAAACTTTTGCCGATACCACCCTTGCCGTAGATGGCGATGATCTGTGTCTCGCGGGTCACCGCAGCGGGGGCCACGGGCGTCGGTTCGACGGCAGCCTCGGCGCGCAAACTGCGTTTGAGTTTTTCGATCGGGATGGAGACCGTTTCAGCGGGAGGTGTCATGCAGCGGATCTCCAGTCAATGACCATTTTTAGGCACTCCGGGTCGCCAAACGCCTGTTGATAGGCGGCAGCAGCTTGCTGCGGGCTTTGACGATGCGTAATGAGACCGTCGAGCGACAGACGACCGCTGGCGCACAGCTCGTTCACCGCCGCCAGATCCGTGTCCTTCCATTCGGCTGCGACCCGGATGCGCGCCTCGCGCATAAAGGCCTGCGTGAAGGTGAAAGACAGAGGCTCGACGTAAAAACCGGCGAGGACGACTTCGCCGCCATGCGCGATGCGCCCGACGAGTTGATCGAGGATCGAGGCGTCCCCGCTGACGTCGTAGATGCTGTTGTAATCTCGACGCTGATCGATGTCAGGCGAACACACGGGATAGGCCTGCATTCCTTGCATTCGCGTGACGCTGCGCTCCCACACCGTGGGCCGGCTGCCGAACACCGCGATACACAAGCGCGCCAACAACCGACCGAGGACTCCGTGGCCGACGATCAACTCGGGCGCGCGGGCGCCGGGCGCGGCAAGCGCGTGATAGGCAGTGGCGGCGAGAGCCAGCAAAATCGCGTTATCACCCAGCGACTCGTCGACGCGAGTGACTCGGGCGGCTGGGACGACCAAGCGCGAAGCGGCGCCGCCGAAAAGGCCTCGCACTTCGCCAAAACAGCGCGCGCCGGGAACGAACACCCGCTCGCCGATACGCGTCGGGTCACCCGCGCGGCCAACCGCGCTGATACGCCCGATCGACTCGTACCCGGGCACAAGGGGATAGCCCATTCCCGGAAAGGCCGGCATGCGACCGGACCACAGCAATCGTTCGGTGCCGCTACTGATGCCACTCCACTCGGTGTCGACGACCACATCGTCATCAGTAGGCAATTGCAGGGCGAGCCGGTCCACCGACAGGCGTTCCGGTCCTTCGATCACCACCGCATGTGCATGCCACCCACGAGACATGGATGAACCCTTCCCTAGTGCTCCAAGTGTCAGTCTACGCTTACGCTATTAGGTGTCAACTGATTTAGACACTTGAGAATGGACACCTTTTCACTTCCGCTCGGCGACGAGCACGCTGGTCTGCAACGGTATGCGCGTGGGTCGGCGACGAACGCGGCTGAACCCTGCCGCGCTGAGCATTTCGGTTAGTTCGGCGATGGTGCGCGGTCGCCCCGAACCCATTGCCCAGAGATAGACGCCGAAATACGCATCGCCCATGCGCGCCGCGCCCGCCGTACCCGCCATGGGTTCGGCGACCACCAGCCGCCCGCCCGGCGGCAAGGCCTCATAGGCCATACGCAGCATCCGCTCGACGCGCGGATCGTCGTGGTCGTGCAACACTCGAACGAAAGTGATGAGATCCGCACCACGAGGCAGCGAGTCTCGACTGAAATCGCCCGGCACCACCCGACATCGCGTGGCGAGCCCGGCCGCGGCAAACGCCGCCTGCGCCTGGTCGGCGACACCTGGAAGATCGAAGAGCATCAGCTGCGCCGCGGGTGCGCGCGCCGCAACGGCACGCAGGAACGTGCCGTCGCCACCGCCGACGTCGAGCACGCAGCGGTGCTCCCGCACGTCGTAAGCATCGAGAATTTCGCCGGCGACCAGCTGTTGCGACGCGGACATCAAGCGGGTGTAGGCACGGGTCGAGTCATGCGCGACGACCGCAGGCGAATCCGCCGCGGCATAAGGCCAGTACCGCGCCAACGCGGTAGAGCCACGTGGTGCTGCAAACATAGCGAGCGGATCGACAAGATCCGCGTACAGCATCGCGTGGTGTTCGATCATCGCCAGCACACCTGGGTTGCCGAGCAATGCGGCGCCTCGCAGCCCCAAGCCCCAACTGCGCGCAGGATCCGGCGACTCGCGATTGATCGCATCCCCCGGCTCACGCACCTCGAGCACTTCCAGGGCCGCGGCAGCCCGCAGCAAAGTGCGCAACGCCGCTGGGGGTAAATCAATCTCCGCCTGTAACACGGCCTCGGTCACGGCACCCGAACGCAAGCGCTCAAGTAAACCGAGCCGCAGGCAGGCCAGCACGAGCTGCGAGTACACGAAGCCGGCGACGACATCGAACATCGCCCGCGCCTCGAAGCGTGCGATAGAACGGGTCAAGGGAAAGGCAGCGGCCCAGCGCTGGAAGCGCGGGTTCATGACCCATTGATTGCGCCAATCGCGCCAGGAACGCTTGCCGAGCATCGACGAGAGCGTCCCGCGCGCGGCCGCTCAGGCAGCGCGCTGCAACAGGCTCGAGGGCAGGAGGCGTTGCGCCTCGAGTTCGACGAGATCACGCAGGAATTCAGCACCCGGACACTGCGGGATCGACTCGACGGCCTCGGCCATCAAGGCATCGAATCGTTGCACGCTGCCTTGCAACCCAAGCTCGGCGACTGCGGTCGGACGACCGAGATCCGCGTCGCGATGGGCGGGTTTGCCAAGCTCCTCGTCGGTGCCGAGCGCATCGCGCACATCGTCAGCCAATTGATACGCCTCGCCCAAGCGCTCACCGAGTGCCCGCCACGGCGTAGGGTCTGCACCAGCCGACAAGGCCCCACCCACGGTCGCCGCGACGAACAGCGCACCCGTTTTCAAGCGGCGATATTCCTCAAGCGGAGTCGCGGCCTCGCACTCCCAGGCCTGACCCGCGACGATGCCGCCCGGAGCGCCGGCCGCACGACCCAACGCCAATACGATGCCGGGTAGCCGCGGTGCTGCACTCGAAAATGCGCGGGCGACGTTTTGAAACGCGAGCACGATCAGCGCATCGCCGACGAGCAGCGCGATCCGCTCATCGAATGCGCGATGCACCGATGGCCGATTGCGCCGCAACGCGGCATCGTCGAAACAGGGCAAATCGTCATGCACCAGCGAAGCGCAGTGCAGCAATTCGATCGAAGCGGCGGTTGCCTCCGCGAGCGGTGAGTGTGGCTCACCGCAACCTGCGGCGATGGCCAGACAAAGTCGGGGGCGGATTCGCGCTCCACCCGGGAATACCGCATAGCGGATCGCGGCAGCGAGGCGCGGCGGGCAACCCAGCGTATCGCAGGACGCCACGGCGACCTCGAGAGCCTGCTCGATCGCGGAGGTGCTTTCCATGGTCAGGCCCTCAGACTGGCATATGTCAAGTTAGGTTGTCACACTGGGTTGTCATGCAATATAGACATCACCCTGTAGCGAGTCAAACCGGCCCGGATTTCGCCGCGAGCCTGCCGACCAACGGCTACGCGTGGTGGTACGTGGACGCGCTCAGCGACTGCGGCCGTCACGGTCTGACGATGATCGCCATGCTCGGTTGCGTGTTCTCGCCCTGGTACGCTTGGGCGCGGGCGGGCGGTCGGCGGCAGATCAACCCGCTCGAGCACTCGGCGCTCAATCTCGCCCTCTATGGCGCAGCAGGACATCGTTGGGCGCTGACCGAAAGGGGCGCTGCCGATCTTGTCCGCAGCAACGGTCAGTTGACCATCGGTCGCAGCAGCCTGCACTGGGATGGCACCGCGCTGCATGCCGAAATCAATGAAATCACCTCACCATGGCCAACGCGCCTGCAAGGCCGACTGCGGTTGATCCCTGAGGCCTTGATCGGCATCGACCACGTCATCGACCGCGACGGCGCACATCGCTGGTATCCGATCGCACCGCAGGCGCGCATTGAGGTCGAGTTCAGCCGCCCTCGCCTGCAGTGGCAAGGTCATGCGTACTTCGATGCCAATCAAGGGGCGCGCCCACTCGAGGACGACTTCCACAGTTGGAACTGGTCGCGCGCAGCCCTCGACGATCACGCCCGCGTCTATTACGACACCGCATGGCGTGGCGGCGGTGGCAAATCACTCGCACTACGATTCGATGGGCGTGGCGTGCACCACTGCGATCCACCGCCACTGCAGACGCTGCCCTGCACCCCTTGGGGGATCGAGCGCACCACGCGCTGCGATGCGGGGGCGCAGGCCTCGATCTACAAGACGCTAGAGAACGGACCGTTTTATGCCCGTTCGCTGGTCGATACCACGGTGGACGGGCAGCCGATGCGCGCCTTTCACGAGAGCGTGTCGCTTGATCGCTTCGCGTCACGCTGGGTGCAGACGCTGCTGCCCGTGCGCCTACCGCGTCGCCCCCTGCAGCGAGGCGCCTAGACCGTTCCGCTGCGCTGGTCCATGCGTTCGAGTCGCTCGAAGGCTCGCAGGGCAAGAGAAAACTCGCGAGTCAGCAGGCTCTCGCCAACATGAGTCGCCACCACGCCGTGTTGCCGATCGTGCCGGAGCACAGCGTCGACCAAAAAGGCAGCCTCCGGCAAGGCCGGCCCCGCATCAAGCGGCGGACCGCCATGACTCGACACTGTGATGGCCTGCAACAGCAAAAATAGTTTTCGGCGCGCCGAAACAACCGCACGCGAACTGATCGAATCGCCGCCGTGACGCTGCACCTCGCGACCGATCTGCGCATACATCAGCCGCGCAGCATGAATGGCCGGGCGACACTCGACGGGCAACTCCGCGACGCCGCTCGCCGCACGGGTATACAACTGCTCCGCCTCCGCCACCAGCCGATCGACCAGGCGTCCGAGTCGCGGATCAAAGTCGGGACGCTGCAACCAGAGCAGCGGATCGATATCCGCCGCGCGCAGCCAGCGTAATGGCAAGTAGATGCGTCCCATACGCGCATCCTCACCGACATCGCGCGCTATGTTGGACAGTTGCATGCCAATGCCCAGATCCGCCGCGCGCGCCAAGGCATGCGGCGCACGCACACCCATCAGCAGCGACATCATCACGCCCACCGTGCCCGCCACGCGCGTGGCGTAAGCGCACAAATCGGACAGCTCCTCGTAGCGGCGCCCCTCCGCGTCCCAGGCAAAGCCTTCAAGCAACGCGGCCGGGATGTCGATCGGAATATGAAAACGGGCGACGACATCGGCGAGAGCACGATCAGCCGCATTGTCGATGGGTTCACCGCGATAGGCACGCTGCAGGCGGTTCGTCAGCGCCACCAGTGCCGGTGCGGGATCACTCGCGGTGTCGATGGCGTCATCCGCTTCACGACAAAAGGCATACAAGGACAGCGCCGGCTCACGTACACGGATGGGCAACAAAAAAGAAGCCGCGTGGAAGGTCCGCGAGCCGACACGAATGGCCTCTCGGCAGGCCTCGAGATCCGCCCGCGTCGCAAGGCCCGGTGCCATGCCACCATCACCCAACATGTCGATGTCTCCGCCTCGACCCCCGAATCACTTTACGTCAGGGGTTTGCGCCGCGGCAACTCGCGGCTGGCCCTCGCGCAATGGCCCGCCAGTCCAGGCCATGTCGAGCATGGCCACCTCGCCGAAGGTGCAACCCCGACGCAGCGCCTGCTCGATGATCGTCCAAGAGCTCAACGGCATACTGAGCCACGGCCACGGGTCACTCAGCGACCAGGTCACATCGCGGGCGCGACGTAGACAGCGAAAATTGTGCGCGAAACGCTCGGTGAACATCGACTTCTGCGTCTCGGTGAGACAAGGATAAAACTGCTGTAGCAAACGCTCCTCGCGATAGCGCAGCGTCGATGGCTGCTCAGGGTGCAGGATGGCCGTGGCCAAGCCCTCGGGGTCTACGAAGTGGATACCGCTAGTCGCCCGCGGATTGCACTCGATGCCATGCACCAGACCCTCTGCCTGCTGCACGAGATCGAAGGAAATGAAACCGTCGAAGCCGCAGTGGCCTACGAAACGTTCGACCCACTGCGCGACGGGCGGCGGCGTATCGATGCGCTCGAAGCACACCGCCACAGTGCCCTGCATCACGGCACCACGGTAGGTGACCGTGAGCAGCACCTGGCCGTGACGCGCCACCGAGAAGGTGCTCAGCAGCTGTCCGGCGCAAAACTCCTGCACGATGCAGGGCTCCGTGACACTCGGCAAGCGCGCCCCGCGCTCTAGAAATTGCACGCCGCGACCGGAGCAGGAGGCCACCGGTTTGACCACGGTAGGACACGCATCCGCCAAAGCCTGCGCGTCCGGCGAGTCGAGCGCACGGGTTTGCGGTGCCGCCACGCCCGCTGCGGCGCACACGCCGATGAATGAATACTTGTCGTGCAGTGCGCGCAGCGTTGCGAACGGCATGGAAAACACCCGCACGCTATCCGGCAATCGATCGCGCAGCGCGGCCGCAAAGAGGATTTCCTCCGAGACCGGTACCACGAGCCCAACTCCCTCCTCCTCGATGACGCGCTGCATATCGGTGAGGTAGCGCTCGTGATCGTCGACCGGCGAGTGGACCACGACGCTGCGCGCCACCGCCCGCGAGGCACCGGTCAGATGGCGTTTGAATGGTTCGGCGACGACGACCCGGCAACCCGCAGCCGCCAAAGCACGCGCGATTTCCAGCGCCTTGGGCAAGCGGCCCAAGGTCAGCAGCACAGTCTCGCTCACGGCAGGACGCTCATCGCAGGACAATCATGGTGTCGCGCTCATCCCGCAGCGGCGCCATCTGAACGATGCGCCACCCGACACATCAACTGCTGCGCAGGACGTGTCGTCAGGCGCGCTACCGGGCGCACCTTATGTGCATCCTGCATCATGAAGTCGTAGCGACGACAGAGGCGAGCAAGGATCAGACTGGCCTCAAGTTGAGCGAAGCCCGCGCCCACACAAACTCGCGGTCCGAGGCCGAAAGGCAGATAAGCACCCGGCACGAGTTCGTGTTCCCGCTCGGCGCTGAAGCGATCAGGGTCGAAGGCGTGCGGGTTTTTCCAATAGTCGCGGTGTCGGTGTATGCACCACGGCGCGATCATGAGCATGGCACCGCGCTTGACCCGATGCGGCCCGATGGTCGCGGCCTCCGCCGCCACCCGCGGAATGAAGGTGATCGGCGGATAGAGTCGCAACGCCTCGCGAAAGACATTGCGCACGTAACTCATACGTCGCACCTGCTCCAGGCTGATCGGACCATCGCCTGCGATCTCGGCCACTTCGGCTCGAATACGGGCCATCGCCGGCGGATTCAGCGCGAGAATCATGAAAGCCCAGATCAGCGCGCTCGCCGTCGTCTCGTGCCCTGCCAGGAACATCACGCCGAGCTGATCAAGCAGTTCCTTGCGCGTAAAGCCCTCGCCGCTCTGTACGTCGCGTGCGGCGATCACCTCGGCTGCAATGTCGTCGTACTGCGCCTCATTGGCACCGAGATGCGTATCGACGAGATCGCCAAGGTGTCGCCTGATCTGCTCGCAAGCCTCGAGGACCTGTGGATGCTGCGGAATCGCCGCGAAGGGCGCATCGAAGATCAGCCGTTTCAACTCGACCTGTGCACAGGTGCGCTCGAACACCGTAAAAGCCTCGAACACGTCGACCGCCGTCTGCGACTTCAGCGAGGTAGAGAACACGGTACGGCAAATGATATCTGCCGTCAGATGACTCATCGCCAGATCGAGCGAAAACGACTCACCGCGCTCGGCCGACTCATCTAGCCGGCGCTCGTAATCATCGACCGCCGCCGACATCGATACGAACGCCTTATTGAGCCGCATGTGCGAAAAGGCCGGATCGATCATCTGCCTTTGCCGGCGCCACACAGCGCCACTCGAAACGAAAATCGAATTACCGACGAGCGGCTCCAGCGCGCCGACCATCAAATCGTTCTTCGGGTAGATGTCAGTGGGGTCGGTGAGTATGTCGCGCAGCAGCTCGGGTTCATTGACGATGAGGATCGAGCGACGCGAATAACCGAGCCAACCTGTCTTCACGCGATAGGCCTTGGCCGGCAGCAGACTGAGCAGATCGCCGTCGCCTTGCGCCATCACCCGCAGCAAGGACACCAGCGCAGCCAAGGGCTGCGGCCGCGGGGGAACGTACAACGAGCTCATGGTCTTACCCTAACGCGCACCGAGGCTGACGTGAAGGGCCGCGGCCTTTACAGGCGCACGCCTGCAGCGCAGCATCACCACCTCATGGACTCGTTGATTCCGGTTTTCTTCAAATCCTTCGTCGTGCTGCACATCCTGTTCGGCAGCGTGGGCCTCGTCGCGTTTTGGGTGCCGATACTCGGCCTGAAGGGTGGCGTGCAGCATCGCAAATGGGGTCGTGTATTCAGCGTCTGCATGCTGCTGACAGGCACGGCCGCTGTCGGCATCAGCGCCTGCACGCTGCTCGACCCGCTCGGCACGCACCCACATCTGACCAACCCTGTGTGGATCCGCGGCATCTTCGGCTGGATGATGCAGGGTCTAGCGATTCTTACGCTGAACCTCGCGTGGTACGGCTGGCTCTGCGTGCAAAACCGCGAGCGACACGAGGCGAATCTCGAGTGGCGCAACCTCGCGCTGCAAGGCGCTCTGTTCATCGCCTCCATCCACTGCGCCTACCAGTCCTGGCGTGCCGACTTGCCGCTGATGCTCGGCATGCCGGCCATCGGGCTTGCCACCGTCGCCACCAATCTTTGGTTTCTCTATAAGCCGCAGCGTCGCCCGCTCGACTGGTTGCGCGAGCACATCAAGGCCCTGGTTGGCGCCGGTATTTCCGTGTACACGGCCTTCTTCGCTTTCGGCGCCGTACGCACCGTACCGGCTCTGGCCTTGCACCCCGGCCTTTGGGCGATCCCTCTGGTCGTGGGTCTCGGTCTCATCCTCTACCATCAGGCCAGCGTCGGTCGCCGGACACCGGCGCGCGGCTGAAGCGGGTCGTGCGTCGCGTTATCGTCGTCGGTGCTGGTATGGGTGGCCTGGCCGCTGCTGCGGATCTCGCCCGTCAAGGTCGAAGCGTCACCGTCCTCGAACGTGCATCCGGCCCGGGCGGCAAGCTGCGCAGCGTCGATGTCGACGGACAAGCGATCGATGCAGGACCCACCGTGTTCACGATGCACGAGGTGTTCGCGGAGTTGTTCCGCGATTGCGGACAACGTTTCGAAGATCATCTGCAGCTGGAACGAGCGGGCATCCTCGCGCGGCATGCCTGGCGTTCGGGCGGCGTGCTTGATCTGCACGCCGACGTGCAGCGCTCCGCCGCTGCCATTCGCGAGTTCGCCGGCGAGCGCGAGGCTCAAGGCTATCTAGAACTCTGCCAGCGCAGTGCCCGGGTATACGCAACCCTGCGCGACAGTTTCATGATGGTGGCGCGACCCTCGCCCGCGCAACTCGTCGGGCGGCTCGGCGCACGAGGCCTCGCCGCGATGTGGAGTACGCCACCGTGGCAGTCACTGTGGCAGGCGCTTGGCGCCCATTTCCGGGATCCGCGACTGCGACAGCTATTTGGGCGCTATGCGACCTACGTCGGCTCCTCGCCACTTGCCGCACCGGCTACGCTGATGCTGATTGCCCACGTCGAGCAAAGCGGCGTGTGGCTAGTGCGCGGCGGCATGCGCGAAGTGGCCCGCGCACTCGAGAATCTCGGTCGCTCGCAGGGGGTGGTCTACCGTTACGACGCTCCCGTTCAACGCATACTGACTCGCAACGGCCGCGCGAGCGGCGTCGAGTTGCAGTCGGGCGAAATCCTTGATGCCGATGCCGTGGTGTTCAATGGCGACGCGAATGCGTTGGCGAGCGGCGCACTCGGCGATAACGTTCGCGTCGCCACTGGCGTCATCGCGCCGCAGCAACGGGGACTCTCCGCCGTGACGTGGTGTCTGCATGCTCGAACCAGCGGATTCGAACTGCAACACCACAATGTATTCTTTGCCGCCGACTATCCGCGGGAGTTCTCGGCAATTTTTGCCGATCGGCGCATTACAGCGGAGCCCACGGTGTATCTCTGCGCTCAGGATCGAAGCGATTCAAAGGAAGTCACAGCGGATCCACAGGGTCGCGAGCGCATGCTGCTGCTCGTCAACGCACCGGCTGATGGCGATCGCGGCGGTGTCGACGATGCGAGCCTTGCCACGCTCGAACAGCGTGTGTTCGAGTTGCTCCAAGCTTGCGATCTGCAGATCGACTACCGACCTGGCGATGGGGTGGTGACACGCCCGCAGGACTTCGAGCGCTTGTTTCCCTGCACGGGGGGCGCCCTCTACGGCCGCGCCAACCACGGGGCGTTCGCGAGTTTTGAGAAGCCCGCCTCGCAGACCCCGATCGCGGGGTTGTATCTGGCGGGTGGATCGGCGCATCCCGGGCCTGGGATCCCGATGGCGACACTCTCGGGGCGCCTCGCTGCCGCACGACTCGCCGCCGACGCGAGCTGAGCGGACCGGCACCGATCAGGCCGGCGCCGATCATGGTTGCGCGCCGTTCAGCGCGGCGACGGCACGATCTTGTCGAGGATACGCGCGGAGGACAGCACACCGGGCAGCCCTGCGCCCGGATGGGTTCCCGCGCCCACGAGATACAAGCCCTCCACCTCCTCGCTGCGATTGTGCGGGCGAAACCACGCGCTCTGGAACAGCTGCGGTTCCATGGCGAAGGCCGCCCCGTTCACCGAAGAAAGTCGATCGCGAAAATCCAGCGGCGTGAGCATGTGCGAGGTTGCGATCGACTGGCTGAGACCCGGCAGCACCGTGGCCTCCAGCCTGCACTCCACCGCGGCACGGTAGGGCTCGGCATGGCTGCGCCAATCCGTGCCGCTCTGCAAATGCGGTACCGGCGCGAGCACGTAGAAAGAATCGCAGCCCGGCGGCGCCAGCGTGCTGTCGCTGGCACTCGGACGATGCAGGTAGAGACTGAAATCTTCGGCGAGCACCTTGCGCTTGAAGATATCGTCGAGCAGCGGCTTGTAACGGGGGCCCAGCACCATCGTGTGGTGATAGACGTCGTCGTAGCGACGGTGTGTACCGAAGTACCAGACGAACAGGCTCATCGAGTAGCGCGCACGCGCAAGCTTGGCATCAGTCCAGCGACGCCGCGGGTGGTGCGCTAGCAGTTTGCCGTAGGTCCACGCGGCATCCGCATTGGAGACGACGATGTCGGCTTCGAGCACCTCGCCATCGACGAGGCGCACACCTCTCGCCCGGCCTCGATCCACCAGCACCTCGCTGACCTCCGCATTGCAGCGGACGCGCCCTCCTTGTCGCTCGATGAGACCGACGATGCCGCGGACCAACGCGCCCATACCGCCCTCGGCGTAGTGCACACCATGCGTGCGCTCGAGATGAGCGATCAAACAGTAATACGCCGTGGTCGTGAACGGATTGCCACCGATCAGCAGCGGATGGAAGCTGAACAGGATGCGCAATTTATCGCTGTGAAAATAACGCGATACCTCGCTGTAGACCGAGCGGTAACCGCCGAGACGCAGTAGATCCGGCGCTGCCTTGAACAAGGCACCGAGTTCGTGGAACGGTTGCTCGGCCTGGCCGATGAACGCCACGCGGTAGATTTCCTTGCTGACCTCGAGAAACCTGTCGAAACCGGCCACATCCCGTGGTTCGATGCGCGCGATCTGCTCGCGCATGAGGGCCAAGTCAGCGGTGTAACGGAACACGTCACCATCATCGAAGCGCACTTCGTAAAACGGGTCGAGGGCGCGCAACGTCACATCGTCGGCGAGCCGACGACCGCAAGCCTGCCACAACTCCTCGAATAGATAGGGCGCCGTGACGATCGTCGGGCCGGCATCGAAGGTGTAGCCGTCCTGCCGATACACATAGGCGCGACCGCCCGGGGCATCGAGTTTCTCCAGCACCGTGACCTCGTAGCCGCGTGCGCCGAGACGCGCCGCTGCTGCCAACCCACCGAAGCCGCTGCCGATGACGATTGCCCGAGCCATTCATCTACCTCTGCGTAACCGACGCCCCGCACGATACCGTGCGGCGGATCAGGATGGAACGATCCGTCGCTCGCGAGCCGCGTCGATGATCAACTGCGCGAGCAGGGCCGGCTGCTCCTCGTGCGCCAGATGTCCGAGTCCAGGCAGTTGCGTGAGTTCGGCTTGCGGCAGCAGACGAAGTACGCGCAGGGCCTCGCCCGGGAGGATCATCCGATCATTGGCGCCAACGAACAGCCGCAGCGGTGTTGCGAGCGAGGCTATTTCGCGCTCGAGCGGCCGCACGTCCCATACGCCCATCATCGCCAGCGCAGCGCCTGCATGCGCCGGCGCGCGAACGAGACGCGCGTAGAGCTGCAATCCGCGGGCATCGAGTTGCGAACCCGTGGCCCGCAGCAAACGCTCTACTTCGCCAGGGGCTTCGAGTCGCTTTGCGAACCAGCGCGATAACCAATCGCTGCTGACAAAGGGGCGGATGAAGGGCGTGATCGACGGGTGCTTGAACCCCGGCAACGGCAACAGCGCACCGTTCAGACTGACGAGCAGCCCGGGCTCGATACGCCGATCGAGACACATCCGGCAGAGGATCGCAGCACCCGCTGAGTGACCGACGGCTAGCGCCGGAGACAAGCGCAATTCATCGAGCAAAGCCGCGACGCCCGCCGCCATGCCAGGCAGCGACAAGCCGGCCAGCTCGCGCGGGCGCTCAGTGAAGCCGTGTCCCGGGAGATCAGGCGCGATCACGGTGAACGACTTTGCCAGCTGCGGCAGCAGATCGCGGAACGAGTGCGTCGAAGCACCGGTACCGTGCAACAGCAGACACACCGGGCCCGTACCTGCGTACTGCACGTGCCAACGCAGGCCGGCCGCCGAAACGAAGCGGCTGCAGTCTCTATTCGGCCAATCCTGACCGTCCGCCTCCCATGAGGGACCCTGCAATTGCGTCACCGTCGCCTCTCCGTCCCCGCCGCTTGGGGTATGTTACCCGCCCAATGGCTCCCCAATCTCCCAAGCGTCGTTGGCTCGTGGCGGCCTCGGCGCCCGTGCTGCTCACGCTCGTCTACTTTGCCGGACCCGTCTATCGCATCGATGAGACGGTCACACCGGTGCAGGTACCGCAAACCCCGGCGGTGCTCGATGCCTACCTTGCCGCAAACGAGCAACGCCATCCAGACATCGTTCCGGGCGCTGAAAAAACGATTGTTTGGGCGCATCCTGATCGACGCAAGACAGCACTGTCGATCATCTATTTGCACGGCTTCAGCGCCTCGCGACAGGAAGTGGCCCCACTCTGCGACGAACTCGGCGCACAACTCGGTGCCAACGTGTTTTACACGCGTCTCGCCGGCCACGGCCGCAACCCGCAGGCGATGGGTCAGGTGCAGGGCAACGAGTGGCTGCAAGATGCGACGGAGGCCTTGGCCATCGGCCGCGAACTCGGCGAGCGGGTGATCGTCGTCGGCACCTCTACCGGCGGCACGCTGGCACTGTGGCTCGCGCAGCGCGATCCCGCGCGAATCGCGGCGCTCGTACTGATTTCACCCAATCTCGGACCACGCGGCGCAGGCGCGGAATTGCTCGCGGGACCCTGGGGCGCGCAGGTGTTACGCGCGGTCATGGGGTCCGAACATCGCTGGCAACCGGCTAACCCCGCGCAAGCGCGCTACTGGAATTGGCAGTACCCCTCGGACGCCTTGCTGCCGATGATGGCGCTCGTGAAACTCGTGCGCGATTCGCCGCTGGAGGCAATCACGACGCCCACTCTGGTGCTGTACTCGCCCCAGGATCAGGTGGTTGAGCCAGAGCAAACCGAACGGGCGTTTGCCCGCCTCGGCGCCAAGGACAAACGACTGCAAGCGGTCAACGGCAGCGCTGATCGTTCGAGTCACGTGCTGGCGGGCGATATCCTCGCCGCGCGCGACACGGCGCGCGTGCGCGCGTGGATCACGGCATTTCTCGAGACGCGGTGATCAACGGTTGAGCGGCAGCAACTTTTCGCGGTAAGCGGCGGCGCGGGCAGCGTAATGGCGCGCCGTATTGGCAATCATCGCCAGATCGCGCTCGGTCACCTCGCGCACGATCTTGCCGGGTGATCCCATGACGACCGAGCCATCGGGAATCGTCCGGTCTGGTGGAATCAATGCACCGGCCGCGATGACGCAGTGCCTGCCGATCACCACCCGATCAAGCACCCGCGCACCGTTGGCAATCAGGGAATCGTCCCCGACCGTGCAGCAGTGCAAGAAGGCGACGTGCCCCACCGTGACGCGTTCACCGAGTCGGGTCGGCACACCGACATCGGTGTGAATGACACTGCCATCCTGAATGTTGCTGTCGGCACCGATGTCGATCCAATCGTTGTCACCGCGAAGCACCACCTGAAACCAGAGACTGGATCGGGCGCCGAGGCGCACGCTGCCGATGACATCGGCGGACGGCGCGATATAGGCGTTCGCGGCAATTTCGGGTCTTCGACCGTCGAATTCGTAAATCATTGAGTACCCGAGATCATTGATCGCTACCGTGCAGCAGCGCTGACCAGTCTCGGTCGGCAGCGGCATAGGCGATGAAATGCGGATTGAGCCACGTATCGCGGCAGTTATATTCGAGTGGCGAACCATCCAACTGCACCACTCGTCCGCCCGCCCCCTGCACTACGGCATGGGCGGCAGCCGTATCCCACTCGGACGTCGGTCCAAGACGGGGATACACATCGGCAGCGCCCTCGGCGAGCACACAGAACTTCAGCGAGCTGCCCATGGACACGAGCTCGTGCGGACCCAACCGGCTCAGAAACCCATCGAGCGAATCGCCGCGATGCGAGCGACTACCGACCACCCGCACTGGCTGCGCCGTCCGCCGTGCCACGCAGATCGACTCAACGAGCGCACCACGCTGCCGCGCACGCCAGGCACCGACGGGCATGCCTACAGCCGGAGACGTCACGCCCCAGTAATCGAGATCTTTCACCGGCACGTGTACGACGCCAAATACGGGTTGGTGTGCATCGATGAGGGCAATATTGACGGTGAACTCACCGTTGCAGGATAGAAATTCTTTGGTGCCATCGAGCGGATCAACAAGCCAAAACCGTTGCCATTGCTGTCGTTCCGCAAACGACACCTCAGCAGACTCTTCGGACAACACCGGCCACTCAGGGGTCAGCGCGGCAAGTTCCGTGCTGATCAGTCGATGGGCCGCGAGATCCGCAGCCGTCAGCGGCGAATGATCGGACTTATGCTGCAGGGCGATCGCATTGCCGCGTTCGTGCTCGCGATAAATCTGCAGGATGGCATTGCCCGCCTCGCGCGCGATGCGCCGAACCGAGGCGATCAGCGCAGCATCAATGGAGCCGGAATCAGTACGAGCGCGGCAGACCAAGCAGGTGCTCGGCGACGTAAGAAAGGATGAAGTTGGTTGAGATCGGCGCAACCTGATACAGCCGAGTCTCGCGAAACTTCCGCTCCACGTCGTATTCGGCCGCGAAGCCGAAGCCACCGTGGGTCTGAATGCAGGCGTTAGCTGCCTCCCAGGAGGCCTTGGCTGCGAGGTACTTGGCCATATTCGCCTCGGCACCACAGGGCTTTTTGGCGTCGTAGAGTTCGCAGGCCTTGTAGCGCATGAGACTTGCGGCCTCAGTTTCGATGTAGGTCTCAGCAATCGGGAACTGCACGCCCTGGTTTTGGCCGATCGGCCGATCGAACACCACCCGATCGCTCGCGTAGCGCGCAGCGCGCGCCACGAACCAGTAGGCATCACCGATGCACTCGGCAGCGATCAACACGCGCTCGGCGTTCAGTCCATCTAGGATGTACTTGAAGCCCTTGCCCTCCTCGCCAATCAGATTCTCGACCGGTATCTCGAGGTTGTCGAAGAACAATTCGTTGGTCTCGTGATTGACCATGTTGGGAATCGCACGCAGCGACAACCCCTTGCCAAGCGCCTCGCGCAGATCGACGAGAAACACCGACAATCCGTCCGACTTGCGACTGACGTCCGCCAGCGGCGTGGTGCGCGCCAGCAGGATCATGAGATCGGAGTGCTGGACGCGGGAGATCCACACCTTTTGCCCGTTGATGACGTACCGATCCCCTTTGCGAGCCGCAAAGGTCTTGAGTTTGGTGGTATCGGTACCGGTGGTCGGCTCAGTCACGGCCATCGACTGCATGCGCAACTCGCCCGCGGCGATCTTCGGCAGATACTGCCGGCGCTGAGCTTCAGAGCCGTGGCGCACCAGCACGTTCATGACATAGACCTGACCGTGACAGGCGCCTGAGTTGCCACCGCTGCGATTGATCTCTTCCATGACCACCGAGGCCTCGGCCAGCGAAAGCCCAGAGCCCCCGTACTCGGCGGGAATCAGCCCAGCGAGCCAACCAGCACGGGTCAGCGCATCGACGAATTCGGCCGGATAGCCGCGTTCGGCGTCGATCTTGCGGAAATACTCATCGGGAAACTCGGCACAGAGCGCACGCACGCCTGCCCGGATCTCCTCGAACCCCTCGACGTCGCGGATCTGGCTCATCCGCCCATTATGGGCTAGGTGCCGTCTCCTTCGCCGCTTTGCGATCCGCCTTCATCTGCTTGACGTCCACGGGTCGGATTTCGCTGATCGGGCAAGTCTGATCACGGACGCGGACCTTTTCGAATTTGCTGATCTGACGCCCCGTCTGGGTCACGCTGATGGTGTTGGCGAACTGCAGATCGGGACAGGCATCCCACACCTTGAGCAGATACGCCTCGTTGATGCCGGTCCAGATGACGATCTCGTTGCGCGACACCGGTGTCCAAGAATCGACGCCCCGCATCGCGGTGATCTGCTCGACGGGCGCGCCGGCGTAGTCGCGGTAATTGAGCTTTACATCGTCCGTTTGCCGCGAAGGCCCCGAGGCGCAGCCCATCAATGTCAGCACCGGGGTCAGAGCCAAGGCCATCAAGGCCAGCGAGGGGAACTTGTACATGGCACGTGCCTCCAAGGGAACGACAACAAAACATGAGACCGCGGCAGCGGGCCGCAAGTTCATGGGAAGTGTACCAAGCGGCACTTCTGGCACAATGCGCCGCGGGAGGGCCTCTCATGAAAGACTTGATCGATATTTTTCTGCAACCTTCGGCGGTCCTCGGGCGCCTGAAGGATCAACCGAACTTCTTTCTTCCCTTGCTGCTCATCGTCGGCCTGACTGCGGTTGCCTCGTACCTATACTTCGATCGCGTCGATGCAGCCTGGTTCATGGAACGCAGCATCGCCGCCTCAGGACAGGACGTGAGCGAGAAAGACCTGCAGGCGATCCGCGCCAATGGACCCAGCAGCGGCATGCTCAAGTGGACGGGCTCCATCGGGGGATCGGTCGGCATCCTCGTAAGCTTTCTCGCCTTTGGTCTCTATTACTTCCTGGCCGGTAAAGTCACCGGACTCGCCCTGAGCTACAAGCAAGGGCTGGCGCTCGCGGCGTGGAGTGCCATGCCAACCTTGATCAGCACGATCTTGCTGCTGGTAGGCGTATTCGGCATGAGTCCGCAGACGCCAATCGAATCTTTGGTGTTAACCAGCGTCGATCCGATGCTCGTGCAACTGCCCCCTGAGAGCCCGTGGAAGGGTCTTGCCACCTCGGCGAGCTTCCTCGCGATCTGGACCACCTGGCTTGCAGCGCTCGGCTGGAAACTGTGGAGCCAGGCGAAACAGTGGCCCGGTGCAGTGGTGGTCGCTGCGCTGCCGACCGTGCTGATCTACGGAGGCATGGCGATCAAAGCCCTGCTCAACTGACATGAAAATCGACAAGCGATGGATCGCGGGCGCAGTGCTGGTGTTGGCGATTGCCGTGCCCCTCGGCCTCAAGCGCATCACCGGCGACAGCGGCACACCCGTGGAGTTTGCTACCGCGGCCGAACAGCAGGTGCGCCCGAGCATCCTGGCTTCGGGAACCTTGGCCTACAAGGTTGAGGTCAACCTGACGGCTGAAGTGCTTGCGCGCGTCGCCAGCATCGCGGTTGAAGAGGGCGATGTAGTCGAGAAAGGCCAGCTGCTGCTGCGTCTCGATCCAGAGACCTACAACAACGTCATCGCCCGCGAAGAGGCTGGCGTACGGCAAAACCGCATCAGCATCGAGCGGCAACGCGCGGTCGTTGCGCTGCGCAAGCAGCAGTACGAACGCAGCCAGCGCCTGGCCGAGTCACAGTTGATCGACCGTAATCGACTCGATGAGGACCGTAACCAATTCGTCGTCGCTGAAGCCGATCTGAAGAGTTCGGAAGAAGCACTGCGACGTGCGAGCGCCGTGCTCAGCGACGCCCGCGAGCAGCGCGCTAAGACCGAGATCCGCGCACCCATCGCCGGGCGTATCGTCTCGCTGCCCATCAAGGTCGGTGAAGTTGCCATTCCCTCCACGGCCTCACTCGCCGGAGCGCAGCTGATGAAGATCGCCGACACCTCGGCGATCCAGGCCGAGGTCAAGGTCGACGAAGCGGATGTCGCCAAGATTCGTATGGGCCAACGGGCCGATGTGTTCGCGGCTGCGTATCCCGACAACTCTCTCCAAGGCAGCGTCGAGAAAATAGCGCTCACGCCCACCGTGGATGGGCAGGGTCGCTCTTATCGGGTCACGCTCGCCATCGAGGCGCCGAAGGATCTGCTGTTGCGCTCGGGCATGAGCGCACGCGCCGTGATCTATCTCGGTGATGGCGGCAAATCGCTCGCCGTTCCGGTGGAATCGGTGGTGAGCGAAACGCCCGAGAAGAACGTGGTCAAGCGTTATGTCTGGCTGGCCGTCGATGGCAAGGCAAAGAAAACCGCAGTCACCACGGGCCTCTCGGATGACCGCTGGGAGTCGATCGAGTCCGGCGTCAAAGCCGGCGATCGACTAATCGTCGGCCCCTCTAAGACGCTGCGTCGCCTGCGCGACGGTGAGGCGGTCTCGGAGCGCAAAGTCGAATCGACCGCTCAGAAGAGCGACAAGGCGGACGGCAACGAATGATCG
This sequence comes from Nevskiaceae bacterium, assembly GCA_018883185.1. Classification (GTDB taxonomy): domain Bacteria; phylum Pseudomonadota; class Gammaproteobacteria; order Steroidobacterales; family Steroidobacteraceae; genus UBA964. The sequence continues at coordinate 7,082 of VEQP01000011.1, read as the reverse complement.
AACTGCGCGGCATCGTCAAGCGCTACGTGCTCGGCGAGGAGACCGTGCTCGCGCTCGCAGGCGTAGACCTGCATATCGGTCGCAACGAGTACGTGGCCCTGATCGGGCCCTCCGGCTCGGGCAAGTCGACGCTGATGAATCTGCTCGGTTGCCTCGACTCACCCAGCGAGGGGCACTACATCCTCAACGGTCGTGACACGTCTTCACTGAGTGAGGACGAATTGGCGGCAGTCCGCAACCGGGAAATCGGTTTCGTGTTCCAGAGTTTCCATTTGCTGCCACGGCAAACTGCACTGCAGAACGTGATGCAGCCACTGGTCTATCGGCGGATGCTTCCGGCCGAACGACGCAAGCTCGCCATCGAAGCCTTGACCAAAGTCGGTCTCGGCGATCGACTCGATCACCGCCCAAATCAACTCTCGGGTGGACAACGCCAGCGCGTGGCCGTGGCCCGCGCGCTCGTCGGTCAACCTTCGATCCTGTTGGCAGATGAGCCCACCGGTAATCTCGACTCGCGAACCTCGGCCGAAATCATGGCGCTATTCGATGCCCTGCATGCGCAAGGCCAGACGGTGATCGTCGTCACCCACGAGCCTGACATTGCCGCGCACTGCCGGCGCACCATTCGTGTCTTCGACGGACGCATCGTCGAAGACACACAAAACCCCGCGCGTGCCGCATGAACGTGCTCGGTGAAGCGTTCCGTGCCGCACTCGCCAGCCTCAACGCCCACCGGCTGCGTAGTTTCCTAACCACTCTCGGCATCCTCATCGGCACCATGGCGGTGATCGCCGTGGTTTCCGTGCTGCAGGGATTCTCGGAATCCATCAGCAGTCAGTTTTCCGACTTGGGCAGCAATACGCTGACGCTCGAAGCCGTCAACGAACAGGAAAACTTCCGTAGCGGGCAGATCAACACGCTCTCTTTCGCCGACGTGGAAGTATTGCGATACAAGGTCAGTGGCATTTCGCGGGTCGCGCCGATCATCTCCACGCCGCTGCGCGGTGCATCCTATAAGGGGCGCAACGCAACCCCCCAAGTGCTCGGAGCAACCGAGGAGTCGCAGTACGTGCTCAATGTCGACGCCTCGGTCGGCCGCTACATCACCTCGAGCGACGACAAGGGCGGTCGACGCGTGGTGGTGATCGGCACCGAAGTGCGCGACGAACTGAAGATGCCGGAAAACCCGGTCGGCGAATTCCTGCTGCTCGGCAACGAGTGGTTCCGCGTAGTCGGTTTGCTGGAAAAACGCGGCGAAATCTTTGGCTTTAGCCAGGATAACCGCGTCATTATCCCCTTCAGCGTGGCGCGCTCGCTCACGGGCATCTTCGATCGTACCTTCATGGAGGTATCTTTCACGGTCACTGACCTGACGCAGATCGCCCAGGTGCGCGAGCGGGCGATCCGCGCCGTCCGCACCAACCGCCGCATTGCCCCGGGCAAGGATGACGACTTCGAAATCAAGGCTGCGGATTCGTTCGTCAAGCAGTTCGAGCAAATCACTGCTACGGCCACCGCCGTGCTCGCCGGCATCGTCGGCATTTCACTGCTCGTCGGCGGCATCGGCATCATGAACATCATGTTGGTGTCGGTCACCGAGCGCACGCGCGAGATCGGCATCCTCAAAGCTCTGGGCGCCACACGACGCGACATCCTCGTGCAGTTTTTGCTCGAGGCCGCCCTGCTCTCACTGCTCGGCGGCATTATCGGCATCGTGCTCGGTCTGCTCGCCGGCATGGGCATCGCCTCGCTGATCCCGAACTTTCCGCCGGCCCACGTGCCGGTGTGGATCATGCTTGCGGCCGCGGGTTTCTCCGCACTCGTCGGGGTAGTGTTCGGCATCGCGCCGGCATCGAAAGCCGCAGGGCTCGACCCGATCGAAGCCCTGCGCTACGAGTGAGTGCCGCGGACTAGCCTGCGAACTCTGCAAGTCCGGCGACGGCCTTGGGAGCGCCGGTGGCGATGCTGCCTACCTTCGCACCGCTTGCGAGGTCTATCTTTGCCACTTCGCCAGAGAAAAAACTGCTGATGAAGGCATGCCGGCCATCGGCACACAATTTGATGGTGGCCCAACCAAAGCCTTCGAGTGGAATCTGCCGCACGGTGACTCCCGCGCCATCGACGATGTGAATGCTGGCACCGCGCAGCACGTAAAGCGTGCCGTCGGTTGCGAAAGCCATGCCGAAAAACATCGGCGGCGGGCCCGGCGGATAGGGCGGCGTGAACGATTGCAAATCGGGGAGTTGCCGATCGTCGCTGAGGTCGTAGCGCATCAGCCGCGGCCCGGTCTCCGAGCAATACACGAGCGTTCGGCCATCCGGCGCCAGTGCAGACATCGTCACGCCGAGAAACCCGCCCATGCCGCCATGCGTCGCAGTGGCGTACTCCTTCAAAAAGCGCCCATCTGCCGTATAGCGAAACACGTGACCATCGCCGAACCGCTGTGTGCCCGGCATGAAGGGGATGTCCGTATGCATGCGCGCACGGATCTCGGGCTTGATGACATCACCGACCACGTGCTCGCCAAAGAGCAGCGTACCGTCGGCAGCAAAATTGACATGAGAATACGAACGGGCACCAAACTCGCGGCGGCGCACCACCCGACCGTCACGATGGATATTGAGCACCACGAACTCCTGACTGTCGAAGGCCCAGAGCACGCCCGACGCATCGAACTCGAGCCCGCCGACGAGATGGGTCGTCTCCGCGAGCCGCAACTCGCCCTTCGGCGTGAGATCTGCGCCGTATTGCAGGATGCGCCCCTGCCCCGCGTGGTCGTCCGCCGGATTGTTGAGCACGGTGGCCGCGACAAACAGATCGCCGGGTGCGTAGGACTTGAAAGTGGATGCACTCATCTCAGACCTCGATGGGATAACGTGAAGTGATGTCGCGACGGGCACCAAACAGCGCACTCACGGCGCGCCTGAGCAGACGCCCGCTCGTCAGCCAGGTGATCTCGTTGCCCTGTTTCGAATCGCCGAGAATCCGCTCGACAATCCAGGGCGTCGTGGTCTCGACGTGCTCACCCAGGAAATTCAGTTGTTTGAGGGCACGACGCCGCTCGTCAATGGGCAGTTGGCCAAGCTCACGCATCATGCCTTCGGTGAGATTGATGCCCGGACTGATGGTGCCGACCAGTATCTTCGACTCGCGCTGCTCTTCGCGCTCCTTGACGAGGCAATCGGCGAAATATTTGACGGCGCGTTTGGTGGTCGAGTAAACGCTCATACCGGGCACCACGCGACCACTCGCCCCGCCACCCCCAAGCGTGAGATAGAGTTTGCCGTGGCCCTGTCGCTGCATGCCGGCGATCGCGACCTGCGCCGCATTCATCGAGCCGATGACATTGGCGCGAACCATGGATTCGATCTCGGCGGGCGTGATGTCGGCAAAGCGCGCGCCGGTGCGCGCGTAGCCTGCATTGTTGAGCCAGATGTCGACCGCGCCGAAACGCGCCACAGCGTGTGCCCACAGCGCCTCGACCGCGGCCAGATCCGCCACGTCGCAGGCGCAACCACTGACGCGGTCCGCTGCACCGCCCGCTGCGAGGCGTTCGACGGCTGCGGCGACCGTGCGCGGATCGCGGCCACTGACCACGACGTTGAGGCCGCGGGCGAGAAACTCCCGCGCGTATCCGAAGCCCAGCCCCTGCGTGCTGCCCGTAATGACAACCGTTTGTGTGGCCAACGCGCGTACCCCCGTGCTGATCTGGCCGACCTGAGACCGCCAGAATACCCACCACCGTCTTCGCTGCAGACCGGGGCCGGTGCCTGACCGCAGTTTGGACGTCGCGGTGGCTCTTCAGGCCTTACGATCAACCCCTGCACTCGGGGGAGAGGCGAGATGACTAGCCAACAAACCATCGTGATCACCGGCAGCACACGCGGCATTGGTAAAGGCATGGCAGCCGAGCTGCTCAAGCGCGGTCACAACGTGGTGGTGAGCGGGCGCACCGCAACCGCCGTACAACAGGCCATGACCGAAATTGAACCCGTCGCGACGGGCTCGGCGCGCGTGCTCGGTGTGCCCTGCGACGTAGCCCAACGTGAGTCGCTGCAGCGGCTATGGGATGAGGCGATCAAGGCCTTCGGCCGGGTGGACGTCTGGATCAACAATGCCGGGATTTCGCCGTCGCGACAGCGCGCCGGCGAAATGCATGGCGAAGACATCCAGAACACTCAGCAGATCAACCTGCTCGGAATGATGCAGGGCACTCAGGTGGCGCTTGCGGGCATGCAGGCCCAAGGCAGCGGCACCATCTACAACATGGAAGGCTACGGCTCCAACGGCATGATGAACCCGGGCATGGGTCTGTACGGCGCAAGCAAATTTGCCCTGACTTATTTCAACAAGGCACTGCTGGCCGAGACGCGCGATAGCCCGGTGAAGATCTGTTATCTCAGCCCCGGCATCGTGCTCACCGATCTACTCAAGCGCGACATGGGTAGCAATGATGCGCGTGACATTGCGCGCACCCGCCGCATTTACAACATCCTCGCCGACCGGGTCGAGACGGTCACGCCCTGGCTGGTCGAGAACATCCTGAAACCGCAAAAGGCAGGCGCCCGCGTTGCCTGGCTCACCGGAGCCAAGGCTGGCGGACGATTCTTCATGTCGCTGTTCCGCAAACGTCAGTTACTGACGGACGCCGACTTCGCCGCAGACTGAGTCGTCGGGCGTCGCGCTGCCAAGACCAGCGCGGTGACGAAGATCACAGTGACCACCGAGTTGAAGATCGGATACTCGAGCGGATAGAGCCAGTATTCGCGATAAGCCCCGAAGTGGGCCGGCATTTCCGCCGAGCCCCACAACACGATACCGGCGCCGACGCCATAGCGCAGGGCCGCGGCCATGCGAATTTGCTGCGTGCACTTCCAGACGAGATATGCCGCCCACGCGCTCCAGAGCAGGTATAGACCCATGATGATCTGCACGCCGGTACCGCGCGTGCCGAAGTAGATCGCGTACAACCAAAAGAGATAGCAAAACCAGGTCACGAACAACACTTCCATGGCTGTGATGCGCGCGAAACTGCGCTGGTTGTCGGGCGTAGGCATCCCTGGCGAAAAATGCAGGTTGCGGTGGAAGAAGCGCATGAAGTTGCACTTGGTCTGCAGGTTGAACATGCCGTACAACAAGAACAACGCGAACATGATGGTCACCGTGGCCTGCAGCATGTTCGCCTGCGGCGCGGCGGCGTAGCCGTTTTCCTCGACGGGAAATGCCGGTACGTCATAAAGCACGCTGAAGAACTTGAAGGCGTACTCGAACCAACCGATCCAGATCAACCAGCCGCCGATCAAACCCGACAGCGTGGCCTGCAATTCATTGCCTCGCAGACCTCGCCAGACAATGACGAAACCCACGATACCGACGATCACCGCCGCCACGTAAACGCCGCGGCCAAAGCCACTCTCCAGCACCTTGTAGGCCGTATGGCCGAGCGGCTGGGTCAGAAACCCGATCAGCAGGCCAAGCAGCCCGACCACGGGCTTGCGATACAGAAACGACGTCATACAACCCCCGAAGAAAACGTCGATTAACGAACCGGATCAGAGGGCACGGAAATGACCTTACCCTCCCGCCGACTGTCAGCGGCACCCTCCAACCGACCATCAGACAAGCGGCGCACCGCGTGGATCCCCGAGACCTCGCTGCCACTGCGGCCACCGCGGAACTCATGCCCCATGGCGCGCAACGACTCGATCAGGGCCGGATCCATGCGCGCGCTTTCGGCGACCACGAGGCCTCGAGCAATGACATTCGGTAAGTCGACGGCGGCTTGCGGACTCAGACCCCAATCGAGCATGCCCACGATGCTCTTGGTAACGTAAGCGATGATCGCGTGACCGCCCGGCGAGCCCACCGCAAGTTCGAAGCGGCCGTCGCGGAAGATGATCGTAGGCGACATCGAGGAGCGCGGCTTCTTGCCAGGCGCCACGGCATTGGCGATGGGTTGACCCTTGTCATCGAAGGGCGTGAAGCTGAAGTCGGTCAACTGATTGTTGAGGAAAAACCCGCCGGCCATGCGCTGCGAGCCGAACAGGCTCTCCACGGTCGTGGTCATCGACACGACGTTGCCGCGACCATCGACGATCACGAAATGGCTCGTGCCCGTGGTGCCACCGGAGGCATCCCGCCCGCGCACCGCCGCGCCTGGCGGTCGACCCGGCTCCACTCGCGCCATCGCCCGATCAGGCGAAACAAGCGCTGCCCGCGAGGCCAAATAATTGGCATCCAGCAGCCCCACGATCGGCACGGCCTCGTAACGATCGTCGGCGACGTAGGTGTCACGGTCTGCGTAGGCGAGACGCTGGGCTTCGATGAGATGGTGCCAACCGGCCACCGTCTGCGGACCGCGCGCAGCCATGTCGACGTGACTCAAGATACCGAGCGCCGCGAGCACCGCCACACCGCCCGAGGACGGCGGACGCATGCCGCAGACGAGATACACGCGATACGGATTGCACACCGGCTCCAGCCGATTCGGCCGATAGTCGCGCAGGTCCTGCAGCGTCAGCGTGCCGGGTAAGGGATCGGCGCGCACGGCGTCGACAATTTCCTGGGCTATAGGTCCCTCGCTGAGTGCGCGTGCGCCCTGCACCGCGATCCTGCGCAGCGTCGCGGCATACTCCGGATTACGCAGCAGGCTGCCGACAGGCCGCGGCGCCTTGCCATCGAGCGTCAGATAGGCGGCGGACTCCGCGGGCAATGTACCGCGTGCGACAACGGCCGTGATCAACTCGTTCAGTCGCGGCGATACGGCAAACCCATTTTCCGCCAGCGTGATACCTGGGCGCCAGAGTTGACGCCACGGCAGCCGACCGTGCTCACGATGCGCAAGCTCGAGCATCGCCACCGCACCCGGCACGCCCACCGAACGCCCCGAGCGCACAGCATCAAAGAATTTTAAGGGCTTGCCGGCACCATCGAGAAACATGTCGGCCGTTGCGCCCCGGGGCGCGACCTCGCGCCCGTCGTAGGTGATGACATCACCGGTGGCTGCAGCGTAGTGAACGAGGAACGCGCCACCGCCGATTCCCGAGGACTGCGGCTCGACGAGTCCGAGTACAGCCTGCACC
>VEQP01000058.1 GCA_018883185.1 Nevskiaceae bacterium | reverse complement strand
CGGAATCCGCATTGTGCGCAACATCCAAAATCCACTCGCAACCCTCGTGCTGCAGACGCTGGAAACGCCCGCGCGGCGCCGCCTGTTGAAGCACCTCGAGACAAGCCGCGCCATCAAGCCGCTGACGAGGTAGCAGATCCGCTCGGCGCTCGAGCAGCGTCTCAAATGCTGCAAGTGCAGCAGCACCGTTGGCGGGACGAGCAGGACCCACGAGGCTCGAGAGCGGCTCGAAGTCGACGCCGAGTTCGCGTACCGGGCAGCCGAGGGTGGCGATGACTTCGCGCACGCTCGCTGGCCAAGGAGGCATACCGAGGATCACAGGCTGACCCGCACGACAAATACCGGCCTTCTCGCGACCGATGTGCTCGACCGTGGGCCCGAGCCAGTCCATGTGATCAAGACCGATGGAGGTGATCACGGCGACATCGGCATCAATGATATTCGTGGCATCGAGCCGACCGCCAAGGCCCACCTCAACCATGGCGACATCCACGCGCTGCAGGGCAAAAATAAGATAAGCCGCGAGCGTGCCGTATTCAAAGAAAGTCAGCGGCAGCGTGCCGCGCGCTTGCTCGATTCGCTCAAACGCTTCGATGAGTAGCGCATCGGCGACTGGCGATCCATCGATCGCGATACGCTCGTTGTAGTGCTGCAGGTGCGGCGAAGTGTAGGTGCCGACTCGCAGACCACTCGCACGCGCGAGCGCGGTGAGCCCGGCGACCGTAGAGCCTTTGCCGTTGGTGCCGGCGACGAGCACCGTCGGAATACGCCACGGCAGCAACGAGAGACGAGTCGCGACTTCGCGGACCCGCTCGAGGCCGAGTTCGATGGCATTGGGGTGCTGCGCCTGCTGGTGCGCGAGCCAGTCAGCCAGCGGGCGCATCGGGCGCAGCCGCAGGCGAATCGGGCATCGCCGCAGGCGCATCAGTTGCCGCCATCGGCGGCTGCCGCAGCAACATGCGCAAGGACTGCGCGAGCTGCGATCGCAACTCGCGCCGATCGACGATCATGTCGATCACGCCATGTTCGAGCAGGAACTCGCTGCGCTGGAAACCCTCGGGCAGCGTCTCGCGCACGGTCTGTTGGATCACGCGTGGCCCGGCAAAACCGATCAAGGCTTTCGGCTCGGCGACGTTGAGATCGCCCAGCATCGCAAGGCTCGCCGACACGCCACCGGTCGTAGGGTCAGTGAGCACGGAAATGAACGGCAAGCCTTCAGCCGCCAGACGCGTGAGCGCGGCGCTCGTCTTCGCCATCTGTAAGAGCGAGAGCAAGGCTTCCTGCATGCGCGCGCCGCCACTCGCCGAGAAACACACGAAGGGTGCACGCCGCGCGATCGCTTCTTCGACGCCGCGCTGAAAGCGCTCGCCGACCACCGAGCCCATCGAGCCACCGAGAAACTGGAACTCGAACGCTGCGGCCACCACCGGCATGCCCTCGAGCGTGCCGGCCATCACCACCATGGCATCTTTCTCGCCCGTGCTCTTCTGCGCGGCGACGAGGCGATCTTTGTAGCGCTTGCTGTCGCGAAACTTCAGCGGATCCTGCGGACTCACACCCGCGCCGACTTCGGTGCCGCTGCCGGTATCGAGAAAGCGACTGAGGCGCTCGCGGGCGCCAATGCGCATGTGGTGCCCGCACTTGGGGCAGACGTGTTGATTGCGCTCGAGTTCGGCGCGATAGAGCGGCGCATCGCACACCGCGCATTTGATCCAGAGCCCCTCCGGCACCGAGCGCGAACGGCGTTCGGTCTTGATGCGCGAGGGGACGATTTTTTCGAACCAAGCCATAGGGTCAGGAATATACCGGATCAGGCAGGCGGAAAGCCGCGGGATACTCGATGCGCCGCAGGGCGAGACCCTCGGCCGGTGCCGTGGGCGCATTCGCACGCCGATCGCGCCCCTCGAGCAGGGTTTTCACAGCCTCAGGGCTACGCTCGCCGCGCCCGACCTCGATCAGTAGCCCCGCGATATTGCGCACCATGTGGTGCAGGAAGGCATTGGCCGCGATGTCGATGTGCACGAGCTCGCCGAGACGTTCGATATGCAGTCGATCAACCCTGCGGATAGGCGAGTTCGACTGACATTCGGCCGCACGGAACGCACTGAAGTCATGTTCACCAAGCAGATGCATGGCCCCCGCCTGCATGCGCTCGGTATCGAGCGAAGCGTGGATCCAGGTGGTGCGACCCTCATGTAGCGCACTGCGTGCGGCACGATTGAGGATGCTGTAGCGATAGTGACGGCGCAGCGCGCTATAGCGCGCATGAAAAAACTCGGGGACCGGGCGCACCCAACTCACACTCGCCTGGCGTGGCAGATGCGCGTTCGTCCCGAGCACCCACGCACGCATCGAGCGACGAACGTCGGTGTCGAAATGCGCGACTTGCCCCTGTGCATGCACACCGGCATCGGTGCGCCCGCCGCAGACGGCCGTGATGGTCGCATCCGCGACGAGCGAGAGTGCGCGCTCGAGGTCGCCTTGTACGGTGCGCAGTTGAGGCTGGTGCTGCCAACCGCAGAAGTGGGTGCCGTCGTATTCGACACCCATGGCCCATCGGGTCATGACTTCGGCAAAGAATCCAGCAGTCGCAGGGCCTCGGCGCGCTGCGCTTCATCGCCCGTGCGCAACGCCGTCTGCAACTCCATCATGGCCGAGTCGAAGTTGCCCATTTCGATGTAGGCGCGCGCAAGGTCAATCATGCTGCCGGCTTCGTCGATCGGCGGCGGATCACCCTCGAGATCGTCGGGCAACGGCGGCGGCGTGACCCGCGCCTCGGGCGCCGAGGCTGCGGGTTCCATCGCGGCCATGGCGGCGGCGCCAAGGCCCGCAGCCGCACCGGCAGCGAGGCCGGCATTGCCTGCAGCCGAACCGCCGGCGTTACCCGCCGGACGCATCAGCACATCGTCGAGATCTTCCGGCTCTGCGCGCGAGGGCTTGATGGGCGGCAGATCGAAAGTCATCTCTTGCGGGGGCACCGCGGCTGCGGCCGCAGCCGCCGCGCGTCGGCGACGCACAATCACGAGCGTGGCGATACCGAGCACGAGCGCACCGCCCGCGCCGGCGAGTGCCCACCAGTAATGCTTGGCGAGCTCGAGCGCGCGCTCCTGCAGAGTCGGGGCCGGCTTGAACGGCGGTGCCGCAGGCAGCGCCGGAACCTTGGGGCCCGAGGCCGACGGATCGGCCTTGGCAGCAGTGTTGGTGGGGGCTTCGGAGGCACCAGAGGCGGCACCCGAGGTCGTAGGAGACGAGGCCACTGCGGGAGCCGCTGCGTCTTTCGAGCCGGTCGTTGACGGCGGCGAAGGTTCGTTGAAGGTCAGCGGAGCCGGGGCTGCGGCAGCCGGCGGCGGTGCAGCAGCAACAGGCGGCGGCGTCACCGCAGGCGGAGCAACCGCGATAGGCGGCGCGGCCGCAACGGGTGGTGCCGTTTTGATCTTTTCGACCTGGCCGAGGCGAGCCTGCAACGCCGCGAGCTCACGCTCGGCCTGCGCCACGCGTGCTTCCAAGGATTTGAACGCCGGGTCTTTTGCGACCGCCGGCGGCGGCACCACGACCGGGGGCGCAGGCGCCGCGGCGGGTGTGGCCGCAGCCAGCGTCAACGCGGCGGCGGCCTTAGCGGCAGGTGCAGCCACGGCAGCAGGCTTGGTGGCCGGTGCTAACGCTGGCGCGTTGGTTGGCGCTGCAGGCTTGGTGGCCGGTGCTGCCGCAGGAGCCGGTTGCTTCGCGGCCGGCGCGGGCGGCGCTGCGGCCGGTGACGCAGCCGGTGCAGCCGCGGACGCCGCTTGGCCCCAAATGCCGAGTTGCCGGCCGACTTCGCGATTGGCCTCGGCGTTCGATACCGCGCGCAGCGTGGCCGCATCGGGCAGCTTCAGCGTCGAGCCGACCTTCATGTCGCCCATGCCGTTACCGAAGCCTTCGGGATTGGCGCGGTAAATGCCGAGCATGGTTTGCGCGAGCGTGGCGCCGGTGCGCGCTGACCACTCGCGCGAGATCGACATCAAGGTTTCGTTGCGACGCACGGTGCGCGTCGTGGCATTGGAGTCAGCTCCGGCCGTAAGCGTGGGCGCCGCATTGCCGGCCGGAATCACAGTCTCGGCTTCAGCGCGTGCGCGCGGCACCGCAGTGCCCTCCTCAATCGGCGTCGAGCGGATGACCTCGGTCGTTGCCGGGCTCGCTGCAACCTCCGACTTTGAAGTCGAGAGCGATGCCGGCGATTGCACAGGCGCCTCCGGCAACACCGTGTAGGTGCGCAGGGTTCGGCCGCGTCCCCAGTCGGCGATCACAAGGAAAGTGACCGCCTTGCCATCCATGGGGCCGACGCTGCGCACGCGCAACAACGGCGCGCGCGGACCCTCGCGCTCGAGGGTGATGATGGCGCCGGCGAGGTTGGCTGAACGACTGCGCGCCGGCAACTCGGGACGCAGGCGCTCAAGTTGCTCAGGCTCGGCTTGCAGGACCGGGATTTCGACGTTCAGCGGCTCGCCCGCGGACGAGAGCAGGCGTGAGGCCCCGAGTTCGAGCGCAGAGGCGCTCAGCGGCGAAAGCAACACCGCGGCCAACAGGGCTGTGACGAGCGTGCGCATGGCGATCAAAGGTACTCGCGGACCAGGATTTCCGCAATCTGCACGCTGTTGGTGGCGGCGCCCTTGCGGATGTTGTCCGAAACGATCCAGAGATTAAGACCGCGCTCGTGCGAGATGTCCTCGCGGATGCGCCCGACGAACACCCGATCGTCGTTGGCCGCTTCGACCGCGGCCGTGGGGTAGCCGCCGGGCTTACGCGTATCGATGACCTTGACCCCCGGCGCCGCCTCGAGAAGTTTGCGCGCCTCGGGCACGGTGAGCTTGCGCGCAGTTTCGATATTGACGACTTCGGAGTGCCCAAAGAAAACCGGCACGCGCACGGTCGTGGCGTTCACCTTGATGTTCGGGTCGGCAAAAATCTTGCGCGTCTCCCAGAACATCTTCATCTCTTCTTTGGTGTAGCCGTTGTCTTGGAACTTGTCGATTTGCGGCACGACGTTGAAGGCGATTTGGGCGGCTATGACCTTGGGCTTCACGGGACCCTTGCCGCTCATGAGTGCGACGGTCTGCTCGGCGAGTTCATCGACCGCTTCTTTGCCCGCGCCCGACACCGACTGGTAGGTCGCGACATTGATGCGCTCGATACGCGCTGCATCGTGCAAAGGCTTCAGGGCCACCAGCATCTGGATGGTCGAGCAGTTCGGGTTGGCGATGATACGCCGCTGCGTGAACTGCTTGATCGCCTCTGGGTTGACCTCGGGTACGACGAGCGGAATGTCATCGTCGTAGCGAAACTCGGAGGTGTTGTCGATGACCACGCAACCGGCTGCGCCGGCCTTAGGTGCGTAGAGGCGCGACACCTCGCCGCCTGCCGAGAAGAGGCCGATGTCCGCTTGCGAAAAGTCGAAGGTCTCGACGTCGATGACAGGGATTTTTTTGCCGTTGAACTCGACGCTCTTGCCCAGCGAGCGGTTGCTCGCGAGCGGAAAGAGCTGCTTGACTGGGAATTTGCGCTCCTCGAGCACCTTGATCATGGTGTCGCCCACGAGCCCCGTGGCGCCGAGTACCGCTACATTCCACTGTCGATCGCTCATCCCTGCTCTCCGTCTGTCGAGTTCTTTGATTTGCTGATGTCGGGCGTGGTGCAGCGCACATCGCCATTCTGCGCCCGATGGCGCAGCCAATGATCCATGAGCACGATCGCGAGCATGGCTTCGGCAATAGGCGTGGCGCGCAGCCCCACGCACGGGTCATGCCTGCCGGTGGTGATGACCTCCACAGGCTCTCCCTGCGTGTTGATGGTCTGCCCGGGCACTTGGATGCTCGAAGTGGGTTTGAGGGACACATGCACAATGATGTCTTGCCCGCTCGAAATACCACCGAGCACGCCGCCCGCATTGTTGGAGCGAAAGCCCTGCGGGGTGAGCTCATCGCGATGCTCGCTGCCACGCTGCGCGACCGAGCGCGTGCCCGCTCCGATCTCGACGGCTTTCACCGCATTGATGCCCATCATCGCGTAGGCGAGATCGGCATCGAGTCGATCGAACACCGGCTCACCCAGCCCCGGCGGCACGCCACGGGCCACCACGGTGACTCGCGCACCGATGGAATCACCATCGCTGCGCAGTTGCCAAATCAGCGCTTCGAGCTCGGCGACTCGCGCGGGGTCGGGGCAAAAAAACGGGTTGTCGTAGGCGGTGTGCGGCGCGACGGGGTCGATGGTGAGCGAGCCGATCTGACTCAGGTAGCCATGGATCTCGATGCCCAGTCGACTCGCGAGATATTTGCGGGCGATCGCACCGGCCGCCACACGCATCACCGTCTCGCGCGCGGAGGATCGGCCACCGCCGCGATAGTCGCGAAAGCCGTATTTGTGATCGTAGGTGTAGTCGGCGTGCCCAGGACGAAACCGATCTTTGATCTTGTCGTAATCGCGCGAGCGGGCGTCGGTGTTCTCGACGAGCAGCCCGATCGCCGTACCCGTAGTGCGCCCCTCGAAGACTCCGGAGAGGATGCGCACGGCATCGGCTTCCTTACGCTGGCTGACGAACTGCGAGGTGCCGGTACGACGCAGATCGATGTCGCGCTGGAAGTCCGCTTCCGAGAGCTCAAGCCCCGGCGGACAGCCATCGATGATGCAACCCAAGGCCGGCCCGTGGCTCTCGCCGAAGGTGGTGACCTGAAAGAGTCGGCCTATGGTGTTACCGGACATGACGTTGCAGCTGCTCGCGGGTCAACACAAACACTCCGCCGCCACCGCGCTCAAACTCGAGCCAGGTGAACGGCACCCGCGGCCAGCGCCGGCGCAACAGCGTCTCGGTGTTGCCCACCTCGACGACGAGGATGCCGCCCGGGGTGAGATGCCGCGCTGCCTGCTCCAGGATGACGCGCACCGAATCGAGACCCTGCTTGCCCGATGCGAGGGCGAGACGCGGCTCGTGCCGATACTCCGGGGGCAGCGTACGCATCTCGCGCTCCCCGACGTAGGGCGGATT
>VEQP01000057.1 GCA_018883185.1 Nevskiaceae bacterium | reverse complement strand
CCCTCGGGTCCGTCGTGACGCATCTCGGAGTACAGCGCGAGGGTGTTCGTCGTACTGCTCTCGACACGTCGAATGCGTAGGTGGATCGGACGACCTTCTCGGGCGCCATCGCTAGGCGCAGATTGATAGTCACCGACCATGGATCGCACCAGTTGCTGCAACTCGGACGTTGGGCGGTCGTACTGATGCGCGCAGCCCGCCAGCAGTGCGACGGACGCAAGCCATAGTGCGGCGCGGCGATACAACAACGGATGCCTCCGCTCAGACTGTCGTGATGCCCTGATTGGCGATCGGCAACGAACGCAGTCGCTTGCCGGTTGCGGCAAAGATCGCGTTGGCCAGTGCCGGGCCGACGACCGCCGTTCCCGGCTCGCCGATGCCGCCGGGTGCTTCACTGCTGTCGAGCAGATGCACGTCGATGCGCGGCGCCTCGGGCAGACGCAACATCCGGTAGGTGTCGAAATTGCGTTGTTGCACTTGCCCACGCTCGAGAGTGATATCGCCCCACAGCGCTGCGGTCAGACCGAACAGGATGCTGCCCTCAACCTGCTGATCGACGATATTCGGGTTGACCATCTGGCCGCAGTCCACCGCGCAGGTGATGCGGTGAACGGCGAGCGCGCCCTCCTTCATGGAAATCTCGACGACCTGTGCCATGTAGGTGCCATAGCCTTCCATGAGCGCAATGCCCTGATGGTGCCCGGCGGGGGCCTTGCCCCAACCGGCGCGACTGGCTGCTTCATCGAGCACGCGCTTGAAGCGCGGCTGCTTGGCAAGCAGTGCGGCTCGAAACTCGTACGGATCCTTGCCCGCTGCGACCGCCAGTTCATCCATGAAACTTTCGGCAACGAAGCAATTGAGCGCATGGCTGACCGAGCGCCAGTAGCCGACGTCGACACCGACTTCCTCGCGGTTGTAGTTCACCGCGACATTCGGCACGTCGTACGGGTAGTTGGTGGCCGCTTCGATGGCGAAGGGGTCAATGGCGGTGGCCACCACCGGCGGGAACATGCGCGCAGTGATCGACGGGCCGGTGAGATCGAGTTTCCAGGCGGTGAGTTTGCCCGTGGCATCGAACCCTGCCGCCACCGTATCGTAGGCCGGCGGACGGTAGGCGTCGTGGGTCATATCCTGTTCGCGACTCCAGATCACTTTCACAGGCTTGCCTGCAGCCTTCGAGGCGACGATCGCAGCGGCAATGAAATCGACCTCGAGCCTGCGACCGAACCCTCCACCGAGCATGGTGGTGTGGATGTTGACCTGCTCGGGCTTCAGACCCGCGACCGCTGCGGCCGTGGCTTGGGCGATGGTTTGAGTCTGCGTCGGTGCGTAGACGTCGGCCGCATCGGCGCGCACGTCGGCCGTGCAGCACTGCGGCTCCAGCGTGGCGTGGGCGAGCATCGGCAGTTCATAGGTCGCGCGGACCACTTTAGCCGCGCTTTTGAGCGCGGCCGCCGCGTTGCCATCACTGCGCGCCGCGCGGCCCGTGCGGCTGGACGCTTTCTTGAGGCGCGCACGGATCGCCTTGTTGTCGAGTACGGCGTTGGCACCCGCATCCCACTGAATGCTCACGGCGCCGAGCGCCTTCTGCGCTTGCCAGTAATGATCCGCCACGACCACGACGCCATTGTCGGTGCCGACGACGTGCTTCACGCCAGGCATGCCCTGGGCTGCCGTGGCGTCAAAACTTGCGAGCTTGCCGCCGAGCGTCGGGCATTGCGCGAAGGCGCCATGCAGCATGCCGGGCAGTTTGACGTCGATGCCGTAGATCGCACTGCCATCGAGCTTGCTCGCCGTATCGATGCGCTTGGCCGGCTTGCCCACCAGCGTGAATTCTTTGGCAGGCTTGAGCGTCACCTCCGTGGGCACCGGGAGTTTCGCGGCAGCCTCGGCAAGTTCGCCGAAGCTCAAGCGCTTGCGGCCGTTGACCACGGCACCGGCATCCACTTTGAGCGTCTCGGGCGCCACGCCCCACTGCGTAGCAGCCGCCTGCACCAGCATGCTGCGCGCCTGCGCTCCCGCCTTGCGCAGTTTTTCCCAACCATCGCGGACGCTGGTGCTCCCGCCGGTGATTTGGGCGCCGAGGAGATTGTTGGTGTAGACGGCAGCCACCGGTGCTGCCTCGACACGAATGGCCTCGAGGGCAACGCCGAGCTCCTCGGCCAGCAGCTGCGTCAGTGCGGTGTACACGCCCTGACCCATTTCGGATTTGTCGACCAGCACGGTGATGGTGTTGTCGCCGGCGATCCGCAACCACGCCACCGGCTGACCGCCTGCGCCGAGCGCGGCAGGTTTGCTGCAGCCACCGAGTCCGATGCCGAGCACGAGGCCGCCGCCGGCCAGCACCCCAAGTTTGAGAAAGTCGCGACGCGTGTTGTGAGTGAGCGATGTGGCTTCGGCGTTCATCACGCATTCTCCTTCTTGAGCAGTTCGGCGGCGCGGTGCACGGCCTTGCGGATCCGACCGTAGGTGCCGCAGCGGCAGATGTTGCCGGCCATCGCCGTGTCGATGTCCGCGTCGGTGGGCGAGGGGTTTTGCGCGAGCAAGGCCGCTGCCGACATCAACTGTCCCGACTGGCAATAGCCGCATTGCGGTACGTCGAGTTCCAGCCAGGCTTTCTGCACGACATGCGAGCGATCGGTCGAGAGACCCTCGATGGTCGTGATGTTGCGCGTACCGACATCGGCGAGCGCCACCTGGCAGGAGCGCGCGGGCTCGCCGTCGAGGTGCACCGTGCAGGCGCCGCAGAGTGCTGCGCCACAACCGAACTTGGTGCCGGTCAGGCCGAGGTGGTCGCGCAGGACCCAGAGCAGCGGCGTGTCGGGCGCAGCGTCCGTCTCGAGTGCCTTGCCATTGACGTTGATTGCAGCCATCGTCGATGCCTCCCCGGCAGGTGCGGTTATGGATGGATTATTAGCACTTTTCCCGCTTCTCGGGGTGGAACGCACACCCCGGGAGGGCCGTTGATCGGACAAATATCGCTCTTAAATATCCGATTTTTGAGCGATAACCTGCTAGCGTATCGCTCATGCGCTGGAACTGGCAGCTCACCGCCTGGCCCGAATTCCGTTACGTGCCTGCCGCCTTGGCAGCACGGGAAACGGCGTACCTCCGCAATAGCGGGGTTGTGGTGGGCACGACGAAGCATCTCCCAGACGATGAGCGGAGTGAGCTCGTCATCGAGTTGATCAGCACCGAGGCGCTCAAGACCTCGGAGATCGAAGGCGATATGTTGGATCGCGACAGCATTCAGTCCTCGCTGCGCCGCCAGTTCGGACTTCAAGCAGACACGCGACGTGTCGGTCCCGCGGAACGGGGTATCGCCGAAATGCTCTCGAGCGTTTACCGCAACTTCCAGGCGCCGCTGACAGACGCCACGCTGTTCGATTGGCACCGCATGATCATGCAGGGGCGCACGGATCTGCGCCGCATCGGCGCCTACCGCGAGCATCCCGAGCCGATGCAGGTGATCTCGGGGCCTGTCCACCGACCGAGGGTACATTTCGAGGCTCCACCGTCCGCAATGGTGCCAAGCGAGATGCGCCGGTTCTGTGAGTGGTTCAATTCGACGGCGCCCGATGCGCCGGGGGCGCTCCCCGCGCTCACACGCGCGGGGCTCGCGCACCTGCACTTCGAAAGCATCCATCCGTTCGAAGATGGCAACGGCCGAATCGGTCGGGCCATTGCCGAGAAAGCGCTGGCACAGAGCGCCGGCCAGCCGACGCTGACCGCACTCTCGCTGGTATTGCAGCGGCAGAGGTCCCGCTACTACCGCGAATTGGAACTCGCGAGCGCTTCGCTCGATGTTTCAGGCTGGCTCGATTGGTTTACCGATCGGGTCATCGAGGCGCAAGCCCACACATTGGTTTGGCTGGAGTTCCTGATTGCCAAGGCGAGGCTCTTCGATCGGCTGCGCGAGAAGCTCAACGCGCGACAGGAAAAAGCCTTGTTGCGGCTGACGCGCGAGGGCCCTGAAGGGTTCAAGGGCGGGCTTTCCGCCGGCAAGTACTGCGCCATCACTGGCGCTTCGCCCGCGACCGCGCGGCGCGATCTTGCGGAACTGGTCGCCCTTGGCGCCCTGCTGCGCACCGGGGAGCGCCGCGGCACGCGCTATGTGCTGGCGTTCACTCCGCTTGAGTAAAAACAGGAATCGTCCTGTAGGCCGGTATACTTCGATTTAATCGAATCAAAAATAAGTAAAAAATCGATTTTTTCGCAATATTCAAATCGCTAATCTGCATCGAGTCGGCCCTGTGGGCGCCCTCGATGGGAGTAGTGCAAATGGATTTGCTCAATGGTCTTTGGCTAGGCATGCCGGTGTGGATCTGGCTGTCTTTCATAGCCGTGGTCGTGGCCTTGCTGGCCTTCGATTTGGGCGTCATGCACCGCGATAGCCGCGAGATCGGCGTGCGGGAGAGTCTCAACATGTCGGCTCTCTACATCGGGCTCGGCTTGGCCTGGGGTGTGGCCGTCTACTACATCTATCTGTCGGGCGCCGGTGCGCAGTCGATCGATCCGCAGATCGCGGGTGCGGCGAGCGCGGCGGATCGGGCGTGGACAGCGGTCACGCTCTACGTCACAGGCTACCTCGTTGAGAAGACACTCGCTCTCGATAACGTGTTCATCATCTCGATGATCTTCACGTACTTCGCGGTGCCTCGCGAATACCAGCACCGCGTGCTGTTCTGGGGCATCCTCGGGGTCATCGTGTTGCGTGCGCTGATGATCGGGCTCGGGGCCGCGCTCGTGATGCAGTTCGCGTGGGTCATGTACATCTTCGCGGCGTTCCTGATTGCCACCGGCATCAAGATGCTGGCGATGATGGACCAGAAACCCGACATCGCGAACAACCCCGTGCTGAAGTTCATGCGCAAGCGTTTGCGCGTCACCGAGACGCTGCACGGCGAGCGTTTCTGGGTGAAGTTGCCGGATCCCAAGAGTGGGGCAGTCGTCACCTGGGCGACGCCGCTGTTGCTGTGCCTCGTGCTCGTCGAAGTCGCCGATCTCGTCTTCGCCATCGACTCGGTGCCGGCGATCTTCGCGATCACGCCCGATGCGTTCATCGTGTACACCAGCAACATCTTCGCCATTCTCGGCTTGCGTGCGTTGTATTTCGCGCTTGCGGCGATGGTGCACCGCTTCCACTACCTCAAATACGCCCTCGCGCTCGTGCTCATATTGATCGGCGTGAAGATCTTCCTCGGCGACTGGTTGTTCGACGGCAAGGTGCCGGCAAGTCTGAGCCTATCGTTGACGATTGGTCTGTTGGCTGCGGGCATCCTCTACTCGTGGTGGAAGACCCGGCGCGGGGCCGAGGGCTAACGCAGCACTGAGAACTAAGCGGTCAGACTAAGCGGTCAGAGAATGTGCGGCGAAACGCCGCCACCCGCGGGTCCATGACCCGACGCCATAGCGGCGGCATCGCGGCGAGTACCACCATGGTGGCGTAGCCCGCAGGCAACTGCGGGCTCTCATCGAAGTGGCGAAGCAATGGGTAGCGGCGCGTGGCGTGGGCGTGGTGGTCACTGTGCCGCTGCAGCTGGAACAGCAGCAGGTTGGTGAACGCATAACTCGAATTCCAGGAATGCGTGATATCGACGCGCTCCGGCTGCCCGGCGCGTGCGCCCGTGGTGATCGTGCGGCGCAGCAAGCCGTAGTGCTCGACGTAATTGATGATCTCGAGCAAACCGATGGCGACGACGCTCTGGCCTATGAAATAAGCCACGCCCAGCCACCACGGGGCACCGGCGGTTTGCGTCACCACTACGCAAAGCAGGGCGTAGCCGCAGGAGGCGAGATACCAACCGCAAACTTCGCTGCGCAGTACGCTCCACGACAACTGCTGGCGTGCGAGGCTCTCGCGCTCGAGCTCGATCGCCCGCAAGGGATTGCGCCACAGCGCACGCAGCACGAAGCCGTAGACCGACTCGCCGAGCCGCGCTGTCGAGCCATCTTTGGGTGTTGCCACATGGACGTGATGCCCAAGCAGATGCTCGATCTTGAAGCCACCGTAACTCACGCTCGCCAGCAACAGACCGCCCGCACGCCGCTCGAGGCGTGTCTGCTTGTGGATGAGTTCGTGAGCGGGGTTGATGGCGACGACTCCGCCGACGAGGCCGATGGAAACGACCCAAGCCACCGCACCGAGCGGGGAGAAAGGCGCGACGGCGAGCACCCACGCGCCGAACAGCAATACTGCCGCGTACAGCGGCAGACAGAGCAGGGGTAGCGTTCGGTAGTAGCGATCCTCCGCGAGCTGCGCTTCCATGGAGGATGACGGATTGGCGGTGTCGCGACCGATCAGTGCATCGAGCAGCGGAATGAGCACGAAGTACCAGAGTGGAACGATGAACGCGGTGGCATCCCAAGCGCCGCTGCGCAGGGCGAGCGCATAACTGGCGAGAGGCAGCGCCACGGGAAGCAAAAACAGCAGGTGCCGCAATTTGCTCATGGCTCAGGGTGGGTTCGCGACTGAGGGTGCGCGCTGCCAGCGCTGCGTTCGTCCGAGCAGCGCGATGCCGAGATAGCCGCGAACGTTCAGCGTGCGTCCGCCATCGGCGAGTTCGAGTTTCACGTCGTAAATCTTGCCGCTATCGGGATCCAAAATTTTTCCACCCGTCCAGATGGCCGATGCGCCTTGGCCCTGCTGCTTGAGCCCCGTGAGAATAACGAGACCCAGCATCTTTTTGCCGCGACGCTCGTCCGGGCAGCGCTCGCAGGTGGCTTGGGCGGGTTCATTCGGTCGCAGCGTTCCGGCGATGCGTCCTTCGAGTGTGCCGTTGTTTTGGATGATGTCGATGATGCCGCGTGGCTTGCCGTCTTTGTCGTCGATGGTGTGCCAGCGACCCACCGGCGAGTGGCTGCTGCCGGTGTCGGCAGCCGCGTCGTGGATTGCGGCGAACGAGACGAGCGCGATGAGCGCGATGCGACGGATGTCCATGTCACACTGTAACGCAGCGATCGCCCGTTGTTGAGTAAGGGTTGATCCTGCGGCGCCTAGCGCACTGCTCTGCTATATTTTTGTGCAATCCAAAGAC
>VEQP01000056.1 GCA_018883185.1 Nevskiaceae bacterium | reverse complement strand
ACCGCATGCCACCACACCCCTGCGCGAGCCGCTTGCGGCGCCGCAGCGCCTTGGGCCCAGAGCGCGGCGATCACGCCGGTCAGCACATCGCCCGTACCCGCCACCGCTAGCGCCGGGGTGCCACGATCACACAGCGAGGGCACCCAGCCCGCCTCACCCACCAAGCTGCCCGCACCTTTCAACACCACCGTGCCGCCGCAGCAATCGATAAGGCCGCCGAGCGCCTTGAGCCGGTCGGACTGCACGGCTGCAGTGTCGAGCTGCAGCAGGCGGGCGGCCTCGCCGGGATGAGGCGTCCAAATAGACTGTGCGCGGCGAATCGACGCACCGCGAGCTCGTCGCATCGCGAGAATATTGAGTGCATCGGCATCGATGACGCTCGGCCGTGCGGCCGCGAGCGCCGCATCAAGCATGGCCTCACCCCAGGCGTCGCGCCCTAGCCCCGGGCCGATGATAAGCACGTCCGCCGACTCGAGTAGCGAGCCGAGCTCGCGAGGCGTCGCCGCAGCCCGCGTCATCAGCTCTGGGGAACCGGCCGTAATGGCGGCCACCGACTCCGGTGCGGCACAAACCGTGACACGGCCCGCACCCGCGCACAGCGCCGCTTCGCCCGCGAGGCGCGCAGCCCCGGCCATACCCACGCCGCCACCCAGCACCATGACGTGACCAGAGGAGCCTTTGTGCGCATCGCGAGGACGGCGCGGCAAAGCAGCCCGGAGGCTCTGCGCTGAAATCCGCTCCAGCACGGGATCCCCCGCCACCGCGACATCGACCCCCAAGGTCTCAAGAACAACGACCCCCGCATGCGCGGGCCCTGCGTTGATCGCGAGCCCGAGCTTGCAGGCGATGAAGGTCACCGTGAGATCCGCCCGCACCGCGATGTCAGTCACGAGCCCCGTATCGGCGGACAGCCCGGAGGGGATATCGAGCGACAACACCGGGCGACCCGCAGCACGTATCGCGCCGATGGCGCGAATGCTGTCGGCGCGCAACGGGCCCGAGAGACCGATGCCGAGCACAGCATCCACGAGTACGTCGAATTGCGAAAGCGCACCGGCCTGCTCGAGCGCCGGTAAGGACTGCGGCATGATCCCCGCACTGCGACAGTCAGCGGCAGCCCGCGCCGCATCACCATGCAACAGGCCGGGGTCGATGACCGCGAACACCTCGACCCGAAATCCCTCAGCCTGTGCGAGACGCGCAAGCACGTAGCCATCACCGCCGTTGTTGCCCCCGCCGCAGACGACAGCGAACTCCCGGGACGCAGGCCATGCCGCCCGCAGCCGACGCAATGCCGCCGCAGCAGCGCGTTCCATCAGGGTGTATCCAGGCACCCCCTGCACGTCGATCGCGTGTCGATCGCAAGCACGCACCTGCGCGGCCAGGTACAGCCCGTCGGGCGTAGGCATGCCGCCAGTATACTGGGAGCATGGCGGACGCCGTCGACATGCAGTTAATCAGGCGGGAACTCGACGGCTGGGCGGCGGAACTCGGTTTTGCGGCGGTCGGCGTCGCGCACATCGAGTTACCCGAGGACGAGCAGCATCTGCTGCGTTGGCTCGAAGCAGGCCACCACGGTGAAATGCACTACATGTCGAGGCACGGACGCCGCCGCGCACGGCCCGCAGAACTCAAGCCGGGTACGCTGCGCTCCATCAGCGTTCGGATGGATTACTGGCCTGACGAAGCGGCCGACGCGCACGCAACGCTGGCCGATCCGCAGCGTGCCTACGTGTCGCGCTATGCACTCGGTCGCGACTATCACAAGCTCATGCGCAATGCGCTGCAGCGGCTTGCCGATCAGATGGTCGAACGGATCGGCCCCTTCGGCTATCGGGTGTTCGTCGACTCGGGTCCGGTGCTCGAGAAAGCCTTAGCGCGAAACGCCGGGCTCGGTTGGATCGGCAAGCACACCAACCTCATCGCACGCGAAGCGGGATCCTGGTTTTTTTTGGGCGAACTGCTGACCGATCTGCCCTTGCCGGCCGATGCACCCACGGCGAGTCACTGCGGCAGCTGCACGGCGTGTCTTCCGGCCTGCCCCACTGGGGCCATCGTCGCGCCGTACCAACTCGATGCCAGGCGCTGCATCTCCTACCTCACCATCGAACTGGCGGGGTCGATCCCGGAGTCCTTGCGCCCATTGATAGGCAACCGCATCTACGGCTGCGATGACTGTCAACTCGTGTGTCCTTGGAACAAGTTCGCACAGGCGGCCTCGCATCCGCAATTACGGGCGGTTAGAAACTCCCTCGATACAGCGACACTCATCGAACTGTTCGGCTGGAACGCCGAGGAGTTTGAGTTGCGATTGCGCGGGTCGGCCATACGGCGCATCGGTCACGAACGATGGATACGCAACATCGCCGTAGCGCTAGGCAACTGCATTGACACCGAAGCAATGACCGCAGGGAGTATCGCAACCCTCTCGCCTCACGCGAACGAGGCGGTGATTACTGCCTTGCGCTCAAGGGAACATGACGAAAGCCCGGTCGTCCGTGAACATGTCCGCTGGGCATTGCAACGACACGGCGTTGGTGTTTGACGCGCCCGAGCGCGAAGGCCGCCGCACCGAGCGGCAGCTCAGGCTAGGGCGACCTGCACGTTGTCAATAAGACGAGCACGCCCGAGTCGCGCGGCCACCAAAATGACCATCTGCTCGGTCGATAGACTCGGCGCATGCAGGGTCTCTGCACTACGCACCGAAAAATACTCGACCTTGAAACCCTGCTCTTTGAGCGCCGCTCGACTCTCGGCCTCATGGCGTGCAATGTCCTCGCGGGAGCTCTGGCCTGCCTTGAGCAGGTCTGCGACCCGAACCAACTCTCGATACAACCTCGGCGCCAGCGCACGCTCTTCGGGCAGCAGATACTGATTTCGCGAACTGAGGGCCAAGCCGTCCGGCGCACGCACGGTGGGTGCTCCGATGACTTCCACCGGGATTTGCAGATCCGCCACCATTCGCCGGATTACCGCGAGCTGCTGGAAGTCCTTCTCGCCGAAGATCGCCATGTTCGGCTGCACGATGTTAAATAGTCGGGCGACAACGCTGGCAACGCCGGCAAAGTGCCCGGGCCGAAAGGCGCCACATAAAATATCAGTGAGCCCCGGCACATCGATGCGCGTGGCATTGAGGTGCCCGAGAGGATAAATTTCTTTGGCATCGGGTTCGAACAACAGATCGCACCCCGCCGCCGTCAGCAACTCGCTGTCTCGTGCGGGGGTACGCGGGTAGTGATTGAAGTCGTCATTGGGCCCGAATTGCATCGGGTTGACGAAGGTGCTCGAAACGACTCGTTTGGCCTTCTTGCGCGCCAGCCGGAGCAGCGCCATGTGACCGTCGTGAAGGTTGCCCATGGTGGGCACGAATGCGACAGACTGCCCCGCCGCGCGCCATTCAGCCACTGCGCGGCGGACCGCAACGACGGTTCCCACCCTCTCCATGGGAATCCATGGTAGCCCACAACGCCCACGAAAAGCGAACGACCCGTTTTTTTGAACCTACGGTCTCAACTAAAGCAGTGTTCAGGCGCCGGATACACTCCCGTCTTGACGGCCTGCACGTAGCGCTTCATCGCATCAAGGTTGTCACGCGCTCCAGCCATGCAGTCGAGCACAAAGCGTGGCTTGCGACCCGTAGTGATGCCGAGCACGTCGTAGAGCACAAGGATCTGGCCGTCCGTATGCGGGCCTGCGCCAATGCCGATAACCGGCACTCGCAAAGACTCTGTGATGCGCTGACCCAGTTCAGACGGAATGCATTCGAGCAGGATCAGATCAGCGCCGGCGGATTCGAGATCCCGCGCCGCAACCAGCATGCGCTCGGCCGCCTCAGTCTCACGCCCCTGCACCCTGAAGCCGCCGGTTTTATGCACCGACTGCGGTTTTAGCCCGAGGTGTGCACACACGGCGATGTCATGCCCCGCAAGAAACTCCACCACTTCGATTTGCGAGGGGCCGCTCTCGAGTTTGACGATTTCAGCGCCGCCCTCTTGCATCAAGCGCACTGAGTTGGCGAGCGCAACTTCACGCGTCGGGTAGCTCGCAAACGGCAAGTCCGCCATCAGCAACGGGCGGTGCAGACCGCGCGCCACCGACTGGCAGTGGTAGACCATCTGATCCATGGTGACCGGCACAGTGGTGTCGTGACCCTGGATCACCATGCCTAAAGAATCACCCACCAGCACGATGTCGGCATCCGCCTCATCGACGAGCGCCGCAAAGCTCGCGTCGTAGCAGGTCAAAGAGGCGATCTTCTCTCCTTCGCTTTTCATCTTGTGCAGGGTGGCGAGCGAAACAGGTGGGCGCGTCGAATCGCGCAGTTGCAGGTGGGTGTACACGGTAGCTCTCCGAAAAAATCTTAGATCGCCGCATGGCGCAGCGGATTGAAATACAACTTACCCTTGCGCATGCGGCGGATGGCGCCGAGCAATTCGTTGAAGTCCGCATCGCTCGAGAGAGGATCGAGCGTTGCCGCATTGACGATTAACGTCGGCGCGGCCTCGTAATCGTGGAAAAACCGCGCATAGGCTTCGTTGAGCTTTTCGAGATAGGCACGCTCGATCAGTTGCTCCGCCTTGATGCGCCGACGACCGATGCGCTCGAGCAGCACATCGACCGGCGCCTGCAGATAGATCACAAGGTCGGGCTTGGGTGGATCTACCACCATTCGCGCGTACACCTGCTCGTAGAGTGCAAACTCGGCCTCATCGAGCGTCACGCGAGCAAACAGCCGGTCCTTCTCGAGCAAGTAATCGGCCACACGCACGGGAGCGAATAGATCCGCTTGGCGCAAGTTCGACAGCTGCTGCGTACGCTGGAAAAGAAAATGCAATTGCGCCGGCAAGGCTGCCGCTACGGGATCGCGGTAGAAACGCTCCAGAAAAGGATTGGTATCAGCCTGTTCGAGCACGAGTTCGGCGTTCCAGACTTCCGCCAAACGCCGCGCGAGCGAGGTTTTACCCACGCCGATTGGGCCCTCGATCACCACGAAACGATGCGTGAGGTTATCCGACATGTTCACCGCAACCGCTCCACCCCGCGATCGATGACCCGGGCGGCCAGATCGCGCACGATACCCATCCCCCTAATCGACAGGTGTGGCGCGATTTCCAAGAGAGGATACAGAACGAAATCCCGCTCCGGTATCCCGGGGTGCGGCACACGCAAGCCTTCGCTGTCGAGGCAGGTTTCCCCGTGCACCAATAGGTCAAGATCAATGTGGCGAGGCCCCCAGCGCTCACCCTCGCGCCGTCGACCGAGGCGTCGCTCGATCTCGAGCAGGTGCTGCAATAGCGTTAGCGGGCTCTCGCGGGTCAGCACGCCGACCACCGCATTCACGAAGGGCTGCTGTTCGATCGGCCCGAACGGCGCGGTGCGATAGAGACCGCTACGAGCGACGATCTGCGTGTGGCCGAACTCATCGAGCAGTGCGATGGCCCGCCCGATGAGCGCCACCGAGTCGCCGAGGTTGCTGCCGAGTCCGACGTAAGCCGGCACCCAGCGCGAGGCGTCAGGACCCGCCGCCACCGCCACGCCCGCGACCACCGCGGCCACGACGTCGCCCGCGGCGACGACCGGCAGCCTCACCGCCTGCGCCGCCTGCAGCCGGCGCGCCCGCGCTGGCCTCGCTGAGTGCAGCCCGCTGCTGCGGATTGGCCGTCTGCATCTGCTCCCACCAACGCACGATGCCTGCATCCGCCATGCCGAACTCGGCGCGCAACTGCAGCAAATCGAACCCGGCGCGAAACCGCGGATGCTCCAAGGTACGCAAGGCACGGCGACCCCGCGGCGCTTCGAGTCGCGGTTGCAAAGCAAACATGTCGCGCAGGCCGAGCACGAACCGACGGTGCACGGCCACCCGCGGTTGGATCACCCGCATGGCCTGGTCCACCGCATCGAGAATGGTGCCGATCTCGTTCCAGCGAGTTCGCGGGGCTTTTTCGATCTCGACGCCCACGGGTCCGTAGATCAACAGGGCAAACAGGAACGCTGGCGTCACAGGCTTGTCCGCCAACACCCGGGCGTCCGTATTCTCGAGTCCGCGAATGAGCATCCGCTCCGGGGCACTACCGGGATGACGTCGCACGAACGCGGCGAGATTGGGCAACAGCACCTCGAGCAGCCCGCGCTGTTTGAGGACGGCGTAACTGCGAGCGCCGTGCCCCGTGAGAAACAGTTTCAATGTTTCGTCGAACAAGCGTGCAGCAGGGACCCCAGCCAGCAAGTCGCTCAATCGAGCGATCGGCTCGGCAGTTGCTGTTTCTATGCTGAATCCGAGCTTGGCCTCGAAGCGGGCCGCTCGCAGCATGCGCACCGGGTCCTCGCGGTAGCGCGTCTCCGGGTCGCCAATCAGACGCAGACGGCGCGCTGCGACATCTTCGAAACCGCCGCAGTAGTCCCAAACAGAGAAATCGGCGATGTTGTAGTAGAGCGCGTTGCAGGTGAAGTCACGCCGCCACACGTCGTCATCAATACTGCCGTAGATGTTGTCGCGCAGAATACGACCACTCTCATCAACCACCCGCTCGAGTGATTCGTCGAAATCGTGTACGTCGCGCGAATCCGCGAGCGGGTCCATGACGGCGTTGGCTTCGGCGACGTCCCCGTCGGTAGTGTCAGAGTCGGCGGACTCGCCACCCTCAACTTCGTCGAGTTCATCTCGCGTCGGCACTGGCTCATCGGCCGGGAGCGGCGCTCCCGAGGCCCGGAACGTCGCCACCTCGATGATGTCGCGACCGAAAAACACGTGCGCCAGACGAAATCTCCGCCCCACCAAACGGCAGTTGCGGAACAGGCGCTTGACCTGCTCGGGTAGCGCGTCGGTCGCAACGTCGAAGTCCTTCGGTTCGAGCCCGAGCATGAGATCGCGAACGCAACCACCGACGAGAAAGGCCTGGAAACCAGCCTCGCGCAAGCGGTAGAGGACCCGCAGGGCGTCCGGCGAAATCCGCGAGCGGGAGATGCTGTGACCGTCGCGCGGGATGATGCGCGCCAATCGGGGTGCAGCCTCGGATGAGGCGGGGGTGAAATTCAAAGTTGACTCGTTCCGCTTGAGCAATTGGGGCGGGCGCCTATAATACCGCGCCTTTCCCTCCTGCACCCGGCCCATCGCTCCTTTCGTCTAGAGGCCCAGGACATAGCCCTCTCAAGGCTGTAACACGGGTTCGAATCCCGTAAGGAGCGCCATCCGGGTCCTCGCCCTGCGGACGACCCCGT
>VEQP01000033.1 GCA_018883185.1 Nevskiaceae bacterium | reverse complement strand
CCCCAATCGATCGCCTCGCGGCCGTCGCGATCCGCTACCACCACCGAGTAGGGGTTGCCCAGTTGATCGAGCCAACCGAGGGCGGCTTCATCCTGGTCTTTCCAGTTGAAGCCGATCAGCGGAAGGGCGCCCGAGTCAGCGATGCGCAGCAGCATGTCGTGCTCTACGCGGCATTCGGGACACCACGTGCCCCACACGTTGATGGCGTGCCAACGACCGGCAAGCGAGGCTGAGCTGAAAGACTCGTTACTGCCTAGCACCGGCAGCGTGAACTGCGGCGCGGGCTTGCCGAGCAGCGCCGAGGGAATAACGGTCTTTTGTGGGGCGCGCTGAATGCCGATGAACAGCACGATCACGAGCAGCAGGAACACCCCACCCGGCAGCAGGAAGCGGTTCATGCACGCGGCTCTCGGCGATAGCGCCGATCGCAGGCGGCCCAAATACCACCGAGCGCCATCAGCACCGCGGCGAACCAGACGTAGTTGATCAGCGGCCGCACCTGGGCCCGTACGCTCCAGCGCCCTGCCCCGAGATCCTCACCGAGCGCCACAAACACATCGCGCGTCAGCTGCATGTCGATACCGGCCTCGGTCATCACCTGACGCTGCACCCAATAATTGCGCTTTTCCGGATACAGCACGCCGACGGGTTTGCCGCCTTCGGTGACCACCACTTCACCGCGCAGCGCGTCGTAATTGGGGCCTTCGACGCCGCTCAAACCGGTGAGCCGATATTCGAATTCACCCACCTGCCCCGCCTCGCCTACGGCGAGGGCCAGATCCCGTTCGCGAGTGTAGGACTCGACTGCCGTGATCGACACCACAAACACGCCGAGCGCGGCATGCGCCAAAGCCATGCCGAGCAGCGCCGGAGTCAGCGTCAGCTTACGGCGCCAGCGATCGATCGGATCGACGAGCGCAGACAAGATCAACCAGACACCGAGCGCAAATCCAACGGGCGTCAGGATTTTCGCGCCCTCCCAGACCCCGAGTACGAGCAACAGCGTCACCAGCACCGACGCGAGCAAGGTCCAAAGAATGGCCGCTCGGCGCTCGCTCACCCGACCGCGTTTCCAACCCGAATGCAGCCCGACCGCGGCCAGCGCCAAGAGCGGCAAGATCGGCAACAAGAACACCGGATCGAAGTACTGCCGCCCGACCGACAGTGTGCCGAGACCTAGCGCATCAGAGATCAACGGCGCCATCGTACCGGCAAAGATCGCGGCGGCCGCCACCACGAGCAGGATGTTGTTGAACAGCAAGAAGGATTCACGCGAGGTGAACTCGAAGCCCGCCTCGCTGCGCAGCAGCGGGGCTCGCCATGCGTAGAGCGTCAACGCCCCGCCAATGATCATCACGAGGAAAATCAGGATGAACATGCCGCGCGCAGGATCAGCCGCAAAAGAGTGCACCGAAACGAGCACTCCCGAGCGGACCAAGAAGGTACCGAGCAAGGAGAGCGAGAACGCCAAAATCGCCAGCAGCAGCGTCCAACTCTTGAACAGACCACGTTTCTCGGTGACGGCGAGCGAGTGAATGAGCGCCGTGCCGACCAACCAAGGCATGAAAGACGCGTTCTCGACCGGATCCCAGAACCAATAGCCGCCCCAGCCTAATTCGTAGTACGCCCACCAACTGCCGAGCGCGATGCCGACGGTAAGGAAGGCCCAAGCCACCGTGGTCCAAGGCCGAGTCCAGCGCGCCCAAGTCTGATCCAGTCGACCCTCAATCATCGCCGCGCACGCAAATGCGAACGCCACCGACAATCCCACATACCCCGCGTAGAGCATCGGCGGGTGGGCCGCGAGCGCAGGGTCCTGCAATAGTGGATTCAGATCTCGACCATCGGGGACAGCAGGCTCGAGACGCGCAAACGGATTAGACGTGGCGAGCGTGAAAAGCAAAAAGCCGATGCTGACGAGACCGAGAATGCCAAGCACGCGAGCGGCAAACCCCTCGGGCAGGCCGTCCGAACGCCAGGACACGGCTAGCGTCCATCCCGCGAGTATCCACGCCCAAAGCAACAGCGAGCCCTCATGCGCGCCCCACACAGCCGAAACGCGGTAGAGCAGCGGCAAGGCGCTGTTGGAGTTGCTCGCAACGTATTCAACGGAAAAGTCGTTCTGCACGAAGGCCCATACCAAGGCGCCCAGCGAAATCGTGGCGAGCATGAATTGCGCGCTGGTTGCCGTTCGGGCGACCGCTGACCACGCGGGCTTACCCACGGCGGGGCCGATCAATCCGAAAGCGGCTTGTGTGACGGCGGCCAGCAGTGCAAGCACCAGGGCGTAGTGACCGAGCTCCGCGATCATGTGCGCGGCACGCTGCGCACGTCAGGATTCACAGGCATCACACCACCATGTTTTTCTTTGATCGCCCGAGCCACCTCGGGCGGCATGTAGTTTTCATCGTGCTTGGCGAGGATCTCATCAGCAACGAAGGTGCCGTCGGCGCCTAGTCGACCATGCGCGACAACGCCCTGATTCTCACGGAAGAGATCCGGCACGATGCCCGAGTACTTGACCGGCACGTCTTTCTGGAAGTCGGTGACCACGAAACTCATCTCCAGCGCCCCCGGTTCACGCACTACGGTGCCCGGACGAACCATGCCACCAAGTCGAAAACGCTTGTCGATCGGCGCCTCGCCCGAGGCCACTTGGGTTGGATCGAAGAAGAACATCACGTTCTCGTTCATGGCGCGCACCGCGAGAGCCACTGCCGCGGACACACCGACCAGAATACCCACCACAAGAGTGACCCGACGTTGACGCGGCGTCATGACTGCACCCGCAAGGCGCTATCGCTTGCGTCCGCGGTACTCGGCCTGCCGGCTACTAGCCGACGTCGCGCTTCAGCCCGCGCCTGCTGCAGATCGCGTCGCGCCGTATACACGTTGATCACGATCGCGAGCAAAGTGACCGCATACGCCGGCCACAAAAACATGGCGTATCCGCCCATGGAGAAGAAGTCGCTCATGTCAGCTCCTCGCGGATCCAGCTCGCGTTGCGCTCGCGCCTGAGGATCTCGGCCCGCAGCCGGATCAGCAGCACAGCACCGAAGTAGAGGGTAAAGCCGAGCAACATCGCCAGCAGCGGCGCCAACATGTCGAACGGCATCGACGGACGATCCATTTTCATGACTGAGGGAGCCTGATGGATTGAATTCCACCACTCGACCGAATAGCGGATGATCGGCAGATTCACCACACCCACGAGCGCGAGCACAGCACTCGCCCGGTCGGCACGCGAGGTGTCGTCGATCGAGGCGCGCAGACCCATGTAGCCGAGATATAAAAAGAACAGGATCAGCTGCGCGGTCAGGCGCGGATCCCACACCCAATACGTACCCCACATTGGTTTGCCCCACAGCATGCCCGTCAGCAGCGAGACCACCGTGAACCAGGCGCCGACGCCCGCACAACTCGCCGCCACGGCGTGCGCGACCTTCATGCGCCAAATAAGCCCGACACCCGCCGCCGTCGCCATCACCGCATAGATCATGACGGCGAGCCAAGCCGAAGGCGCATGCACGTAGATGATGCGAAAACCGTCGCCCTGCTGATAATCGGGCGGCGCGAGCACGAGACCGCCGTACAACGCGCCGAGAATCAGCAGCGCCGCGGGCCAGGCAAACCACGGGGTCAGCAATCCGGCCAGTCGATAGACATGTGGCGGCGAGCCGAATTTGTGGAACCAGGTCCAATCCATCTTCCAATCACTCCAAGCCGATGCGCACCGCCGCAGCGGCGGCCAGAGGTGCCAACGTGACGCCCAGCACTGCGACGGCACCCAGCAGATACAACGGCCCTGTCAGACTGTCGCCCGCGATGGCGAGTTCCGTGGCGCGGGCACCAAAGATCAGCACGGGCACGGCCAGCGGCAACGTCAACAGTGACAGCAGCACCCCGCCCCGTCGCGACGCCAAGGTGAGCCCCGCGCCCACGGCACCTATCAGACTGAGCGAAATCGTGCCAAGCACCAATGCCGACAGTATGCCGCCGAGCGCGGCGAAGGGCACGCCCAACGCGCCGCCTACGAGCGGCGCCATTAGCGTGAGCGGCAAGCCCGTCATCAACCAATGCGTCGCGGTCTTGGCGAACAACAACAAGGTCAAAGGCTGACCCGACACCACGAACTGCTCGAGCGTGCCATCCTCAGCATCCTCTCGGAACAATGACTCGAGCGCGAGCATCGAGGCCAAGAGCGCAGCAACCCACAGCACCCCAGGGGCAATGGCGCGCAGCTTGGCAAGCTCCGGCGTGTAACCGAGCGGGAACAACAAGGTGACGACGGCGAAGAACGCGAGCGGTTGCAGCACTTGCGAGGGCCGGCGTGTGGCTAGACGCAGATCGCGCTGCACGACCCAGGCGGCCACGCGGAACACACCCGGCGCGCTCATTCGCCCACCCCGGACAACTCCAGCGCGACCAAACGCCCAGCCGACAAGGCCAAGGGCTGATGCGTAGCCGCGACCGCAAGACCGCCGCCGGCCAGATGCTGCTCGAGCAATTCACACACCATGGACTGCCCCTCGGCGTCGAGATTGGTGGTGGGCTCATCGAGTAACCAGAGGCGCGCGGTGTCGAGATGCAGCGCCGCGAAAGCAACGCGTCGACGCTGGCCCGCCGAGAGGCTACGGACGGGACGATCGGCGAATGCCCCAGCCCCCACTCGCCGCAGTGCCGCCCTCACATCCTGAGGGGTGCATCGCCGACGCAGGCCCACGGCGAAATGAACATTCTCGGCACCCGTGAGCTCCGCCTTCAGAGGGGGCTGGTGTGGGAGGTACGCCAAACTCGCAAGGAAACCGCTGTCGCGCGCGCCAGTCGCCTGACCTTGCCACCGAACCACCCCTTCTTCGGCTTGCAGCAGCCCTGTCAACACGCGCAGCAAAGTGGTTTTTCCCGCGCCGTTCGGACCGCGGATCTGCAGACACTCACCGGCGCTCAACGCAAACGACAGCGCTTTGAGAACGGGATAGTCGCCGCGATAAAACCAGATGTTTTCAGCCGTCAATTCAGACATTTAGGAAGTAAATCTCGCACGACTTCCGCATCGATGTTCACTGGTGCCCCGGGCCGGAATCGAACCGGCACGGCCTTGCGGCCAACGGATTTTAAGTCCGTAGCGTCTACCTACTCCGCCACCGGGGCCGACCAACCTCGGAAGACTACCACGCGTGCATTACTGCTATGGTCTCGCCCCAGTGCTCATCTCCGCCACGAGGCGAATGCCGATATGAATTGCCGCATCGATTACCGCTGTCACGTCTGGTTCGCTCTGCTGCTGCTCGCCGTATTGCCGGCCTGCACGCCCCGCGGACCATCCCTGCCGACCCCGGGCGATCCAGCGAGCGCCCGCCGCATCGACAGCGGCGAGATCGTGGGCTTCGCCAACCCGGCGGGGGGCTACTCTTGGCTCGGTATTCCTTACGCTGCCCCGCCGATTGGCGATCTGCGCTGGCGTGCGCCTCAACCTGCTAAAGCCTGGAGCGGCAATCGCAACACCCTGCTGCCCGGTGAACCCTGCATTCAGTACGGCTCGCAACTCGGCGGCGTCGGCACGCCCGGCAGCCAGCAGGGTTCCGAAGACTGCCTCTACGTCAACGTGTACTCGCCGCGGGAAACCGGCAGCGATGCGAAGGGATCTGCGCTACCTGTGATGGTGTGGATCCATGGGGGAGGCAATACCGTCGGTCACGGCGCTTTCGTAGACGGCGGCGCGCTCGCAGCCCGCGAAAATGTCATCGTTGTCACGCTTAACTATCGCCTCGGACCCTTCGGTTGGTTCGTCCCTCCCGGCAACCCGCGGCTCGAAGCACATGGCCCCGGAGATCTCGACGCCTCGGGAAACTACGGCTCGCTCGACGTGGTCGCGGCGCTGCGCTGGGTGCAGCGTAACGCCCGCGCCTTCGGCGGCGAC
Organism: Nevskiaceae bacterium; assembly: GCA_018883185.1. Lineage (GTDB taxonomy): Bacteria > Pseudomonadota > Gammaproteobacteria > Steroidobacterales > Steroidobacteraceae > UBA964. The sequence goes on along the minus strand of VEQP01000033.1, from coordinate 24,270 downwards.
CCCGGCAACGTGACGGTCTTTGGCGAATCAGCCGGCGGAACCAATGCGCTGGCGTTGCTGGTGACCCCGGCCGCCGAGGGCCTGTTCCACCGCCTGATCGTGCAGTCGCTGGGCTTCGGTTTCTCCGCCGTGCCCGCCGACGAATCGCCGGTGAGCACAGCCGCCGTGCTGCGCAAACTACTGGTCAGCCAAGGTCGCGCCGCCGACGCCGCTGCAGCCGATGCGCTAGCCCGACGCATGCCTGCGGAGGAGCAAACGGCGTTCCTGCGCAGCCTCGACCCTTGGACGCTGTATGCCGCCTACCCGAGACCGGGCAGCGAGTGGGAGCGGATTCCCTCCGTATTCCAGGACGGTGTCGTAGTCCGCCGCGGCGATCTGGCCACCCTACTCGCAGACCCCGCCACGCACATCGACGTGCCGACCATACTCGGCACCAATCGGGATGAGCCCAAGATCTTCATGGCCTTCGACCCACGCCTCGTACGCAGTGCTTTCGGTTTGCCGTACGCCCTGCGCGACCCGGTCAGTTACGAACTCGAGGCGCGCTATCGCTCCCTGTTATGGAAGGCCGATGGAGTGGACTCGATCGCCGCGCCGCTCGCCGCCTACGGCGCGCCCGCCTACGCTTATCGGTGGGATTGGGACGAACAAGGCAAAGCCTACGGCATGATCGACCTGTCGACCGTGGTGGGTGCTGCGCACGGTCTAGAAATCCCGTTCGTCTTCGGTTTCTTTGATCTCGGTCCGCGCTCGGAGTTGTTGTTCCACGAGCGTAACGCGGCAGCACGGCTCGAACTGAGCGGACGAATGATGGCGTATTGGGCAGAGTTCGCGGCAACGGGCAACCCCGGGCGCGGTCGCAGTGCGGCCGGAACACCCTGGTTGCCCTGGAGTGCCGAAGTCTCGGCGCCTCGTATGATGGTGTTCGACACCCCGGCCGGCGGTGGCATACGCATGCTGCCGAGCAATATCACTCGCGACACCGTTGTGGCCGCCATGCAGGGCGAAGGCCTCACCGATGCCGAGCACTGCCAGCTGTTCCGCGCGACGTTCCGTAACCGGCAAGACGTCTGGGCGGATACCGCTTGGGAGCGCTACGCGGCCGGTCGCTGCAGCGGTCCGCGCCTCATGTCGCAGGAGATGGCGTCGAGCGAGTGATGCGGTAGATCACGCCAGCGTAGTCATCGGAGACGTAGATCGAGCCATCCACCGCTTCGAGTACATCGACCGGTCGACCAATCAAGCCCGACTCACCGCGAAAGCCCTGCACGAAGGGTCGCTCGCGAATGCCGCCCGCGGCATCCCAATCGAGTGCCACCACGGCATAACCATCGGGCACGGTACGATTCCAGGACCCGTGCAGCGCGACAAGCGCCGTTCTCGAGTACTGCGGGCCACGTTCGGGATGGCGTAGAAAACGAATCCCGAGCGGGGCGTTATGCGCGCGAAACTCGTGCGCCGGCGGCGTAGCCGCGGCGATTTGAGTGGCTTTGCCGGGACCGTACTCCGGATCGACGATGTTGCGGCCGTGTACATACGGCCAGCCATAGAACCGACCCGGCTCTATCCGGTTCAGTTCATCCGGTGGAATGTCATCGCCAATCAGATCGCGACCGTTTTCGGTGGCGTACATCGCCCCGTCCCAGGGCGCCCAGTCGAGTCCGTAAGGGTTGCGCGTGCCGGTGGCGATGATTTCCCCGGCGCTGCCATCAAGCTCGAAACGCATCACCGTCGCGCGACGCGGATCGGGCTCGAGGCAAACGTTGCAGGTGGAGCCCTGCCCGAGATACAGCTTGCCGTCGCTGCCGACGCGCAGGCTCTTGCGCCAATGATTACCGTCGGCCGTCAGGCCCATGATGATCGGCTGCGGCGTTCCCTCGAGTTTCCCTGCCGTGGCATCGAAGCGCACGCGCACGACTCGGGAGGCCTCGGCCAGATAAAGCCAGCCCTCGTGCAGGTCGATGCCGTTCGGACGGTCGAGTCCCTCGAGCAGCACCACACGACCATCGGATCGGCCATCGCCATCGCGATCGGCCCGCAGCAGCAGCAAACGTCCGCCGCGGGGCTGCGTGAGCAATACATCGCCGGTGGCAGTACCCGCCATCAGCCGGGCGCTCGGCAGATCCTCCGCCCACACGCCGATCCGAAACCCCTCTGGCACCCGCAATTGCCGCGCCACGAGTTCAGCACTGGGCGTCTCGCCACCCTCCTCGCGCAGCATCTTCCATAACATCGCTCGATCGGAGATCGCGATCCCGCCGAGGAAAATCAGCCACACGAAGTAGCCGACGGCGATCACCGCCAGACCGACGGCGGTGCCGAGGAAAATCTTCAACCAGCGCGGCCAGCTTTTTTTCATCATCGGCAAATTCCCCGCTCGCTTCTGTCTAGGGCGGCTCAGACCCACTACCCGTGCCGTCGGCCGACGACCGACCTCGGATGGCAACAAGTATCACGCAAACCCGGTTCGCGCCGTTAGAATCCGCCCATGAAACATGCTCCCCTTGCTCTGGCCGGGTTGCTGGCCACCACCTTCCTCCCCCTCGTCGCCACCTCGGCAGTTAAAACCACCCCCGGCCAGGCGGACCAGCGCTTCGCGCAGCTCGAACAACTGTTGCCGACGCCCAATACGGTGCGCACGGCCTCCGGTGCGCCGGGAGCCCAGTATTGGCAGCAGCGTGCGGACTATCGCATCAAGGTGACGCTCGACGAAACGCGTCATCGGCTCAAGGCGCGTCAGAGCATCACCTACATGAATCGCTCGCCGGATACGCTGTCGTACATCTGGCTGCAACTTGACCAGAACATCTTCAAGGACGGGTCAATCTCGCGACGCTCTGAGGTGGCCGCCAACTCCGGCACCAGACGCGACTCGATCGGCGCTGGCGACAGCTTCAGTTTCGCGGCGCTGCGCCGCCACCACGCTTTCGAGGATCGCGAATACGGCTACGAAATCGGTGAGGTGCGCGATGCCGGCGGACGCGTGCTGCGCACCACGCTCAACGACACGATGCTGCGGATCGATCTGCCGCAGCCCTTGCGACCGGGCACCAGCATCGAAATCAACTTCGACTGGGAAGCGAACATCGTCGATGAAGCGCCGATCGGCGCTCGCGGCGGCTATGAGCACTTTCCCGACAGCAACACGTACCAGTACTTTCTCGCGCAGTGGTTCCCGCGCCTGGTTGCCTACACCGACTACACCGGCTGGCAGCACAAGCAGTTCCTCGGTCGCGGCGAATTCACCTTGGAGTTCGGCGACTACGATATCGAACTTACGGTTCCAGCCGACCACATCGTGGCCTCGACCGGCGTGCTGCAGAACCCGGACGCCGTGCTTAACGCCACGCAGCGCGCACGCCTGAAAAAGGCTGAAACCGCCAAGAGCCCGGTATTCATCGTCACCCCGCAGGAGGCGCTCGAGAACGAGAAAGCCGGCACGAACCAGACGCGCACCTGGCGTTTCAAGGCAGAAAACGTTCGCGACTTCGCCTGGGCGAGCTCACGCAAGTACATCTGGGACGCGATGGGCTATCGGCAGGACGATGCCAAACGACCCTTCGTAATGGCCATGTCGTTCTACCCCAACGAAGGCGAGCCCATCTGGTCAAAGTATTCGACGCACGCCGTGATCCACACCATGGAGGTGTACTCGCGCTTCTCGTTCCCCTATCCCTACCCAGTCGCGATCTCGGTCAACTCGTGGGAACGCGGCGGCATGGAATACCCGATGATCACCTTCAACGGCTATCGACCGACGCGGGACGAGAAATCGGGCAAGCTCACCTACTCGCGCAACACTAAGTACGGGCTTATCGGCGTGATCATCCACGAGATCGGTCACATCTATTTCCCGATGGTGGTCAACTCCGACGAGCGCCAGTGGACGTGGATGGACGAGGGCCTGAACACCTTCCTCGAATACATCGCCGAACTCGAATGGGAGGAAAATTTCCCGACCTTCGGCGACAAGACCAACGTGCTTGATTTCATCACGGGGTACATGCAGTCGCAGGACCAAGTACCGATCATGACCAACTCGGACACCATCGTGCAGTTTGGTCCCAACGCCTATTCGAAACCCGCGGCGGCACTCGCCGTGCTGCGTGAGGCGGTGATGGGGCGTGAACTGTTCGATCACGCCTTCCGCGAGTATGCCAATCGCTGGAAGTTCAAACGCCCCACGCCGGCGGACTTCTTTCGCACCATGGAAGATGCTTCGGGCGTCGACCTCGATTGGTTCTGGCGCGGCTGGTTCTACGGCACCGATTACGTCGACGTGGCGGTCGGTGATATTCGCGCCTACCAGATCTCCTCGCAGGATCCGGAAACGGAATTCCCGCTGCGTCGTGCTGAGTTCGCAGCCGACTGGCCGGAGTCCTATTCGCAGCGGCAAAACCGGGCCGAGGGTCGGCAGACGCGCGTCGATCGCTTTCCTGAGTTGAAGGATTTTTATAACGATAACGACCCTTTCGTCGTCAACAACAAGGATCGCAACCAATACAAGGAATTCCGCGACAAGCTTGAGCCCTGGGAGCGTGCGGCGCTCGATAGAGCGCTCAAAGCCGGTGAGCACGTGCATTTCGTCGACTTCCACAACCTCGGCGGACTGGTTACACCCTTGCCGCTCACCCTGACCTACGCCGATGGCAGTAGCGAGGAGTACCAGGTACCGGCGGAGGTGTGGCGCTACAACGCCGAGAAGGTCACCAAACTCTTCATCCGCAAACAGCGTCTGGTGAGCGTCGAACTCGATCGGAACCATCTCATTGCCGATGCCGATCAGAGCAACAACATCACACCGCGGCGCATCGATCAGAGTCGCATCGAACTCTTCAAAGGTCGCGACAGTGGTCGTAACCAGATGCTCGATGCCTTGGCCGAGTTGAAGGGCGAACCCAAGAGCGGCGCGAAGGCCGACGACAAGGCTATTCCGCTGCAGCCGGCAGCCAAGTGATCTCGATACATCGGGCCCGACGCCGGCTGCTGCAGTTCGCAGCAGTCGGCGCCGTGTCGCTGTGCATCGCGCTCGATTCGCCGATGTCGCTTGCCCATCGCGCGCACGTCACGCTCACGCGGGTAACGCCTAACCCGCGCAGTGGGCAGTGGGAGATCGTCCACGCCATTCACTACCACGATGCGCTGCGCTTGCTCGCCGTGCGCGGGGTGCGTGACGACGTGCAGCCCTCCTCCGTAGAAGGCCGGGCACGTCTGGCGCTCGAAGTGGAACGCAGTGTTCGCTGGTTCGCATCGGACGGCTCGTTGCTCAAGCCCGTCACCGTCGGCGCAGAACTCGAGGGCGACAACGTATACGTGTATCAGGAGTTACCGGCGCCGAAGATCGCGGGTCGATATGCGGTGGAATCCACCCTGATGCACGACGTGTTCCCTGAACAGGTCAACAACTTCAGCTTGGAATTCTCGGTACCGCGCACGACGTTGCGACTGTCACGGCAACAGACTCGCGGCGAGTTCACTCCGCCTTCGCGGCCGGCGCCCTGAACTTCCCGCTGGCACGACCCGATTGGCGCCGTCCGGGCGAGTAGTCCTCCAGCACGTGCGGCGCCAGTTCCGCCTCGGTGAAATAGACTCGCTTGGTCTGCTGACTCGCGAACAAGCGCGCCTGATCGGCGTAGTGAGGCGCGCGTTCGCGCGATGATGCCGAACCATACGGACTGATGCTTTGGCTGCTCAATCGACCATTACGATCCCAGCTGACGAACATCATGAATCCATCACCGGCCACCGCACGTCGCTTGCCGTCGGTGTCGACGATCGAATGCACCGCACGCAGCATATCGGGACCGCCATCGAGCGGCAGATCCACCTTGCCGCGGCGCAAACGATTCACATCGCCCCACGCCGGATCGATGCGTCCGAAGGCTGCCGTCAACTCGGCAGCCGCTGCCCGTAACGCCTCAAGTAACGCGCTCTCGGCCAGGGGCTGACCTTGTTGCCTCGCGAGCTGACGCGCCTCCAACACCCGATTGGACGCCAGAACACCGATTGCGGCGGCTCGATTACGCTCATCGGCACGCATATCCCAATTGGCAAACAACTGCTGCGCTGCGCGCAGGGCGGGATCGTCCGCCGCCTCGGGCAGTGAACGAAGGTCCTTGACCACGGCTGCGTACTCCGACTGCGGACTGACCGCGAAGTCGAACTTGTAACGCCGGAATTCGTCGTCGGTAATGACCGGGTCTGCGCCGTAAGTTTCGAGCAGTCGCCAGCCACGATTCGTTTGCCGCGTTTCGATGCCCATATCCGCAGGGAATGCGGCTGTGCCCAAGGCTTCGATCGGCAGCGTAGCCTGCGTTGGCGTGTTGTTGGCGTTGAAAAGGATTCCCGACGAAGGGTTCCACCACTGCGGCACTTCCGCGAACGGCCGGTATTCACCCCACACGAGAGCAGATCGATCGCCGGGAAGTTCCGTCGCCCAATCGACATTGCCGATACGGCGTGGGAACAGACCGTTGTAGACATAGCCGATGTTGCCCTCGGCATCGGCGTACAGGTAGTTGATGCTGGGTAGTGCCTGCAGCGCGAGTGCGGCGCGCCACTCCTCGAGATTGCGTGCCCGGTTCAACCGGTAGTACTGCAAGGGCATGCGGATTTCGTTCATGCCGGCATAGCGCACCGCAAACACGCCCCGTGGCGTGTCGATCACCGGACCGTGCACGCTACGGCGCAACTCCCGGGTGACCGTCCAATGAAACGGGCCCCACAGGCGCAGCCGCAGCGGCACTTCGCTGCGCTCGAAGTCGACCCAGCGGCCATCGAGCCGATACTGCTGCGGATCGTCAGGATTGATGATCAATCGGTACACGTCGATGAGATCCGGCCGGTTGACCGTATTCGCCCAGCCGAGTCGCTCGCCATGGCCGTGCAGCATGAAGGGCGAGCCGGGAAAAAAGCCGCCCGCCACATGCCACCCCTGCTCGCTCTGCAGCACGGCCTCATACCACGCCACAGGCCCCTCAAGGGGCTGATGGGAATTCACCAGCAAACGCGTGCTGCCATCGTCCGACCGCAGCGGCGCGATCACGACAGCATTGGAGCCCCGAGTCGACTCGGCCACGGTCTCGCCCGCCAAGCGCGCAAGCGTCTCGTCGAGACCGTAAAACAGCGGCACCTTCAGAACGAATCCGGCCGCGATGTCCTCCCCCGTAATCGGCAGCAAACCTTCCGGCACCTCTTCAGGATTCAGGGCGCCGTAGTGGTTGAGTCCATCGGCATACGCCTGTAGCACTGCACGCACATCGGCCGGCAGGTCGGTTTTGTAACGGGCGCGAACGGCCGGCCACACGCCGAGCAGATGAACGAGATAGTCGCCGGGTGCGGCGGAAGCGCCGTGAACCGCGGCGCGTGTTCCGCGCGCCGCGAAGACGACCTCCGCGATGGTTGGAAAATCATCTTCTGAGTGCGCATACGCGAGTCCGTAGGCGACATCCACATCACGACGTCCACGGATATGCGGAACACCCCACTCGTCCCGACGAATCCTTGCATCGTACGCGCCGCCCTGCGCGACGAGTCGGTCGAGGTCTGGCTTGGCCGGTTTGTTCGGCAAGTCGAGCAGCAGCACTCCGCCTGCCGCCAGCGCGGCCAATGCCACGGCGGTGGCTATGGTCCAGACGATGATCTTGAGAAGTTTGCGCATCATCGGCCCTCGCCCCCGCTATCGGCCAAGTCGCGCAAATATATAGGGAATGGAGGCTAGGGTCGGAATCGAACCGGCGTAGACGGCTTTGCAGGCCGCTGCATGACCACTCTGCCACCTAGCCGCGCCGTAAAAAAAGAAATGGAGCGGGAAACGAGACTCGAACTCGCGACCCCGACCTTGGCAAGGTCGTGCTCTACCAACTGAGCTATTCCCGCCCTGGGACAGAGGCCGAGGATTGTAGTGTCCCCGGCGCCTAAGTCAAGGCAAAACGGACCCGGGCCAAGCTCACCGTCAAGACGCGCCGCGCAGATCCGGCCAGGCTGCACGCAGGTAGTCAATGGCCGAGATCAGTGTCAGCACCGCTGCAATGACGGTGAGTACCACGCCGAGCTGATAGGTAGGCAGGATCCATACGTCCCAGCGGATCAGCATCATCGACAAGCCGACGATCTGCAGAATGGTCTTCAGTTTGCCGAGCCGGGACACTGCCACTTTGCGACGTTGGCCGATCTCCGCCATCCACTCGCGCAGCGCGGAAATGGCGATTTCGCGGCCGATGATCACGGTAGCGGGCAGCACGACGATGAGCCGCGGGTCCTTGCTCACGAGCAGCACAAGGGCCACGGCGACGATCAGTTTGTCGGCCACGGGATCGAGAAACGCGCCAAGCCGCGAGGTCTGCCCCCACTTGCGAGCGAAGTAGCCATCGAGCGTGTCGGTGATGCCGGCGATCGCAAACAACGCCCCGGCAGCCGGATCAGACCAGTGATACGGCAAATGGAACAGAACGACCACGAGCGGAATCGAAAAGATCCGCATCCAGGTCAGGGCATTCGGGACGGTCCAGAGCATGCTTTACTCGCCGGGGTGCAGCGCATCATAAAGGGTTTGGGCCAGCGTCGGGCCGACTCCGGGCGCACGCTCAAGATCCATGCGACCCGCCTTGAGGATGCCTTGCAGGCCGCCAAAGTGCAGCAGCAACGCTTTGCGCTTGGCGGGTCCGAGCCCCGGCACCGTCTCGAGTATGGACTCGTTGAAGCGTTTGGCGCGTCTCCTGCGGTGTCCGGTAATGGCGAAACGATGCGCCTCGTCGCGGATCTGCTGCAGCAGGCGCAGACCCGCTGAGGCGGGCCCGGGAATCAGCGGTGCCTCGCCCGCCGGTGCCCAATGCAAGCGCTCCTGCCCTGGCTTGCGATCGGCCCCTTTGGAGATCCCGAGCAGGGGCAGATCCCCCATGCCCTGCTCCACCAACACCTCGCGAACCCCGGCGAGCTGCGCTGGCCCACCGTCGATAACGAGCAAATCGGGCGCCGGAATCTCCCCCGCCCGCACCCGGGCATAGCGGCGCGCGACCGCCTGTCGAAGCGCCGCGTAGTCGTCGCCCGGTGCCACGCCGCTGATGTTGAGGCGGCGGTAGTCCTTTTTCAGCGCTCCCTCGGACCCAAACACCACACAGGAGGCGACCGTACCCTCGCCTTGGGTGTGACTGATGTCGAAACACTCCATACGCTCGGGCGGCGCCGCCAAACCGAGCAACTCCGCCAACGCGGTCTGTAACTGCTGGTAGCCCTCCTTGCGCGACTGTCGCATTCGAAGGGCGTTGCGGGCGTTCTCAACCGCCATCTCAACCCAGCGGGCGGCGAGCCCGCGCTGAGCGCGATGCAGCCGAACGGCGTGACCCGCCATGCCTGCCAACGCCTCGCCGAGTGCCGGCGCATCGTCGAGCTCGAGATTCGGGTAAATCACGGGCGGCGGTGCCTCCGACGCGTAGTACTGCATCATGAATGACGACAAGGCTTCCGCCGGCGTAGCCAGGTCTGCACGCGGGAAGAAACTATGCGTACCGAGGCTGCGCCCGCCACGCACGGGCATCACGCTGACGGCGTAGTTGCCTGGGTCCCCTGCCAACGCAAACACATCGGCATCGCGCTCATCGTCGGCAGCCACCACCTGTTGGGCCTGTAATTCCTTGATGGCGGCAATCTGGTCGCGCAGCGCCGCAGCGCGCTCGAATTCGAGACGTTCGGCCGCCCACTCCATGCGCGCTGCGAGTTGCTGCTGCACCTCGTCGTTGCGTCCCTCCAGCACCTTCATGGCCGCTTCGACATCCTTGGTGTAGTCGACTTCGCTGATCAGCCCGACGCAAGGCGCCGAACAACGACCGATCTGATGTTGCAGACACGGTCGACTGCGATGGGCGAATTGACTGTCCCGGCAGTTGCGCAGTCGAAATATTTTTTGCAGGTGGTTGAGCGCTTCGGTGACTGCCCCGGCATTCGGATACGGCCCAAAAAAACGGCCGGGCGCGTTGCGCGAGCCTCGGTAGACGCCAAGGCGTGGGAACGAATGCCCACCCGTGAACCAAAGATAAGGAAAGCTCTTGTCGTCGCGCAGCACCACGTTGTACTTCGGGTGCAGCGCCTTGATCAGATTGTGCTCAAGCAACAGCGCCTCGGTCTCAGAGCGGGTCACCGTGACTTCCATCGCCGCGATCTGCGCCACCAGCGCCTGCACCTTCGGAATCACGTTAGAGGGCACAAAGTAACTGCCGACCCGATCCCGCAGGCTCTTCGCCTTGCCGACGTAGAGCAAGGCCCCAGCGGCATCGAACATGCGGTACACGCCCGGACGACGCGGCAGGCTCGCCACGAACGCGCGCGCATCGAACGGCGTGGCCGTCATGGGTTCAGAATCCGTCACCCGCGCATTATGTCAGCGAGCGCGCGGCTCGGGATCACGGCGTGCCAGCGAGGTCCCGGGCCTCGGCGAGCACTGCGCGGAACATCTCCGGCGTGAGGCGCTTCGTCTGCGTGTTGTATCGGCTGCAGTGGTACGAGTCGAGCAGCCAACGATCGGGCCCCAGAGCATGGCGCGCAGCGTGGGCGAACCGAAAGCCAGCGCGTGGCAGATCGAGCGCATCGAGCACGGCGTCGTGCGCGATGCGGCCGAGAGCGACCACCACCCGCACCGCCTCGTGCGCTGCGAGTTCGGCGCGCAGGAACGCATTGCAGGTTCTGATCTCTGCGGGCGTCGGCTTGTTCGCCGGCGGCAGACACTTGACCGCATTGGTGATGCGCACGCCGGTCAATTGCAAGCCATCCTCCCGCGACACCGACTCCGCCGCGCTCGATACGCCGAGGGCATGCAAAGTGTCGTAGAGCAAAATACCCGCATGATCGCCGGTGAAGGGTCGACCCGTGCGGTTGGCACCGTGCAAGCCTGGCGCGAGGCCGACGATCAGCCAGCGCGGTGCAGCGTCGCCGAAGGCCGGCACCGGAGCCGCGTGGTATCCAGGGTACCGTTCGCCCGTCGACTCGCAAAACTGCGCGAGGCGCGGGCAACGGCGGCACTGCGGCTCAAACAGGGACTGCGTCATCTAGTCGGCCATGTGTCGGACGATGGCCTCGCCGAAACCCGAACAACTCATCAGACGCGCACCCGGTATCAACTGCTGCATCGCCTCTTCCACATTGCGACGCGCAGCCAGTTCGCGCTTGCTCGCACGAATCGCCTCACGTAAACGCGCCAAATCGTAGGTCAGCTCCTTCGCGGCGATGGTGTTGGCGACACCCTTGATGATCAGATCCGCCGCCTCGGTCCACTTGAGATAGCGCAGCATCATCTCCGCCGACAGAATGATCGACCCAGGGTTGACGCGGTCCTTGCCGGCAAAGCCGGGTGCCGTACCATGGGTCGCCTCGAACACTGCAAGCCCGTGACCGATATTGCCACCCGGCGCGATGCCGATGCCTCCGACCTGCGCAGCCAGCGCATCGGAGATGTAATCACCATTGAGGTTGAGCGTCGCGATCACGTCGTACTCTTCCGGCCGCAACAACACCTGCTGTAGGAAGTTGTCGGCGATCACATCCTTGATGACGATGTCCTTGCCCGTGATCGGGTTGCGGAAACTCAACCACGGCCCGCCGTTGAGTTCGGTGGCGCCGAACTCCTCTTGGGCGAGCTGGTAACCCCAGTTGCGAAAGGCGCCCTCGGTGAACTTCATGATGTTCCCCTTGTGCACCAGCGTCACCGAGACGCGATCGTTCTCTATGGCGTACTGGATCGCCATGCGAATCAAACGCTGGCTGCCTTCCTTCGACACCGGCTTGATGCCGATGCCCGAGCTTGCGGGGAAGCGAATGCCCTTGGCCTTCAGCTCGCTCTGCAAGAAATGGATCAGACGCTGCACTTCCTGCGACCCGGCCGCGTACTCGATGCCGGCGTAGATATCTTCGGTGTTCTCGCGAAACACCACCATGTCGGTGAGCGAGGCGTCCTGCATCGGCGTCGCCACGCCCGGGAAGTAGCGGATCGGACGAACACAGGCGTAGAGGTCCAGCACCTGACGCATCACCACGTTGAGCGAGCGGATGCCGCCGCCGATAGGCGTGCCGAGCGGGCCTTTGATGGAGACCACATACTCGCGCAAAGCATGTAGCGACTCATCGGGAAACCACGTGCCGCAGACCCGATTGGCCTTCTCGCCCGCGTAGACCTCCATCCACTCTATGCGACGCTTCTCGCCATAGGCCTGCGCCACGGCGGCATCGACCACGCGCCGCATCACCGGAGTGATGTCGATGCCGATGCCGTCCCCTTCGATGAATGGGATGATCGGTCGGTCGGGTACGTTGATCGACCCGTCGGTGTTGACCGTGATGCGCTCGCCCGATGGCGGCAGGATGATGTGTTCGTATTTCATGGAGGATCCGCGCCCTCGACTGCTGCGGGGGCGCGGATTCTACCCGAGCCGTGTACGTCAGCCTACGGCGAACTGCGCCTCTTCGGTGGAACCCTTCATCGCCGTCACCGACGAGTTGCCGCCCGTGACCGTCTGGGTGACATCGTCGAAATACCCGGCGCCGACTTCGCGCTGGTGTTTGGTGGCCGTGTAGCCATCCTTTTCGGAGCCGAACTCGGCCTGCTGCAGCGCGACGTATGCGGTCATCTGACTCTCGCGGTAGCCCTTGGCCAGGGTGAACATCGAGTAGTTGAGCGCATGGAAGCCGGCGAGCGTGATGAACTGGAACTTGTAGCCCATGGCGCCGAGTTCACGCTGGAACTTGGCGATCGTGGCGTCGTCGAGTTTCTTCTTCCAGTTGAATGAGGGCGAGCAATTGTAGGCGAGCAGCTTGCCCGGAAACTGCCGATGGATCGCCTCGGCGAAATGCTTCGCCTCTTCGAGATCCGGCGTGCCCGTTTCGCACCACAATAGATCGGCATACGGTGCATACGCGAGTCCGCGAGCGATAGCAGCCTCGAGCCCGGCACGCACGTGGAAGAACCCCTCGCTGGTTCGGCCTTTGGCCGCATCGATGAACGGACGATCACGTTCGTCGACGTCGGCGGTCAACAGGTTGGCGGACTCGGCATCGGTACGCGCGACGAGCACGGTGGGTACATCGCAAACATCCGCCGCCAGACGCGCGGAGACGAGCTTGCTCACGGCTTCCTGCGTCGGCACGAGCACCTTGCCACCCATGTGCCCGCATTTCTTTGCCGATGACAACTGATCCTCGAAGTGCACGCCGGCGGCGCCCGCTTCAATCATGCCCTTCATCAGCTCGAAGGCATTGAGCACGCCGCCGAAGCCGGCCTCGGCGTCAGCCACGATGGGTTGCAGCCAATCGATGCTGTCATTGCCCTCGGCATGGTGCAGCTGATCAGCACGCAGCAGGGTGTTGTTGATGCGGCGGACGACTTGGGGCACGGAGTTGGCCGGATACAAGGACTGATCGGGGTACATCTCGCCCGCGAGGTTGGCATCCCCTGCCACTTGCCAACCGGAAAGGTAGATCGCCTTGAGCCCGGCACGCACCTGCTGCATGGCTTGGTTCCCCGTCAACGCCCCGAGCGCATTGACGAAGGGCATCGCCGTCATGTTGCGCCAGAGCTTCTCCGCGCCGAGTCGCGCGAGCGAGTGCTCGATGCGCACCGTGCCGCGCAAGCGCACGACGTCGGTGGCCGTATAGCCGCGCGATACGCCGCGCCAGCGTGGGTTGTCTTGCCAATCACGTTCCAGTTGTTGAGCGGTTCGCAGTTCCATGCGTATCTCCCAGTGGGTTCAGTCCAGTTGAATACGATCAGTCGATCTCGCGGTAGGCCGCGAGGGTCAAAAAGCTGGCGAACTCGGGCGCTGTCGTAATGCCATCGAGCAACGCCGCCGCCTGTGCGTAGCGGCCTGCCGAGTAGGCGGGCTCGCCGAGCGAATGCAGCAACCGCTGCTGCTCGGCCGCCAGCTCCGCTCGGAACAGCTCCGCGGTGATCTTGCGGCCATCCTCGAGCACGCCCCGCGGGTGATGGATCCACTGCCAGATTTGCGCTCGCGAAATCTCCGCGGTCGCCGCATCTTCCATAAGATTGTTGATCGGCACGCAGCCATTGCCGCAGAGCCAGGCCGCCATGTATTGCAAGGACACGCTGACGTTCTCGTGCAAGCCTTCGGCGCTGATCCCACCGCTCGGAATCTGCAGCAGATCGGCGGCGGCTACATTCACATCCTCGCGCAGTCGATGCAGCTGATTGGCTGTGGGCATGATCCGATCAAAAACTTCCATCGCAACCGGCACGAGCCCCGGATGCGCCACCCAGGTGCCGTCGTGTCCATCCCCTGCCTCTCGCTCCTTGTCGGCGCGGACCTTGGCAATCGCAGTTTCGTTGGCCACCGGGTCATGCTTGATCGGAATCTGCGCCGCCATGCCGCCCATCGCCAACGCACCGCGCCTATGGCAGGTCCGGATGCACAACAGCGAGTACGAGCGCATGAAATGCGTCGTCATCGTGACGAGACGACGCTCCGGCAATACGCAATCCGCACGCTTCGCGAACTTCTTGATGAAACTAAAGATGTAGTCCCATCGGCCGCAGTTGAGACCGACAATGTAGTCGCGCAACTCGAAGAGGATCTCGTCCATCTCGAAAGCAGCGAGGATGGTCTCGATCAGCACCGTGCACTTGATGGTGCCTGGCGGTAGCGCGAGCCGCCGCTCGGTGAAATCAAATACCTCGGCCCACAGCCGCGCCTCGCGATGACTCTCGAGTTTCGGTAGATACAAGTAAACGCCCGTGCCGCGCTCGCGCAAGGCGGCGTGGTTATGGAACACGTACAGGCCAAAATCGACCAGTGCTCCAGGGACCGCCTGCCCCCCACAGAGCAAATGCTTTTCTTCGAGATGCCAGCCCCGCGGCCGGACGATCAAGACAGCGGTCTGTGGTTTCAGCCGATAGGCTTTGCCCTCCGCGGAGGTGAAATCGATTTGCCGGCGCACCGCGTCGCGCAGATTCGCCTGCCCGCCAATGACGTTGTCCCAGGAAGGAGCCAGCGAGTCCTCACAGTCCGCCATGAATACTTTGGCGCCGCTGTTGAGGGCATTGATGATCATTTTGCGATCAGTGGGACCGGTGATCTCCACTCGCCGATCTAGCAGATCAGCCGGGATGCCTGCGATCCGCCAATCACCCTCGCGCACGGCGCGGGTTTCGGGCAGGAAGTCCGGCAATTCCCCCGCATCGAGCCGCTGCTGTCGTTGTTCGCGCGCGCGCAGCAGCTGCGGCACCCGCGGCCCGAAGCGCTCTGCAAGTTCTCCAAGGAAGGCGAGCGCAGCCGGCGTTAAAACCTGCTCCCCCGCAGAACGCACCGGGGTGCCTGCTGCCAACTCGATCGTCGCCATCCTGTGCTCTCCGCGTCCCAAACCCTAGGACAAGTTGAATTCTAGGCCTGCCGGTGAGAGTATTTACACAATAGAAATTTCACAGTGTGAATTTCACTCATGGCCGGATTACTGCGACAGGGTCACTTCCTCGGCTCAAAGTTGCGTAGCCTGCGCAAGCGCAACGGCCTAACCCTCGATGAATTATCGGCCCGCTGCGTTCAGCTCGAAGCGGACCATGCGCCATCCGTCTCGTACCTGAGCATGGTCGAGACCGGCAAACGCGTCCCCTCGCCCCAAATGCTCGGCGTCCTCGCAGCCGTATTCGGCAAGGATACGAACTGGTTTCTCGATCGCACCGAAGCGCTGCCTCCCCAGGAGCTTGGCTCGGTGCGCCATCAGGGGCCGGTCAACGCCATGGCGCTAGAGCCCGCGTTCCTGTTCTCGAAGGATCTCCTGCAGATGGCCTTGCCCGAGTTGCTTGTGCAAACCGGTACGAGCGGCCAGCAATTCGCACGCCTGCTCGTTCGGGTCTGGCAAGAGACACGCCAGAACGAATTTCCCGATATCGAGCGCGCGGCCGAGTCGGTGGGCCGACGCCGCATGCCGCTCGCCCTCGAGGACATTCTGCAGATCGTCAAGCAACTCGGGCTGTCGATCCGTTGGATCGACAGTGAGCGCAGACGGGACGGCGATCGGCTGCTGCGTGCGCGCTTCGAAGCCCCGGAAACAATCGTCATCAACCGCCAGTTACGCGAGCAACCGGAGCGGCTCAAGTACACCCTCGCCTTTTTCATCGGCCATCGGATCCTGCACAACGGCGATGGCGCAGTACCGCCACATAGCGTGGCCGGCGCCGCACCGCTCGAAGAGACTGTCGTCCAAGAACATGGCGGCATGGCGCCCCGCGACGTGCTGATGGCTTGGCGCGATTTCGAATGCAGCGCGTTTGCCGGCGCCCTGCTCTGCCCGAAGCAACCGTTTCGCCAGTTCCTGGTGCGCGAACGGCACGAGATCGCGGCTTGCGAGCGGCTCGGCGTGACACCTGCCGTAATGATGCGCCGGATGACGGCGATCTCACCCTACCGCCACTGGCATTTCTTTGATGGCTACGCACCGGGCTTTCTGCGCGCCGTCTATCGCGGCAACGGTATCGCCTTGCCCTGGGGGAATATGAGCCTCGTGCCTGACCCCTGCCCGAACTGGGCGGTGTTTCGCCTGCTGCGCGAGCCCGCATCACCCCACAACAAACCTGCAGAGCCGGTCTCGCAACTGTCGATCATGCGCGATGCGAAAACGCCGCGACTGTATTGCTGCCACTCGCTGCGGACGCGTGATGCGGCGGACGTCTCGCACGTACTTTCCGTGGGCATCGATCTCGCTCCCGCCTTTACGGCACAGGGACTCGATGCGACCGACATCGTCGCGCAGATCGATGCGGCCTGTCGCGTGGGTGGCGGAACGGCGATGGTGCCGGAGAGCGCGGCGCAAGCCATACGCACGGTCAGCCATGTGCTCAACATCGGTTGGGTCGCTCGCTCGCTGGCATCACCGGCGAGCGTGATCTGCCCGCGAAGCAGCGGCTGCCCGCGCTCGCAACCTTGCGCCGCTGCTAACGACTAACAACTAACCACTAACGGCTAACGACGACGGGATTCGCGGGAGAGCCGATTGCGCTCGGCGATCAGCAGAGCGAGTTCGAGCGACTGCTCGTAGTTGAGTCGCGGATCGACGGTCGATTTGTACGCACGCTGCAGATCGAGATCAGCCAAACCCCGCGCGCCGCCCGTGCATTCAGTGACGTTTTCGCCAGTGAGTTCCACATGCACGCCACCGAGGTGCGAGCCCGCATCGCGGTGGATCTGCGAAGCGAGCTCGAGCTCGCGCAGGATGTTCTCGAAGCGGCGGGTTTTCAGGCCACTTTGACTGGTCTCGGTATTGCCGTGCATGGGATCACAGATCCACACCACGCCGTGACCGGTCGCACGCACCGCCTGAATGGCCTTCGGCAACGCCGTCTCTATGTCCTTGGCACCAAAGCGGTGGATCAGTACCAGCTTGCCCGGAATGTTTTGCGGATTCAGCGTTGTGACGAGCCGCTGCAACCAGGCGGCATCCATCGCCGTGCCGATCTTGACGCCGACCGGATTGGAGATGCCGCGGCAATACTCGACGTGCGCACCGTCGATCTGCGCCGTGCGCATACCGATCCATGGCATATGAGTAGAGAGGTTGTACCAACGATCCTGTCGCGGAATGAACCGAGTCTGCGCTTGCTCGTAGTGCAGCACGAGCGCCTCGTGACTGGCGTAAAAATCGGCACGCAACGATTGATGCACTTCCTTGGCACTGATGGTCTCGAAGAATTCCAGACCATCGGCCACCGAGGAAACAATGCGTTCGTACTCCAGCTTGAACGGCGAGTGGCCGACGAAACCCAGATCCCAGTATTCGGGATGATGCAGATCCGCAAATCCGCCATCGATCAGCGCGCGCACGAAATTCAGGGTCAGGGCGGCCCGCTCGTAGCCACGTAACAGCAGCAGCGGATCAGGCTCGCGTGCAGCCGGCGTGAACTCAGCGTGGTTGACAATGTCGCCGCGATACGAAGGCAGGGTGACACCGTCGCGAGTCTCGGTATCGGCGGATCGCGGCTTGGCGTACTGCCCTGCCATACGCCCGACGCGAATGATGGGTTTTTTCAAGCCGTGCGTCAGCACCAGGCTCATTTGCAGCAGGATCTTCAGACGTTGGGCAATCTTGGCCGAATCGCAGTCCTCGAAACTCTCGGCGCAATCACCGCCTTGCAACAGGAAGCGCTCACCGCGCTGCGCTTCGGCGAGTTCCTCGCGCAGTTTCTCGACCTCCCAAGACACGACGATGGGCGGCAGCCGCGACAGTTGCGCCACAGCATCCAGCAATGCCGCTTGATCGCGATAAACCGGCTGTTGCTGCGCGGGCTTGGTCTGCCAGCTCGTTGGATTCCAGGCCTGATGCTCGGGAGTCTTCATACCGGCAAGAGTTTAGCCTGCTTTGCCGCGCTCCGCCGCCTTGGCCTGCTGCCACAGCACCTCCCACTGCTCCGCGGACAAACCCTCCAGGGCGAGGCCCTGTTGGGCCGCATGCGCCTCGATGTAACCGAAGCGACGCTCGAACTTGGCATTCGTCGCCCGCAGCGCAGCCTCGGGATCTAGCCCGAGCAAGCGTCCCCAATTGGCGATGGTAAAGAGCAGATCGCCGAGCTCTTCCGTTTGCCGCTCCTGCGACTCGCCGTCAGCGAGCGTCGCCTCGAATTCGGCAAACTCTTCGTCAACTTTGTCGCGAATGCCGCGGGCATCAGGCCAGTCGAAACCCACCGCACGCGCCCGCTTGCCAAGCTTTGCCGAGCGGGTCAGCGCCGGCAACGTTCGCGCCACGCCGGCCAATACCCCTGCCTCTCCACGACCCTGTCGCTCCTCGCGCTTTAGATCCTCCCAGGCTTGCGTTTGCTGCGCGGCACTGAGGCTAGCCTGCGCCGCGAACACGTGCGGGTGACGACGCACAAGCTTCTCGCCTATGCCGGCCGCCACCGCATCGAAGTCGAACCAGCCTCGCTCTTCGGCAATGCGCGCCAGAAACACCACCTGGAACAACACATCGCCGAGCTCGTCGCGAATAGACTGAGGTTCGCCTTGAGCGACCGCCTCGGCGAGCTCATGCGCCTCCTCCAGCGTGTGGGGGATGATCGACTGCAGGGTCTGCTCGCGATCCCAGGCACACCCTGTGGTGGGATCTCGCAGTTGCCGCATGATCTGCAGCAGCCTTGCAATCGCGGTTTGGGGCTCGTCTTGCGTCATCGGCGGACCCTCGATCATGTGTCCTCGCCCCGGAGCATGCGACACAAGGTCATCAGCATGCCGGCGGTCGCGCCCCAGATGTTGCGCCCCTCGTACGGAAAATCCGTGAATTCGATGTCCTGATTTTCGAAGCGGCGCACGCGTCGGACGTGATTGCGCGCATCAAGCAGGAAAGCCAGCGGCACCTCGAACACGTCGGCCACCTCCGTCGGATCCACTCGCGGTGTGAACCGCGGATCAACGAACCCGACCACCGGAGTCACCCGGTAACCCGTCACCACGAAGTGATCCGGCAGGAAGCCGGCGACACGAATGAGATCGCGCGACACGCCAACCTCTTCCTCGGTTTCGCGCAGCGCAGCCTGCACAAAATCCTCCTCCGGGTGCTCGAGCCGCCCGCCAGGGAAACTGATTTGTCCAGGGTGATGGCTGAGGTGCGATGCGCGCTGGGTCAGCAGCACCCACAGCCCCTGCTCGCGCTCGACAATCGGCACCAACACGGCCGCGGGCACCGCTTGCTCGGGAAAGAATTTACGCAGATGGCGTCGCCGCTCCGGCGACACAGGGCCATAGCGCCAATCGTTATCGCTCTCGGTGTGCGGCGCAGCGAGCACGCGGGACTCTATCAACGCCCTCAAGGCGGATGGGTCAAGCGTGGCGGGGTCGTGCGAGAGCATGGGGTATGATTGCCAGTCTATCATCGCAGCCTCGGGCGACCGGCATGAACCTTGACCCCATCGACGCACTCTCACCGGTGGATGGCCGTTACGCACGCGCCACTGCCGCCCTTCGAGCTCATCTCAGCGAGGCCGCGCTGATCCGCGAGCGGGTCCGCGTCGAAGCCCAATGGTTACTCGCGCTCGCCCGCGCAAGACCAGCCGGTCTCGCCGGAGTCGACGCCCTCACCCCAGCGGTCCTCGCCGTCGCCGAATCGCTCGCTCACACCCCGCCCGCCGGCGCCACGGCCGCGATCAAGGCGATCGAATCGCGCACCAACCACGATGTCAAAGCCGTCGAATACTACGTGCGCGATCAACTCGCCACCGCAGGCGCGAGCGCCGCTGCGCTCGAGCTCGTGCATTTCGGCTGTACGTCCGAGGACATCAACAATCTCGCCTATGCACGCATGCTGCGTGGTGCCCGCGAAGTGCTTTGCGAGCAACTTGATGCCGTCATCGACACGCTGCAGGGCTTCGCGGCAGCACATGCGCAGCTGCCCATGCTCTCGCGCACGCACGGCCAGACCGCGAGCCCCACCACCCTCGGCAAGGAATTCGCCAACGTGGCCGCGCGTTTGCAACGGGCACGGCGCCGCTGGGCTGCAGTGGCGATCCTCGGCAAGTGGAATGGTGCCGTCGGCAATTTCAACGCTCACGTGGCCGCCCTGCCCTCCGCCGACTGGCCGAGCATCGCGCGTGAGTTCGTCGAATCGATGCAGCTGACCTACAACCCGCTGACCACCCAGATCGAACCGCACGACTGGATCGGCGAGTACTGTGACGCGCTCGCCGCGATCGACGTGATTCTGGTGGATTTCTGCCGCGATGCCTGGGGCTACATCAGTCTCGGCTACTTGCGCCAGCGAACCGTTGCGGGTGAGGTCGGCTCCTCGACGATGCCGCACAAGGTCAATCCCATCGACTTTGAGAACGCCGAGGGCAACTTTGGCATCGCCAATGCATTGCTGCGCCACTTCGCGGAAAAACTCCCGATCTCGCGCTGGCAGCGCGACCTGACCGACTCCACCGTGCTGCGCAATCTGGGCGTCGCCATGGGGCACGCCCTCATCGCACTGCGTGCGCTGCAACGGGGCCTCGGCAAGATCGAACCCGATGCAACCCGCATGATCACCGACCTCGAAAACGCCTGGGAAGTGCTCGGCGAGGCGGTGCAGACGGTTCTGCGCGCCGAGGGCATCGCCGACGGGTACGAGCTTCTCAAAGATTTCACGCGCGGCCGCAAGGTCGACGCTGCCGCATATCAGCAGTTTGTCGCCTCGCTGCCGATCAACGCACTCGCCAAGGCCCGGCTCGCCCAGTTGCACCCGGCTGAGTATCTCGGTCGCGCCGCATCGCTTACGACGACGTGAAGGTCGTCGTCGGTCTGTCGGGCGGCGTCGACTCGGCGGTCGCCGCGCTGCTGCTGCGACGAGCGGGTCACGAGGTGCAGGGCCTGTTCATGGCCAACTGGGAAGAAGACGACAGCTACTGCACCATTGCCGAGGACTATCAGGACGCCCGCGCCGTGTGTCGCGAGCTCGACATACCGCTACATCGAGTCAACTTCGCGGCCCAGTACCGCCAGCGCGTGTTCGATTATTTCTTGCATGAGTATCAGGCGGGGCGAACACCCAATCCCGATGTGCTGTGCAATCGAGAAATCAAATTCGGCGTGTGCCTCGATCACGCGCGGCGACTTGGCGCCGAGCGCCTGGCGACCGGCCACTACGCGCGGCGCATCGAGGGTGCGCGGGAGGTCGAGTTGCATAAAGGTCTCGACCCCGAGAAGGATCAGTCCTACTTCCTGCATGCGCTCGAGCCCGCACAGTTGGCAGCCGCCTGTTTTCCTTTGGGCGAGTTGACCAAAGGTGACGTGCGGCGCATGGCGCGCGAGGCCGGGCTACCGGTGCACGACAAGCCCGACAGCACCGGCATCTGCTTCATTGGCGAGCGGCCCTTTCGGGAGTTTCTCGGCCAATACATCGCCGACACGCCGGGGCCGATCGAGACCCCGGAGGGCCAACGACTCGGCTCGCATCGCGGCCTCGCCTTCTACACGCTCGGGCAGCGTGGCGGCTTGGATATCGGTGGTGTTTCGGGTCGGGCGGAAGAGCCTTGGTACGTCGCCGCCAAGGACCTCTCGCGCAATACGCTCGTCGTCGTGCAGGGCCACGACCACCCGCGGCTGCTTTGCCGGCAGGTACACACCTTGGCCGCGCACTGGCTGATTGATCCGCCAACGGCGCGCTTCGCTGCGGCGGTCAAATTGCGTTATCGCCAACCGGACCAGGCCTGCCAAGTGGAACCTCAGGCCCGTGGCGGTCTGACGATCGAGTGCGACAGTGCGCAGCGCGCCGTCACGCCCGGACAGTTTGCCGTGCTCTATGCCGGCAGCCGCTGTCTGGGCGGGGCGGTCATCGACTCGGTATAATTCACGGCTGAATCATTCGATTTTCGTCTTCGGGGGTCTCATGTCGGACAGCTACAAAGCACGCAGCTCGCTCAAAGTGGGCGGACAGGTCTACGAGTACTGGAATCTTGGCGCACTGCCGAAAGCCAAGGTAGCGCGGCTGCCCTACTCGCTGAAGATCCTCCTCGAGAACCTGCTGCGATTCGAAGACGGCGTCAACGTGACCCGTCGCGACATCGACGCGTTGCTCAACTGGAATGCGACATCCACTCCGGAGCACGAGATCTCTTTCACGCCGGCGCGCGTGATCATGCAGGATTTCACGGGCGTGCCTTGCGTCGTCGATCTGGCGGCGATGCGTGAGGCTATCCGCAAATTAGGCGGTGACCCGCAGCGCGTGAATCCGCTCGCGCCTGCGGAGCTCGTCATCGACCACTCGGTGCAGGTCGATCATTACGGCACCGCCGATGCGCTCAAGCGCAACACGGCCATCGAATTCGAGCGCAACGGCGAGCGCTACTCCTTCCTGCGTTGGGGCCAGACGGCGTTCCGCAACTTCAAGGTCGTCCCGCCCAGCACCGGCATCGTGCACCAGGTCAACCTCGAGTACCTGGGTCGCGTGGTATTCGAGAACCGCGACGGTAAACGTCCGCAGGCCTATCCGGACACCCTGGTCGGCACGGACTCGCACACCACCATGATCAATGGTCTCGGCGTGCTCGGCTGGGGCGTCGGCGGCATCGAGGCCGAAGCCGCGATGCTCGGTCAGCCGGTGACGATGCTGATTCCGCAAGTGGTCGGCTTCAAGCTCACAGGGCAACTGCAGCCGGGCGCCACCGCCACCGACCTCGTACTCACCGTCACCGAGATGCTGCGCAAAAAGGGCGTGGTCGAAAAGTTCGTCGAATACTTTGGCGATGGTCTTGCGAATTTACCGCTCGCCGATCGCGCCACGATCGCCAACATGGCCCCTGAATACGGCAGCACCTGCGGCATCTTTCCGATCGACGAAGAGACGCTGCGTTATCTCGAGCTCTCCGGCCGCCCCGCACAGCAGATCGCGCTGGTCGAAGCCTACGCCAAGGCGCAGGGCATGTGGCGCTATGCGGGCGCGCCGCAGGCGGACTATACCGATGTGCTCGAACTCGACCTTGGCACCGTGGAGCCCTCGCTCGCGGGGCCGAAGCGGCCGCAGGATCGCGTGCCCGTGCGTGAATTGAAGCAGGTCTACCGCAAGACCCACACGCAGATGGCCGACGAGCGCCGCAAGAAAAACCCCGCGGCCAGTGGCAGCGGCAGCGTCGCGGGCGCCAACGGATTTCAGGTCAAGGACGGCGCCGTACTCATCGCCGCCATCACCAGTTGCACCAACACCTCCAACCCCTCGGTCATGCTCGGTGCCGCGCTGCTCGCGCGCAATGCGGCACGCCGCGGTCTCAGCGCCAAGCCTTGGGTCAAGACAAGTCTGTCGCCCGGTTCCAAGGTCGTCACCGACTACCTCAAAAAGGCCAAGCTGCTCGAGGAGTACGCGAAAGTCGGCTTCCATGTCACGGGCTACGGCTGCATGACTTGCATCGGCAACTCGGGTCCGCTGAAGCCGGAAATCTCGGCGGCCGTGAAGGCGGGCGATGTGATCGCCACCTCGGTACTGTCGGGCAATCGTAACTTTGAAGGTCGCGTGCATCCGGAAGTCAAAATGAACTTCCTCGCCTCACCGCCCCTCGTCGTCGCGTATTCACTCGCGGGCACGACGGACATCGATCTCAACACCGAACCGCTCGGCACGGGCAGCGATGGCCAGCCGGTTTATCTCAAGGACATCTGGCCGACGCCGCAGGAGGTCGCCGATACGGTCCGCGCTTCGATCAACTCGAAAATGTTCCGCGACAGTTACGGTGATGTATTCGCAGGCGACGCGCTATGGCGGGCGATCAAGGTCCCGGCCGGCAAGTTGTACGCCTGGGAGGATCTAAAGCGCGAGGAGCGACAG
>VEQP01000032.1 GCA_018883185.1 Nevskiaceae bacterium | reverse complement strand
GGCGCGCACGCCCGTCTTCGAGATACGTGGGCTGCGCAGGACATACGGGGAGGGCGCTGCCGCCGTGCACGCCTTGCGCGGCATCGATCTGCATATCGACCCCGGCGAACTGCTGGTGCTGCTGGGACCCTCGGGCTCAGGCAAATCGACGCTACTCAATATTTTGGGCGGTCTCGATCGGCCGACCGAAGGCAGCGTGCGCTTCGGAGCGCTCGAGATCACGACGGCGAGCGATCGGGAACTCACCGAGTACCGCCGGCATCACGTGGGCTTCGTTTTCCAGTTTTACAACTTGATCGCGAGCCTCACTGCGCGTGAGAACGTCGAGCTCGTCACCGAAATCGCCGATGAGCCGATGCCGGCGGATGATGCCCTGCGTCTCGTGGGACTTGGCGAGCGCTTGACGCATTTTCCCTCGCAGCTCTCGGGAGGTGAGCAGCAGCGCGTGGCCATCGCCCGTGCCATCGCCAAACGGCCCGCAGTGCTGCTGTGCGATGAGCCGACCGGCGCACTCGATGTCGCCACGGGCATTCGCGTGCTCGAGTCGCTCCTCGAGATCAACACGCGGCTCGGTACCACGACCTTGCTCATCACTCACAACGCCGACATTGCGCGCATCGGTGATCGGGTCGTGCGCTTTGCCGACGGACTCATCCGCTCGATCGAGGTGAACCCCGAGCGCATGCCACCCTCGAGCCTGCATTGGTGAGCACGCGGCGGCCCATGGCTCTGCACCTTGCGCCGCTCGATCGTAAAGTGCTGCGCGATCTTAGGCGACTGTGGCTGCAGGCTCTTGCCGTTGGCACTGTACTCGGCTGCGGCATTGCGCTCTTCGTCATGGCCACCGGCATGTATGGCTCGCTCGAGCGTGCGCGTGATCGCTACTACGCCACATCCTTGATGGCGGATCTTGCGGGCGGGCTCGTCAGGGCCCCCGAGCGTGTCGGCCGGGAGCTCGCCGCCATCGAAGGCGTAGCCGCCATTGAGACGCGTGTGTCGGGCATCGGCTTGCTGAGCCTGAGCGGGGTGACCGAGCCCGTCTCGGCGCGGCTCGTATCGCTGCCGGCGGATCGTCGACCGCGGGTGAACGATCTCGTGCTGCTCGCGGGGCAGTGGCCGCGTGCCACCCGCTACGACGAAATACTGTTGAGTGAGGCATTCGCCGAGGCCCATCGACTCAGCCCGGGCGCGCGCATCCCGGTGCTCATCCGCGGGCAGCGCAAGACGCTGACCGTCACGGGCATCGCGAGCAGCCCCGAGTTCGTCTTTGCCGTGGCACCCGGCGACATCCTGCCCGAGCCGAGCCGTTTCGGTGTGATCTGGATGGGCCGGGAGGCACTCGGGCGGGCACTCGATCTCGATGGCGCGTTCAACGATGTCGTGCTGCGCCTTACGCCCACGGCCGATCGCCCACGGCTGATCGCCGATATCGACCGGCGACTCGCACCGCATGGTGGGCGCGGCCTGTACGGTCGCGATCGCATGCTCTCGGCGCGGTATCTCTCCGATGAACTCTCGCAGTTGCGCACGCTCGCCAGCATCCTGCCACCTATTTTTTTATTGGTCGCCGTGTTCCTGCTGAATGTCACCTTGAGCCGACTGGTCGCCACCGAGCGCGCCAACATCGGACTCTTCAAGGCCTTCGGCTACGAAAATCGCGCCATCGGCTTGCACTACATCAAGTTCGCCCTGTCGTTCTGCATCGCGGGCGGACTTGTCGGAACGCTGTTCGGTCGATACATCGGCGGTTACATGGCTGAGGTGTACCAGAGCGTCTACCGACTGCCCGAACTGCCCTTCGAAGGGGGCTTCGGCGTGTATGCCGCGGCGGTGGTCGTGACGGTGCTGGCGGCTGTGCTTGGGGCCGTGTCGGCGGTCGGCCGTGCCGCCCGCCTTGCGCCTGCGGCCGCGCTCTCGCCGCCTGCGCCCACGCGCTTTGCGCGCTTGTCGGAGCGGCTCGAGGCGCGCGTCGCGCGGCTCGATGCGCGGCTGCGCATGCTGGTACGACGCATCGTGCGCTTTCCGCGTCGCTCGGCAACCACGGTGGGCGGGCTCGCGCTATCGCTCGCCTTGCTTGTGATGTCCGAGCACTTTCCGATTGCAATTGATCGGATCATCGATGTGAACTTTGGCATCACCCAGCGCATGGACGTGACGCTGGCTTTCGCCGAGCGCGAGCGCGCCGAAGTATTGCGCGAGGTGGCGCGGCTGCCGGGCGTGCGCGAGGTGGAGCCCTTGCGCACGGCGGAGGTGATTTTGAGTGCCGGTGCCCGGCGCGAGCGCGAGGCCATTCTCGGTATCCCTGCGGGTGCAACGCTCAATCGAGTCATCGGTACTGATCTCAAGGTCGTCGATCCGCAGCCGCAAGGACTGACGCTCTCCACCGGACTTGCTCGCAAACTTGGGCTTAAGGTCGGCGATCGGGTGCGCGTCGAGGCCACCGATGGACGACGCGTGCGCAGCGACGTTACGGTGATCGCCATCGTGCAGCCTTTTCTCGGGATGCCCGCCTACATGGAGCAGCAGGCGCTCGGTCGGCTGCTGCGCGAACCGGGTCGTATCGACTCGGCTTACCTCCTGATCGATGCCGCTTCGCGCGATGCACTCAGTCGCCGCTTGCAGGACATTCCCGCCATCGTGGGCGTGACCTATGCCGACAAAGCGGAGCGATCGCTCCGCAATCTCTTCGATCAGGGTGCCGGCTTCTTCTCCTACATGTTCCTGCTGTTCTCGCTCGTCATGGCGGCGGGCGTCGCGTTCTCCGCCGCGCGCGTCACCCTGGGCGAGCAGGAGAGGGATCTGGCGACGCTCCGGGTCATCGGCTTTCGCCGCGGCGAGGCCTCCTGGGTGCTGCTCGGTGAACTGGCATTACTGTTGGTGGTGGCATTGCCGCTCGGTCTGCTGGCTGGCGCGGGGCTGTCGGCCTGGATGATGGAGCAGTTCGAAACCGAGCTCTTCTCGTTTCCGTTCGTATTCGATTTGCCGACCTACGCACGCGCCGCGCTGTTTGTTACCGGCGCTGTGGTGGTCGCGGCGCTGTGGGTCCGGCGCGATGTGGATCGACTGGACCTTGTCGCCGTGTTGAAATCACGCGAGTGAGAGAATCTCAGTATGTCCGAATCGCCTGAACTACATCGTCGCCGCCGAGCGCGCCTTTGGACCGTGCTCGCAGCGGTGGGTTTCGCGCTGCTGCTGGCGCTGGCCTTGTGGCCGGAGCGCATCGAAGTGTCGACGGCCAAAGTCGATCGCGGGCTTGTGCGCGCAACCCTCATCGATGAGGGTCGCACACGCATGCGCGAGGTGTATGTCGTCAGTGCGCCCTTCAGTGGCCGAGTGTTGCGGGTCGCCGTGGAGCCGGGCGATGCGGTGCGGGCTGGCGATCCCCTTGCGCGCATGACGCGCAGCAGCGCGGGCTTTCTCGATCCGCGTCTCGAGGCCGAGGCCCGGGCCACGGTGACGGCGGCACTCGCTCGCGAACGTGCCGCCACCGCCGAGCGCGAGCTCGCGGTGAGCGAAGCGTCGCGCGCGCGCCAGTTGGCCGCTACACGCCTGATCGCCGACACCGCACGCGATGCGGCGATTGCCCGCGAACGTTCAGCCGAGGCTGCGCTGCAGGCCGCGGCCGCCGAGGTGCGCCGGGCGCGCAGTGCCTTGCTCGCGGCGGGTGAGTCGGGCGGTGAGGGTAACGTGCTCGTCAAGGCGCCCGTGACTGCCGTGGTGCTGCGTGTGCCGCAAGAGAGCGAGGCCGTGGTCGCCGGAGGTACCCCACTCATCGTGCTCGGAGATCCGGCGCGGGTCGATGTGGTGGCCGAGTTTCTCTCGCAGGATGCGGTGACCTTGCAGCCCGGTGCGGCGGCATTCATCGAAAACTGGGGCGGTGCGCCGCTTGCGGCGCGCATCGAACGCGTCGAACCGGTGGCACGCACCAAGGTGTCTGCGCTTGGCATCGAGGAGCAGCGCACCAACGTGATCCTGGAGTTCACGGAGCGGCCGCCACCGGCGTTGCGCGTCCATGACTTTCGCATCGATGCCCGCGTGATCGTCGCCGAGCGCAGCAATGTGCTGCGGGTGCCGCTCGGCGCGCTATTTCGTAACGGCGAGCGTTGGGCGGTCTATGTCGTGCGCGGTGGCCGCGCGGCGCTCACGGAGGTCGAGGTCGGTCTCGAAGATGAGCGCGCGAGAGAGATCACCAAGGGTCTCGAGCCGGGCGAGACTGTGGTGCTCTTTCCGAGTTCGGAAGTCCGCGACGGCGTGCGCCTGAAGGCGCTCGCACGCTGACGAGGCGCTACCGCCTTAACGCAGCGCTAACGCGTTAGCGGCTTGTAGCGGATGCGGTGCGGCTGGTTGGCATCTTCGCCCCGTCGCTTGCGGTAGTCCTCGACGTATTCCTGATAGTTACCCTCGAACCACACCACTTCCGAGTTGCCCTCGAAAGCGAGGATGTGGGTCGCGATACGATCGAGGAACCAGCGATCGTGCGAGATCACCACCGCACAGCCGGGGAAGGCGAGCAGACCTTCTTCAAGCGCTCGCAGCGTCTCCACGTCCAAATCGTTGGTCGGTTCGTCGAGCAGCAGCACGTTGCCGCCTGATTTAAGCACCTTCGCAAGATGCACGCGGTTGCGCTCACCCCCCGACAGTTCACCGATCAATTGCTGTTGCTGCGAACCTTTGAAGTTGAACCGGCCGACGTAGCCGCGCGAGGGCGTCTCGTAGTTGCCGACCTTGATGAGATCGAGCCCGTTGGAGATCTCCTGCCACACGCTGTTCTTGTCGTTGAGTGCTTGGCGTGACTGATCGACATAGGCGAGCTTGACGGTGGGTCCGATACGGATTTCGCCGGCATCAGGCTTCTCGATGCCGGTGAGCATGCGAAAGAGCGTGGTCTTGCCGGCGCCGTTCGGGCCGATGATGCCGACGATGCCACCGGGCGGCAGGTTGAAGTTCAGGTTGTCGATCAGCAGTCGATCGCCGAAGGACTTGCGCAGACCCTTGGCTTCGATGACGAGATCACCGAGGCGCTCGCCCGGCGGGACGTAGATTTCGTTGGTCTCGTTGCGTTCTTGGAATTCGCGCGAGGCGAGTTCCTCGTAGCGCTGCATGCGCGCCTTGCTTTTGGCCTGCCGCGCCTTCGGGTTCTGGCGCACCCATTCGAGTTCACGCTCGAGCGTCTTGCGCAGCGCTTCGCGCTCGCGCTCTTCCTGCGCGAGGCGCTTTTCTTTCTGCTCCAGCCACGAGGAGTAGTTGCCGTGGTACGGAATACCGTGGCCACGATCGAGTTCGAGGATCCACTCGGCGACGTTGTCGAGGAAGTAGCGATCGTGCGTGACCGCAATCACCGTCGAGGGATATTGCTCGAGATATTTCTCGAGCCAGGCGATCGACTCGGCATCGAGGTGGTTGGTCGGCTCATCGAGCAGCAGCATGTCGGGAGCCGACAGCAGCAGCCGGCAGAGCGCGACGCGGCGCTTTTCACCGCCCGAGAGTTTGTCGATGGTCGATTCCCAGGGCGGCAGGCGCAGCGCGTCGGCAGCGATCTCGAGCTTGCGATCGAGTTCCCAGCCGCCCGCCGCATCGATCTCGTCCTGCAGCTTCGCTTGCTCCTCAAGGAGCTTGTTCATCTCGTCATCGGACATCGGTTCGGCAAAGGCTTCGCTGATCGCATTGAAGCGCTCGAGCTTGGCGAACATGCCACCGATGCCGGCAATCACTTCCTGGCGCACGGTCTTGGCCGGATCGAGCTCGGGTTCCTGCGGCAGGTAGCCCACCTTGATGCCCGACTGCGGTCGCGCTTCACCCTCGATGTTGTTGTCGAGGCCCGCCATGATTTTTAGCAGCGTCGATTTACCCGAGCCGTTCAGACCGAGCACACCGATCTTGGCGCCCGGAAAGAACGACAGGCTGATGTCGCGCAGGATCTGACGCTTGGGGGGCACGATCTTGCCCACCCGGTTCATCGTGTAAATGTACTGGGCCATGGCGGGGATGTGGGGCCTGTGGGGGCAGATAAAAGGGGTCGCATTATCGCCTGTGCTAGGCTCGGACGCATCATGTCCGAAGTCCTCGTCATTGCCGGCGATCGGCTCGCGCGCTACGGGTTCGGCAGCGGCCACCCGTTCGGGCTCGATCGGCACGCGGCGTTCTACCGCGAGTTCATCGCCCGCGGTCTGGAACGTCGTTGCCGCATAGAGGATACGCGGCAGGCGAGTCGGATCGAACTCGAACTCTTCCATGAGCCCGCCTACCTCGATCGCCTGATTGCACGTTCCGCTGCGGGCAGTGGCTACCTCGATGGTGGCGACACGCCGGCGTTTCGCGGCGTCTACGAGGCTGCGGCGGATGTGGTCGGCGCGACGTTGCTCGCCTGCGAGCAGATGCTGCAGGGTCGGGCGCGTCGGGCGTTCGTGCCCATCGCCGGGCTGCATCACGCCGGGCGCGCAGGTGCTGCGGGGTTTTGTGCACTCAACGATTGTGCGATCGCCATCGAATGGCTGCGTCGCGAGGCCGGCCTCACCCGCATCGCTTACGTGGACATCGATGCGCACCATGGCGATGGGGTGTTTTACGGTTTTGAGACTGACCCGCAAGTGATCTTCGCCGACCTGCACGAGGATGGGCGGTTCCTGTACCCCGGCACCGGTAGCGCCGATGAGCGCGGGCGGGGCGCAGCGGAAGGGACGAAGCTGAACCTGCCGTTGCCACCGGGCGCCGACGATACGGCCTTCGAGATTGCCTGGGCTCAAGTCTTGCGCCACCTCGAACACTACGCGCCCGAGTTCATTCTGCTGCAGTGCGGGGCGGATAGCATTGCCGGTGATCCGTTGGCCCATCTTGGCTTCACTGCCGCGGCTCACGGCCGCGCCGCGCGCGATTTGACCGCGCTCGCAGAGCGGCTGGGGCATGGGCGAGTGCTCGCTACCGGGGGTGGGGGATACCATCGCCCGAACATCGCGGCGGGCTGGAATGCCGTGGTCGAGGGCCTCTTCGGTTAGGGGCCTGTTCGGCCAGTCGGGGGCCATTCGGCTAAACTACGGGTTCTCTCTGCTCACTCGACTTCCTGAGGCCCCCGATGTTTCCGAGCCGTATGACGATCGACGGATTCGACCCTGAACTCGCCGCTGCCATGGCGGCCGAGCGGGTGCGCCAGGAAGATCACATTGAGCTCATTGCCTCCGAGAACTACGCGAGTCCTCGCGTGCTTGAGGCCCAAGGGTCAGTGCTGACGAACAAGTACGCCGAGGGCTACCCCGGCAAGCGCTATTACGGGGGCTGCGAGTTTGTCGATGTCGCCGAGCAACTGGCGATCGATCGCGCCAAGCAACTCTTCGGTGCCGACTATGCCAACGTGCAGCCGCACTCGGGTTCGCAGGCCAACGCAGCCGTGTACCTTGCGGTGCTCAAACCCGGCGACACCATCCTTGGCATGAGTCTCGATCACGGCGGTCACCTCACGCACGGCGCGAAGGTGAATTTCTCGGGCAAGTTGTTTAACGCCGTGCAGTACGGCATTCGTCCCGACAACGGCGAGATCGACTACGACGCGCTCGAGCGCCAGGCGCTTGAGGTCAAGCCCAAGCTCATCATCGCGGGCTTCTCCGCGTATTCACGTTTTCTCGATTTCCCGCGCTTTCGCGCCATTGCCGACAAGGCGGGCGCGCTGCTGCATGTCGACATGGCGCATGTCGCGGGCCTCGTCGCGGCGGGCGTCTATCCGAACCCGGTGCCCTACGCTGACGTCGTCACCAGCACCACGCACAAGACGCTGCGCGGCCCGCGCGGCGGCATCATCCTCGCGCGCGCCAACGACGAGCTGACCAAGAAGTTCAATTCACTCGTTTTTCCGGGCACGCAGGGCGGGCCACTCATGCACGTGATCGCGGCGAAGGCGGTGGCCTTCCTCGAGGCCTTGCAGCCGGAGTTCAAAGATTATCAGCGGCAAGTCGTCGCTAACGCCCGTGCCATGTGTGCACGGCTGCAGCAGCGCGGCTATCGTATCGTCTCGGGTGGCACCGACAATCACTTGTTTCTCATCGACCTCTCGGACAAGCAGATCAACGGCAAAGAAGCCGATGCCGCGCTCGGTGCCGCGCACATCACCGTCAATAAAAATGCGGTGCCCAACGATCCGCGGCCGCCGATGGTCACGAGTGGCATTCGTATCGGCACACCGGCTTCGACTACCCGCGGTTTCAAAGAGCCAGAGGTGGAGCACGTCGCCGATCTCATCGCCGATGTGCTCGACGCGCAGGGTGCTGCCGAGGCGGTGGCGGCGGTGCGCGAGAAAGTGACGGCACTGTGTCGTCGCTTCCCGGTCTACGGTCGCTGAGCGAGCGGCTGCACGCCTGACGGGACGCCAGCATGCACTGTCCCTTCTGTGGCCACGAAGAGACCAAGGTGAACGACTCGCGCTTGGCGGCCGAGGGACAGCAAATCCGTCGTCGTCGCGAGTGTCTCGCCTGCGGCGAGCGTTTCACGACCTTCGAGACGGCCGAGCTCGTCATGCCCCAGGTCGTCAAGAGCCACGGCAGTCGTGAACCCTTTGATGAACAGAAGCTACGCAGCGGTTTGCGCAAGGCGCTGCAGAAGCGCCCCGTCGAGCAGGAAAAGGTCGAGGCTGCCATCGCCCGCATCGCGCATCGCATGCGCGGACTCGGCGAGCGTGAGGTGCCTTCCCGGCAGATCGGCGAGTTCGTGATGGACGAGTTGCGTCATCTCGACGAGGTCGCCTATGTGCGTTTTGCCTCCGTGTATCGCAGCTTTCAGGATGTCGAGGCCTTTCGGGACGAGGTCGACAAGTTGCGCACGCGACGGCGCCGCGAGCCTCTCGCGGGGCAGTTGTCATTGCTCGGCGGCGAGGATCCGGCGGGGAAGCCTGCGACCAAGGGGCCGCGTCGTGGCCAGTGACACGGCTCGCTGGAGCGCTTTTGAGCACTCGGCCATGCAGCGCGCGCTCGCCCTCGCGGCACTCGGTGCGCGCAGCACGCAGCCTAATCCGCGCGTCGGCTGCGTCATCGCGTTAGGTGAGCGCATCATCGGCGAAGGTTGGCACCAGCGTGCGGGTGAGCCACATGCCGAGGTGTTCGCCCTGCGCGAAGCAGGCGATGCCGCTCGTGGTGCCACGGCCTTCGTCACTCTTGAACCCTGCAACCATCACGGGCGCACGCCCCCCTGCAGCGAAGCCTTGATCGCGGCCGGGGTGGCGCGCGTGATTTATGCCTGCGGCGATCCGAACCCGCGGGTCGATGGCAGCGGTGCGGCGCGTTTGCGCGCGGCCGGCGTGCTGGTCGAGCATGGGCTCGAGCAGGCAGCCGGTGAGGAGCTCAATCTCGGCTTCTTCAGCCGCATGCGCCGCCGTCGGCCATGGCTGCGCTTGAAGCTCGCGGCGAGTCTCGATGGACGCACCGCCCTCGCCAACGGCGAGAGTCGCTGGATCACCTCCGCCGAGGCGCGCGCCGACGTGCAGCGCTTTCGCGCTGAGAGCGCGGCGATCTTGAGCACGAGCGCTACCGTGTTGGCCGACGACCCGGAGCTCACGGCCCGCGAGGGCGAGGTGAGCCGACAGCCGCTGCGCGTGATCCTCGATGCGCATGGCCGCATACCCTCGAGTGCCAGGATCTTCACTGCACCGGGTCGCACCGTCTGCCTGTCGCGCGAGCAGATCGGGCTCGATGCGGCGGGCCGCTTGCCACTACCCGCGGTGCTCGCCTGGATGGGTGGCGCCGAACTCAACGAAGTGTGGACCGAAGCCGGCCCCACGCTCGCTGGGGCGTTGCTCGCAGAAGGGCTCGTCGATGAGCTCGTGCTCTATCTCGCGCCGCGGCTGCTGGGGCCCACAGCCCGGCCGCTCGCCGCCTGGCCGAATCTCGAGCGGCTCGCGGATGCACCCGCCTGGCAGGTGCGCGATCTGCGGCAGATCGGCCCGGATATCCGTATCATGCTGCGCCGTCTCGAAGCGGCGTAGGCTGCGCAAAGCACTCATGTTCACCGGAATCGTCCAGGATGTAGGTCGCATCGTCGCGCTCGAGCCTCGCGGGGGTGACGTGCGGCTGCGCGTGGCGGTCTCGCGTTTGAGCCTCGCGGGCACGAAACCGGGCGACAGCATCGCCGTCAGCGGCGTGTGCCTCACGGCGCTCGAGATCAGCGCTGATTCCTTTGCGGCCGATGTCTCCAACGAGACGCTGTCGCTCACCACCCTCGGCAGCCTGCGCGAGGGCAGTGGCGTGAACCTTGAGCCCGCCTTGCGCGCGGGCGATGCACTCGGCGGACATCTCGTTTCAGGTCACGTCGATGGGGTCGGTGAAGTGCTCGATATCGCAAGCGATGCGCGCTCGGTGCGCATGCGCTTTGGCTGTCCGCTCGCCCTCGCGCGGTATTTCGCGCGCAAGGGTTCGGTCGCCATCGATGGGGTGAGCCTCACCATCAACGATGTCGGTCCCGCTGATTTCAGTGTCAATCTCATCCCGCACACGCAGCAGGTGACCACGCTCGGTGAGTTTGTGGTCGGTCGGCGTGTGAATCTCGAGGTCGATCAGATGGCGCGCTACGTCGAGCGGCTGCTGGAGGTTCAGCGCTGATGGGCACGGGTCTCGACAGCATCGAGGACATCCTCGCCGATCTTGCCGCAGGCAAGATGGTCGTCATCATGGACGATGAGCACCGCGAGAACGAGGGTGATCTCGTCATGGCGGCCTGCAAGGTGCGCCCGGAAGATATCAACTTCATGGCGAGGCTCGGTCGCGGTCTGATTTGCCTCACGCTCACCGAGGAACGCTGCCGGCAGTTGCGCCTGCCGCTGATGGTGAGCGACACGCATCGTGAGCATCGCACCAATTTCACGCTCTCCATCGAAGCGGCCGAGGGCGTCACGACCGGCATTTCAGCCTACGATCGTGCGCACACGGTGCGCACGGCGGTGGCGCCGCAGGCACGGCCGCAGGATCTGCGTCAGCCCGGGCATATCTTTCCGATCATGGCGCAGCCGGGTGGCGTGCTGACGCGCGCCGGGCACACGGAAGCCGGTTGTGATCTGTCGCGTCTGGCTGGTCTCGAGCCGGCGGCGGTGATCGTCGAGATCATGAACGACGATGGCACGATGGCACGCCGTCCTGATCTCGAACGCTTCGCCCGCGAGCATGGTTTGCGTATCGGCACCATTGCCGATCTCATCCGTTATCGACTGCGCACGGAGCGCTC
Organism: Nevskiaceae bacterium; assembly: GCA_018883185.1. GTDB lineage: Bacteria > Pseudomonadota > Gammaproteobacteria > Steroidobacterales > Steroidobacteraceae > UBA964. The sequence continues at coordinate 20,140 of VEQP01000032.1, read as the reverse complement.
GGTCGAGCGCATCGCCGATCGCAGCATCGAGACGGCCTTTGGCGAGTTTCGCCTGCTCGCCTATCAAGACCATGTGCATCGCGATGTTCACTTGGCACTCGTCCGTGGCGATTTGGCCGCGACTCCTGCACCGCTCGTGCGCGTGCATCTGACCGATACGCTGCGCGATGTGCTCGACATCCGCTCCGGGCCGCTGCGCTGGACGCTGCGCGCCGCGATGGAGCGCATCGCACACGAGGGCGCGGGCGTCATCGTGGTGCTGCGCGACACCGAGTCCCCACGCGAACTCGTTGAGGCGATTCACGCGCTGGACGGCATCGACTCCGGCGCCACCCGCAGCGAGGGCGCTCCGGTACTGCGTACCTACGGCATTGGCGCGCAGATCCTCAAGGATTTGGGTCTGCGACGTATGCGCGTGCTGTCGGCCCCGAAACAAATGCACGGCCTGTCGGCCTTCGATCTCGTGGTCGAAAGCTACGTCGACAGTGCAAGCTGAGGTCTGCCGATGAAACTTGATAATGCCGCTCCCGCTCCACCCCTCGACCCGCGCGGCCTGTCGGTCGCGATCGTCTCCGCCCGTTTCAACGAACGCATCGTCACGCAATTGCGGGATGGCGCAATCGGCGCTTGGCAGCGCTTGGGCGGTGCGCCGGCGGCGCTGCTCGAGTTCCAAGTGCCTGGCGCGTTCGAGTTGCCGCTCGCCTGCAAGCTGCTCGCCAAGAGTCGCAAGTATTCGGCCGTGGTGGCGCTCGGCTGCGTGATCCGCGGCGATACGGCGCATTTCGATTTCGTCGCCGGGGAATGTGCGCGCGGCCTGATGCAGGCGGGTCTTGAAACCGGCGTGCCCGTAATCTTTGGTGTGCTCACCGTCGAGAACGAGGCGCAGGCACAAGAGCGCGCGTCGATAGAGCGTATGAACAAAGGCGGCGAAGCCCTCGAGGCGGCGGTCGAGATGGCGATTCTGGCGCGGGACTCGCGCGAGTGAGCAAAACCTCCGGTCGCATCGATCCGCGTTTGGGCGCGCGCTCCGTGGCGCGCAAGCTCGCCATGCAGGCGATTTATCGACTGCAACTCAACGACGGCCCTTGGCAGGACCTCATCACTGATTTTTCGACCGAAGAAGATATGGCGCGCGCCGATCGCGAGTATTTCGCCGAACTCGTCGAGGCCATCGCGCGTGGTCGTGAATCCCTCGATGAACAGCTGAAGGGCTGGGCTGACCGGCCGCCGGCTGAGCTCGATCCGGTGGAGCACGCCATTTTGCTGATTGGCCTGCACGAACTCGCGCAACGACCCGATGTGCCCTGGCGCGTGGTTGTCAACGAGTCGGTCTCGCTTACTCGACGCTTCGGTGCCACCGACGCGCACAAGTACATCAATGCCGTGCTCGATCGCGCGGCGCGCGTGCTGCGCCCGCACGAACACTGAGGTGCCCCGTGGCTCTCGGTGAATTCGCCCTCATCGAGCGTTACTTTCGCGCTGCCGGTGCGAGCCGCAGCGACGTGCCAATCGGCGTCGGCGATGATGGTGCGATCCTGCGACCGCCGCCGGGGTTTGATCTCGTCGCGGTCAGCGACACCTTGGTCGAGGGTGTGCATTTCCCCCAAGGCGCTGCACCTCGATCGATTGGACATCGTGCACTCGCCGTCAATCTGAGCGACATCGCCGCGATGGGCGCGACGCCCGCCTGGGCGCTCCTCTCGCTGACGCTCCCGACTGTCGATGAGCCCTGGCTCGCCGAGTTCAGCGCCGGGTTTGGCGTTCTGGCGTGCGAGCACGAGGTGGCGCTCGTAGGGGGTGATACGACGCGAGGTCCGCTGACGCTCGGCGTGCAGGTGCTGGGCTTTGTGCCGCAGGGTGAGGGCTTGCGCCGCAGCGGCGGCCGACCGGGCGATCTGCTTTGCGTGTCAGGTACGCCGGGCGATGCCGCGGCAGGGCTCGCGCTGCTGCAGCGCGCGAGCGCGCGGCCGGCTGTTCCCAGCGCTGAGGTATCGTCGAGCACGCTGAGTGCGCCGCTCGCGACACTGCAGCAACGCTTCGAATACCCAACGCCGCGTCTCGCACTCGGCGCACGCCTGCGTACGCTGGCGAGTGCTGGCATCGATGTATCCGATGGTCTCTATGGCGATGCCACCAAACTAGCGGCTGCGAGTGGCTGCGCTGTGCACATCGAACCGCAACGCCTGCCGTGCTCGGCGGCGCTGACGGCGGCGGTGGCAGCAGGCGTGTTTACGGCAGCGGAGGCAATGGCCTTCGTCTGCGCAGGGGGCGATGACTACGAGTTGCTGTTCACGATGCCGCCCGCAGCGATCCCTGCGCTGCAAGCAGACATCGATCGAGGCGATGTGACAATCATCGGCGCTCTGGCGAGTGGCGCAGGGCTCTGGCTACTTGAGCAGGGCGTCGCGCAGCCGGCGACCGCAGCCGGTTTCGATCACTTCGGCTGATCGACTGCGTCCTTGTCGCGCTCGATGAGCGCGTAGGCCGAGTGGTTGTGGATGGACTCGAAGTTTTCCGCTTCCACCGTGTAGGCCGCGATGCGCGGCTCTTGATTCAGGCGCATGGCGATGTCGCGCACCAGATCCTCGACGAACTTCGGGTTGTCGTAAGCGCGCTCGGTGACGAACTTCTCGTCCGTGCGCTTGAGGATGCCGAACACTTCGCAGGAGGCTTCCTGCTCGGCGATATCGATCAGATCCTCGATCCACAGGTGCTCGCGCAGTTTCGCCGTGATGGTCACATGCGAGCGCTGGTTGTGCGCGCCGCGCTCGGAGATACGCTTGCTGCACGGACAAAGGCTCGTCACCGGTACGAGCGCCCGCACCCACAGTTCTGCGCTCTCTCCACGCTGTTCACCGATCAGCGTGGCGCGGTAATCCATCAGGCTCTCGACTCCCGACACGGGCGCCTTCTTCATGACGAAGAACGGAAAGCTCATCTCGATATGACCCGCTTCGGCCTCGAGGCGCTTGGTCATCTCGGCCAGCATGCGCGGGAAGTTCTCCACTGAGATCTCCCGCTCGCCGTGCAGGATCTCGACGAAGCGCGACATGTGCGTGCCTTTGAAATCGTGTGGCAGGTTCACGTACATGTTGAAGTTGGCCACGGTGTGCTGCTCGCCGCTCGAGCGATCGCGCAGCTTCACGGGGTGGGTGATGTCCTTGATGCCGACCTTGTTGATCGGGATGCGCCGCGTGTCGGCGCGCGACTGCACGTCTTCGACGGTGGTGGCAACGGCAGCGGCGGGGCGATCGGCGACAGACATGGCGGCTTCCTTGTCAGCAATGTTCAGCGTTGGCTTATCGGGCGGGGTGTTGGCGGGCGCCGCTCAGGCGCCGGCGGAGCGGCGCACGGGCTCTTGCAAGCCGCGCCACCAGGGCTCGATCTGCGCGGCAAGCCCCGCTGCATCGAGTCCCGCCGCAGCGAGGCAGTCCTCGCGACTGCCGTGTTCGATGTAGCGATCGGGGATGCCGATCAGGTGCAGCGGCAGTAGCACGCCGGCTTCAGCCAGCGTTTCGGCGACGGCTGCACCCGCGCCACCCGGGATGGCGTTCTCCTCCACAGTCACGATCGCGCGGTGGCGTGCCGCCACCTGCAGCACGAGTTCGCGATCGAGCGGCTTGATGAAACGCATGTTGACGACCGTGGCGTCGAGCCGCTCGGCGATCGCAAGCACCGAGGGTAGCAGCGTGCCGAACACGAGCAGCGCCAGGCCGCTTCGACCCTCGCAGCGGATGTCGCCGCGACCGATCGGTAGCGCAGTCATCTCGGCCACCAGCGGCGTACCATCGCCTGTGCCGCGCGGGTAACGCACAGCAGAGGGTCCCTGCAGCGTGGTCGCCGTGTAGAGCATCTGCCGGCATTCGTTCTCGTTGGCAGGGGCCATCAGCACCATGTTCGGGATGCAGCGCAGGAAGGAAATGTCGTAGGCGCCTTGGTGAGTGGCCCCGTCGCTACCGACGAGGCCCGCGCGATCGAGCGCGAATACGACCGGCAGGTTTTGCAGCGCCACATCGTGGATCAACTGATCGTAGCCGCGCTGCAGGAAGGTGGAGTAGATCGCCACCACTGGCTTCAGGCCTTCGCAGGCGAGGCCCGCGGCAAAGGTCACCGCATGCTGCTCAGCGATCGCCACATCGAAGTAGCGATCGGGGAAGCGTCGCGAGAATTCAACGAGTCCCGAGCCCTCGCGCATCGCGGGGGTGATGCCGACGATCTTCGGGTCGCGCTCGGCCATGTCGCAGAGCCATTGGCCGAACACCTGTGAGAAGGAGGGGCCCGTGGACTTTTCTTTGAAGATCGTGCCGCTTGCCGGATCGAAGGCGCCAGGGCCGTGCCACTTGATCGGATCGGCCTCGGCCGGTGCGTAACCCTTGCCCTTGCGTGTGACCACATGCAGGAACTGCGGGCCTTTCAGCTGGCGCTGGTTGCGCAGCGTACGCACGAGTGCCGCGACATCGTGGCCGTCGATCGGTCCGATGTAGTTGAAACCGAGCTCCTCAAAGAGCGTCCCGGGGAGGATCATGCCTTTGAAATAGGCTTCCGAGCGTCGTGCGAGCTCCCAGGCTGTGGGCATGCGCCGCAGCACCTTCTTGCCCGTCTCGCGCAGCGCCGCGTACTTGCGGCTCGAGAGGATGCGCGCGAAGTAGTTGGACAGCGCACCGACGTTCTCCGAGATCGACATGTCGTTGTCGTTGAGCACGACGAGCAGGTCCGTGCCGAGTGAGCCCGCGTTATTCAGCGCCTCGAAGGCCATGCCGGCGGTCATGGCGCCATCGCCGATGACGGCGACCACACGCCGCGGTGATCCCTCGCGCTCAGCGGCCACCGCCATGCCGAGCGCGGCGCTGATCGAGGTGCTCGAGTGACCCACACCGAAGGTGTCGTAGGGACTCTCGCTGCGCGTGGGAAAGGGCGCGAGGCCATCCTTTTGTTTGATGGTGCCGAGCCGATCGCGCCGACCGGTCAGCACTTTGTGCGGATAGGCCTGATGGCCGACGTCCCACACCAGCCGATCCTCAGGTGTGTCGTAGACGTAGTGCAGCGCCACGGTGAGTTCGACCGTGCCGAGCCCGGCCGCAAAGTGCCCACCGCGCGTGGCAACGGTGTGGATCAGGTAGTCGCGCAGCTGCGCGCAGAGCTCGGGCAGCTCCTTTTCCGTGAGCCCACGCAGATCCGCCGGAGTCTGGATCCGCTCGAGCAGGGGGTAACGGGAGGTTGAAGCGCTCATCGGGTCGCCATATTACAAATCTTGAGCGCGGGTTTGGGGCGCGCGTGGGGTCAGTGAGCGCGGCCGATCACGAAGCCGGCGAGTGCGGCGAGCTCTGCGCCCGCGCTGCCGAGCGGGGCGAGGGCGGCGATCGCCCGGGCATGCTGGGCGTTGGCCGCGGCGCGCGCGCCGTCGAGCCCCATCAGGCTCGTGTAGGTGGGCTTGTCGTGGGCGGCATCGGCACCGGCAATCTTGCCGATGCTCGCCGTGGTGCCCGTCACATCGAGGATGTCATCCTGGATCTGGAACGCGAGGCCGATCGCAGCGCCATACTCGCGCAGCGCCTCGTACTGTGGCCCTGCGAAAACGCCCGCCGCCACCGCACCCATCAGCACACTCGTCTCGATCAGCGCGCCCGTCTTGCGCCGATGCATATTCTGCAGCGCCGTCAGATCCAGCGAGTGCCCCACGGCCTCAAGGTCAATCGCTTGGCCACCGGCCATGCCGACGGTGCCGATGCCTTGCGCCAGTAGTCGCGTCAGGGCGAGTCGACGTTGGGCCTGATCGTTAGTCATCGCCCCACGACCCGCCAGACACTCGAAGGCGAGGGCTTGCAGCGCATCTCCCGCGAGAATCGCCGTGGCCTCATCGAACGCCTTATGACACGACGGCCGTCCGCGACGCAGATCGTCATCGTCCATGGCTGGCAGATCGTCGTGCACGAGGCTGTAGACGTGGATGAGCTCGACCGCCGCGGCAGGGTCGTCGAGTTGCTCGAGTGAGGCACCCAGGGCTGTCCCGGCCAGATAGACGAGCGTCGGCCGCAAGCGCTTGCCGCCGCCCAAGGCGCTGTAGCGCATGGCCTCGACCAGGCGGCGCGAGCCGGCCTCCGGCAACTGCAGGGCCCGATCGAGCACCTGCTCAATGCGCTCGCGATGGTCCATCAGCCGCCCCGGGGTGTCTCGTCATCGAGCACGTCGGGATCGAAGGGCTCGAGGGTCGCCTCGCCATCGCGCTTGAGCAGGATGTCGACACGCGCCTGCGCCGCCTCAAGCGCGCTTTGGCACTCGCGTGTCAAACCCACGCCCCGCTCGAACGTTTTCAGCGCCTCATCGAGCGGCAAATCGCCAGCCTCGAGTTTCTCGACGAGGGTCTCGAGCTCAGTGAGCGACTTTTCGAAATCGGGGGGGCGTTTGCTGCGAGTCATGGGAAGCGATTTATACCTCAGCGGGGCGCACGATGGGCGGGGGCCGCACGACGGCGGGCGGCCGAGTTGACGCTATCCGGAGCGGGGACTAGAGTCATTGAGCCGTTAGACCGAGTCTAACCGGTAAACAAGGATAGTCCACACAAGGAGAGCATCCGTGCAACTCAAAGGCAGCAAGACCGAGCAGAACCTGAAGGACGCCTTCGCGGGCGAGTCGCAGGCCAACCGCCGATACCTCTATTTCGCAGCCAAGGCTGATGTCGAAGGCTTCAACGATGTGTCCGCCGTGTTCCGTTCGACCGCCGAAGGCGAGACCGGTCACGCGCACGGTCACCTCGAGTACCTCGAGGCGTCGGGCGACCCGGCCACGGGCCTGCCGATCGGCGACACCAAGCTCAACCTCCAAGCTTCGATCGCCGGCGAGACGCACGAGTACACGGACATGTACCCGGGCATGGCCAAGCAGGCGCGAGAGGAAGGCTTCGATGAGATCGCCGACTGGTTCGAGACGCTGGCCAAGGCCGAGCGTTCGCACGCGAACCGCTTCACCAAGGCTCTCGAGTCGATCTGATTCGTTGATCTGAGTCCTACGGCCGGCGGCGTCGGGTGCCACACGCACTCGGCGCCGCCCGCTTCAAGCCCCTGTCTCGCTTGCAACCTACGGAAGGGTTGTCCATGAGCCAAAGCAACATCCCTGCGGGCCGTGAAGGTTCGCTCGAAGCGCCCACGCGCCATCCACTCAATTGGCGCGATCCGTCGTTCTACGATGAGGCTGCACTCGATAAGGAACTCGAGCGCGTGTTCGACATCTGCCACGGTTGCCGGCGCTGCTTCTCGCTCTGCAATTCGTTTCCGACGCTGTTCGACGCCATCGATGCAGCGCCCTCATCTGAGCTCGACACCGTAGACAAGAAGGTCTACTGGGACGTCGTCGATCACTGTTACCTCTGTGACATGTGCTACATGACGAAGTGTCCCTACGTGCCACCGCACCCGTGGAACCTCGACTTCCCGCACCTCATGCTGCGCGCCAAGGCCATCAAGGCCAAAAAAGGCGAGGTGCGACTGCGCGACAAGATTCTCTCCGCCACCGATGTGGTCGGCTCGATCGCCGGCATTCCGGTGGTGGCGCAGGTGGTTAACGCCGTCAACAAGACCGAGGCCGGTCGCCAGTTGCTCGACGCCACGCTCGGCGTGGCGGTCGACGCGCCGGTGCCCGACTACCACTCCAACTCCGCGCGCAAGCAACTCGCGGGCCGCGAACTGAAGGCGGAAGCGCGCCCGACCGCCGAGACGCGCGGCAAGGTGGTGCTCTTCACCACCTGCTATGGCAATCGCAACGAGCCCGATCTTAACCTCGATCTCGTCGCGGTTTATGAGCACAACGGCATTCCGGTCAAGATCGTCAGCCAGGAAAAATGCTGCGGCATGCCGAAGCTCGAACTTGGTGATCTTGAGACCGTGGCCCGCCATAAGGACACCAATATCCCGGCGCTCAAGCAGGCCATCGACGAGGGTTACGACATCGTCGCGCCGATTCCCTCCTGCGTGCTGATGTTCAAGCAGGAGTTGCCGCTGATGTTCCCGGAAGATGCCGACGTGCAGGCCGTCAAGGCGCGCATTTTCGATCCGTTCGAGTATCTGATGCTGCGCCACAAGGAAGGCTTGCTGCGCACCGACTTCACGAGCGAGCTCGGCAAGGTGAGCTATCACGTGCCCTGTCATCTGCGTGTACAAAACATCGGCCTCAAAACGCGCGACGTGCTCAAGCTCGTGCCGAACACCACCATCGATGTGATCGAGCGTTGCTCGGGTCACAACGGCACCTACGCGGTGAAAAAGGAATTCCGTCCGGCTTCGGTGAAGATCGGCAAGCCCGTGATGAACCGCGTGCAGAAGGCGAACCCCGACCATTACGCCTCCGACTGCCCTATGGCGGGCCACCAGATCGAGACCGGCCTCGCCGATGCGCGAGAGCCGGAACATCCCCTGAAGTTGCTGCGCAACGCTTACGGAATCTGATGCCATGAACAAGCTTGAGCACACCGACCTCATGACTCTGGAGCACTACGCGCGTGAGCGGCCCGCGTTCCGCACGCGGGTGATCGCGCACAAGAAGGCGCGCAAAGTGCCCGTCGGGCCGAACACCACGTGGCTCTTCGAGGATCGGCTGACGATCCAGTACCAGGTGCAGGAAATCCTGCGCACGGAGCGCATCTTCGAGCCTGAAGGCATCGCCGATGAACTTGAGGCCTACAACCCGTTGATTCCCGACGGTCGCAACTGGAAAGTCACGCTGCTCGTGGAGTTCGCCGACGCCACCACGCGCCCCGCGCACCTCGCGAAGCTCAAGGGCATCGAGGATCGCTGCTACGTGCAGGTCGCCGACTTCGCACGCGTGTTCGCCATTGCTGATGAAGACCTCGAGCGCGAGAACGAGACGAAGACCTCCTCCGTGCACTTTCTGCGCTTCGAGCTGACCGATGCGATGGTGGCCGCGCTGCGCGGCGGGGCAAAGCTCTCGGTCGGCATCGATCATGCGAACTACACGCATGCCAACGATGCGCTGCCCGATGCCACGCGCGCGGCGTTGCTCGCCGACTTCGCGTAAGCGTCTCGAGGCGCCTACAATAGCGGATGGCCAAAGACTACGACGCCTCGGCAATCGAGGTTCTCTCCGGGCTCGAGCCGGTTCGCCGCCGCCCGGGGATGTACACCGACACATCCCGCCCGAATCATCTCGCCCACGAGGTCATCGACAACAGCGTCGATGAGGCGCTCTCGGGGCACGCGCAGCAGATCGACGTCACGCTCTACAAAGACGGCTCGGTCGAAGTGAAGGACGACGGGCGAGGCATGCCCGTCGACATCCACCCGAAAGAAAAAGTCAGCGGCGTCGAACTCATCCTCACCCGCCTGCACGCGGGCGGCAAGTTCGATAGTGGCAGTTACGGCTTCTCGGGCGGCTTGCACGGCGTCGGCGTGTCGGTGGTCAACGCGCTCTCGCGTCAGCTCGAGTGCTGGGTGCGTCGCGGCGGCAAGGAATACAACATCGGATTTCGCGACGGCAAAGTGGTCTCACCGCTGAAGGCCGTTGGTACGGTCGGCCAGCGCAACACGGGCACGACGGTGCGCTTCTGGCCGGATGCGAAGTTCTTCGACTCCGACAAATTCTCCGTGCCGCAACTGCGCCATGCGCTGAAGGCCAAGGCCGTGCTCTGCCCGGGCTTGCGCATCAGCTTCACTAACGAGTCGACTGGCGAGCGCGACGAGTGGTTCTTCGCCGGTGATCTCGGCGCCTATCTCACCGAGGAACTCGGCAAAGCGCTGCGGCTGCCTCAAGAGCCGATCACGCTCAAGCGCGAGGCCGCGCAAGAGAGCGTGGAGTTTGCGCTGTGCTGGGCGCCCGATGCAGAGCAGGCGGTCGCCGAGAGTTACGTCAATCTCATCCCGACCGCCGAGGGCGGCACCCACGTCAACGGTCTGCGCTCGGGTGTCGCCGCCGCGGTGCGCGAGTTCTGCGAAATCCGTAACCTTCTGCCGCGCGGTGTAAAGCTCGCGCCCGAAGATGTATGGGATGGGGCGCGTTACGTGCTCTCCATCAAGATTCGTGAGCCGCAGTTCGCCGGTCAGACGAAGGAGCGGCTCGCCTCGCGCGATGCGGCGCAACTCGTTGAAGGGCACGCCAAGGATGCGGTGGGCCTGTGGCTCGTGCAGCATCCGGATGCCGGTGAGCGCATTGCGCAATTCGCCATCGAGAACGCGCAAGCCCGCCTCAAGGCTGCGCAAAAGGTGCAGCGCAAGCGCATCTCCGGCGGCCCTGCGTTGCCGGGCAAGCTCGCCGATTGCGCCGGCGATGATCCTACGCGCTCGGAACTCTTCCTCGTCGAGGGTGACTCGGCGGGTGGTTCGGCCAAGCAGGCCCGGGACAAAGATTTCCAGGCCATCATGCCGCTACGTGGCAAGATTCTGAATACCTGGGAGGTTGACTCCGCCGACATCGGCTCCTCGCAGGAAGTGCATGACATCAGCGTGGCACTTGGAGTTGATCCCGGTACGAGCGATCTGTCGAGTCTGCGCTATCACAAGATCTGCATCCTCGCCGATGCCGACTCAGACGGGCAGCACATCGCAACCTTGCTCTGTGCGCTGTTCCTGCGGCACTTTCGACCGCTCGTGCTGCAAGGGCACGTGTTCGTCGCCATGCCGCCGCTCTATCGCATCGATGCGGGCAAACAGGTGTTCTACGCGCTCGATGATGCCGAACGCGACGCTTACCTGCATCGCCTTGAGGCCGAGAAGATCAAGGCCAAGCCACAAGTGACTCGCTTCAAGGGCTTGGGTGAAATGAACCCCTCGCAGCTGCGTGAGACCACCATGGATCCGCGCACAAGGCGCCTCGTGCAACTCACGCTCGATGCGGCGGATCAGACCGACAGTCTGATGGACATGTTGCTCGCCAAGAAACGCGCGGCCGACCGGCGCGAGTGGCTCGAGCAGAAGGGCAATCTTGTCGAGGTGATCGTCTGATGCGCGAGCAGGAACTGGGTTTCGAGGGTATCGAGCGGCAGCCGCTGCGCACCTTCACCGAAAAGGCCTACCTCGAGTATTCGATGTACGTGATCCTCGATCGCGCGTTGCCGGCGATCGGCGATGGGCTCAAGCCCGTGCAGCGCCGCATCATCTACGCGATGAGCGAACTGGGGCTCTCGGCGGTTTCCAAGCACAAGAAATCCGCGCGTACCGTGGGCGATGTGATCGGCAAGTTCCACCCGCACGGCGACTCGGCCTGCTACGAGGCGATGGTGCTGATGGCGCAGCCCTTTGCGTATCGCTACACCATCGTCGATGGGCAGGGAAACTGGGGCTCGCAGGATGACCCCAAGTCCTTCGCTGCGATGCGTTACACCGAGGCCAAGCTCACCCGCTATGCCGAAGTGCTGCTGCGCGAGCTCGGCGAAGGCACGGTCGACTGGCAGCCCAACTTCGATGGCACGCTCGATGAGCCGCAGGTGTTGCCGGCGCGGCTACCCAACCTGCTGCTCAACGGCACCACCGGCATTGCGGTGGGTATGGCGACCGATATCCCGCCGCATAACCTGCGCGAGGTGGCCAATGCCTGCCTGCATTTGCTGCAGGAGCCGGAGGCGAGCACGCGCGCTTTGATGAAATTCATCAAGGGGCCGGATCTGCCGACCGGCGCTGAGATCGTTTCGCCGCGTAGTGATCTCATCGACATTTACGAAAAGGGCACGGGCAGCTTCAAGGCGCGCGCGACCTATGTCGAGGACGAGGACGGCATCGTCATCGAAGCGCTGCCGTGGCAGACCTCGGGCAGCAAGGTGCTCGAGCAGATCGCCGAGCAGATGCGCAGCAAGAAATTGCCCATGGTCGAGGATCTGCGCGATGAGTCCGATCATGAGAATCCGACGCGGCTCGTGATCGTGCCTAAGGGGCGCAAGGTCGACACCGCGCAGTTGATGGCGCACCTTTTTGCGACCACCGATCTTGAGCGTAATTACCGCGTCAATCTCAACATCATCGGCCTCGATGGACGACCGAAGGTCATGACGCTGCGCGAGATTCTCGGGCAGTGGCTGGAGTTTCGCATCGGCACCGTGCGTCGGCGTCTGGCGTGGCGACTCGAGAAGGTATTGGCGCGGTTGCACATCCTCGAAGGTCTGCTCGCGGCGTACCTCAACCTCGATGAGGTAATTCGCATCATCCGCACCGAAGATGAACCGAAGCCGGTGTTGATGCGCCGCTTCGCACTCACCGAGATCCAGGCGGACGCGATCCTCGACACGAAACTGCGCCATCTCGCCAAGCTTGAGGAAATGAAAATCCGCGGCGAACAGGCGGAACTTGCCGCAGAGCGCGACGAACTGCAGGGCATCCTCGGCAGCGACGCGCGGCTGCGTAAGCTCGTCGGCGAGGAGTTGCAGGCGGATGCGGAGAAATACGGCGATGCTCGACGCTCGAAGATCGTCGAACGCGAAGCGGCACAGGCCATCGACGAGACGGCGCTCATTGCCAACGAGCCCGTCACCGTGGTGCTCTCCTCGGGCGGCTGGGTGCGTTCGGCCAAGGGTCACGAGATCGACCCGCGTTCACTGCAATACAAATCCGGCGATGCGTTTCAGGCCGCCGTGCGTGGTATGGCACTGCAGCCGGCCGTTTTCCTCGACACCACCGGACGCACCTACTGTTTGCCCGCGCACACACTGCCCTCGGCGCGCGGCCTCGGTGAGCCGCTCGTGGGCCGCTTCAATCCGCCCGATGGCGCGCGCTTCACCGGCGTGATGATGGGCGACCCGGAGGGTCTGTGGTTGCTGGCCTCGGATGCCGGGTACGGCTTCACGGCACGCCTGAAGGATCTGATCACCGATCGCAAGGCCGGCAAGACCGTGCTCAATCCGCCAGAGAATTCTTTGGCTGTGATGCCCGCATTCGTGCCCTCGGCCAAGAGCCTCGTGTGCATCGCAGTCGTCGATGCCGACGGTGAAAACGGCCGGCTGCTCACCTTCCCGGTGGGTGAGGTACCCGAGATGCCGCGCGGCAAGGGCAACAAGCTGTTCAACATACCCTCCGCACTCGCTGCCGAGCGCGGCGAGATCGTCGCGGGTATTGCCGTGGTCGCCCCCGGTGGTTCGCTCGTGGTCTATAACGGCGAGCGCAGCAAGACCTATGCGTTCGGTGAGCTCAAGGAATACCAAGGCGCCCGTGCACAACGCGGCGCGGTGCTCACGCGCGGCTGGCGTGCCGTCACCCGCCTCGATGCGATTGCGCCGGCGGAGTAGCGCCCCCGGCCAGCTCATTTCGGGGTATTTCGGCCGCTTTCGTCGGCAGACGACCTCATGTATATTTCCATAATATACATGGATGATCGAGTTGCCTGACGTCATAGCCTTCGATTGGGATCACGGTAATCGCAGCAAGAACGCCAAGCACGGCGTGTCTTGGCCGGAGTGCGAGGAAGTGTTCTTCAATCGACCGCTGCTGAGAGTGGACGGCGGCCACAGTGAAATCGAACAGCGCTTCCATGCGCTGGGAGAAACCCACGCCGGTCGTCTTCTGCACGTGACCTTCACCTTCAGGCGGCAGGGCACCTGGCTGCGGGTTATTTCAGCGCGGGACATGCACCGCAAAGAGCGAGCTGTTTATGAACAAACCATCTAAGCGCGTCCCGAAATTCAAGACCGAAGCCGAGGAGCGGCGATTTTGGGAGACAGCGGGTCGCGACTCGACCGAATACGTCGATTGGAGCGCAGCGTCCCGCGCGGTTTTTCCGAATCTTAAGCCTTCGACGAAGACGATCTCGCTGCGTCTACCCCAGCACCTGCTCGATGGCATCAAATCGGCTGCCAATGCGCGCGACGTCCCTTATCAGTCGCTGATCAAGGTGTGGTTGCAGGAAAAACTCTCGAAGGCTTAAGACAGGCTGCCCTAAATCGTGCCGCGCCTCAGTCCCGCGGCCACCACCACTTTGGCCTCTTCGCCTGGCACTTCGCGCACGAGGCGCGGCACCAGAAATCCCGGCAGTTGGCGCGCCATCGCATCGATGAGCTCGATGCCACGCGCCTCGCCGACCTCGAAGTGCGCCGTGCCGTTCACGCGATCTTGCAGGTGCAGGTAGTAGGGCAGCACGCCGAGTTCATGCAGTCGACGCGAGAGTTCGATGAGTGTGGCCGCGGCGTCGTTCACGCCCTTGAGCAGCACGGTTTGGTTGAGCAGCAGCGCCCCGGTGCTACGCAACGCCGCGATCGCCGTGGGCGCCTCGCCCGTGAGCTCTTGGGCGTGGTTCACATGCAGGACCACGGTTACGCGAAAGGGCAAGGCGCGCAGCCATTCGAGCAGCGCGCTATCCACCCGTTCAGGCAGCACCACGGCATTGCGCGTGTGGATGCGCAGTTCGCGCACGTGTGGCGCGGCCGCAAGCATGCGGGTCAAGTGTTGCAGGCGCGCGGTGGAGAGCGAGAGCGGATCACCGCCACTCAGAATCACCTCGCGGATCGAGGCGTCGGCCACGATCGTCTCGATGGCCTGCTGCCAGCGAGCGCCGTCGCCCGATTCCTCGGCATACGGATACTCGCGACGGAAACAGTAACGACAGTGCAGGGCGCAGGCACCGGTCGTGATCAGCAGGGCACGGTGGGCGTATTTGTGTAATAGCCCTGGCGCGCGGCGCGCGGCCGCCTCATCGATCGGGTCGCTGCTGTACCCCGGCAGGGTCGCAAGCTCCGCGCCGATCGGCAGCACCTGGCGCAGCAAGGGATCATCGATATTCCCCGGTTGAATGCGGGCGAGAAAACTCTCCGGTACGCGCAGCGCAAACCGGGCCGCTGCGGCTTCGGCGGCAGCCAACCACTCGGTGCCGAGATTGAGGCGACGCAGCAACTCTGCCGGGTCGCTGATCGACTCGGCATAGGCCTGTTGCCAGCTGCGCGAGCCAGCCTCGGTGGCAGGGAGGTGGCGGGGGAGAGGGGTTGCCGTTATCATACGCGCCCTTTTGGGCCCGGCTATTCTGGGCCTCAGCACGCGGAATTCAAGCCATGGCCAGTTACAACACCAGCGAATTCAAGTCGGGCCTCAAGATCCTCATCGACGGCGACCCGTACGTCATCGTCGAGAACGAGATGGTGAAGCCGGGCAAAGGCCAGGCCTTCAACCGGGTTCGCGTGCGCAACCTGCGGACAGGTCGTACGGTCGAGAAGACTTGGAAGTCCGGTGATTCGGTCGAGGCCGCCGACGTCATGGACGTCGACATGCAGTACCTCTACCAGGACGGCGATTTCTTCCACTTCATGGTGCCCGATAACTTCGAGCAGCACACGGCGAGCAAAGAGGCCGTCGGCGATGGCGCGCAGTGGCTTAAGGACGGTGTGAATTGCATCGTCACGCTCTGGAATGGTGTGCCGCTCGTCGTCACGCCGCCGGCGCACATCGAAGCGACCATCGTCGAGACGGATCCGGGCGTGCGTGGTGACACCGCGACGGGCGGTCAAAAGCCCGCCAAGCTCGAAACCGGTGCAGTCGTTCGCGTGCCGCTTTTCATCAATCAGGGCGAAGTCATCAAGGTCGATACGCGCACGGGCGAGTACATCTCGCGCGCCAAGCAGTAATCGCCAAGCAATATCCGTGAACCGGCGGCGGCTTTCGCCGCCCTTCAGCGGCGCTGCTCAAACGCCCAGGCGTGTTCGACGATCGTCCGGAGCGAGGGGTACTTCGGTACCCACCCGAGCTTTTGACGTGCGGCACTCGAGTCCGCGACCAGACGTGACGGGTCACCCGCACGACGGGTTTCGTGTTTGACCGTGAAGTCCCGTCCCGTGACTTTGCGCACTGTGTCGATGACTTCGAACACTGAAAAACCACCGCCGTTGCCGAGGTTGTAGGCTTGGCTGCCCGCGCCTTGCGCGAGTGACTGCAACGCAAGCCAATGCGCCTCGCAAAGATCGGCGACATGCACGTAATCGCGGATGCAGGTGCCATCGGGCGTGTCGTAATCGGTGCCAAACACCGACATCGACGGCCGCCGACCCGAGGCCGCCTGCAGCACGAGCGGAATCAGATGCGTCTCCGGGTTGTGTCGCTCGCCAAGTTGCCCGTCCGGGTCGGCTCCGGCCGCATTGAAATAACGCAGGCACACCGAACGCAGTCCGTGCGCACGGCCGAGATCCGCGAGCATCTGCTCGACCATGAGTTTGCTGCGTCCATACGGATTGATCGGATCCGTCGGGTGCGATTCATCGATCGGCACGCGCTGCGGAGTGCCGAAGATGGCGGCGGTCGAGGAGAAAATGAACTGCTCGACGCCAGTCGCCTGCATGCATTCGAGCAGATTGAGCGTGTTCGACACGTTGTTGCGGTAATACTTGGCCGGCAAGCGTACTGACTCGCCCACCTCGATGAACGAGGCAAAGTGCATGACGGCATCGTAGCGACGCGCAGCAAACACCCGCTCGAGCGCGGCCCGATCCGCCAAGTCTCCCTCGATGAATTCGCCACCCAGCACGGCATCACGATGGCCGCTGCAGAGGTTATCGAAGGTGGTGACGTTGACGCCGCGACTGCACAGGTTCTTCACCATGTGCGAGCCGATGTAGCCGGCACCGCCGACGACCAGCACGTTCAAGTTCATGCCGCGCTCCGCAAATGTAAATCGATGTGGATGTCTTTGTAGGGGCATAGCGCACCGCCCAGCGGCGTGCGTTCTACCAAACCGAGTTCGCTCAGTACGGTGATATCTCCGTGTACCCGCTTCACGTCCCGCCCGACCCGTCGCGCAAGCTCGCGCAGCGGTACTTCCCCCGCGCCGATCAGTTCCCGCACCAGCGCCCAGCGCAGCACGGTCAGTTTGCCGAGCAGCAGGTCCGCCGATTCGAAATTCAGTCGCTCGCCCTGGTATTTCGACTCACGTGACTTGCGCCCTGTATCTCGCAGCACAGCCCGCCAGTCCGGGTCGACGGTGATCTTCAGCGTTCGCGTTGCCATGTTCCCACCTCGAGTCGGGGCCGTAGCTCTTGGTACGAAGTATGAGTTCCGCTTCCATTGATGGCAAGATGGCCAACAGTTGGAGTCATCGCAACGTCCGAAACCGGCCGATAAGACCGGAAATTGGGGGTGTTAGCGGAGCGTAGCGAGCAGCGTCGCGACAATGCGTTCGAGGCCCTGCTGGTCGACGGCGTCGAAGCGCTCGAGGATCGGGCTGTCGAGATCGAGTACGCCGAGCAGTTCGCCGTTGCCCGCGATCAGCGGCAGTACGATCTCCGAGTTCGATGCGGAGTCGCAGGCGATGTGCCCGGGGAACTCGTGCACGTTCGGTACGAGTACGGTGCGCCGTTCAGCGGCGGCGGTACCGCAGACCCCGCGACCGAGAGCGATGCGCACGCAGGCGGGTTTGCCTTGGAATGGGCCGAGTACGAGTTCATCGGGTGAGCGCAGCAAATAAAAGCCCGCCCAGTTCAGTTGCGGCAAGGTGGTGAAGAGCAGCGCTGAGGTGTTGGCGAGATTGGCGATGAGATCGCGCTCGCCTGAGAGCAATGCCGCGAGCGCTGCATCGAGTTGTGCGTAGCCCGCGGCCTTGCTGGCCGCATCGTGTCCAAACTCGGGTACGTCGTAAGTGTTGCTCATGAGCGAGTCAGGCCTGTTCGATAGTGAAGGGAATAACTTCGTCGATCGATCGCGCGCCAGTCGCGATCATCAGCATGCGATCAACGCCGAGCGCAACCCCGGCGCAGGCGGGCAGTCCCTCCGCGAGTGCTGCGAGCAGGTGCTCATCGGCGGCACGTTGCGGCAGGCCTCGCATTGCACGCTCACGATTATCCGCTGCAAAGCGGGTGGCTTGTTCCTCGGCGTTGGCGAGTTCCTGAAAGCCGTTGGCGAGTTCCACGCCATCGGCATACATCTCAAAGCGCAGTGCGAGGGCAGGGTCCTCGGGGTCGAGCTGCGCCAGCGCGGCCTGCGAAGCGGGGTAGTGCGTGAGTGCAATCCAGCAGTCCTGGCCGAGCGTCGGCCCCAAGCGCAGGCCAACGAGAAAATCGAGCAAACCATCGCGGGTCAAGCTGACCGCGGCATCGCCGGTGAGGCCGGCTTCGAGCGCCAACTCTGCGAGTCTTTCGCGCGGTGCTTCGAGTGGGTCTACGCCGAAGCACTGCAGGAAGGCATCGCGGTAGCGCAATCGACGCAAGGGGCGCGGGGAGGCACCACAGGCCTGCATCGCGGTGTCGAGCAGTGCAGCGACTTCCTCAATCAAGTCATCCATGGAGTAGCCAAGGCGATACCACTCGAGCATCGTGAATTCGGGATTGTGCAGTGCGCTGCGCTCCTCGGCCCGAAACACATGGCACAGCTGATAGATATCGCCGCTGCCTGCAGCCAGCAACCGCTTCATCGCGTACTCGGGCGAAGTGTGCAGGAAGAGTTCCTGGTCATCGAGCCGCGCCGTGACGGTGGCGAGGTTTACATCCGTAACGCCGCGGCGCACGAGCGACGGGGTGTCGACTTCAAGGACTCCACGCACAGCAAAGAAATCGCGCATGGCCGATTTCGTCGCGGCCCGCTGCGCCAAGCGCTCGCGGCTCGCGCTCGGGCGCCACGACACGCTCACGGCAACAAGCGGCCGAGCGTCTCGCCCATACGCACGATGCGACCGCTGACGAACTCGGGATTCCAAGCGATGCGACCGGGCGGGAAGAGCAAGATCACGGTTGAGCCCATGTTGAAGCGGCCCATTTCGGCGCCCCGCGCGAGGTGTGCGTCAGCCGCGGCAGGCGCATCAAGCCGTGTCAGGGTGCGAGGTCGGCGGGGCGTGACATCGCCGTGCCATACCGTGCTCATGCTGCCCACATTGAGCGCGCCGATCAGCAGCAGCGCATGGTGCAAGCCGGCTTCCTCAAAGAAACAGGCGATGCGTTCATTGCGCGCGAAGAGATTTGCAACACCATCGGCGGTTACGCGGTTGACGCTGAAGAGTTTGCCCGGCACATACCACGCTTCCTGCAACCGACCGGCCCAGGCCATGTGGATGCGGTGGTAGTTGTACGGTGCGAGATAAATGGTCGCAAACTGCCCACCACGAAAGCGCTCGACCCAATCCTGCCGACCGGCGAGCAAGGCATTGAGGGTGTAGTGCCGGCCCTTCGCTTGCAGCAGCCGGTCATCGTCGATAGCGCCGATTTCACTCACCGTGCCATCGACCGGGCAGGCGAGGGCGTTGGGGTCGGCGGGCAGCGGCCGCGCATCAGCCCGCAGGGCGCGGGTGAAAAACTCGTTGAATGAGGCGTAGGCGAGCGCGTTGGGCTCCTGCGCATCGCTGAGGTCGGGTTTGAAGCCCTGCATGAACGAACGGATCAGCAGGTTCTTGAAGCCCGGCGCGGTGCTGCGCGTCGCGTGCAAAACGAGCCGCGAGATGGCGTGCTGCGGCAAAACATGCTGCAGCGCGATGAAGGCGCGCGCGCCGAAACCGAGGGTGGGTGGCACAATACGATCCATGCGCAAAGTATCCCACAAGAGCCCCACCGTTCTCGCGGCCCTGCGCCGGGGCGCCCGCGCGCTCGAGGCGGCGGAGCTGTTCTTTGGTCATGGCACCGACAACGCCTGGGACGACGCCGCAGCGCTGCTCGCCTACGTGTTGCACCGCCACGGGCCACTCGATGAACGCAGTGCCACTCGCCTGCTCAAGCCTCGGGAGGCGGCCGCCTACGCCGCGCTCTTGGAGTTGCGCATCTCCACGCGCCAGCCTGCGGTGTACCTGACGGGGGTCACCTGGTTCGCGGGCCTGCCGCTGCGCACCGATGCACGCGCCTTGATTCCCCGCTCACCCATTGCGGAGTTGATCGAGCAGCAGTTTCGGCCATGGGTCGACCCCGCTCGCGTCAAACGCATTCTGGATCTTGGCACCGGCGGCGGCTGCATCGCGCTCGCCTGCGCGCATTACTTCCCGGGCGCGCGGGTCGATGGCACCGACATCTCGTCCGAGGCGCTCGAGTTGGCGCGCGAAAATCGCAAGGCACTCGGCTTGTCGCGGCGGGTACGACTGCTCGAATCCGACCATTTCTCGGCCCTGAAAGGCCGTCGGTACGATATCATCGTCTCTAATCCGCCCTACGTCGGGGAGCGCGAGATGCGTACGCTGCCCCCGGAGTATCGGCACGAGCCGCGTCTCGCCCTCGCATCGGGCAAGCAGGGTCTCGATTCGGTGCGCGTCATCCTGGAGCAGGCAG
>VEQP01000031.1 GCA_018883185.1 Nevskiaceae bacterium | reverse complement strand
ATTGACGGGGATCCCCTCATCCGTCGGCCACGGAGCGACTTTGTCGTCAATCGGTACGGCCTCAGCGAATGACGCCATAACGGCCGCGAGCAGGCAGGTCGCAGCAATGCGCGAAATGTTTTTATCCAATGACATAAGCTCGATATCCAGCCAAACAAGAATGACCACTTTGTACCAATCAATCGTCGCGGGCCGCTTTCAGCTGACTTCGCGCTACCCGACCGGCGCAGCCTGCAGGGACACCTGCTTCTTCCTGTCAGAAACCGTCTGACGCCCGACCTCCGTGAAACCGAAGCCGCGATGGAATCGCTCAGACGCGGAGTTCGGCGGCACGATGTCGTACTCGCAAGTGACACGTGGCAACTGCGATCGCGACGCATGGGCGAACACTGCCTCGTAGAGCGCGTGGCCGAGCCCACGACCCTGCGCCGTCGCCGAGACCACCACACGATCGACGTACAGAAAGCGGTCATAGCGAGTCTTGAAGAAAAGGTAGTTCGAACTGTCGTAGTCCTGCCCTTCACGCAGCGCGAGCACGAAGGCAACGACCCGCTGACCTTCCTCTATGACCTGATGGAGGTCGGCCTGCCGATGCAGTTGCGCAAGGCGCTCCGGTGTCAAAGGACTGAGGAAGCGCTCCGACTCGAAGTTGAGCGCGAGGATCGCAGCGAAATCATGGGGCGTTGCGAGACGCAGAGTCATGCGGATCGGGTCGTTAAAGATCATCGGGCGCGCTCCTCGCATCATCGTCGCGCACCCTTCGACCGTCGCGCAACCCTCGCTATCGGTCCGCCGGTCATCGGTTGCGCATTCCGATGCCGAGGTCGACTTTTCATTGTCATCCGAGCGCGTGATCCGATCGCTCGAGCAGATCACGCAGTGGCGCGGGAACGCAATCCGGACCGACATTCAGAGTGCTCAATCATGGAGACGTCGTAAAGTAGAAGTCCCCCACGAGGCTGCTATTTTCCCAAGGTACTTGCACTCCTTTGGTCTCAGCAAGGACTGCCCGCCTAACGGACTTAAACACTAGTTCGATTGGTTGGTCGGGTTGTTGAATAGCTGCGATCAGGTGTTTGGTAAAAGGGGAGTTTCGTCCCTGTCCGTCGCTGGCTACCTGTCCCGGCGATGTTGAAAAGGCAATGAATGTCCCAGTCGGAGCGTCCATTTTCGCTAGTCCGCGGCCAGCAGAACGCCATGATCGACTTAGTGGGTTATCTCGACACGCGTCTAGGATGAGTATGTTCACCCGCTGCCCCGTTCTTGACGGTAACGCATTCATCATCTCAACGAATTGCGAGGCGTCATAGCCTTGATCCGCAACTTCAAAGTCTCGTTGAATATCAGCATCAATCGGAATTAAGTAGTTTCTGCCATTAACCTCGACTCCGTGACCGCTGTAGTAGATCAAAGCAACATTGCTGTCCACCACCTGATCGGAAAAGTCTCTGACCGCACTCCTGATATCCGTCAACTTCCCGTTCAAAACTTCGGTAACCTGAAAACCTCGCGATTTCAGTATCCTTGCTACGTCCACTGCGTCATTGACGGCGTTTGCCAAGGGCGAATTTCGGTAGGCCGCGTTGCCAATCACGAGGGCGGCCCGCTTCCCTTGTGATTCCGGTACCGTATCTTGTGGAGCGGAGGTTCGACGAGAATCTTTAAGACGCTTTACGGCCTCTTGTCGGTCGAGCTGGGTGGCTTCCAGAGGTAATCTGGTTTGTTCGCGATCGCGCCGAGCTTTATCGAGAGCCTCAGCTTCTGCTTTTGTGAACCTTGCTGCTAGGCGCGCTTGCTCTGTCGCTGCGCGCTTCAATGTTTGTGTTTCGGCTTGTTATCTCGCAAGCACTGATTGGGCCGTTGGTGCGGATGCAACTGTGCGCTGTCCGGAGGCGGCTTGATTCCAAATGGTTACCTGCGCATTAAAGTCATCGGCCCAGGTCTGCGCGTCCACGGCCGCCGCATTTTGCTTCTGGCGAAGAATCTTCCTCCGCTCCCTCTTCTGCTCTTCGGTGAGCGTGGGATTGGCGGCGAGCGCCTCGTTGTTTTCGGTTTCGAGGCAGCCCAAGTAGACGGTGATAGCCGCAGCGAAGGCCTCGATGGCACTTTGAGAAGCCAACATCTCCCCCAGTGAGGTGCTCGCGAGGTCCGTAATAGGCGGTGGCGGCTTAGGGTATGTGCGGGCTCCTGAAGCTGAGTGCCACACAAAGATAAAGAGAGTGAAGAGTGCTGACTTTTTTATCGTGCGAGTACCTTTCGACACAATCCGCTTCTTTCCCGCGTGATTTGAGCCCCCCCCGATTACGAAGCCGCCCCGTTGCGCGCCAATTTGTGAGGCTCGAAAAACTGCGAAACCAGTACAACCCCATGTAAGCCGTCCCTAGGCCCGCTGGCTATTGTGTGTTGCGGGGCCTTATCACTTGTTTTGCGGATAGTACTTTCAAACCACCTGCCCTGCTGCGGCTTTCTAACCTCTTTGCCCGAATCCTTCACCTGAACGCCTTGCGTCAGCAGGCCTGAAGCCTGCCCCGGATCTGAAACCACGCCGCCGATTGCTCGGGCCAAAGGGGATCTTCGGCATTTCCTCGAGGTGTGCCAAATCAGCCGCGCCTGGGTCGGCGGCGCACGTGCCCCGAGCGGCAGCGCGGCTTGCTGCGCATCCGCTACGCGCAGCGTGCTGTGCGGCGCGAACACCCCCATGGAAGCGCGTCAGGTGCATCCGTGGCGGCGGCACCAGAGCCGCAAGCCTTGCCATCGGGTCCAGGTGTTCCACTGCGATCGGCGGAACACGGTTTTTCTGTATACGGTCTACTTCAATTAGACTATGCAGCCGCCAATACCCACAGCAGGAACAAGTTCATGGTCATCACTCGCCGCAGATTACTGGGCCGAACCGGACTGATGCTCGCAAGCGGCGGTCTTGTCGCCAAGGCGCTGGCGGCAGAACCGACGATGCCCATGGCCATGGGGCCGTTCTACCCGGTGCAAAAGCCGACCGATGCCGATGCGGACCTCGTCCAGGTTGCCGGAAGGGCCGCTCGCGCGGCGGGAACGCCGATCGAGGTGTCCGGGCGGATCCTCGACCGGCACGGCAAACCCGTGCCCGGCGCTCGCATCGAGGTCTGGCAGGCCAACGCCGCCGGCCGTTACGCCCACAAGAGCGACGACAGCAGCGTGCCCCTAGACCCGAACTTCGAAGGCTTCGCCAATCTGACCGCTGACCGCGACGGCGCGTACCGCTATCTCACCATCGAACCGGGTGCATACAGAGCCGGCGACTACTGGCGGGCCAAGCACATCCACTACCAGGTCGACGGGCGCGTGAACCGCCTGGTCACGCAGATGTACTTCGCAGGCGATCAGCTGATCGCTCAGGATCGCACGCTGGCGCAAGACCTCGAACAGAAGGTCGGAGCTCCGGTACCACCCGTCATCTTCGCGCGCGATCTCGGCAAGCGACCGGACGGCGTGTCACGACTCGCGTTCGACGTGATCCTGATCGACGGCTGACAGGGTTGCGCTGCCGCCGACGGATCATAGGTAACGAGTCGACCACCAACGCTCTTTCACTTCTGCCAGTCGACGTCGACTCACCGCGACCTGTCGACCGTCCTTCAGCAGCACGACCCAACGTCCACGCTCGGACCTGACCTGTTTTACATGACGGTCGGCCGCCCATTCGCCGCGCCGGACTTCAATTCCTTGCTCGCCCAGCAGGCCAGTGACCCGGGTCCGTGGCGAGCAGGAATCGCAGCGCAGGCGCAGGAAGCCCTGCTCCAGACGAACGCACTTCAAATAAGCGTCGAACTCCTGCTGCAGGTAGTCGGGCAGTGATCGACCCTCCCTGGGACGCAGCTCAAGGAAATCCGGGTAGTGCAGCTCCACGAGCTGACACAGCAGCGTGCTCTCAGGTCGATGCTGCGCGTAGCCTGATGGGGCGATGACCGGCGGTGCGCGACGCCGACCGCCGGCAACTTCTGCCAGCTCAAAGGCGTGTTCATGCAGATATAGGGAGGCCTTGAGCGACATCAGCGTGACCGATGCAGCCAAGCGCCTAGGCGTCGGCCGCGTGGCGCTCTCGCGTCTGTTGAATGGCGCTACCGGCATCGGTCCGGAGATGGCGTTGCGCCTTTCCAAGGCGCTCGGTACATTGCCGGAGTTCTGGTACGGCATGCAGATCAACCACGAGCTGTGGCAGGCCAAGAAGAAGTTCCGTGTCAAATCAAGGCCTATCGTTCAGCGCGATAGTGCTGCGGCCTGATGGGCACTACCAGTTTCCTGGACACTCACCCTGAATCACGACGCTGCATGTCGCAGCGCTCCGTCGCACTATCGCATCGCGAGACCCCTCACTCCCACTCTATCGTCGCCGGCGGCTTGCCCGTGATGTCGTAGACCACGCGGCTCACGCCTTTGACCTCGTTAACGATGCGGCGCGAGCAAACGTCGAGCAATTCATAGGGCAGATGCGCCCAGTGCGCCGTCATGAAGTCGATGGTTTCGACCGCGCGCAGCGCGATCACGGGATCATGACGGCGGCCATCGCCTGTGACGCCGACACTCTTGACCGGCAGAAATACGGCGAAAGCCTGGCTCGTCTTGTCGTACCAGCCGGCCTTGCGCAACTCTTCAATGAAAATGTGATCGGCGAGTCGCAGCGTCTCGGCAGCGGCCTCGGTCACTTCACCCAAAATGCGCACGCCAAGCCCCGGCCCCGGGAATGGATGTCGATACACCATCTCGGCGGGCAAGCCGAGCTCCACACCGATGCGGCGTACCTCGTCCTTGAAGAGCTCGCGCAGTGGCTCGACGAGCTTCAACTTCATGTGCGCCGGCAGCCCGCCCACGTTGTGATGACTCTTGATGACGTGGGCCTTGCCGGTCTTGCTGCCGGCCGACTCGATGACGTCCGGGTAGATGGTGCCCTGCGCGAGGAACTCGACGCGGTCAGCGGTGCCCTCGCCCGCGAGTTTCTTGGCTTCTTCGTCGAATACTTCGACGAAGAGCCGGCCGATGATCTTGCGTTTGGCCTCCGGGTCGCTCACGCCCTTGAGCTCGCCGAAGAAGCGCTCGGCGGCATTCACCCGGATGACCTTCACGCCGAGGTTGCGGGCAAAGATATCCATCACCGCATCACCCTCGCGGTGACGCAGCAGGCCATGATCGACGAAGACGCAGACGAGTTGATCACCGATGGCCTTGTGCAGCAGCGCCGCCACCACCGAGGAGTCGACGCCACCCGAGAGTCCAAGCAGCACGCGCCCCTGCCCGACCTGTGCACGCACGCGGGCGATGGCGTCCTCGATGATGTTGCCGGGGTTCCAGCTCGCGGCGCAGCAGCAGATCTCGTGCAGGAAGCGCTGGTAGATGCGCGTACCCTGCTTGGTGTGGGTGACCTCGGGATGGAACTGCAGCGCGAAAAAGCGCCGCGTTTCATCGGCCATGCCACCGATCGGCAGATCGGGAGTCGAGGCGATCGCCTTGAAGCCAGGGGGCAAATCGACCACGCGATCGCCATGGCTCATCCAGACATCGAGCAGGCCATGCCCTTGCTCGTTGACGCGATCTTCGATGCCTTGCAGCAAGGCGGAGTGGCCGCGCGCACGAATCTCGGCGTAACCGAACTCGTGGACTGCACCGGGCTCGACGCGGCCGCCGAGTTGCGCCGCCATGGTCTGCATGCCGTAGCAGATGCCGAGCACGGGCACGCCGAGCGTGAACACCGCAGCGGGCGCAGCGGGTGAACCGGCAACGGTCACCGACTCGGGGCCGCCCGAGAGGATGATGCCCTTCGCGCCAAACGCGCGGACATCGGCCTCGCCTGCATCCCAAGGGTGGATCTCGCAGTACACCCCAAGTTCGCGCACGCGGCGCGCGATGAGCTGCGTGTACTGTGAACCGAAGTCGAGGATCAAAATCCTGTCGGCGTGGATATCGGCCGCGGCAGAGCCACTCATGAGATGCGGTAGTTCGGCGCTTCTTTGGTAATGCTCACATCGTGCACGTGCGACTCGCGCACGCCCGCCGTGGTGATGCGCACGAACTGCGGACGACTGCGCATCTGCGCGATGTCCTGGCTGCCCGTGTAACCCATCGCGGCACGCAGACCACCGGCCAGTTGGTGCAGGATGTGGACCAGGCTGCCCTTGTAGGGCACGCGCCCCTCGATGCCCTCGGGCACGAGCTTCTCAAGCTCGGTGGTCGTGTCTTGGAAGTAACGGTCGCTGGAGCCATGACGCTCGGCCATCGCGCCGAGCGAGCCCATGCCGCGATAGCTCTTGAAGCTCGCGCCTTGAAAGAGCTCAACGTCGCCCGGGGACTCTTCAGTGCCCGCGAACAAGCCACCGATCATGACGCAGTGAGCGCCCGCTGCGAGCGCCTTGGCGATGTCGCCCGAGTAGCGAATGCCGCCATCGGCGATCAGCGGTACGTCGGTGCCCGCAAGCCCCGCAGCCACATTCGAGATTGCGGTGATCTGCGGCACGCCGACACCGGCGACGATGCGCGTGGTGCAAATGGAGCCTGGCCCGATGCCGACCTTCACGCCGTCGGCGCCCGCCTTGGCGAGCGTCTGTGCCGCCTCAGCCGTGACGATGTTACCGGCGATGACCTGTAGGTCACCCCAACGCTCCTTGATGCGCTCGACCATCTGGATGACGCCACGCGAGTGGCCATGCGAGGTGTCAACCACGACCACATCGACGCCCGCCTCACGCAACGCCACGACGCGATCGAGTGTGTCGGGTGAGGTGCCGACCGCAGCGCCAACTCGCAAACGACCACCTTCATCCTTGCAGGCACGCGGGCGGTCCGTGGCCTTCTGGATATCCTTGACGGTGATTAGACCCTTGAGTTCGAAGCGATCGCCGACCACAAGCACCTTCTCGATGCGGTGTTTGTGAAACAACGCCAGGACCTCTTCCCGGGGTGCGTTCTCGCGCACGGTCACAAGCCGCTCCTGCGGGGTCATGACACTCGAGACTGGTGCATCGAGGTGAGTCTCGAAGCGCAGATCGCGACTCGTCACGATACCGACCACCTGCTTGCCTTGGACCACTGGCATGCCGGAGATTCCGCGCGCCTTGGTGAGTTCGAGTACCTGCCGGATCGTGGCGTCGGGGGTCACGGTGATCGGATCGAGCACTACACCGCTTTCGAATTTTTTGACACGACCGACTTCACGCGCTTGCGACTCTAGCGGCATGCTCTTGTGGATGATGCCGATGCCACCTTCCTGTGCGATGGCGATGGCGAGGCGGGCTTCGGTGACCGTGTCCATCGCCGCCGAGACCACCGGCAGGTTGAGTCGGATGCGCCGGGTCAGCTGGGTCGACAGGTCGACTTCGCGCGGCAGAACGTCCGAGTACGCCGGGACCAAAAGCACGTCGTCGAAGGTGAGTGCTTCTTCGAGGATTCGCATGGAGGAGGCCGTCCAGAGAGGTTTGGACGGCGCATTCTACGCAGGGCCGCAAACCCGGTAAACTTGCCAGCCTCTTGGCACTCCACAGCCCCCCCACCAGCCGGACGAGCGCGGCCCCGACCCGGGGGGAGCGGGACATTTATACCGTCGGGCGACTCAATCGCGAGGTTCGCCAGCTGCTCGAACACGGTTTGCCGCAGCTTTGGGTGGAAGGGGAGATATCGAACTTCACCAGACCCGCCTCCGGACACTGGTACTTCAGCCTCAAGGACCAGGACGCGCAGGTGCGCTGCGCCATGTTTCGCGGTCGAAACGCCCTGCTGCGCTTCACGCCCGCAAATGGCCAACGGGTACTCGCCCGCGTCCGGGTGGGTCTTTTCGAAGCTCGCGGCGAATATCAGTTGCAGGTCGAGCACCTGGAAGATTCGGGGGTCGGCGCGCTGCGACGCGAGTACGACCTGCTTCGCGCACGACTCGAGGCGGAGGGTCTGTTCGCGCAGGCGCTGAAGCGACCTTTGCCGACTGCCCCCAGCTGCATCGGCGTGATCACCTCGCCCACGGGTGCTGCGATTCGCGACATTCTTAACATCCTCGGCCGACGGTTCCCCGCGGCGCGGGTGGTGATCTACCCAAGCGCTGTGCAGGGCAAGGAAGCCGTCGGGCAGCTACTCGATGCCGTGGCCATGGCTGGCGCGCGTCGGGAATGCGAGGTGCTGATCATCGCCCGTGGCGGCGGATCGCTGGAGGACCTGTGGGCCTTCAACGACGAGCAACTCGCGCGCGCCCTGCGTGCCCTGCCCATGCCGGTGGTGAGCGGCATCGGCCATGAGATCGACTTCACCATCGCCGACTTCGTCGCCGACCTGCGCGCGCCGACACCCTCGGGCGCCGCCGAACTCGTAGTGCCAGATGCGACGGCGTGGCGCAGCAGTCTCGGCAGACTCGCCGGGCGCTTCACGCAAGCCATGCAACGTCAGCTTCGCGACGACCACGAGGGCTTGCGGACACTCAACCGTCGCCTCGCCCTCGCGCACCCGGGACAACGGCTGCGTCAGGGTGCTCAGCGACTCGATGATCTGGAGCAACGCCTCGGTAGCCAAATACTGCTGCACCTCGCTCAAGCACGCGGTCGCCTCGATCAGGCCAGAGCCGGCCTCACGCAGGCCTCGCCCGCTCGCGAGCTCGCCCGACAGGTGCAACGACACGCCACGCTCGATGCGCGGCTGCGTCAATCGTTGCCGCGCCTGCTCACGCAGCGTCGGCAGGCTTTTGAACTTGCCCGGCGTACACTCGATGCGGTGAGCCCCTTGGCCACACTCGATCGAGGCTTCGCGATCGTCACCCGCGGCAGCGACGGCCGACTGATCCGCGACAGTGGCGAGTTGCTGCGCGGCGAGGCCATCGAGGCGCGACTCGGGCGGGGCCGCGTACGCGCTCGGGTAACCGATATTGCCGAAGGGGAGTTCGAATCATGAAGGCCGCTCTGCTGCTGCTCTGCGCTCTGCTGAGTGGTTTCGCCAACGCGACAACGCAAGATTGGCCGCGCGCCAGTGCCGTTCCCGGCGGCGTCGCACTCGTAGAACTGGAAGGCAGCGCCGCCACGGTACCGACCGTCACCTTCGAAGGGGATCGAGTCATGGTGCTGCCGCGTGAGGGCGGCTGGCTTGCGATCGTCGGTATTCCGCTCGCGCGCGAACCCGGCCCGGCGGTGCTCAACATCCAGCAAGGCGTGAGCACACTCACGCGCGGTTTCACGGTGGCCGGCAAGACCTATCGAACGCAGGCGCTGAAAGTCGCGCCCAAACACGTTGATCTATCGGCGCAAGACGCCGCGCGTGTCGAGCGCGAGCAGCCGCACATCCGCGCCACGATGGCCACATTCACCGCGAACGCACCTGCAACGATGCGCTTCATTTCTCCGGTCAAAGGACCGCGCTCGAGCTCATTCGGCTTGCGTCGGGTGTTCAACAGCCAGCCGCGCAATCCGCATTCGGGGATGGACATCGCAGCGCCCACTGGCACTGCCGTGGTGGCGCCGGCGCCGGGCCGCGTGATCGACACTGGCGATTACTTTTTCAATGGCCAGTCGGTATTCATCGACCACGGCCAAGGTCTCGTCACCCTGTACTGTCACTTGAGTGCGATCAGCGTCACGCCCGGCACAGAGGTGAAAACCGGGCAAAAAATCGGCGAGGTGGGAGCCACCGGCCGAGTCACCGGCCCGCATCTACACTGGGGCGTGGCGCTCAATCGCGCTTTCGTCGACCCCGCCCTTTTTCTCGATTTGGCTTCGGCCGGCCCCTGAGCCTCACGAACGGGTTGGCATCGGTGCGGTACTCGACCGCGACCGGTGAGGCGAAGAGGTCAAACTCGCGCCGGAACACGTTGGCGAGGTAGCGCGTATAGGCCTCGGGCACATGCACCGTCTGGTTGCCGTGCACGATGATCCGTGGTGGGTTGCGTCCGCCCTGATGCGCATAGCGCAACTTGATACGCCGACCGCGCACCATCGGCGGCTGGTGCTGCGCGATCGCCCGCTCGAGAGCCTTGCTCAGCTTCGGCGTCGGAATTTCGGTCATCGCCGCGTCATAGGCTCGGATCGTCGCGGCAACCAACTCGCCCACCCCGGTACCGTGACGTGCCGAGATGAAATGCACCGGCGCGTAGGGGACGAAATCCAGTTTCAGTTCCAGCAAGCGGCGAATCTCATCGCGCTGCTCCATCGGAATGCCGTCCCACTTATTGACGGCGATCAGCAAGGCGCGCCCTCGCGCGAGCGCGAGCCCTAGCACGCTCGCATCCTGCTCGCCGATGCTGTCATGCGCATCGACCACGAAAATGACCACATGTGCCTTGTCGATAGCCTGCAGCGTCTTTGCCACACTCGCCTTCTCGACCGCGTCCTCGACTTTGCCACGGCGTCGTACGCCCGCGGTGTCGATGAGCGTGAACTGACGCTCGTCACGTTCAAACGGCACGAATATGCTGTCGCGGGTGGTGCCGGGCATGTCGCTCGCAATCACACGATCGTCGCCGATGAGACGATTGACCAGCGTGCTCTTGCCGACGTTGGGACGCCCGATCACGGCAATGCGGATGCGACCATCATCGACGGTGCTATCGGCCTGCACGGCGGCTGCGTCAAATCCCGACAGCGCACGCTCCATCAACTCGCGACAACCCTCCCCGTGCGCAGAGGCGATGGCAAGCGGATCACCGAGCCCTAGCGAATGGAAGTCGGCCGCAGCCGTCGAAGGATCGAGACCCTCGGCCTTGTTGACGGCGAGAAACACGGGCTTGCCCGAGCGGCGCAGTTCGCGGGCCACGAAGTGATCTTGCGGGGTGAGGCCGCTACGCGCATCGGCCAAAAAAATCAGCACGTCTGCCTCAGCCACCGCGCGCTCGGTCTGCAGGCGCATCGGCGCCTCTATCCCTGAGGGCTGTTCGACGAGCCCGCCGGTATCGACCACGACGTACGGCATGGGGCCCAGTCGACCGTAACCGTATTGCCGATCGCGGGTGACGCCGGGCATATCCGCCACCAGCGCATCGCGAGTGCCGGTCAACCGATTGAACAACGTCGATTTGCCGACGTTGGGACGCCCGACGAGCACGACGACGGGCAGCATGGCGGGACTCCTAGCGGGGACGAAGCGCGGTCACGCGGCCTTCGTCATCCTGAAACACGACCAGATCGCCCACCACCACCGGTGCGTTGCTGATGCGACCACCGGTCTTGCTGCGGGCAACGAAGGCACCCGTCTCGACGTCGAGCCAGTGCACATAGCCTTCAAAATCGGCCACTGCCACATGCTTGCCGAGCACCGCAGGCGCCGACAGCCGACGCATGCGCAGGCCCGATTGTTTCCACAGATCGACGCCGGATCGACGGCGCAACGCAAGAACCTCGCCCTCGGCATTCGAGATGTAGACGCGCTCGTCGTCGACGTCGAGGCCGCGATGGCTAGACACCTCTCGCGACCACCAGGACTGACCCGAATCGAGCGCAAGCATCGCCACGCGCCCCTGAAAGCCGGCGACAAAGATATCTTGCCCGGAGATTTTCACGGCCGAGTCGATGTCGACGAGACGCTCGAGTTCAGTGCGACCGCGAGCCGGCGACACCAGCTGCTCCCAGAACACCTCGCCATTGCGAGTGGCGACCGAGAGCACGCGGCCATTGTCGAAACCGCAAATCGCCGCATTGCCGGCGACCACTGGACTGGCGACGCCGCGCAGCGTCAGGCGCGGTATCTGCTGATCTTCACGCCAGATCTGGCGCCCGTCATCGTGCGAGAGACCCACCAACTGTCCGGCCACCGTGCGCACGATGACCGCATCGGCCGCCACCGCGGGCGCCGAAAGCACTTCGCCACCCAACTGGGCGCTCCAGCGCCGCTCGCCACTCGCCTGATCCAGTGCAATGACTTCACCATTGACGCCACCGACCACCACGAGCCCGGCGCCAACGCCCGGACCCCCGGTCAGTTGCGTGCGAGTCTTGGTGCGCCAGAGCGTCTTGCCCGTCGCAGCCTGCACCGCCACAACCTCGCCATCGAACCCGGCGGCATACACGCGCTCCGCATCCGCAGCGGGCGCAAGACCCACTCGCATCACATCGTCCGCGCCACCCAGAGAGAGGTTCCAGACGCGCTGAACTTTGATCGATTCTTTGAATTCGACGAGCTCGGCAGGCGGTTCGACGTCTTTGTCCTTGTCGCAGGCAGCGAGCAAGCCAAGCACAGCGAACGCCGCGAGCAAGCGCGGATAACGTGAAGAGCGGGATGACATCGGCTAGATCCTCACTTCTTGGCCGCGGCCGGTGCGACGACAGCCGGCGCAGCAGGCGCCTTGACGCCGTCCGCCTCGACATCGGCAATCTTCAGACGCAACCCCTCGAGATCGACGGTCGGCGTCGCGTTCTTCACCGCGCCAGCCTTCTCGGCCTCGCGCCAGGCGGCCAGTGCGCCAGCAAGATCGCCCTTGGCATGCAGCGCATCACCGCGAATCTCCGCAAAGCGCCCCGCGAAACCACCGGGTTGCACCGCGGCTAGGGTTGCCAAGGCAGCGTCCGCATTGCCCTGTGCCAACTGCACCCGAGCCAAACGCGTGCGGGCCACGAGCGCCAACTGCACATCATCGCTCTCATTCATCACGCGAGTGAGTCGCTCATTGGCGGCACCCAGCTCATTGGCATCGACGTGCACTCGTGCGGCCAACAGGTCCGCTTGCTCGGCGTAGGCCGAGGAGCCGTATTTGCTGCGTAGTTCATCGACCTGCTTGAGCGCGGCAGCGCGATCGCCTTTTTCGAGCGTCTTGACGATGCCGCTGTAGGCCTCGCTCGCCTCGACGGCAATCCGCTCGACCCGTGCCTCCCACCAGCGCCAGCCGGCGAGTGCGCCGAGACCGATGATTACGCCCGCGACCAGCCAAGGCCCGTTCTCGCGCAGCCATTGCTTGACGCGTTCCCACTGTTCCTGCTCATTGTAAAAATCGTCGATCACGTTCGCGTCTCCTTCACGAGATGTGCTTCAGCGGGCCATACCCTGCTGCGAAAACCAATGGCCAACGGCTTCGGCAGCCGTAGCGAGGGGCGACTCGAGGGCGCTGCCCGCGCCCTCGCGCAAGGGTTTGAGTTGAACGGCGCCCCGCGCGAGTTCATCTTCGCCGAGCACGATCGCGAGCGCTGCGCCACTGCGATCGGCGCGCCGAAACTGCGCCTTGAAGTTACCGCCGCCGAGATTGAACTCGATGCGTCGTCCCGGCAACTGCTGACGCAAGGACTCGGCGAGCACGAGGGCTGCGCGCAGCGGCGCATCGCCTTGCGCAACCAGGTAGACATCCGCTTGCGCGGCAGCCGGAGCCGAGCCGACCTGCTCGATCAGCGAGACGACCCGCTCCACACCCATCGCAAAGCCAATCGCGGGGGTCGGCTCGCCGCCGAGTTGGGTGATAAGCCCGTCATAACGGCCGCCTGAACACACGGCGTCCTGTGCGCCGAGTGCGTCGGTGACCCACTCGAATACGGTGCGTGAGTAGTAATCGAGGCCGCGCACCAGCCGAGGGTTGACGGTGTAGGCAATACCGACGGCATCGAGCAACGCGCGCAAACCCTCGAAATGCACTCGCGAGGGTTCATCAAGATAGTCGGTGAGCAAAGGTGCGTCGGCGATGAGCGACTGCATCGCCGGGTTTTTGCTGTCGAGAATGCGCAGCGGATTGCCCTCTAGCCGGCGCTGACTGTCGGCATCGAGTGACTCGTGATGCGCGCGAAAGTACTCGGTGAGCCGTGCCCGATACTCGCGACGAGACTCCACAGTGCCGAGCGAGTTGAGTTGCAGGCTGACCCGGCTGATGCCCAAGCGCCGCCAAAACGCCGCTGTGAGCGCGATGAGCTCCGCGTCGACATCCGGACCCTCGAAACCAATGGCCTCGACGTCGATCTGATGGAACTGACGAAACCGACCCTTCTGCGGTTTTTCGTGCCGAAACATCGGTCCGATGCACCACAACTTGTGGCGCGCACCGCGCAACATGCCGTTCGATATGGCCGCGCGAACCATGCCAGCGGTGGCCTCGGGCCGCAGCGTCAGTCGCTCGCCACCCTTGTCCTCGAAGCTGTACATCTCCTTCTCGACGACGTCCGTGTACTCGCCGATCGCGCGCTTGAAAAGATCCGTCTGTTCAACCACGGGCACCCGCATCTCGTCGAAACCGTAGGCATGTAGCAACTCGCGGGCGGTCGCTTCAAGGAACTGCCAGCGACCGATCTCGGTCGGCAGCACGTCGTTCATGCCCTTGACGGGTTGGATGGTTTGAATGCTCGACATGGTCAATGAATTCTCAGGGCTGTACCGGCACAACGACGCGCTGCATTTGGCCCGTGGCATCGATCGTGAAATGCGCGGTGGCGTTGAAGATCATCGAGTTCGGGATGCTGACGGGACGGCCCGCGAATTCGACCGCCGTCATGTCGGCACGTCCAAGCAGCACGCGTAGCGGTGCCGCGCCATTGAGCGCCACGCTGTTGTCACGACGCAGCGTGCCGAAATACAGGCGGCGACCCGTGGCGTCGACGACCTGCACCCACGAGTCCTCGCGCGCGGCCAGACGCAAACGCGCACGGTCACCGTCGACGAGCGGCGGTGCAACAGCGGGTGGCGCAGCGGATGTGCCCTGCGGCGTTGGCGCGACAGCCGGTGGTGCCGCGACGAGCGGCGGCGTGGCATCGGACATCGTGGTTTGAGTCGTTGCGGCATCGGCAGCGACGGGTTGCGCCACCACCGGCAAGGGTGCGGGCGCAGGCGGTGGAGGCGGCAGCGCCTGCGCGGCCAACTGGGTAGGCGTCGTCGTGGCAGTGCCGGATCCCTTCAGGATCCACCATGCCGCCAGACCGATGACGAGTGCGACGGCCGCAGCGCCCACTCGGCGACCCCATACCCGCGTATCGACGTTGCGCGCGCGCGCACGAGGTGTGGACTTCAAATCGGGTGGGGCGAGACTCTGCCGTTGCACCACACTCCAGCGCTCAAGCAGTTCATCGACCGGGGCGCCGAGCAGCTCCGCATACCGCTTCAAATGGCCGCGCGCGAACACCGGCGCTCCCAAATCATTGAAGCGATCGCCCTCAAGCGCATCGATCACCGCCTGATCGCAACGCAACCGCGCGGCGACCGTGGCAATGCTCTCGCCACGCTCGGCGCGCCATCGCGCCAGGGTCTGCCCAATGCTCAGGTCCACCACCGGGAGCTCAACACCCAGCGTGCCCGTCGCGGCGGGCGCAGCTGGCAGGCCCGCAGACTGCGGCGGGACCGCTGTCCCCGCGTTCGCCAGCAGATCGCCTTGTTGCTGCTCGCTCATGACTGGGGGTCGCTCATGCGTTCATCGCCGCAGCGAGTTTGTCGCCGAGGCGAACCCGAGTGCGATCGTTGACGCGCCCTGCCAGTTGGCCACAGGCCGCATCGATGTCATCGCCGCGGGTACGCCGGATCGTCGCCAACACCCCGCGCTGGATGAGTTCGTCGCGAAAGCGCGTGATCACCGGCATCGGCGAACGACGGTAGGCTGTACCCGGAAACGGATTGAACGGGATCAGATTGAGTTTGGCAGGACGACCACGCATCAAGCGCGCCAGCGCTCGTGCATGTTCAAGTTGGTCGTTGACGCCATCGAGCATCACGTATTCGAAGGTGACGCTGCGACCGTTCTGCTCGTCGATGTAATGCCAGCAGGCCTCGAGCAGCTCGGCGATTGGATGGAGGCGGTTGATCGGCACGAGCTCGTTGCGCAGCGCGTCGTCGGGGGCGTGCAGCGACACCGCGAGTGCACAATTCACCTCCTCGGCGAGCTTGTACATCTGCGGCACGAGCCCCGAGGTCGACAAGGTCACGCGACGGCGTGAAATATCGAAGCCGAGGTCATCGAGCAGAATGCGGATCGCGGGCACCACGGCACGGAAATTTGCCAGCGGCTCGCCCATACCCATGAACACCACATTGGTGATGCGCCGATCGCCACCCGCCTCAAACCCAAGTTCGCGGTTCGCGAGCCACACCTGACCGACGATTTCCGCGGTGCTCAGGTTGCGGTTGAAGCCCTGTTGAGCCGTCGAGCAGAAACTGCAATCGAGAGCGCAACCGACCTGCGAGGAAATGCACAGGGTGCCGCGATCGACCTCGGGGATGAACACCATCTCGAAGGCCTGTGACTGATCGGCACGCAGCAACCACTTGCGCGTACCGTCGGCCGAGTCGTGCCGCGAAACGATCTCGGGCGTGGTGATCTCGGCGACGGTTGCGAGTTGTGCACGAAAATCGCGCGCCAGGTCAGTCATGGAGTCGAACTGCCCCTCCGCGCGCTTGTAGATCCAGCTCATCAGCTGACGCGCGCGGAAGGGCTTGCTGCCGAGCGAACCGACGAACGCCTCGAGCTCGGGCCGTTCGAGCCCGAGCAGGTTGGTTCGCAGATTCGGCGGGGCGGCGTCCATCGGTGCAGGATCAGCCGCGCGGGCAAATCTCGATGCCGCGGAAGAAGTAGGCGATCTCCTGCGCCGCGGTCTCAGGACCATCGGAACCGTGCACCGTGTTGGCCTCGATGCTCTCGGCCAGATCCGCGCGAATGGTGCCGGGGGCAGCCTTCTTCGGATCAGTCGCGCCCATGATCTCGCGGTTACGCGCGATCGCGTTCTCGCCTTCCAGTACCTGCAGCATCACGGGACCCGAGGTCATGTACTTGACCAGGTCCTTGAAGAACGGGCGCTCGCGGTGCACCGCGTAGAAACCCTCCGCCTCGCTCTGCGAGAGGTGGGTCATGCGGGCGGCGATCACGCGCAGGCCAGCCTGCTCGAAACGGCGATAGACCTCGCCGATCAGGTTACGGGCCACGCCATCGGGTTTGACGATCGAAAAAGTGCGCTCCAGCGCCATGGGACTGTTCCTTGAGGTTTATGAAAGGGAAACGGGCAAACGCGTAGTGTACCCTCCGCGCGCCCCGAACGGCATCGAGGAGGGGCGTTTAGACCGTGAAACTCTCGCCGCAGCCGCACTCGCCCTTGACGTTGGGGTTGCGGAACTTGAAGGCCTCGTTAAGGCCCTGCTTGACGAAATCGACCTCTGTGCCATCGATGAGCGAGAGGCTGTCGCGGTCGACGAACACCTTGACCCCCTGGTCTTCGAAGACCACGTCGGCCGGCTGGACGTCGTCGGCGTAGTTGATCACGTACGCAAACCCCGAGCAGCCCGTCTTGCGCACCGCGAGGCGCAGGCCGAGGCCCTGCCCACGGGTGTGCAGAAAGTTGCGGACTCGATCGGCGGCAGCAGGAGTGAGCGAAATCGCCATGCAGTGACCTCAGGCCTCGATTGTACGGGAGCGGGCGGCCGCAGCGGAACCAAGCGCGCGCTGCAACGCGTCTTCGACCGCCAGCAAACGGCCAAGTTTCGTCACCGGGACAGCCGCCTCCCGGGCCCATTCTGCAGGGGTGCCGAGCGCCTCTGCGCTGCACGGCCCGGCGGCCAGCTGCGCCTCGAGTCGGCGAGCGACTGCGCGGGTGTGCGGGCAGGCGGCCAGCCGAAACTGCAGCGCCTCGAGGTTACCGTCGCTCCCAAGTCTGAGAAAACAGCGGATTTTGGCCCCCTCGACGAGGCTGCCCGCGCTGCCCTCGGCCCACGGACCGCCCGGGGGCGCGCCCGGGGCATCCTCCGCACGCAGCCTTGCGAGCGCCGCAGAGATCTGCCCAGCGGCCGTCTCGGCCTCTTCCCGCGTGTTACCCCGCCCAAAGCTGACTCGCAACGTCGACTGGGCGAGTTCCCGAGGCACCCCTTGAGCCCGCAGCACGTAGGACGGCTCGCCGGTGGCGGAGTCGCAGGCCGCACCGCTCGAGAGGGCGAGCTGCGGCAACTCGGCGAGCAGACTTTCCCCGTCGACGCCCTCAAGGCTCAGCGACACGAGACCCGGCAGCCGCCCACCGTCCATCGCCTCCCCCTCCATCGCCTTGAGCGTAGGGTCGTTGTACCAACAACCGGAAAGGCCTTCGAGGCTGTGCTTGAACTGCTGAACCAAGGCCTCAAGGTGCCGCGCATCCTCGAGTCGGCGTTTGCGTGCCAGCTCTGCGGCTACGCCGAAGGCCAAAATTTGATGCGTGGGCAAGGTGCCCGGCCGCAAGCCCCGCTCCTGACCACCGCCCCACATCAAGGGCTCTAGCCACGGCCGAACGCGCTCAGACACGTACAGCGCGCCGATGCCCTTGGGCCCATACATCTTGTGCGCCGACAACGACAGCAGATCGATGGGGGTAGCGCCCACATCAAGCGGCAACTTGCCCGCCGACTGCGCCGCATCCACGTGGAAGAACGCGCCGTGGGCTCGGCAGATCGCGGCGATCGCCTCGATGGGCTGCACGACACCCGTTTCGTTGTTGGCGTGCATGAGCGAGACGAGCTGCGTAGTAGGCCGCAAGGCCTCCGCGACCTGCTCAGGCCGAATGCGGCCGTCGCGCTGCGGCTCAAGCCAAGTGATGTCAAAACCGCGCTTGCCGAGGGCCTTGCAGGCATCGAGCACAGCCTTGTGTTCGGTACGCGAGCTGATCACATGCCGACCAAAAGATTCGCGGCCGCGGGCGAGCCCGAGGATCGCGAGGTTGTCGGACTCCGTGGCTCCAGAGGTAAATACGAGCTCACGCGGAGCCGCGCCGATCAAGGCCGCGATCTGCTCGCGGGCCTGCTCGATCCGCGCTGCTGCAGCGCGACCATAAACGTGCGTCGTCGCCGAAGGATTGCCGACCGCCAGCTCACCCGTCAGCGCCGCCTGCAGCGCAGCGATCACCTGCGGATCGAGCGGCGTGCTCGCCGCGTGATCGAGATAGATCACGCTCACGTCGAATCCGTTTCTCGGCTGCCCGCGATGCGCCGCTTTTGCTGCACGGCGGTGAGAATGCCACGCAGAATATTGACCTCGTTCTGATCAAGTTCCGCGCGATTGAACAGACGACGAATCCGCTCCATGAGGTTCGTGCCGCTCGCCGTGCGATCGCGAAAGTCGATCTGCTCGAGCACCTCGGCCAAATGCACGTAGAGCCGCTCCATATCGGCCGCTCGGGCCAGCGGCACGGCCGACTGCGGCTGCACGTACTTGGCACCGCGCGCGCGGTAGATTTCATAGGTGACAAGCTGCACTGCCATCGCCAGGTTCAGCGAGGTGTACTGCGGGTTGGCTGGGATGCGCAGCAGCAGATGCGCGAGGGACAACTCGCTGTTGGTCAGGCCCGTGCGCTCGTTGCCAAAGAGCAGCGCCACCGGCCCACGCGCGGCCTCCGCAACCATGCGCAGGGCGCCGTCACGCACATCGAGTACGCGGATGTTTTGATCGCGTTCACGTGCCGTCGTAGCGACGACCAAACCACAGTCGGCAAGGCCGGCTTCCAGCGTGTCGACCACGCGAGCCCGCTCCAGCACGTCGGTGGCCCCCGATGCGCGGGCGCTCGCTTCAGAGTCGGGAAAACTCTTGGGCCGCACCAGCACGAGATCGCCAAGGTCCATGTTTTTCATGGCGCGCGCCACCGCCCCGATGTTGCCGGGGTGGGAGGTTTCAACAAGCACTACACGGATGTCGGCGGCGGCGGGTGTCACGCGTGGTATTCTAGCGGTCTTTTCGAACGCTCTTTGCCAGCATGCAGCCACTACTGAACATCGCCGTGCGCGCCGCACGCCGGGCGGCCGACGTCATCGTCCGCAGCCTCAACCGGCTCGAGTCGCTCGAGGTCTCCACCAAAGGACGCAACGAGTACGTCACCGAAGTAGACCGGGCTGCCGAGGCGGAGATCATTGCCACCATCCGCCGCGCGTACCCCGACCACGCCTTTCTCGGTGAGGAGACGGGCGCCTCCGGCAGCGGGCCGATCGAGTGGATCATCGACCCGCTTGATGGCACCACGAACTTCATCCATGGGTTCCCGCAGTTTTGCGTGTCCATCGGTTGCCGCGTGCGCGGTCGCATCGATCATGCCGTGGTACATGACCCCATGCGTCAGGAGATCTTCACCGCCTCACGCGGCGATGGCGCCCACCTCGACAATCGGCGTATGCGCGTCAGCAATCTGCGTGGTCTCGACGGCGCGCTGATCGGCACGGGCTTCCCGTATCGGGCCAATACGCGCTACCTCGACACCTACCTCGCCATGCTCAAGGACGTGATGCTGGCCACCGCAGGCGTGCGCCGCCCCGGCTCGGCAGCACTCGATCTCGCCTACGTCGCGGCCGGCCGCACGGACGGTTTCTTCGAGATTGATCTGGGTCCCTGGGACACCGCGGCCGGCTCGCTACTCGTCGAAGAGGCGGGCGGACGGGTCGGCACACTCTCAGGCGGCGAATACACTCAGGGCGGCAACATCATCGCGGGCTCACCGCGGGTGTACGAAGGCCTCGTCGCGCTGCTCGCACCGCATCTCACCGACTCGTTGCGCGAAGGCTGACTTCAAGGGACGATCGTCGTGAACAGATACACGGCGAATAGCACGAGGTGCACCACCCCGTGCAATACCATGGTTCGACCCTTGGCGACCGACAAGCTCGACACCAGCAAAGCCAATACCAGCAGCACGATCTCGCGCTGACCGAGACCGAGCTCCAGCGTCCAGCCCATGGCGAGTGACAGCGCCGCCACCACTGGAATCGTGAGTCCGATTGAGGCCAAAGCCGAGCCGAGCGCAAGATTGAGGCTCGTCTGCAGTCGGTTCAGCGTCGCCGCGCGATACGCCGCGAGACTTTCGGGCAGCAACACGATCGCGGCGATGAATACGCCTGTTGCGGCATCCGGCGCACCGACGGCATCAAGGGCTGCGGTCAGCGTGGGCGCGAGACTCTTCGCAAGCAGCACCACCGCAGCGAGCGACACCAAAAGCGCAAGCAGCGTGGCCGGCATGGAGGCGCGGCTCGCGACGGCAGCATCACGCTCCGCTGCCGCGACGATCTGCTCGTGCGTCGCATCGAGAAAGTAATCGCGGTGCTTCACGGTCTGCACGAAGATGAACGCACCGTAGAGCACGAGCGAGACCAAGGCGACAAAGGCCAATTGGCTAGCGGAGTACGCGGCGCCCGGCATGCTCGTGGTGTAGTTGGGCAGCACCAGAGTCAGCACCGACAGTGACGCCAAGGTGGCGAGTGCCGAACTCACGCCGAGCTCGCCGAAGGTGTTCTCACCATGACGCCGGCCACCCGTCAGCAGACAGAGCCCGACCATACCCGTGACGATGATCATCACCGCGGCGAATACCGTATCGCGCGGCAACTGCATGTTGGGCTCACTGTCGGCCAGCATCAGCGCGACGATCAGCGCGACTTCGATGATGGTGACCGCCACGGCGAGCACCAGCGTGCCGAACGGCTCGCCGATGCGCTCAGCGATGACCTCGGCGTGATGCACCGCCGCCAGCACGACGCCCACCAGTGCCACGACCAGCAGCGGCCATGCGCCGTAGGCGGTTCCCAAAGAAATCGCCACGACCACCCAGGCCACGAGTGGCCAGATCCATGGCCAGCGTGCCGAGGCCGCCGTGCTCATGCCGCTCCGTCGGCCTTGCGCTCGAGGGAATCCACAACGGCGGTGGTGACCATGTCGGCGCCGACATTGACCATCGTGCGAGTCATATCGAGCAGGCGATCCGCGCCCAAAATAATGCCGATGCCTTCAGGCGGAATACCGAAAGTGATAAGCAATCCGGCGATGATCGGTAACGAACCGCCCGGGATACCGGCCGCAGCCACGGCGCCCAGCACGGCGAGCAATAGCAGCGTGAGCTGCTGGCCGGGATCGAGCGCGATGCCGAAGACCTGGGCGATGAAGAGCACCACGCAACCTTCGTACAGGGCAGTCCCCGCCATGTTCATCGTGGTACCGAGTGGCAGCACGAAGCCAGCGGTTGTCGGTCGAATGGACAGATCATCACGTGCCGAAGCGAGCGCTGCGGGCAGCGTGGCGCTGCTCGAGCTCGTCGAGAACGCCGTCACCAGCACCGGGCGAATGCGGCGCCAGAAATCGAGCGGCGTGTAGCGCGAAAAAAGCTTCAGCCACAGAGACATCGTGCCGAAGAGGTGCAGCAGCATCACGGTGAGGCAGCCGAGCACGAAAAGCCCCAACGCCAGCAGGATGTCCCAGCCGACCTTGACCACCACGCTGAAGATCATGGCCGGGACGGCATAGGGCGCAAGGCGCAGGGCGAAGCGCACGATGCCGGTCATCAACTCGCTGATGAGTTCGAGCCCCGACTGCAGCTGCTCGCGCCGTCGACCACCCAACTGCACCGCCGCCGCACCCACCAGAATGGCGAACAGGATCAGCGGCAACACTTCGCCGAGCATCGCGCGATCGTGACCCGTGATCGCGCCCAGCAGATTACGGGGCATGAACATGTCGACGACCGTGGCGAAACTCATGTCAGGCTGCGCGGCCTGCTTTTCGATGAGTTTCGACGAGGCGCCACCGTATTCACTGACGAGACGCGCCTTGGTCTCGGTGTCGATGACCGCCCCGGGCTGCAGCAGGTTCATCATGATGAGCCCGAGCAGACAGGCGATCGACATGTTGCAGAAGAACACGGTGAAGGTGCGCGCCGACAGCGGCCCTAATCGACCGAGATCGCCGAGTTGCGCCACGCCACAAGCGAGCGAGGCAAACACCAGCGGCATCACCACGAAAAAGAGCAGCCTCAGGAAGATCTGCCCAAGCGGGTCGAACACCGCCGTAGACACCTGACGTGCGCCCTCGAGCAGCCAGGGCAGCGGCCCGCCGAGCAGCAGCACGAGGGCGCCAGCCACGGCGCCGAGCACCAGCCCGCCGAGGATCCGGTTGGCGAGTTGTGGGTCGGCGGCAGTGGCCACGGTGTCAGCGACTCAGCGGTTCGCGAGCGGGCTCTTGCGGTAGCCGTACGCGAAGTAGACCAACAGAC
Organism: Nevskiaceae bacterium; assembly: GCA_018883185.1. Lineage (GTDB taxonomy): Bacteria > Pseudomonadota > Gammaproteobacteria > Steroidobacterales > Steroidobacteraceae > UBA964. Next base: position 8,667 of record VEQP01000031.1, on the reverse strand, counting down.
CAACGCCCGTCCACAACAGGAAGGTCAACTGGGTACGCATCGGCAACGAGAACAGCAGGAACGCACAGCCGGCGAAGGCCAGCGGACCCACCAGCCAAATGGCTGGCGTGCTGAACGGTCGCGGACGATTGGGCTCGCGACGACGCAATACCATGACACCCAGCGACACTGTGAGGAACGCGAACAGGGTACCGCTGTTGGAGATGTCGGCGAGCACGCCCACCGGGAAGAAGGCCGCGAAGATCGTGACCGCAGCACCGGTAATCAGCGTCACGACATACGGCGTCCCAAACTTCGGATGCACCTTGGAGAGGGTGTCGCCGAAAGGGAGCAGACCATCGCGAGCCATGACGAAGAAAATACGCGTCTGACCAAACAGCATCATCAGAATGACCGAGGGCAGCGCGAGGAAAGCCGCGAGTGCAAGCAGCTGTGCGATCTTGCCCCAGCCGATCATGTCGAGCACATGGGCGAGCGGCTCATCGCTGCAGGCGAGCAGGTTCGCGTTTGCAGGCTGCGCGCAAGCCGCGAAGAACGCCTCGCTGCCGGGCGAGAGCGGCACACCGCTAGCGTCGGAAACCGGCTGCGCACCGATTGACCCCACGGCACCCGCCGCCACCAGCAGGTAGAAGATGGTGCAGATCGCGAGGCTGCCGATCAGGCCGATCGGGATGTTGCGCTGCGGGTTCTTGGTTTCCTCCGCCGCAGTCGCCACGGCATCGAAACCGACATAGGCAAAGAAAATCGACGCGGCGGCACCCGCGATGCCGATGCCGAGTCCACCCGAATCGAAGAAGCCGTTCGGGGCGAAGGGCTCGAAGTTCTCGCCGTTGATTACCGGAATGGCGAGCACCACGAACAGAATGAGGGCCGCGACCTTGATGAGCACAAGGAAGGCATTCACCGTCGCGCTTTCCCGGGTTCCGACGACCAGCAAGGCCGTCACCAGCATTGCAATGACCGCCGCTGGCAGATTGACGAGACCCCCGGCGTACAGCCCCTTGGTGAAAGTGTCTGCCAACTCGACATCGAACATGCGTTCGATGTTGCCGACGAAGTAGTTGGACCACCCCACCGACACCGCGCTCGCGGCGACCGCGAACTCGAGTACCAGCGCCCAACCGACCATCCAAGCGATCGCCTCGCCGAGCACCGCGTACGAGTAGGTGTAGGCGGAACCGGAGACCGGCACCATCGAGGACAGTTCGGCGTAGCAGAGCGCGGCGACTGCGCAGACGAAGCCGGCGACGACGAAGGAGATCATCATGCCGGGGCCCGCCTTTTGCGCCGCCTCGGCAGTGAGCACGAAGATGCCCGTGCCGATGATGGCGCCAATGCCCATCATGGTGAGCTGGAAGGCGCCGAGCGAGCGTTTGAGGCTCTTCTTCTCGGCCGTAGCAATGATCTCGTCGAGTGGCTTGATGCGCCAGTTCATGCGGAACCCCCTCAGGTGTTGCGCTTGATTGTAGGGGGGGATGTGCGCTGACCGCTACTGCGGCGTGACGCCATCGATGCGCTCGAACGAGGGCTCGGGTCCGAGCCCTATCAGGGCATATCGTCGATGGCGAGCTTCTTGCGGGTCGGGAACAAGCTCTCCGCCGTCAGCCCCGCATCAAGTGCCACCGCACTGGCGATATAGATCGAGGAATACGTACCGATCAGGATGCCGACGACGAGCGCAGCCGAGAACCCCTGCAACACCGGCCCACCGAGCAACAACAACACCACTACCACGATGAGGGTGGTCAAGCTCGTCATGATGGTGCGCGAGAGCGTCTGGTTGACCGACTGGTTCAGTACCTCTGCCGGCTGCATGCGCTTGTTGGCCTCGAAGCGCTCGCGGATTCGATCAAACACCACGACGGTGTCGTTGAGCGAATAGCCGATGACCGCCAGCAATGCGGCGACAACCGAAAGGTCGAATACGATACCCGTCAACGCGAAAAACCCGAGCACGATAACCGGGTCGTGGATCGCAGCCACGATCGCACCCAGCGAGAGTTGCCAGGCGTGGAAGCGCAGGAACACATAAATGAAGATCAGCACGAGCGTCGCAATCAGCGAAATCACCGCCGAGTTACGCAGTTCCGCTCCGACCTGAGGTCCGACCACATCGAGACGACTGACGACGACGTTGGCATCAACCTGACGCAGCACAGATTCGATATTGCTACGCACCTGATCGGCGCTCTTGCCTTCGGGCGGCGGCAAACGAATCGCCACATCGCGCGAGGAGCCAAAATTCTGCACCTGCACATCGTCGAAACCGGCCGCTTCCAGACCGCGCCGCAGCACTTCGGGCTGGGCCTCACCCGGGAACTTCGCTTCCACGGTAACGCCGCCCGTGAAATCCACACCGAGATTCAGACCACGCGTGAACAGCGCGACCAAGGACACCACGAACAGGATCGTCGACACCGCATACCAGAGTTTGCGGGAGCCCATGAAGGCGATCTTGCTGTTGCTCTTAAACAATTCCATGGCGTGATTTCCCGAAGAGGCTTCAGATCGACAACTTCGCCGGACGACGGGCACCGCCGTACATCAGCGTGAGCAGGGCTCGGCTGCCGAGCAGCGAGGTGAACATCGAGGTCGCGATACCGAGCGAGAGCACCACGGCAAAGCCGCGAATCGCTCCGGTGCCTAGCGCCCACAGCACGATGCCGGCGATCAAGGTCGTGATGTTGGAGTCGGCAATCGCCGAGAAGGCTTTCTCGAAGCCCTTGGCGATCGCGGTTTGCGGCGTCACGCCGTTGCGGATTTCCTCGCGGATGCGCTCGTAGATCAGCACGTTGGCATCGACCGCCATGCCGACGGTGAGCACGATGCCGGCGATACCGGGCAACGAGAGCGCCGCCTTGAATACCGTGAGCAAGGCGGCGAGCAGAATGACGTTGGCGAGCAACACGATGTTCGCGACGATGCCGAACGTACGGTAGTACACCAGCATGAACACAAACAGCAGCGCCATGCCGATGAGCAGCGCCGTGGTGCCCTTCTCGATGTTTTCTTTGCCGAGACCCGGGCCGACCACACGCTCTTCGATCACGAAGAGGGGGGCAGCGAGCGCACCGGCTCGCAACAGCAACGCGAGGTCACGCGCTTCGTTGACGCCAAGACCGGTGATTTGGAAGTTGGTCGAGAACACACCTTGAATGGTGGCGGTGTTGATGACCTTTTCTTCCTTGATAGTACGCTGGACCTTCTCGCCCGCAACCTCGATCTCCTCGCGCCGCTGCTCGATGAACACCACGGCCATCGGCTTACCGAGATTGGTCCGCGTCGCGCGCAGCATCTCCTCGCCACCGGAGGCATCGAGCCGCACCGACACGCCTGGACCCTGTTCGGTCGCCGCAGTCGTTGCATCGACGAGCTGATCACCGGTCACGATGATGTCGCGCTTGAGCAGCGTCGGCAGTCCATCGCGGGTTTCGTAGAGCTTGGAGCCAAACGGCGCGCGACCCCGCTGCACGGCTTCCGAAACGTTGTTCTGCGTATCGACCAGGCGGAACTCGAGGGTCGCCACCTTACCAAGCAGGTCCTTCACCTCAGCGGAGTTCTGCACGCCGGGCAGCTGCACGGCGATGCGATCGAGACCCTGTCGCTGTACGACGGGCTCGGACACGCCGAGCTCGTTGACGCGGTTGCGCAGCGTTGTGAGGTTCTGCGAGATCGCGTAGTCCTGACGCTCCTTGATCTGCGCTGCAGTCAAGACGAGTTGGACGATCGGCCCCGACGAAGCTTGGAAGCTCGTGATCGTCAGATCGGGCCACAAGCGCCGAAGGACGCCTCGAACCTGACCGACATCAGCGCCTGCGGGCAGCAGCACGCGCAAGCCATTCGGTCGCTCGCTGCCCTCGGTGACGCGAATCACGTCGCTGAAGGGAATATTCTGCTGCGACAGGGTGCGACGCGCGTCCTGCTCATAAACCTCGAGCAGCTGATCGACGGCGCCGCCGATGTCGACCTGATAAAGTAAGTACAGACCGCCACGCAGATCAAGACCAAGCGGCATCGGCCGCAGGCCGATCTTGCGCAACCAATCGGGCGCACGCGAGGCGAACGACAGCGCCGTGACGTAATCCGCCTTGAAGTTTTCGTTGACGAGATCGCGCGCCTTGAGCTGCGCCGGTACGGCATCGAAATGCAGCATCAAGCGACCTTGATCAACGTAGCTGCGCGAAAATGACACGCCCTGTCCGCGCAGGTACTCCTCGACGGACTTGCGACTCTCATCGGCGATGGCCGCCCGATCCTTGCGGGCCACCTGCAACGCAGCGTCTTCGCCGAACACGTTCGGCAGGGCGAAGATCGTCGCCACCACCATCACTACGGCGACCAGGATGTACTTCCAGCGGGCGAACTCGAGCATGGATCAACCGCCCTTCAAGGTGCCCTTCGGCACGAGCGAGCTGACTTGAAACTTCTGAACCTTGATGTGCACCGATTCGGCGATCTCGACGGTGACGAAGCCATCACCGACGGAGACGACCTTGCCAACAATGCCGCCCGCCGTGACCACTTCGTCGCCAGCCGCCAGTTTGCCGAGCATGGCCGCGTGTTCCTTGGCCTTCTTTTGCTGCGGACGAATCAGCAGGAAATAGAAGATGACGATGAACAGCACCATCATCAGCAGGGGAGCGAGCTGTCCGCCGGGCGAGGCCGCCCCGGCCTGGGCATAGGCTTCGGGAATCAGTCCGTTCATGTTGCGTGCTCCTTGGGCAAACGCTTCCGAAAAAGGCCGCGGATTATGCCACAGGCGCCGGCGCCTGCCTCCGGGCGAGGAAGTCCCGGGCAAAAGCCGCCACCCGCCCCTCGCTGATCGCCTCACGCAGCTGGCGCATCAACTCAAGGTAGAAATGCAGATTGTGGATGGTGTTGAGCCTTGAGCCCAAAATCTCCTTGCAGCGGTCCAGGTGACGTAAATAGGCCCTGGAGTAGTTGCGGCAGGTGTAGCACCCGCATTCCGGGTCGATCGGCCCCGGGTCGCGCTGATGGACGGCGTTGCGAATGTTGATGACGCCCGTGCAAGTAAACAGGTGACCGTTGCGCGCGTGTCTAGTCGGCATGACACAGTCGAACATATCGATGCCGCGCAGCACGGCCGCGACGATGTCCTCGGGTCGCCCCACGCCCATCAGATAACGCGGCCGATCGGTCGGCATGTGAGGCACGAGCTCCTCCAGCACCCGCAGCCGCTCGGCCTCGGGCTCCCCGACTGCGAGGCCGCCCACGGCGAGCCCCGGCAAATCGATTTCCATGAGAGCACTCAAAGATTCGCGCCGCAGCTGCGGATACATGCCGCCTTGCACGATGCCGAACAAATCCCCCGGGGCCGCGTCGCGACCGTCGCGGTAGTAGTGGTCGTGGCACCGGCGTGCCCACCGCATCGAACGCTCCATCGAGGCGCGGGCCTGAGCCTCGGTCGCGGGCCAGGCCGTGCAGTCATCGAACATCATGGCGATGTCGGAGCCCAGCGCACGCTGCACGTCCATCGAGTCTTCAGGGGTCAGACGGACCTCGCTGCCATCGATCGGCGAGCGAAACTTCACCCCTTCCTCGCTGATCTTGCGCAGCTTGGCGAGACTGAAGACCTGAAAGCCGCCTGAGTCGGTGAGGATGGGCCGCGACCAGTGCATGAAACGGTGCAGGCCGCCGAGTTCGGCAATTACGTCGGCCCCGGGCCGCAACATCAAATGAAAGGTGTTGCCGAGCACGATCTCGGCGCCTAGGCCCTCGAGCTCCTCTGCCGTCATCGCCTTCACGGTGCCGTAAGTGCCGACCGGCATGAAGGCCGGTGTCTCGATGCTGCCGTGGCGCGCGTGCACACGGCCGCGGCGCGCTGCGCCGTCGGTAGCGAGCATTTCGTAGCGCAGGCTCATGCGCCCTCACCGCCCGCCGGATGTCGTTCGAGAAACATGGCATCACCGTAACTGAAAAACCGGTAACGCTCGCGAACGGCGTGGGCATAGGCCGCAAGCATGCGCTCGCGGCCTGCGAAGGCGCTGACCAGCATCAACAAGGTCGAGCGCGGCAAATGGAAGTTGGTAATCAGCGCATCGACTACCCGCCATGGGTGACCGGGCTTGATAAAAATGCGCGTGTCGCCGCGCCAAGGCCGAAGCGCTGCCGAACTCGCGGACGCGACCTCAGATGACGCCGCCGCCTCGAGTGCCCGCACCACCGTCGTGCCCACGGCAATCACCCGCCCGCCCGCCTCGCGCGCGCGCGCGATGGCCTCGCAGGCCGACTCGGGCAGCTCCACACGCTCGGCATGCATCACGTGCTCGTCGATTTTCAAGGTGCGCAGCGGCTGAAACGTCCCCGCACCCACGTGCAGAGTCAGCGTGGTACGCGATACGCCCTGCGCGGCCAGACGCTCCAGCAAAGCCGCATCGAAATGCAGACTGGCCGTGGGTGCGGCCACCGCGCCGGGCACCTTCGCGAGCACGCTCTGGTAGCGCTCCGTGTCCTCCCGGTCCGCGTCTCGGCTGATATAGGGTGGCAACGGCACCGTACCGTGACGCGAAAAAAAATCGATGGCCTCAGCCGGCAACTGCACGCGAAAAAGATCCTCGTCGCGACCGAGCACGGTTATATCGCCCCCCGCCGTGTGCACGATCTGCCCCGGACGCAGCGGCTTGCTGGCACGCATGTGGAGCAGCGCCTGGCGACCCTCGAGGGCCCGCTCCAACAGCATTTCCACCGCGCCACCGCTCGGCTTGCGGCCCTGCAACCGCGCCGGGATCACCCGCGTGTCGTTGAAGACCAGCAGATCTTCGGGCCGCAGCAAAGTAGGCAGGTCGACGAACCGCCGATCGAGCGGCGCCGCAGCGTGCCGCTCGAGCACAAGCAAGCGCGAAGCGGCGCGCTCGGCAAGCGGCCGCTGGGCGATCAACTCCTCAGGGAGGTCGAAATCGAAGTCTGTGGCGAGCACGGGGCGCATGTTAGGCAAGCCGCGGCCAGCTTTCACGTATACTTACGCCCAACGACAAAGCCGGGATGGCGGAACTGGTAGACGCGGCGGACTCAAAATCCGTTTCCCTAATCAGGAGTGTGGGTTCGATTCCCTCTCCCGGCACCAACGAAAGTGTCCATGAACTATTGCAGCAACTGTGGCGCCGGGGTCGTGGTGCGGATCCCGGACGGGGAGCACCTGCCACGGCATGTTTGCCCGGTCTGTAGCACGGTCCACTACGAAAATCCGAAGCTCGTGGTCGGCTGCGTGCCAGTCGACGAACTGGGCCGAATTCTCGTCTGCAAACGCGCGATCGAGCCGCGTTATGGCTTTTGGACGCTGCCCGCTGGGTTCATGGAAAACAACGAAACCTTGCAGCAGGCGGCGGCGCGTGAAGCCTACGAAGAGGCGCTCGCCGATGTGGAGATCGGTTCCCTGCTCGCCGTAGTGCACGTACTGCATGCACAACAGGTTCACGTCTTTTTCCGCGGGCGCTTACGCTCGAACAGCATCGGCGCCGGGCCCGAGAGCCTCGATGTGAAGCTCGTCGACCAGGCCGACATTCCCTGGTCGGACATGGCCTTCGCGAGCGTAGAGTTCGCGCTCAAGCACTTTCTCGAAGACCGCTCTGCGGGCAAGGAAGGTTACTACTTTGCCGAGTTCGATCGACGTCGCAGTTGATCGGGCAGGCTGCTCTGGCGGCGGGATTCGACCCGGTTTAGAGTGCGCGCATCATTTTCGCGGGGTTGCCCATGACGTTCGTCGTCACTGAAAACTGCATCAAGTGCAAATACATGGATTGCGTCGAGGTCTGTCCCGTCGACTGTTTCCATGAAGGTCCCAACTTTCTGGTCATCGACCCGGACGAGTGCATCGACTGCACGCTGTGCGAGCCGGAGTGCCCGGCAGAGGCGATCTTCTCCGAGGATGAGGTGCCCGCGGGCCAAGAACACTTCAAGGCGCTGAACGCGGAACTGGCGCGAAAGTGGCCCGTGCTCACCGAGAAGCGCGAGGCTCCCGCCGACGCCAAGAACTGGGACGGCAAACCCGACAAGCTCAAGTTGCTCGAGCGCTGAGAAAGCGCGCTTCGGCTAGCGCTCGAGACCCTTCTCTGTCCGAAACTATTTGGTTTTGCTCTCGGGCGCGAGTCGCTGAGCCAACATGGCAGGCGGCACGTAGCCGGGCAGCAAATCCCCATCTGGCAGCACAATCGCCGGTGTGCCGCGCAAGCCGACATCCTGGCCGAGTTCATAGTCGCGCTGCACAGGGTTGGGATTGCACTTGGCAGCCTTGATGGTCTCGCCTTTCTTGGCCCGCGTCAGCGCATCGTTTCGATTCGGCGAACACCACACCGACACAGCCTTTGCCCAAGAGTCGGTATCCGGGCCCTCACGCGGGAAAAACAGATAGCGCACACGAATGCCAAGCTCGTTGTACTTGGCCATCTCGGAGTGCAGCTTGCGGCAGTAGCCACAATCAAGATCGGTAAATACCGTCACGGTGTGTGCCGCCTTCGCGGGCCCGAAGATAACCATCTGCGACTCGGGCACTGAGGCGATCAAGGCGAGCCGCGCCTCACGTCGCCGCTGATCACTGAGGTTGGCATCGTTGCTGAGATCGTAGAGATCGCCATCGATGGCGAAGCGGCCATCGGCCGTGACGTAGAGCACATCAGCACCGCGCGCGAACTCGAAGAGTCCGGGTATCTG